>CAYTKN010000018.1:0-57902 GCA_964438505.1 uncultured Burkholderiales bacterium
AGCCGCGCGCGAACGCGTCGCGCTCCCATCCCGATATCACCGGTGACGTATAAGCGTTGGGTCGCTACCGGCCGGGTCCCGGCGGCCGCCGTGCCCTTGGCGCGACGGTTGCTCCTCTGACGGTTGTCGGGCGCTACCACGTATCGCGGGGTACTTAAACGTCGGCGTGCCCTACGTCCGTACACAATGAGCGAAGAAGAGGGGCGCCGCGACCTGCGGAGGCACCTGGAGGAGCTGGTGCGCGAGGAGGCTCCGCTCCTCGCCGAGAGCACGAGCGCGGCGGTCGTCGACGCGGTCGTCGACGACGTGGTGGGCCTCGACCCGATCGAGCCGCTGCTCGCGGATCCCGAGGTGAGCGAGGTCATGGTCAACGGTCCCGCGCCGGTCTGGGGGGAGCGGGCCGAACGCCTCGAGGCCGCCGGCGTCGCGCTCGACGCGGCGACGATCCGGTGGGTGATCGAGCGGGCCGTGACGGGCGCCGGCCTCCGCTGTGACCGCTCGTCCCCGGTCGTCGACGCCCGGCTCGCTGACGGGTCGCGCTTCCACGCGGTGATCCCGCCCCTCGCGGTCGACGGCCCCTACGTGACCATCCGGCGCTTCGCCGCCCGCGAGCTCTCCCTCGTCGAGTTCGGCGTCGACCGGCAGCTCGAGGCGCTGCTGGAGTCGGTCGTCGCTCGGGGCTGGAACCTCGTCGTGACCGGCGGCACCAGCTCCGGCAAGACGACCTTCCTCAACGCGCTCTCCGCGCTCGTCCCCGCCGCCGAGCGCGTCGTCACGATCGAGGACACCGCCGAGCTCCGCTTCCGGCGACCCCACGTGCTGCGCCTCGAGGTCCGCCCACCCAACGCCGAAGGTGTCGGCGGGGTCTCGATGCGCGAGCTCGTGCGGGCGGCGCTGCGGATGCGTCCCGACCGGATCGTGGTCGGCGAGGTGCGCGGGCCCGAGGCCCTGGACATGCTCGAGGCGCTCAACACCGGCCACGACGGCTCGCTGTCCACGGTGCACGCCAACGGCCCGCTCGACGGCCTCCTCCGACTCGAGCACCTCGCCCTGGGTGCCGGCCGGGGTCTCTCGGTCGACGCGCTGCGGGCGCAGCTCCTCGCCTCCATCGACGCCGTGGTGCACCTGCGCCGCGTCGACGGCGAGGGGCGAGCCGTCGAGGTGCTCGCGGAGGTCGACGGCGAACCCGCCGCCCTCTCGGTGCGCACCCTCTACGAGCGCAGCCGCGGCACCGTCGCGCCGCCCAGGCGGCCGTTCCGGCGCCCGTCCGGTGGGATCGGCCGGGGTCCGGGGGCCGGGTGATGGGGGTCGTCGCCGCGGCCTGCGGGCTGGGGGCCTGCGCCGTGCTCTGGCGCCGCGGGTGGCGGGCCGACGCCCTCGAGCGCTTGGCGAGACACCGCGAGGGCGGCAGCGGGAGCGGTCGCGGGAGCGGGGCTCGCCGCGGTTCCCGGTGGAGCGTGGCCGGCGCGCGCTTCGTCGGTGCCCGTCTCCCGGCCCGCTCCTCGGGTCGCCTCTCTACTCGTCTCTCTGCTCGCCTCTCGCTGCTCCTGTCGCAGGCCGAGGTGCGCGTCTCCGCCGAGGACGTGATCCGGGGCGGTCTCGGTGCGCTCGGCGTCGCCGTCGCCGCCGCCGTGGTGGCCGGCCCCGCCCTCGCCGTCGTCCTCCTCGCGGCGACGGCCGGGTCGGCCCCACTGGGGCTCTGGTACCTGCGCCGTCGCGCCGCGGAGCGGATGCGGCGCGCCCTGCCGAGGATCCTCGACCACGTCGCTCACGAGCTGCGGGCCGGAGGCACCGTGGTCTCCGCGCTGGAGCGCATGGCGTCGCGGCCCGGCGCGGCGGGCCTCCAGGCGGGGGCGATCGTGCGTCGCCTCGATCTCGGCTTCGGGCTCCGCGAGGCACTGGCGGCGTGGCTCCGCACCCGCGGGCGCGGGCGCGAGCACCGCGACCTGACCGTCGTCGCCGCGGTCCTGCGCGTCACGGCGACCGAGGGAGGCTCGGCGGCGAGCGCGGTCGAGGGGGCCGCCGCGGCGCTGCGCGACGAGCTCGCGGCGCTCGCCGAGGCGAGGTCGCAGAGCGCGCAGGGCCGCCTGTCGGCCGTCGTGGTCGGCGGTCTCCCGGTCGTGTCGCTGCTGCTCTCGACCGCCTCCGACGGCCACGCCGCCGCGATGCTCGTCGGGACCTCCACCGGGCGGCTCGTGCTGGTGGCGGGGCTCGCGCTCGAGGCCCTGGCGGTCGTGTGGATGAGCCGGATCGTGGCGGTCGAGCGATGACCGGGGCCCTGGGTTGGGGCTGGGCCCTCCTCGCGCTGGGAGCCGCCCGGGCGTTCCTCGGACGCCGGCGGGCGCGACGCCGTGCGCTCGAGCGCGACGGGGAGCACCCGGCGGGCGGCGAGCGGACCAGCCGGAGTGCGAACCGCCCGCGGTGGCGCAGCCGGCTCCCGGCTCGGCTCCCGGCTGGGTTCCCGGTGGGGCTGCTCGCCGCACGCAGCGCTGCGAGGCGGCGGCGCCGCCAGGCCGACGACCTCCCCGTCGCCGTCGAGGTGGTGCGCATGGCGCTCGGCGCCGGGCTCACCCCCGCGGACGCGCTGCGCACGGCCGAAGCGACGGTGCCCGAGGTGCTCGCCCCGGCGTTCTCCGCCGCCGTGTCCGCCCTCGACGCGGGTGCCGGCCTGCGCGATGCGCTCGAGGCGCTGGCGCGCGAGGCGCCCGGAGCCGAGGCGTTGGTCGAGGTGCTCGGCGTGAGCGACGAGCTCGGCGCCGCCGTCGGCTCGTCGCTGGCCGCCCTCGGGGCCGAGCTGCGGGCCGAGCGCCGCCGGCACCGGGAGGCCAGGGCGCGCACGGTACCCGTCCGCCTGCTGTTCCCGCTCGTGTTCCTCGTCCTGCCGGCGTTCCTGCTGCTCGCCGTCGTGCCCTCGTTGCTCGCCGGCTTCGGGTCGTGAGCCACGACCCCGTCGCGCCGCCCCTGCGGCGGCCTCGTCGCGCCGCCCCTGCGGCGGCCGGCTCTCGGACACCACCGCGCGACCACAGGAGGACAGCATGGGTGTGCATTCCGTCGTCACGTTCGTCACGACCGTCCCCGGCCGACTTGAGGAGGCGGCACGGCGGCGAGCCGTGGGGCTCCAGGCCCGGTGGCTCGCCCGCGAGGAGGGGCAGGCCACCGCGGAGTACGGCCTGGTGATCGTCGCGGCCGCCGGTGTCGCCGCGGCGCTGATCGCCTTCGGGCGCAGCGGCTTCCAGGCCTTCTTCACCCGGGTGCTCGAGAAGATCGTCTCCCAGGTGCAGTGAGACGGGGTCGCGAAGCGGGCCAGGCCTCCGTCGAGTTCGCGCTGGTCGTGCCCCTGCTCCTCGTGGTGATGCTGGGGATCGCGCAGGTCGGGCTGGTCGCACGCGACCAGGTCGGTGTGGTCCACGCGGCCCGTGAGGCGGCGCGGGCCGCGGCGGTCGACCCCGACCCGGCCCGGGCGGCTCGAGCCGCCCGGGCCGTGCTCGACGACGCCGAGGTGGAGGTGGGTCCACGCCCCGGTGTGGGGGAGCCGATCGAGGTCGAGGTCCGGTACCGCTCGCCCACCAGCTTGCCGATCGTCGGGCCCCTCGTTCCCGACCCGCTGCTGAGCGCTCGCGCCGTCATGCGCGTCGAGCGGTGAGGCGACCGGGAGGCGAGCGGGGCTCGGTCCTGGTGGTGACCGCTGCGCTCCTCGTGTTGTCGGCGGCGGTGCTCGTCGGTGTGGCCCGCCTCGGGACGGCCGCCGCCGGCCGTGCCGGAGCGCAGACGGCTGCCGACGCCGCGGCGCTGGCCGCGGCCGACACCCTGGCGCTCGGGCGCGGCGTCACCGCGGCCCGGGAGGCAGCGGCGAGCACCGCCGCCGACAACGGGGCCGAGCTCGAGCGCTGCCGATGCAGCGGGCGGCGCGTCGAGGTGGAGGTCTCGCGAGGCCTGCTCCTCCTCGCCGGGGTCACGGTGGAGGTGAGGGCCACCGCCGCCGCCGAGATCGGCCCGCTCTTCGAGGTTCCCGGCGCCTGATCCCCGCCGCGAGCGACCACCCTTCGGGGACCGTGAGCACTACGCTCGTGGTGGGTCGCAGCTCGACGAACCGCCCCGAGTCGGGCGGAAGCGAGCGAAAGCTGACCGCCGGCAGCAGGAAACCCTGCACGCAGTCGCCAACCACACACACACGAGGGTACGACCGGAGAGGTAGCGAGATGCAGTGGCTCACCCGGAACGCTTGGGCACGACGAGCCCTGTCCGGTTTGTCCGTGCTCCTGGCGGTCGTCGGCGTGGGGATGCTGGCGTACCCCTTCGCGACGAACCTGTGGCAGAGCCGCCTCCAGGACCGCCTCACCAGCGAGCTGACCTCCGAGGAGCTCCGCGAGCGGTACTCGCAGGACGCCCTGGAGTCCGGAGACGCCCTGACGCGCCTCGAAATCGAGAAGCTCGGCGTGGACGTCGTCGTCGTGGAGGGCACCTCCGCGTCGGCGTTGCGGGCGGGGGCCGGGCACTACCCGGCGACCCCGCTCCCCGGCGAGGAGGGCAACGTGGCGATCGCCGGGCACCGCACCACGTACGGCCGTCCGTTCCACGACCTCGACAAGCTGGCGACCGGCGACCGGATCGTGCTGCGGACCCCGGTGGGCCAGCACGTCTACGAGGTGCGCCGCGATCCCTACGTCGTGGGTTCGCACGACTGGGAGCCGATCGCCAACACGCCGGACAGCCGGACCCTCACCCTCACCACCTGTCACCCCAAGGGCTCCGCCCGTGAGCGTCTCATCGTCCGGGCCGAGCTCGTCGAGTCCGCGTGAGCGCAGCACAGCGCAGCGTCGACCGGACACCACGAGGACCCAACACCATGCACCGCACCGTCGCACTCGCCGTCGCAGCGCTCGGGCTGATCCTCGCGCCTTCGTCCTTCGCGCCCGCCGACGCGCAGGAGGGTGAGGAGGAGCAGGTCTCCGTCGAGATCACCGAGCCTGCGGCCGACCCGGTCTCGGGAGCCACGCAGGTCGTCGTCGAGGTCACCGAGACGTACGACTTCCAGCGCATCCGCTCCTACCGGGTGGAGTTGCGCGACGCGGACGGCGAGGCCGCCGGTGTCTTCTGCTCCGAGACCTACCCGGACCCCGAGCTCGGCGAGGAGGACACCCGACCGGACGGCAGCCTCACGCTCGCGTTCGTGTGGGACGCGACCCGAGACGCACCCGACGAAGGGGTCGAGAACTGCGACGGCGACAACCCCGAGCTGGGCGGGACGCCGATCCCCAACGGCGGCTACCGGATCCACGCCACGGCCACGCTGACGGGCTCGGCGACCTCCGAAGAGGACCCCTCCGACAGCGACGAGCTCGCGCTCGGGGTCCGCAACCCGGCCGAGCAGCCCACCGGCGTCGAGCTCACCTACGACGAGGACGAGGAGCGCATCGGTGTGAGCTGGAACGCGGTCTCCCACCAGTACGACCTCGACGGCTACCGCATCCAGGAGTGCATCGTCGCCTCGTCGTCCGACGACTGCGACAGCGACGACTGGCAGACCATCGCCGACACGTCCTCGATCGCCGTCAGCTTCAAGTCGGCGGGCCCCGGCGTCTACCGGTACCGCGTCGCCTCGCTGCGCTCCGACGAGAGCGGCGAGGAGGCGCAGCTCGTCTCGGCCTGGGCCCGCCCCGAGGGTGAGCCGACCGAGATCGAGGTGGAGGAGGAACCGGAGCCCACCACGACCACGGCGCCCGACGAGGACGACGAGGAGACCTCCACCACCGAGTCCGACGAGACCGGCGGGGCGTCGGAGAGCACCGAGACGACCCGGCCGCCGGCCGACACCCGGCCCCGACGCGTCGAGCGCACCTCGCCGCAGGTGGTCGAGGAGGTCGTCGAGGAGGATCGCGGCTTCGAGGAGGAGCTGCCCTACGGCGCCTCCGGCGAGCAGGACGGCGAGGCCCTGGGCGGCCGCCCCCTGGCCGGCTCCGGTGAGGGCGACGACGAGCAGCGGGCGTTCCTCGTGCCGCTCGCCGGCGGCACCCTGCTGCTGATCTTCGCCGGCCAGGTCTGGTACCTGAACCGCCGGGCCGACCGCGCCCTGGAGCCCGTCGCGCCCTCGGACCTCGGCGACTCCTGAGGTACCCCGCGGTGGACCCGGGCGCGGTCTCCCGGTGGCGTCCACCGGCGGTCCCGTGGGCGCGGCCTCGTCAGGGCGTTGCGAGCACCGCGGCGAGGAGGTCGGTGGCGGCCCCCTTGTCGAGGTACTCGTTCCAGTTCCCGCACTTCGGCGACTGGACGCACGAGGGGCACCCCGCGTCGCAGGGGCAGCTCCGGACCAGCTCGAGCGTGTCGCGCAGGTGGTCCTCGGCGTGCTCGAAGCCCAGCTCGGCGATGCCTGCGCCGCCGTCGTACCCGTCGTAGACGAAGATCGAGGGCTTCCCCGTGTCGGGATGCACCGCCGTCGAGAGGCCACCCACGTCCCAGCGGTCGCAGATGGCGAACCGCGGGAGCATCCCGATCAGCGCGTGCTCGGCCGCGTGGACCGCTCCCAGCAGCCTCGCGCCCTCGATGCCCGCTCCGTCGACCAGCTCGTCGGGGAGCGTGTACCAGCACGCGCGCGTCTCGAGGGTGCGTTCGGGCAGGTCGAGGTCGACGACCTCGATGACGTCGCCGGTGCTCGCCTGCTTGCGCTGGTACGCGGTGACCTCGGTCGTCACCGACACCGCCCCGAGGTGCACGGTCGCTCCGCCGAGGCGCCGGTGCTCGTCGACCTCCTTGACGGCGAGGTCGGTGTCCTCGCGGGGCTGGGTGTACTCGTCGTCGTCGGCGGGCTCGAGCACGGCGACGCGGTCGCGCAGGTCGAGGCGCTCGACCCGGTACTGGCGTCCCTGGTGGAGGTAGATGGCGCCCTCGTGGGCCATCTGGAGCACGCGGCCGGCGTCGACCGTCCCGATCAGGTCGAAGGATCCGGACTCGACGAGTCGGTACTCGGAGGCGCTGCCCGTGCGGAGGTTGACGCGCCCGGCGGGTGGTCGGCGCTGCGCCCAGAGCAGGCGCCCGCCCCGGGGGCGCAGCACGTCGGCGCGGACCAGCTCGGCGCCGACCTCGTCGATCTGGTCGCCGAAGTAGTCGGCGTCGCTCGGCTCGAGAGGCAGCTCGTAGGCGGCGCATCCCAGGTGCGGCCGGAGCACGAAGGGGTTGCGCGGGTTGACCACCGCCGGCTCGGGCGGCCGGGAGAAGAGCTCGCCGGGGTGGGTCAGGTACCACTGGTCGAGCTGGTCGTCTCCGGCGACGAGCACCGCGAGCGAGCGCTGGTGGTGGCGGCCGGCCCGACCGGCCTGCTGCCACATGGACGCGAGGGTGCCGGGGAAGCCGTTGAGGGCGATGCCGTCGAGGCCGCCGACGTCGATCCCCAGCTCGAGCGCGTTGGTCGCGGCGACGACCAGGAGGTCGCCGGAGACCATCCGGGACTCGAGCTCCCGGCGCTCGTCGGCGAGGTAGCCGCCCCGGTAGGCGGCCACCGCGTCGACCAGCTCGGGCGCTTCCCGGGAGAGGATGTCGCGCACCTGCTGCGCGACGAGCTCCGAGCCCTTGCGGGAGCGGGTGAAGGCGAGGGTCTGCAAGCCGTCGCGGGCGAGGCGGGCGACGAGGCGGGCCGTCTCGAAGTTGGCCGACATCCGGTCGCCGGAGAGCGGGTCGAGCAGCGGTCGCTCCCACAGCGCGAAGCAGCGCTCGCCCCGTGGGGCGCCGTCGTCGTCGACCGTCTCGACGGGTGCGCCGAGCAGCTCGCACGCCAGCTCGCCGGGGTTGCCGATGGTGGCGCTCGAGAAGCAGAACACCGGGTCGCTGCCGTAGTGCGCGCAGACGCGGCGCAGCCTGCGGAGGAGCTGGGCGACGTGGCTCCCGAACATCCCGCGCAGCGTGTGGAGCTCGTCGACGACGACGAGCTCCAGGTTCCGGAAGAACCCCGACCACCGGCGGTGGTTGGGGAGGATGCCGACGTGGAGCATGTCGGGGTTGGTGAAGACGGTCCGGGCCCGCCGGCGGATCCGGCTGCGCTCCTCGCGGGGAGTGTCGCCGTCGTAGGAGGCGGCCTCGACCTCGGGGACGAGCCAGGAGCGCAGCGAGCGCATCTGGTCGTGGGCGAGCGCCTTGGTGGGAAACATCATGAGCGCGGTGTCGCTGCCGTCCCCGAGCGCGGCTTCGAGGACGGGGATCTGGTAGCAGAGCGACTTCCCCGAGGCGGTACCGGTCGCCAGGACGACGTGTCGTCGCGCCCTGAGGTGGTCGAGCGCCTGCGCCTGGTGGCTGTAGAGGGCGTCGATGCCGCGCTCGCCCAGCCGGTCGGCGAGCGCGGGGTGCAGCGGCGAGGCGGGCTCCGCGTGGCGGGCGCTGCGCGCCGGGATCGTCTCGACGTGGACGATCCGGTCCCCGAGCTCGGGGTCGGATCGGAGGGTGGCGAGCGTCTCGCAGGCGTCGAGGTGTGGGTGCCCGGGAGCGTCCACGGTCGCAGGGTACCCGGGTGACCTCGGCGCGCCGCGGGCGGCGCGGCGCTCGTCCCGGGCTATTCCTGCGTCCGTTCGAGGGGCTCGAGCCGGGGCCCGGTGTCGCCCAGCTCGGGGTCGTCGATGACGCCGTCGTCGGCGAAGTCGGCGAAGAGGGGGCCCGCGCCCCCGGTCGGGTGGACCACCGAGGCGCCGCCCGCCGAGCCGGTGGTGCCGGGCATGAGCCGGTGGGTGACCTCGGAGGGGTCGATGGTGTTGGCCAGGCGGCCGAGCTCGTAGAGGTCGCCGATGGTGACCCCCGTCGTGGTCTTCAGGTGGCGCAGGAGGATCGCGGCGAGGCGCATGGTGGTCTCGGGGGCGTCGCCCTCCTGGTGCACCCGCTCGAGGGCGTCGAGCAGCAGCAGGCCCTGGTGCCAGCTCCGAGTGAAGTCGCCCCGCGGGACGCCCTTGCGCGCCCGCGCGAGGGCGAGCGCCGCGTCGCCGCTGAGGAGGTGCCGTCCAGCCGGGAAGTCGGCTCCCGAGGCGGAGTCCCGGATCGCGATCGGCACCTCGGCGCGCACACCCTCCATCTCCTCGACGAGGCTCGTGAAGCCCTCGAAGTTGGTGGTGATCACGAACTGGATGTCCGCCCCGGTGAGCTCGGTGAGCGTCCGGCCGACCAGCTCCGGCCCTCCGAAGGTGTGGGAGTTGTTGATCTTGCTCATCCCGCGGCCGGGGAGGTTGACCCAGGTGTCGCGGGGGATGTCGATCATCGAGGCGCGGCCCTGCTCGGGGTCGATGCCGACGACGTGGATGGCGTCGGCGCGGGCGCCGGAGACGCCGGGGCGGTCGTCGGTGCCGACGATGGCGAGGAACACCGGTTCGTCGGGGTGCGTCTCGAAGTCGGCGGAGGCCATGCGGTGGATCTCGACGGTCTCCTCGCCGGCGTCCACGCGGCTCGATCCCGTGGCCACGAGCGCCACGGTGAGGGCGACACCGACGACGAGGACGGCCCAGCTCGGCAGGTGCGCGACTCGACGGCTCATCCGAACGCGGCCTCGCTCGTGGTCGTGGTCTCGGAACCGAAGATCCGCTCGGCGCGGACGTCGTAGCTGCGGATCACCCACCGCCCGTCGGCCGGTTCCAGGACGAGCCGGCCGCGGCGGTCGACGATGACGTCGTCGTCCTCGTACCGGACGACCGTCTGGACGTCGATCGTCGCGGCGACCACAGCGGCCCCGCCGTCGCCGACCAGGGCGGCCAGCTCGACGGTGGCGTGCTCGGTGGAGACGCCGTACTTCGCGAAGGGGAGGAAGTCGTCGGCGAGCGCGAGGCGGTCGTCGGTGTCGAGGCGGCGTGCGGCGGCTTCGGTGAAGAACCGACCGAGCTCCGGTGGCTCCGCGGACGCCGAGGCGTTGCCGCCATCCTCGGCGTCACCGCCGTCGTCGCCGTCCTCGGCTTCGGGATCGTGCTCGATCGGGGCGATCGCGGCGGCGCGCAGGTAGTCCTCCACGGAGTCGACCACCCCGGCGATCTCCTCGGGGGTGAGTTGGTCGTCGCCGGCGGCCGAGTACACCTCGTCGACGCTCCGGGGGGCGGTGAGCGCCAGCGGCTTGGCGGGAGGCGGGGGGTCCTCGTCCTCCTCACCGAGGAAGAGCACGAGGCCGGTCGCGCCCGCGGCGACGACCACGGCGGCTCCTGCCAGCGAGACGAGCACCACCCGGAGGCGGCGGGACCGCCGCTGCGCGCCTGCGCGTGCGTCGTGGCTGTCGCCGCTCGCCGGTTCCGTGTCGGGCGACTCGTCGGCCATCGGCCGATGAGCTTGGCACACGGTCGCCGGAGCCGGCGCACCGTGGGTGCGCCCTCCGGGTCAGGAGGGTCGCCCCTCGGTCGCGGGACCGGCACCGGTCGGCTCGGCACCGGTCGGTTCGGCACCGGTCGGTTCGCTCCCGGTCTGCTCGTCGCCGAGCGTCCGGCGCCCGCGCCGGCGGTGCCGCAGGATCTCGACGACGGCCGGCATCACGGAGAGCACGATGATCACCGCGATCGCCGGCAGCAGGTACCGGTCGATGTCGGGGATCGTCGAGCCGAGGAAGAAGCCCAGCGTCGTGATGCCGAAGGTCCAGACGAACCCGCCCACCACGTTGAAGGTGACGAAGGTGCGGTAGTTCATCGCCCCGACCCCCGCCAGGATCGGTGCGAAGGTGCGGACGATCGGCACGAAGCGGGCGATGACGATCGTCTTGGCGCCGTGGCGCTCGAAGAACTCCCGGGACTGCTCCACGTAGTGCTGCCTGAAGATGCGGGAGTCCGGGCGCCGGAACAGCGCCGGTCCGGCACGCTTGCCGAACAGGTAGCCGACCTGGTCGCCGGCCACGGCGGCGACGAACATCCCGACCAGCAGCACGGGCAGCGGCACGGTCAGCACGTCCTGGGACACCAGGAAGCCGGCGGTGAAGAGCAGCGAGTCGCCCGGGAGGAAGAAGCCGATGAGCAGGCCCGACTCGGCGAACACGATGAGGAGGATCCCGATCGTGCCGAAGGTGACGATCAGGTGCTCGGGGTCGAGGCCGCCGAGGAGCGAGGCGAGGGGTGCGATGACGAGCGCCGGGACCACGGCGGCTTAGGGTAGACGCCGGAGCGGGGTGATCCCTGTCCGGGCCCGCGCCTTGACAGTGGACGCTCGACCTGCCAAACCGAGACGCCACATGTCCCAGCGAAGCCGTCGCCTGTCGGTACCACCTGCCGTGTGCCCGAACGCGGCGGAGAGGTGAGATCGTCCCATGCCCAGACCGCTCGTGATCGTCGAGTCCCCGGCCAAGGCCCGCACCATCGCGGGGTTCCTGGGCGACGACTACATCGTGGAGTCGAGCGTCGGCCACATCCGCGACCTCCCCCGCAACGCGAAGGAGGTCCCGAAGGCCTACAAGGGCGAGCCCTGGGCGCGCCTGGGTGTCGACGTGGAGAGCGACTTCAAGCCCCTCTACGTCGTGCCGTCCGAGAAGAAGGACCAGGTCGGCAAGCTCCGGGAGCTCCTCGCGGAGGCCAGCGATCTGTACCTCGCCACGGACGAGGACCGGGAGGGCGAGTCGATCGCCTGGCACCTCCTCGAGGTGCTGAACCCGCAGATCCCGGTCCGCCGGATGGTGTTCCACGAGATCACCGCGCGGGCCATCGAGACGGCGATCGACGAGTGGCGCGACCTCGACCGCCGTCTCGTCGACGCCCAGGAGGCGCGGCGGGTCCTCGATCGTCTGGTGGGCTGGGAGGTCTCGGAGGTCCTCTGGAAGAAGGTCACCCAGGGCCTCTCCGCCGGGCGGGTGCAGAGCGTCGCGACGCGCCTGGTGGTGGTCCGCGAGCGGGAGCGGATGGCGTTCCGCTCGGCTTCGTACCACGACCTCGAGGGCTCGTTCCGCGCCGAGGGGGTCACCTTCGGCGCGTCGCTGACGGAGCTCGACGGCCGCCGCCTGGCCACCGGCCGGGACTTCGACGCGGACAGCGGGCAGCTCACCGAGGCGGCCACCGAGGCGGGGGTCGTCGCGCTCGACGAGGCGACGGCGGGGTCCCTCGCGCGGGGCCTCGACGGCGCGGCGTTCTCGGTGTCGTCGGTCGAGGCGAAGGACTACCGGCAGTCACCCTACGCCCCGTTCATCACCTCGACGCTCCAGCAGGAGGCCGGGCGCAAGCTCCGGTTCTCGGCGGGGCGCGCGATGGCCGTCGCGCAGCGCCTCTACGAGCGCGGCTACATCACCTACATGCGGACCGACTCGACGAACCTCTCCGGCCAGGCGATCTCCGCCGCCCGCTCGGAGATCACCCGGCGCTTCGGGAAGGAGTACGTGCCCGCCGAGCCCCGCAGCTACAAGAAGCAGGTCAAGAGCGCGCAGGAGGCCCACGAGGCGATCCGCCCTTCCGGCGACGCGTTCCGCTTCCCCGACGACCTGGCCTCGGAGCTCGACAGCGACGAGATGAAGCTCTACGAGCTGATCTGGAAGCGCACCGTCGCCTGCCAGATGGCCGACGCCCGCGGCAAGCGCCTGTCGCTGCGGCTGACGGCCGAGGCGGCACCGACCGGAGACAGCGAGGACACCCAGGAGGCACCGAGCGCGCGCGAGGCGGTGTTCGCGGCGTCGGGGAAGACGATCGAGTTCCCCGGGTTCCTGCGGGCCTACGTGGAGGGCTCCGACGACCCCGAGGCCGAGCTCGCGGACCAGGAGACGAGGCTCCCCTCCGTCGAGGAGGGCGACGCCGTCGAGTGCGAGGACCTCGAGGTCGCGGCGCACACCACCCAGCCGCCCGCCCGGTACACGGAGGCGAGCCTGGTCAAGGAGCTGGAGAACCGGGGGATCGGCAGGCCGTCGACCTACGCGTCGGTGATCGACACCATCCAGAACCGCGGCTACGCGTTCAAGAAGGGCTCGGCGCTGGTGCCCTCGTGGACCGCCTTCTCGGTCACGCAGCTCCTCGAGCGGCACTTCACCGACCTGGTCGACTACGACTTCACCGCCCGGATGGAGGAGAACCTCGACGCGATCGCCCGCGGGGAGCTCGACGCCCCGCCGTGGCTCCACGAGTTCTACTTCGGCAACGGCCAGGTCGGCCTGCGGCGCCTCGTCGACGACCACCTCCCCGAGATCGACGCGCGCTCGGTCAATTCGATCCCCGTGGGCAGCGACGGCGAGGGCCGCGAGATCGTGGTGCGGGTCGGACGCTACGGCCCGTTCCTCCAGCGCGGCGACGACGAGGATCCGGAGCGGGCGTCGATCCCCGAGGACCTCCCTCCCGACGAGCTCACCGTCGAGGTGGCCCTCGAGCTGTTCGAGCAGGCGAGCCATCACGGGAAGGTGCTCGGCACCGACCCCGAGAGCGGCCTGGAGGTCACGCTGCGCCACGGTCGCTACGGCCCGTACGTCCAGCTCGGCGAGGCCACCGACGACGATCCCAAGCCGCCCCGTGCGAGCCTGTTCGCGCGCATGGACCCCGAGACGGTGACCCTGGAGGACGGCCTCGCGCTCCTGTCGCTGCCCCGGGTGGTCGGGCGGACCGAGGACGGCACCGAGATCACGGCGCAGAACGGCCGCTTCGGTCCCTACCTGCGCGCGGGGAAGGAGACGCGGAGCCTGGAGACCGAGGAGCAGATCTTCGAGATCACCGAGGAGCGCGCCCGCGAGGTCCTCAAGCAGCCCAAGAAGGGTCGCCGCCGCGGCCCGAAGATCATCAAGGAGCTCGGCGAGCATCCCGACAGCGGCGACACCGTCAAGGTGCTCGACGGTCGCTACGGCCCGTACGTGTCGGACGGGAACCTCAACGCGTCGCTTCCGCGGGGCCGTACCCCCGAGGAGGTCGAGCTCGAGGAGGCGATCCACCTGCTCAAGGAGCGCGAGGCCCGCGGCGGCGGGAAGAAGAAGCGCTCGTCGGGCTCGAAGTCCAAGTCCAAGTCCAAGTCGAAGTCGAAGTCGAGCAAGTCGAAGTCCAAGTCGAGCACGTCCAAGTCGAAGTCGAGCACGAGCGGGTCCGGCTCCAACTCGTCGAAGACCTCCGACTCGTCGAAGACCTCCAACTCTTCGAAGTCGTCGAAGTCGAAGTCGTCGAAGAAGACCTCTCCCAAGAACGAGTAGTGAGCGACGACACGCCTTCGGGGCCCGGTCTGCCGGACACCTCGGATCGCCCCCGGGCGGGCGCGCCGGTCGATCCCGTCGACGTCAGCCCCACCGAGCTCAAGACCTGGCGGATCTTCGGGACCTCCCACTACTTCCGCCTGTGGCTGGCGCAGGTCGTCTCCAGCACCGGCGACTGGATCGGCCTCGTCGCCATCCTCGCGATCGCCGCCCGGATCTCCGACACCCCCGAGGCGGCGATCAGCCTCGTGATGGTCGCCCGCATGTTGCCGGGTTTCCTCCTCGCGCCGGTGGGCGGGGTGATCGCGGACCGGATCGACCGGCGGCGCCTCATGGTGTTCTCCGACCTGGGGCGGGCCGCGGTCGTGGCGACGTTGCCCTTCGTCACCAACCTCCCGATGCTGTTCCTCGCCTCGCTGGTGCTCGAGATCTTCACGCTGCTGTGGACCCCGGCGAAGGATGCCTCGGTGCCGAACCTCGTTCCCGAGGACAAGCTCGTGGCCGCCAACTCCCTCGGCATGGCCGCCGGATTCGGCACGTTCCCGATCGGTGCGGCCCTCTTCGCGTCCCTCTCGGCGGTGGCCGACCGCATCCGCCAGTCGGGCCTGGTCGACTTCGTCGAGGTCAACCAGGAGTTCCTCGCCCTCTGGCTCGACTCGCTGACCTTCATCACCTCGGCCGTGCTGGTGTTGACCGTGTACCTCCCGAGCCCCGCCGGCTCGGAGTCGGTGAAGCGGATCGACTGGACGCGGGCGTGGCGGGACCTCAAGGACGGGATCCGGTTCATCACGTCGGTGCGGATCGTGCGCTCGGTGATGACGGGCCTCGGTGGGGGTCTGCTCGGCGGCGCCGCGGTGATCCCACTCGGTCCCGTCTACACGGAGCGCGCGCTCGCGGCCGACAGCGCCGGGTTCGGGTTGCTGATGACGGGAATGGGGATGGGCGCGGCCGTCGGTGTCATCGGCCTCTCCGCTGTCCAGCGGTACTTCCCGCGCGAGCTGGCCTTCGCTGGCGCGCTCGTGGGCTCGGGGGTCGCGATCCTGGTCGTGTCGTCGCTGTCGACGTTGACCCTCGCCGTGGTGGTGGTAGCGCTGTTCGGCGTGGCCGCGGGCGGCGGCTACGTCGCGGGCTTCACGCTGCTGCACGAGAACGTGAGCGACGAGCTCCGGGGTCGCACGTTCGCCGCGCTCTACACGGTCATCCGGCTCACCATGGTGGTCTCGCTCACGATCTGGCCGCTGCTCGCCGGCGGCCTGGACTCCCTCTCCGGCGCGCTCTTCGACCGGAGCGTCGCGGGCGTGTCACTGCCCGGGGTCCGCCTGGCGCTGTGGTTGAGCGGGTTGCTCACCATGGTCGCCGGTGCCATCGCCGCCCGTGACGTGCACCGCGAGCGCCAGGAGCGTCGGGCGGAGCTCGGATCCGCCGAAGGCGGAGTGGCCGACAGGGGAGCGGCCGACCGGGGAGCAGACGACAGGGGAGCAGACGACAGGGGAGTGGGCGGCTCGTGAGCGGGGGACGCTTCATCGTGCTGGAGGGCGCGGACGCCACCGGGAAGAGCACCCAGGCGCTGGTCCTCGCCCGTCGCCTGCGGGAGCGGGGCCGCGAGGTGGTGACGACGTTCGAGCCGGGGGCGACGCGAGCCGGGGAGCGGATCCGCCGCCTCGTTCTCGGGGAGCGGCTCGATCCCCGCGCGGAGGCGCTCCTGATCGCCGCGGATCGGGCGCAGCACGTGGCCGAGTTGGTCCGGCCGGCGCTCCAGCGGGGCGTCGACGTGGTGAGCGACCGATTCGTGCCGTCGTCGCTCGCGTACCAGGGCGTGGCCCGAGGGCTCGGCGTCGAGGAGATCCACCGGCTCTCCGAGTGGGCGACCGGCGCCCTCGAGCCGGATCTGGTGCTGGTGCTCGACACCCACGAGGAGGTGGTCCGGACTCGCCGTGGCGGCCCGGGCGACCGTCTGGAGCGGGAGGGCTCCGCGTTCCAGGAGCGGGTGCTGGGGGCCTACCGGCAGCTTGCCGAGACCCACGGGTGGGTCCTCGTCGACGCGCACGGTCCGGTCGAGGAGGTCTCGAGCGAGGTGTGGGAGGCGGTGTGCCGCCGCTTCCCCGACCTCGGCGACTCGCGCGGGCCGACCGGTTCCACCGGTCCCACCGGACCCACCGGTCCCACCGGGTCCACCGGACCCACCGGACCCACCCGCTCGCCGGGGATCTAGCCTGAGCGGCGATGTGGGAGCGGGTCGTCGGCCAGGACCGAGCGGTGCGGGTGCTGCGGCGCGCCGCCGCGGAGCCGGCCCACGCGTTCCTCCTGGTCGGCCCGCCGGGATCCGGCCTCGCGGAGGCCAGCCGGTGCTTCGCCGCCGCGGTGCTCTGCGAGCAGCAGGGCTGCGGGGACTGCTCCGTGTGCGACCGCGCGTTGCGGGGCCGCCACCCGGACGTCAACGAGGTGGAGCCCGAGGGGACGCAGATGCGCGTCGAGCAGGCCGCCTCGATCGTCGAGGCGGCGTTCCGCACGCCCGTCGAGACGAGCCGCAAGGTGGTGGTGCTCCGTGAGGCCGAGCGCATGAACGAGCAGAGCCAGAACAAGCTGCTCAAGACCTTCGAGGAGCCACCGTCGGGCACGACGTTCGTCCTGCTGACCTCCGCGCCCGAGGAGCTGCTCGAGACCGTGCGGTCGCGCTGCCAGCGCGTCGACTTCGGCGCTCTCGCCACGGCCACGGTCCGCGAGGCGCTCGAGAGCGACGGTGTGGAGGGCGAGCTGGCGGCGTTGGTGGCGCGCCTGTCGGGTGGGCGCATGGACCGGGCGCGGTTCCTCGCCGGCGACGGCCGGGAGATGCGCGAGGTGTTCGTCGCCGCTCCGACGCGGATCGAGGGCAGCGGCGGCGCGGCGGCCGTGGTGGCGGGCGAGCTGATGGAGGCCGTCGACGGAGCCTGCGCGGCGCAGCGGCGCCGACACGAGCGCGAGCGCGAGGAGCTGGAAGCGGAGGTCGAGCAGGTCGGGTACCCGCAGCAGACGGCACGGCGGTTGCAGCGCTCCCTCGAGGAGCGCCACCGAAGGCTCGAGCAACGCGCCACCCAGGACGCGCTCGCCGACGGCCTCACGGTGCTCGAGTCGGTGTACCGGGACGCGCTCGTCGGCGGGGACGCCGCCCTCAACCGGGACCGTGCTCCCCTCTCGCTCGCGCCCAAGGCGTGCCTGGAGGCGATCGACGCCTGCTCGGCCGCCCGGCGCAAGGTCCAGGAGGGCATCGTGCTCAACTGGGCGTTGATGCTCGAGCACCTCTGCCTGCACCTGCCGGCGCCCGCGGAGGCCGCCGGGCTCGACCCCCACGGGTAGCGTGCTACCCACGGGTGGAGTGCCGCCCCCGCGCGCGTAGAATCCTCCCGCGCCCACCGTTCTTTCCTTCTCTCTGACGGCTGTACGGTCGCTCTGAGGAAAAGTTCGTGGCGCATCTCGCCGGGGTAGCTCAGTCGGCAGAGCAGCTCATTCGTAATGAGCAGGCCAGGGGTTCGAGTCCCCTCCCCGGCTCCACCCGAAACCGCAGGTCAGACGGCCTGCGGCGCCCGCCGGCGGCGGCACCCACCAGGGCGTCTGTCCATCCCCTGTCCATCCCCACTTCCGCCGACTCGTGGGAAGTTCCGGTAGCTGCACGACACTCTGGCTCCGGTAGGTGCACGACACTTCGCGGACGCGGCTCCGGTAGCTGGACGACACCGGGTCTGGTAGGTGGGCGACACCCAGGCACGAGCCTGGGTACCCGCGTCTTGCTGTTCCCGCTCCTTTTCGTTGTGAGCGTTTGCCCTGGCGGCGAGAGAGGGAGGGGTCGTGTTCTTTGTCTGGCGCCTCGCCTCAGGAGGCTCCTGCCCGCGCTTTCTCTCCCCTCGAAGGGATTTCCGCGGATCGGTGTCCGCGGAACGGTTCGGGAACTCTGATCTGTGTCCTACCCAGCGGCTACTGTTGGCACCTGTTGGTCCCCGACGCTGAGGTCAGCTCTTCCCCGTGACTCGTGTCTTTCAGGCTTTCGAGGGTTGCTATGAGGCGAAGCGCGCCGTTGCTCTATCCGGCGTGCCGATCTCTACCGTCTACGATTGGGCGCGGAAGTCGGTCCTGGTGCCCTCGATCTCCCAGAAACGAACGAAACTGTGGTCCTACGCCGATCTGATGGCTCTTCGAGTCATCTACTGGCTCCGACATCGAAAGTTCGATGCTGAAGGCGTTGACGTGCCGGCGAGTTCGATGAGCCAGGTCCGGTCGGCGCTGAGTCAACTCGGAGATCAGGGGCTCGACATTTGGCGGCCCAGCGGCGATCCCCACCGCACTCCCCTGTTCGTCGATCGGTCTGGCGAGATCTTCATCGTTGGTGAGGGACAGACCTCGACCGTCTCAGGTCAGTTCGTTATGGATGATGAGATGCTTGAGATCCTCGGGCCCTTCGAGGTAGGAGGTGGCCACGGGCCGAACCTCGTACGCCCACGTGAACATCTCCGGATCGTTCCGGGGAAGCTGAGCGGTGAGCCCCACCTTGAGCATTCGAGGCTCACGACGAGGGCCGTGGCAGCGCTCGATGAGCGAGGTTTCACGATTGAAGCGATCCATCGCCTCTACCCGAAGGAGAGCACCGTCGCCATCAGCGATGCAGTGGACCTCGAGAGGCAGCTCAGTCACACCCTCGCCGCGTAGGGAGCCGAGATGGCGGCGCCCAACCAACTGGAGCTGGCGCTCGACGCGAACTTCCCCGAACCGATCCTCGAGGCACTCGCCGACTACATCCAGGACATCCGCCTCGTGCCCCTCGATGAGATCGACGGCCGCCTGCAAGACCTCGACGATCGTCAGCTCATCATCGCTCTCCATCAGCTTGGCTACACGTGGCTCGTCACGAACAACTACAAGATGCTCGACAACCCATATGAACTGGCCGCTGTGCTCAAGACCAAGATGACCGTCTTTGCCATCAAAGGCGCCGGTGATGACATGCTCCGAGCCACCGGGGCCTTACTCCTCGATCTTCCGCCGGCGGTCAAGCGCGTGAGCAAGGGCGGAGCTGCGGGTCGCGTCTTCCGGTTCGCTCCCCGGAGCCCGACGCCGCGCGACCCCTGGGACTTCATGAAGAAAGCTGCAGCACGTCGCGAGGAGCCTGTAAACGAGCTCTACGAGACCGCTGCCGTCAGCAACGAAGAGGTCACCGAGGATGTTCTCGATGCGACTGGCGAATGATGACGCCGGAATCAAGGCAAGGAAATGGCGCGCCAATGACTGCCTGCCCCCAGGGGCCTGGCTTCAAGCGACAGTTTGTTCTCCGGTCCGCGGGCAATCACCCGAGAGGGTGGACGCGACCGAGATGCGATAGGAGATAAGTGGACTGTGTTTCCTCAGATCAGGCTGAGTTCTCACAGAAACCGTAGGTCAGCCCCACTCTTTGATCTGCACTACGGCGTCATTACGAAGGCCCGTTGCCGCGAGCGAGAGGAGCGGGGATGAAGATCGTCACCAAGACGGTTCGTGAGGTGCTGCTACCAGATGGCGGCTGGCACAAAGTCATCGAGGGTTCGTTCTCGCTCGACAGCTTCTTCGAGAAGCGAGGCGATGCCGGGCACTCAGCTCTCTGGTTCCGCTTCCAGGATTTCGACGACGGCAGGATGATCTCCGGACCGATCGCGTCCATCCAGGCGATCACCAACGAGTGAGACGGACGCCCGGCCAAGCGTCGCTCTGAGCGGGCAGCGAGAGCGGGTGACAGGATGCCTGGTTTGTGGCACGATCACCTCCCCCGAGTGGCTTGGGCATCGATGAGCACGTGCCACCGCCGGGGACGAGCCTCTCCCCGAGGCGAGGAGGAACCGCATGGCCCGGCTCGCGACGGCACCCACCCGCTCCCGGAGGGCGATCACGGCGCTCGCCGTGGCGGCGCTGGTGGCCACCCTCGCTCCGGGCATCCATGCCCGGGGCGAGCCGTCGTCCGAGGGCACGTTCCGTGTCCACGTCACGGTGGGTGAGGGTCCCTCGGAGCGCTCGACGCCCGCGGTCGCCACCGTCGACGAGGACATCTACCTGTTCGGCGGCGTCCGCGACGACTTCCGCACCAACGTCAACGTCTTCTACGACGACCTGTACCGGTTCGAACCGTCGGCGAACCCCGACCGGGTCCCCGACCGGTGGACCGAGCTGGACCCCGACGGCGTCACGCCTCCACCCCGCGCCTTCGCCGCGTCCGTCGGGGACGACGCCCGCGGTCGCATGTACGTCTTCGGCGGCGCCTTCTACGGTCCCGGCTTCGTCGGGTTCGTCGCGTACGACGACCTCTGGGCGTACGACGTCGCCGACGACGAGTGGACGATGCTGGACCCCCACGCCCTCGGCGGCGGGCCCACCGGGCGGTCGAGGCCCAACATGTGGCTGGTCGGAGACGACCTGTACGTCTTCGGCGGGGTGACGGCCACGTTCGAGACCCTCAACGACCTGTGGCGCTACGATCTCGACACCGGGGAGTGGACCGAGCTGATCCCGAACGGGGCCCAGGGGTCGCCGCCCACCCGCCACGAGGCCTTCGCCGGCACGGCGGCCCACGACGGCCGCCTCACCGTGTACGGCGGCGAGATCGTGGAGCTCCCGGAGACCTTCTTCGAGCTGCTCGACGACACGTGGGAGCTCGACCTCGCCACCGGCCAGTGGGAGGACGTCACCCCCACCGCCGACGGCGACGCGCTCCCGGCGCCGGAGCGGAACTACGGCGCCGGCGGCATCGTCGGCGACCACCTCTACCTCTACGGGGGCGACCTCCCGGGGGGCTCGTCGGACTGCGGCGCGCCCTTCGCCCAGAACCCCACCGACGAGCTGTGGCGCTTCGACCTCGACCAGCGCACCTGGGAGCCGGTGACACCGGGCGGCGATCCCACGGTGCCGCTGAAGCGGACCAACGCCGCCGTGGCTCGCGACCGCGTGTACGTCTTCGGCGGCTATGACTGGGAGTGCGACCAGCTCACCGATCCCGGGCAGGTGTGGAACCCCCACGTCTACTCCTACGAGCCGGACGAGCCACCGCCCTCCCGCAGTGGAGGCCAGAGCTGACGCACACCCGGGCGGCGCGTCCGGAACGGTGAGCGTGCCACGAGCCGTGGGGGCCGGCGACGCGTCGGGGGTCGGCCGGCTCCCGGCGAGCGGGTAGCGTTGCTGGCCGATGCCGTCCAGCAACACCGAGGTGGACGTCGAGGAGGCCCTGGAGCGCCTGCGCGAGCGCGTGCGGAGCGAGGAGCGCCTCCTCGTCGGCTACTCGGGCGGCGTGGACTCCAGCGTCGTCGCCGCGGTCGCCTCCGAGGTCCTCGGCGACCACGGGGTCGCGGTGACCGCGGTGTCGCCGAGCCTCGCCGCGGAGGAGCGCCGGGGCGGGGCGCGCGGGGGGGCCCACCCCCGGCTCCGCCCCCTCGACGGGTGGGCCCCCGACGACCCGGGGCCCCCTGGGGGCCGGGGGGCCCGCGGTGCCGCCGCGCCTCGCCGCGGTGTCGCGCGGGGCGGCGACGCTCTCCGCGCCCGACCACGGGATCCGCCACGTCGAGGTGTGCACCGACGAGGACGAGCGGCCGGAGTACGTCGCCAACGACGGCGACCGCTGCTACCACTGCAAGTCCGCGCTGTTCGACGCGCTCGCGCCGCTCGCCGACCTCCTCGACGCTCGCGTCGCGCTGGCGACCAACCTCGACGACCTCGGCGACCACCGTCCGGGCCTCCGAGCGGCGCGCGAGCGCGGCGCCGTCTCGCCGCTGGTCGACGCCGGCTTCACCAAGGCGGCGGTGCGCGAGGCGAGCGACCTCCTCGGGCTCGAGACCGCCGAGAAGCCGGCGGCCGCCTGCCTCGCCTCGCGGGTGGCCTATGGCGACCAGGTGACGCCCGAGGTGCTCCGACAGATCGACCGGGCCGAGGCCGGCGTCCACGCCCTGGGGTTCCGCGAGTGCCGTGTGCGCGCGCACGGCGACGGCACGGTGGCCCGCCTCGAGGTGCCCCTCGACGACATCCCACGGGCGCTGGATCGGCGCGAGCCGCTGCGGCAGGCGCTCTTCGACGCCGGGTTCCTGTTCGCTTCCCTCGACCTCGGTGGGTTGTCGAGCGGCGGCATGAACGTGCTGCTGCGCTCGCCGCGCCGGAAGGTCTCCGACCTCGGCTTCGCTCGCGTCGACATCGGGCGGGAGCTGCGCCAGGGGATCCCCGAGGCCGTCTACGCGCCCGGGAAGACCGTCGACGAGATCGTCGCGATCGTGGGGGAGCTGCGCGAGCACAACGAGGGCCCGGTGCTCGTCACCCGCATCGACGACGCCGACGCCGCCGAGGTCGGCGCCCGGGTCCCCGGCGGGCACCACCGGCCCGAGGCCCGGTTGCTCTCCTGGAATCCGGCGACCACCTCGACGTTCCGCGTCGCCGTGGTCTCGGGCGGGACCGCGGACGGCCCGGTGACCGCCGAGGCCGCGGCGGTCGCCGAGACCATCGGCCTGGAGGTGACCGTGCGCAGCGACGTGGGTGTCGCCGGCCTGCAACGGCTGCTCTCGGTGGGCGACGAGCTCGACCGCGCGGACGCGGTCGTGGTCGTCGCCGGCATGGAGGGAGCCCTGGCCAGCGCCGTCGGCGGGCTGGTGTCCTGCCCGGTCGTCGCCGTTCCCACCTCGACGGGGTACGGCGCGTCGCTCGAGGGGGTGACGGCGCTGCTCGCCATGCACGCCTCCTGCGCGCCGGGGCTCACCGTCGTCAACATCGACAGCGGATACGGAGCCGCCATGGCCGCGTACCGCCTCGCCCACGCGGCACGGCGTTGATCCTCTGGCTGCACCCCTTCTCGGGACTGTCCGGCGACATGCTGCTCGGGGCGCTCGTCGATCTCGGCGCGCCCGTCGAGGCCGCCCGCGCCGCGGTCGCCTCGACCGGTCTGGAGGGGTGGGCGCTCGAGGTCGCCCGCCGCGACGCCGGCGGGATCGTCGCCACCCACGTCGAGGTGCGCGTCGACGACGACGCGTCGGAGCGCGAGGCGAGCGAGCTGATCGCTCTCGTCGAGCGCGCCCGTCCCGAGCGGGTCGCGGCCCTCGCCGGTGACGTGCTGCGCCGGCTCGCCGAGGTCGAGGCGGCGCTCCACGGGGTCGACGCCGGGTCGGTGCACCTCCACGAGCTCGGGGGTCTCGACACCGTCGTCGACGTCGTCGGCGCGCTCGGCGCGCTCGACGCGCTGGGCGTCGACACCCTCGTCTGCGCGCCGCCCGCGCTCGGGACCGGGACGCTCCAGACCCGTCACGGGCGGTTGCCGGCGCCCGCGCCGGCGACCCTCGCCCTCCTCGAGGGTGCTCCGGTCACCGGCAGCAACGACCGGGGCGAGACCGTGACCCCCACCGGGGCCGCTCTCCTGCGGGCGCTCGGCACCTCGTTCGGGCCGATGCCGCCGCTGGTCGTCGAGGCCACCGGCTACGGCGCGGGCGACCGGCGCTTCCCCGGTCATCCGAACGTCCTGCCGGCGGTCCTCGGTCGGCCCGTCGGGGTGGGCCGCACCCAGGTGGTCGTCGAGACGAACCTCGACGACGTCACCGGCGAGGTGCTCGCGCAGGTCGTCGACCGGGTGCTCGCCCGCGGCGCCGCCGACGCCTGGGTCGCGCCCGTGGTCATGAAGAAGGGCCGGCCCGCGCACGTGCTGCACGTCCTCGTCGACGTCGAGCGCCTCGCGAGCGTCGAGGCGGTGATCTTCGAGGAGACCCGGACGCTCGGCGTGCGCAGGGTCGCCGTCGAGAAGGCCGAGGCCGAGCGCGCCAGCTCCACCGTCGAGGTCGACGGCGTGCCGATCCGGGTCAAGCGCGGACCCCGAGGCGCCAAGGCGGAGCACGACGACGTGGTGCGCGCGGCGCAGCGCCTCGGCCTCCCGTCGCGGGAGGTGGCGCAACGGGCCGTCGAGGCCGACGCGTCCGCGGGCAGCCCCGCGGATGGCCCAGCGGGCAGCCCCGTGGACGCGTCCGGGGAGCCGCCCCAGGCGTGAGCAAGCGGCGGGGGCTCAGCGCTCCGGTGGCCAGCGGCGCGCCGCCCGCGGGCGCACGCCGCCGAGGGCCCACGCCCTCCTCCAGCCACCGAACGCCGGTCCCCGCAAGGTCGGGGTCTCGCCGCTCGCCTGGCGCCGGCGGGCCGACCACCAGTCGGTGGTCGCCTCGTCGCCGAGGGCCGCCACCGACGCCTCGATCCGCTCGGCGAAGGTCCGCGTCTGCTCGCCCTCCTCCGGTCGCAGCGGAGTCCCGAAGGTGACCGTGGCCCGGCCGGGGCGGGGGCGTCGCCGCCCCTTCGGGAGGATGCGGCCGGTGCCGGCCACGTGGACGGGCACCACCGGCCGGCCGGTGCGGACGCTCAGGTACGCGGCACCGCCGCGGAAGGGCTGGCCCCACCCGTCCGGGCTCCGGCCACCCTCGGGGAACAGCACCAGGCTCCAGCCGTCCTCCAGCAGTTCGGCCGCGAGCCGGGCGGAGCGGCGGCTGACGTGGAGCCGCTCGACGGGGATCGCCCCGACGGCGAGCGCCCAGAGCGCGCCGCTCGGCCTCGTGGCGAAGAAGTGGTCGGCGGCGGCGCCCACCACGACGCGGTCCCGCCAGCGCTCGGGGATCGAGGTCAGCAGCAGCGGCGTGTCGACGTGGCTGTGGTGGTTGGCGGCGAAGACGACCGGGCCCTCGATGCCGTGGAGACGATCGAGGCCGGAGCGCTGCGGGGAGGCCAGCATCCGCACCGCGGGGCGCAGCACCCCTTCGAGGAGCCCGAGGCGCACTACCCGTGCCGGGTACCGGCGGGCCCACGCCGTCTCGTAGTCCACGCCGGTGCGGCGTGCGAGGGGCCCGGGTCGCACCGAGGCCGGCCGCGAGGCCGCCCGGTACGGGAAGGGGACCTTCCGCAGGAGGGTCGACGGTCGCGGGATCCCCGGTCTCACCGGACGTCGGCCATCAGCAGCGGTGGACAGCGCAGGTGGGTGACCGACGGGTCGCGGCCCACCTGGTCCTCGGCCATCGCGAGCGCGTCGTCCAGGGTCGACGCCGCCCTGAAGCCCATGCGGCGCACCGCACGACGGTCGCCGCCCACCACGATCACCGAGCCCAGGTGCGACAACGCGTGCGCCCCCCAGTACCACATGTAGAAGGGGTGGACGCCGTGGTAGGCGTGCGACGTCCGGTACAGGTGGATGTACCACTCGTCGCGCGCGTACTGCTCCTCGTGCCGCTTCTCGATCTCGAGCGGGTCGGTCGTCTCGGCGAGCACCTGCTCGAAGAAGTCGATGTAGCTGGGGTGGTGGACGGGATGGAACTCCCAGGGTGTCGGGTGGCTCATGATCAGCACGCCGCCCTCGCGCACGAGGGGTCGGCCCCGGTAGAGGTTGAAGAAGTAGCCGAGGCCGAGGCACATGACGAGCACGGGGTTCATCACGGAGTTGACGTTGTACGGGCAGATGTAGGGCAGGCCCATCGTCAGCACGTCGGTCTGGCCCTCGACCTCGACGAGTTGCTGGTCGAAGAGGCGTCGCGTCGAGGCCTCGTGGACCGGCTCGACGGCACCGGCGTGCACGGAGGTCAGCCCGTAGGGAGCGCGGATCGAGTGGAAGATCCTCCGGGCGGCCCGCTCCGGTGTGGCGCGCAGCGCCCGCTCGGTCGCCACGAACAGCCCGCGGTCGCGCGCGCTCCACTCCCACTCGCGGCGCATCAGGAAGTCGAAGGGTGCCGGGAAGGTCTCGGTGTTGATGCTCGTCTCGATCTGGAACACCTTGACGTGCTCAGCGATGAGCCGGCCCATCCGCCAGTTCGACGAGTGCAGCTCGCTGCGGTGGCGGTCCATGAACGAGCGGCTGTGCTGGAGCGTCCGCACGTTGTGGTGGTGCCGGAGGCTCCGGTACGAGGCGAGCCCGGTGGCGACGCTCTTGTGGCCGCCGTCCATCGCCACGAGGTTGACGTTCACGTACACGAGCAGGTCGCTCTCGGCCGCCCGCTTGCTGATCTCGACGTCCTCGTCCTGCTCGGTGAGGCCGAGGTGGGCCATCCCGTCGGGGTCCTCGGCGTCGTGGTTGGAGAGGAGGCCTCGGGGAGCGAACGCGTCGTAGATGCGGTCTCCGAGGACGTGGCGGAGCTCCTCCTCGGTCATCCGCCGGTGCAGCGCCAGCGCCGCGATCAGGTGGACGTCGTCGACGCCCGCCTCGGCCGCCATGTCGAGGATCTGTTCGATGATCCGCTGGCGGACGTCGGGGCGTCGCATGGGAGGCAACGGCAGCGAGATGTCGTCGAAGGCGATGGTGAGCCGCATCCCGGGTCGCAGCAGGGCCGGGAGCGGTTCGCTGTCGTGTGGATGCTCGAGCGCTTCGACGATGGCGGCGTCGGGATCTTCGAGGGGCGCGAGGGGTTCGGGCGGGTAGATCACCCGGGACCCCTCGGGCAGTCGCTCCAGCCGGAAGCCCTCCCCGTGGTGGAAGAGCACGGGGGGCGTCGACCGGTCGACGTCGAGCACGAATCCCGGGCGTGGCATCAGAGACGGACCCTTTCTCTCTCGTGGCGGAGGTCGAAGGCCACCTTCACGGCGCCCCGTGGACCGGCCTCCGCGGCGTGCTCGAGGGCTTCGACGTAGCGCTCCAACGGGTACAGGGCCGACACCAGGTCTCCGAGGCCGGCTCGGGAGACGAGGTCGAAGGCGACCTCGAACGTCCGGGGACGCTCCGGGGTGTGGCCGGGCACGTGGTGCTCCACGCCGTACGCGTAGGAGCCCACGAGCCGGATCCCCCGGTGCCAGAGGCCGGCGAGGTCGACGGTGGTGGTCCCCGGCATGCCGATCAGCACGACCGTACCCCGCGGTCGGACGACGGAGAGGGCTTGGGCGATGCTGGTCTCGCTGCCGACGCAGTCGAGGACGACGTCGGCGCCTCCGGCCAGCCGGGCGCTGCGACCGGCGCCGACGACCTTCGAGCGCGTCGCCCGCCGGACGGCGCGGAGCAGCTCGTCGGGTCCGACCGTCACGTCCGCGCCGAGGTCGCTCGCGAAGCGGCGCTGGCCGGCGTACTTGGCGGCGACGAGCACCAGCTCGGCGGGTGTGAGGTGGCGCAGGGCCGCCGTCGCGGCCAGACCCAGGGTGCCGCCGCCGAGCACGATGGCCTGCTCGCCGACGTCGACGCCGGCTGCCAGCACGCCGTGGACCGCGCATGCCGCGGGTTCGACCATGACGGCTGCCTCGTCGTCGAGCTCGTCGGGCACGGGGTGGAGCTGGCTGCGGTGGGCGAGCATGCGGGTGGCCCAGCCGCCGCCCGTGTCGGCGCAGTACCCGCTCTGGAGTCCGGGTTCGAGGTCGCCGAAGGAGACGTTGGCGCACGCGTCGATCTCGCCGGCGGCGCACGCTCCGCAGGGGGGATCGATGCCCCGGCTGACGCAACCCAGGATGGGCTCCACGACCACCCTGCTGCCGTCGTCGAGCTCTCCCACGACCTCGTGGCCGGGCACGAAGGGGAACGAGACGATCGGCTCGAAGTAGCGGGAGGAGCGTCCCTCGACGGTGGAGAGGTCGGAGCCGCAGATGCCGGCGAGGCGTGGGCGCACCGCCGTCCATTCCGGACCGGGCAGCGGGTGCGGTTCGACGTCGACGAGCCGGAGCGGGCCGACGCGCGCGCCGCTGCCGCGCCGCAGGGTCGAGCCGACCCGTGCGGCGGCGAACCGGGACGGCGAGCGTGTGAAGCGGAGGGCCTTCACCGGGGCGTCCGCCGCGGTCGCGGTGGCAGGGGGAGCAGCGGACGGGCCGTGCCCGGCGCCGTGTCCCAGCGCTCGACGAGCCAGCCCCGCCGGTGGGCGACCAGGGAGAGCCGGCTCTCGGGGTTGACCGCCACCGGGAAGCTGACCGACTCGAGCATGGGCAGGTCGCTGGCGGAGTCCGCGTAGGCGACCGACTCGCTCAGCGAGATCCCGTTCGCCTCCGCGTAGTCCATCAGCGCCAGCGCCCGGGCCTCGCCCGTCGGCGGGGTTTCGACCAGCCGGCCTTCGAAGGTGGTGCCGTCGCCGTCGAGGTGCGCCGAGACGACGTCGTCGAAGAGCGGCCGGAAGGGCGCGACGACGAAGTCGAGGGCGCCCGTGACGAGCACCGTGCGGTGGCCGCGCCGCCGGTGCTCGCGCACCCTCCGGATCGCGCCGGGGAACGACTTCGCCAGCATCAGGTGGCTGAACATCTCCCAGGTGTCGCGCTCGAGCCGGTCGCGCGGGGCGCCCTCGTAGCGGCGGTAGAAGGCGCGGAGGAAGGCTCCCCGGTCGCGGCGGTCGAGCGCCATCAGCGAGGGGACGTCGCGCAGCACCCTGGCGACGAGCCGGGCGCGCTCGCGGGTCGTCAGGTCTCGGCCGGCTAGCCAGACGTACGACTCCACGACGTTGGAGGCGATCAGGGTGTTCTCGAGGTCGAAGACCGCCATCTGGCGCTCGGGGGCCAGGACCGTGCGGCGCTGACGGTCGCTCCGTGCCCCCACCGCACGCCCGCGCCGTCCCCTCACGCGGGCGTGGCGCACGACGGAGGGGAGGTGGATCTCGTGGAGGTAGCGGCTCCAGTCGATCGTGCGGGGGTCGAAGTGGAACGCCGAGCGGTCGGTGTCGTCGAGCGACTCCCAGAGGCCGAGGAGGCGGTCGATCTCGAAGACGGCCTCGGTCTGCGCGTACGCGCCGTAGAGCCGGGCGTAGGAGAGGAGCTGTTCCGACTCGCTGCGGCGCTGCGCGACGCGCGTCGAGAGCTCGGCGCCGGAGCGGCGCAGGGGGAGGCGCGACAGCGTCCGCTCCGCCCCTCGCAGCAGGCGCGTCGCGCGGCCGAGCCGCTGCTCCACCTGGCGGTGCCCCGGGTAGGTGAGCTCGGGCACCGCGATCGGTCGACCCCGGTCGTCGTGGAGCGGGTGCTCGGTGAACCACTCGCGCACGAGCTCGACGAGGCGCCGGTAGCGCAGCGGGTTCACGGCTCCGGACGCCACCTGGTACACGTCGGGCCCGTCCGGGTCGGGGCCCCGGGCGGCGACGGCGAGGATCGCGCCGACGACCATGTCGACCGGGATCACGTCGATGATGCCCTCGGGGGTGCCGGGGAACTGGCGCAGCACGCCGCGGCCGTAGGAGATGATGAGGGGCTCGGCCATGCGGAACCCGCGGATCCAGCCGGGGTCGGGCTCGGCGAGCGCCGACTCGATGATCGAGGGTCGCACGATCGTGACCGGGCGGCGCCCGCGGCTCTCGAGGAGCGCTCGCTCCCCCAACGCCTTCGTGTACGCGTAGACGTCGGGCCAGCCGAGCGATCGGGCGCGGCTCCGGCCGGCTTCCTCCATCCGGTCGCGGACCCAGCGCTCCCGGGCCCGCTCCGCTCGGGCCGCCAGGAGGGAGCTGCTGACCGCGCCGAGCTCGGCGCGCGCCTCGCGGGCGAGCTCCTCGAGCTGCTCGGGGTCGCGGCTGGCGGCCTCGGTGTCGGCGCGGATCCGGCGTGCGAAGTCGACCTCCGAGCGCCAGTCGACGTCGAGGACGAAGGGGGTGTCGGTCGGCGGTCGCTCGCGGGCGCCGCCCTTCGTCCCGCCGGCGACGTAGCAGGTCGAGACCGCGATCAGGTGGGCCGTCGATCCGGTCTCCTCGAGGACCCGGGCGACGCGGGTGGGGCCCAGGAGGTTGACCTCGACGGCCCGGTCGATCGGCGCGTCGAAGGCGACCGTCGCGGCGGAGTGGATCACCACGTCGGATTCGGCGAAGCGCTCGCGGGACTCGGGGTCGAGGCCGAGGTCGTCGCGGCCGACGTCCCCCGCCAGGACGGAGACGCGGCGTTCGACCTCGGCGTCGAAGTCGTCGCCGAGCTGCTCGCGCAGGCGGCCGAAGGCGGCGTTGCGCAGCACGTTGCGGTGGGCTCGCCGGTGTGCCGACTGGGTGCGGCCGGGCCGTACCACGAGCGAGACGTGGCAGTCGGGAACGCTCCTCAGGAGCCGTTCGACGATCGCCGTCCCGAGGAAGCCGGTGGCTCCGGTCACCGTCACACGACGACCGGCGAGTGCTTCGGGGATCACGTTGCGTGCATAGTAGGAGACCGCCCACGACGAGACCGGGCCGCGACGTGTCGAGCGGCGGTCCGCGCGCCTAGCGTCGCGGCCGTGGAGCCCGCGACCAGCGCCGAGACCGTCCCCGAGCGCGCGAACGAGGCCGCGCACCAGGGCGTCGCCCCGGTCGCAGGGGGACTGTCGAGCGCGGATCGGCGGATGTGCCGTCTGCTGCGCGTGCCGCTCTGCCCGGAAGGTGGCGTGGATCGGCGCGCCGCCGAGAACGTCTTCAGCGCTTCGATCGCCGTCTCCGCGGTGCGTTGCCTCCTCACCTACGTCGCGCTGCCGCTGCTCGCTCCGGTGCTGGACCTCACGGGCGGGGTCGGACCCGTGCTCGGTCTGGTCGTGGGAGCGGTCTCGATGGCCGCGATCGTGGTGTCGATGCGCCGCTTCTTCGCTGCCGGCCATCGTTGGCGTTGGCGCTACGCGGCGATCGGCGGGGGCGTCCTCGTGCTCCTGACCGTCGGTGCGGTCGACGACGTCGTCGCGCTCCTCGGGTGATGACCGGGCCGGCACCCTCGGACACGACCGGGGGCGCGGTCCGCAGCGGTCCGCTCCGGTGGTTGTGGTTCGCCGTCGGTTGGCTCTCGGTCGCGCTCGGGAGCGTGGGCGTGGTCGTCCCGGGCCTCCCGACGACGGTCTTCTTCATCGTCGCCGCCTCGTGCTTCGCCCGCTCCAGCCCGCGCTTCGAGCGCTGGGTCCTGGGCCTCCCGAAGATCGGCCCGATGGTGCGGGACCATCGCGCCGGGCTCGGGATGCCGAGACGGGCCAAGGTGGCGGCCGCCACCAGCATCGTGGTCGCCGTCACGCTGAGCGTGGTGTTGGCGATCGATCACCAGGCGGTCGCCGCCGCCGTGGTCGGCGCGGGTGTGGTCGGCCTCTGGTACGTGCTCGGCCGCGTCCCGACGCGCGAGCGGGTCCTGGCGCGACGCGGGGGGACGTCGAGGGTGTGATCGGGCGGCGGTGAGCCCGACCGGGCTCACCGCCGGGGTCTCAGGCCTGCTCGGAGCTCGCTCCGTCACCGGACGCGCCGGCGTCTCCGGACTCGCCGGCCTCGCCGGCCTCGCCGGTGTCGCGCTGTCGGAGGACGAGCTGCGCCTCCTCGTTCTCGGTCTGGACGTCCATCTCCGCCTCGTCCAACGGGCCGGCGACGTCCGAGGCGACGAAGACCTTGGTGCCGTGTTGCTCGTCGACCTGGTCGTCCTCCGCCGGCTCCTCGGCGAACGCGACCTGGAGGGCGACCTGGCCGTCGGGAGTGGTGGCGCCGGAGACCCTGACGCCGTGGTCGTCGGAGAGCCCCTGCTGGCGCATGGCCTCTCCGAGGTGTGTCGCTGCGATCTGGGTGAGTTGCAGCACGATGCATCCCTTCGTTGCTCGGTCGCGACCGTATCGTCCGTCCGGGTCGTGGGACGCAGCGGCCGTCCCCGGCGGCCTCCGCGGGACGTCGCGTCGGGGATACGGTGGAGAGCACCCGACGGGAGATCCTCGATGTGTGAGTGTGGTGCAGCGCATATGACTGCGAGACACTCACACATGAAGGCGGTGGAGGCGCCGTGATCGAACGGATCCGGGCCCGGGTCCGCGGCCGTCGTGGCCTGGGATGGCTGGTGGTGGCGCTGGACGTGCAGGAGCGCTTCGGCCAGGTCCGCGGCTCCTTCCTCGCCGCCGCGGTCACGCTCATGGCGTTCCTCTCGATCTTCCCCCTCCTGGTGGTCGCGATCGCGGCGGCCGGCTTCGTGTCCTCGGGCACCTCGGTCGACGTCGCCGGGGAGCTCGTCGACGGCCTCGGTCTGGAGCGCGGCGGAGCGACCGCCGAGCAGATCAGGGATGCGGTCGAGAGCGCCGAGGATTCGCGGCGGGCGGCGTCGGTCGTCGGTCTCGTCGGCCTGCTGTGGTCGGGACTCGGTGTGGTGGGCGCCCTCCAGAACTCCTACAACGCGGTGTGGCAGGTGGAGGGACGGGGGCTGCGGGACAAGCTGGCCGGTCTGGTGTGGCTGGTGGGCGCGCTGGGCCTCTTCGTGGCCTCGTTCGCGGCCACCGCGGTCCTCGCCTTCCTGCCCGCGCTCGTGGCGCCGCTCGGGTTGGTGGTCGGGTTCGGGCTCTCGGTGGCGCTCTGGTCGTGGTCGTCGAAGGTGCTGGCCAACCGGGCGGTCGGGTGGCGTGCGTTGCTGCCCGGGGCGATCCTCGGGGGCGTCGGCTTCGAGGTCCTCAAGGCGCTCGGTGCTCTCGCCGTGCCTCGGATGGTCTCGCGCGCCTCGGCGCTCTACGGATCGCTCGGCGTGGTGTTCGCGTTGCTCGCCTGGCTGTTCCTCTTCGGTCGCCTCGTCGTCTACTCGGGGGTGCTCAACGTCGTGCTCTGGGAGCGGCGTCACGGCTCCGTCGAGGCGACGATCCGGGTCCCGCGGCTGCCCTCCGGCGACGGCGCGGTCGCCACCCGCAGCGGGCGCGTCGGTTCCGCCGGGGTCGACTCGGAAGCCTCGCCGTAGCTCCGGGGCCTACGCCCGAACCGCGCGGCGGCGAGGATTGGGTGTCGTGGGCCACGGGTATGATCGTCGGAGCACCGGGGGTCGCGTCCGCGGCGTGGCCTCGTTCCGTCCTCCGAGGATCTCGATGGCCGACCAGGCACGCTTCACCGATCTGGCGATGCCGTACATGTCGCAGCTCTACTCGGCTGCGTTGCGGATGACGCGGAACTCCGCCGACGCGGAGGACCTCGTCCAGGAGACCTACCTGCGCGCCTACCGCGGGTTCCACACCTTCGAGGAGGGGACGAACCTGAAGGCGTGGCTGTACAAGATCCTCACCAACACGTACATCAACCAGTACCGCAAGCAGCAGCGTCGGCCCGACGAGGTGGAGCTCGACGACGTCGGCGACCTGTACCTCTACCGGCGGCTCGGGCCCAGCGAGGGCGCCGAGGCCGCGCGGAGCCCGGAGCAGGAGTTCCTCGAGAGCGTGCCGTCGGTCGCGGTGACCGACGCGGTGGAGGCGTTGCCCGAGCAGTACCGCATCGCGGTGTTGCTCGCCGACGTCGAGGGCTTCCAGTATCGGGAGATCGCGGATATCCTGGACATTCCCATCGGAACGGTGATGAGTCGCCTCCACCGTGGAAGAAAGCTGCTCCAGAAGCAGTTGTGGGAGTTCGGAAAGGCACGTGGGCTCGTGCCGGTTCAACCGACGGCCGAGAAGCTGACCTGATCGAAGCCATGGACTGCATTCGGGTGAGTCAGAACATCCACGACTACCTCGACGGGGAGATGGGGCGGGTCCGTCGCCTCGCCGTGGCACGCCACCTCGACGGCTGCGCGGCCTGCTCGAGCGGGTTCACCTTCGAGATGCGGCTGCGCCAGACGCTCTCCTCGGCGTGTCAGGAGCAGGCTCCGGCCCAGCTCCGCCGACGCGTGCTCGACGCGATCGAGTCGGCGACCACCCACGGCCCCTTCGACGGCCCGCTCGACGGCCCGTTCGACGTGGGACCGGGCTCCTCCACGACCTGAGCGCGCGTCCCGGCGTCGAGGGGCCGTCGTGCCCGCGCGTCGTCGGCTCCGGCGCGGCATCGGGTGCCACGCGTCGTCGGATCCCGTGCCTCGTCGGGTGTCGCGCCGCTGAGACCGCGATCGACCACGGACAGTAGGGTTGGCTCGCTCCCGGCGAGCCAGGAGGCCGGAACGAGGACGGAGGCAACGCGTGCGCCACACCAGGATCGGTTGGATCGTCGTGACGGCGGCTCTGCTGCTCGTGGACGCCGCGCCGGCGCTGGCCCAGGAGGAGTCGGGCGGGGCCCGCCCCTGGCACTACTGGATCGCCCCGTTCCTGCTCGGAGGAGCGGTGCTGCTGCTCGTGGCCATCGGTGTGGGCTACTGGTTCCGGGTCGTGAACGGCCGAGGCCGCCGGTAGTGGCGTCCGCGCCGCGATCGGAGGCTCCCCCGGAGGTCGGGCGCGCGGGCACGGTGGTCGAGCCGGTCGACTGGGGATTCGCCGAGCAGATCGCGCACCGGGTGGCCGGTCGGGAGCCGCTCGCCGACTCGTACCACCTCGACTCGCTCGAGTCCGACTTCTCGGAGGCGACCAGCCGCGCGGCCGAGCTGGTCTCCGAGTTCACGGGCCTGGAGCCGGCGGTCGAGGTGGCCGCCGGACGGGTGCTCGACCGCCAGCAGTGGACGACGGCGAACCTCGAGTCGTTCCGTCGCCTGCTCGGCCCGCTCACCGAGAGGATCGGCGAGCGGGTGTCCCGCGTGCCCGCGGCCGGGTTCGGGCGCAGGGTCGCCGCGGTCGAGGCCGGCACGCTCATCGGATGGTTCTCCCGCCGCGTGCTCGGTCAGTACGACCTGATGGACACCGACGAGGCGATCGGGCTGGCCGAGCGCGCCGGTCCCGACTCGGTCGGGAGCGTCTACTACGTGGGCCCCAACGTGTTGGCGCTCGAGAAGCGCTTCGGGTTCCGCCCCCGCGACTTCCGGTTGTGGATCGCCCTGCACGAGGTCACCCACCTCGTGCAGTTCACCGGCGTCCCGTGGTTGCGGGACCACTTCCTGGGCCTCGTCGACGAGTCGTTGCACCTGGTCGAACCGGATCCGCGCCGGTTGCTGGAGGCGCTGCGCCACGTCCTCGACGAGCTCCGCGCCGGGCGGAACCCGCTCGAGGGGGGTGGGCTCCTGACCTTGCTGGCGGGGGAGGAGCAGCGGGCGACGCTGGCCCGCGTCCAGGCGCTGATGGCGCTGCTGGAGGGTCACGGGAACTTCGTGATGGACCGGCTCGGTCGCGACCACGTGGGCGACCAGGAGCGGATGAGCGCCGCGCTCCGGGAGCGTCGCCGCACCAAGGGTGTGGGCGGGCAGGTGCAGAAGGCGCTCGGGATCGAGCTCAAGTTGCGCCAGTACGCGGTCGGCGAGGACTTCTTCGCCGGCGTGGAGGAGCGGGCGGGCACCGCTGCGCTCGACGCCCTCTGGGAGGCGCCCGAGGCCCTGCCCGACCTGGACGAGCTCCGCGACCCGCGGCGGTGGCTCGAGCGCACCGGTTGAGGGCTCGCCGACGGGGTCCCTGCCGCCGTCGGTCGCGCCCCTCCACCGTCGGCAGGTGGGCCCACCGCTAACCTGCAACCGTGGCGACGGTCCTCGTGGTCGACGACGAAGCCGACATCCTGGAGGTCATCCGGCTCGGCTTCGAGAACGCGGGGTACCGGGTGCTGACGGCCGAGGACGGCGCCGCGGCGCTGGAGGTGGTCGACGACGAGGTGCCCGACGTCCTGCTCCTCGACGTCGGCATGCCCCGGGTGGACGGCTGGCAGGTGCTGGAGCGCATCAAGTCCAGCACCGCCGTGGACCTCGCTCGGGTGCCGGTGGTGATGGTCACGGCGTGGAGCAGCGAGGACGACCGCCTCCGCGGGGGGATCGAGGGTGCCGTGCGCTACGTCGCCAAGCCCTTCGATCCGTCGGAGCTCGTCCGGGTCGTCGACGAGCTGCTCGGTCCCGACGCCCGTCCGGAGCCCGAGCTGCGGCGCGAGGTGCAGTGGTCGTCGCTCGAGCGACTGGCCCGCCGCGAGCGGGGGGCGGGCGGTGAGGACGAGGAGCTCCCACCGCGGGTGCACCTCACCCGCCTCGATCGCCCCCGCGTGCCGGTGGACGAGCCGGCGGGCGAAGCGCTCACCGAGGCGACGCTGCCCGAGATGCTCGACTCGTTGTCCCCGAAGCAGCGGCAGGTCGTCGAGGAGGTGCTCGACGGCGTGACGGTCGCCGACATCGCGACCGTCCTGGGCGTCAGCAGGAGCAACGTGTACGCGATCCTCCGGCGCGTGGCCAAGAAGGCGGGGCTCGAGGGTGGCAGGAGCCTCATCCGGCGGCTCCACCGGATCGGTGCCTCGACCGATGGTTGACCTCCCGGCGGGCGGTGACGGCCGCCGGGACGGCACGGTGCTCGCGCCGTTCCTCTCGCGCTTCGACCGTCCCTCGTGGATGACGGGGCCGGTCGTCGTGGGGTGCTCGGGCGGCGCGGACTCCTCGGCCCTGCTCGCGCTCGCCGTCGCGGCCGGACTCGACGTCACCGCCGTCCACGTCGACCACGGGCTGCGGGCGGGTGCGCGCCTCGAGGCGGAGGCCGTCTCGGATCTGGCGGAGCGGTTCGGAGCGGGGTTCGTCTCGGTCTCGGTCCGGGTGCCGCCGGGCGGCAACCTCGAGGCCCGCGCCCGCGATGCCCGGCTCGCGGCGCTCGAGGAGCAGCGGGCCCGGCGGGGCTGCGCGGCGGCGCTCCTGGGCCACACCGGCGACGACCAGGCCGAGACCGTGTTGCTCAACCTGCTGCGGGGATCGGCGACCGCCGGGCTGGCGGCGATCCCCAGGGAGCGCGGTCGCCTCGTGCACCCCCTGCTCGACCTGTCGCGCTCGGACACCGTCGAGGTGTGCGCCCGCCTCGGGATCGCGCCGCTCGACGACCCCATGAACGAGGATGCGGCGCTGCGGAGGGTGTGGGTCCGGCGCGAGGTGATCCCGCTGCTCGAGCGTGGGGCCGGAGGGGACCTGCGCGCCAGGCTGGCCCGCCAAGCCGGCGTGCTGCGGGCCGAGGCGTCGCTGCTCGACGAGCTGGCGGACGCGGAGCTGGCGCGCCTCGGGGTCCGCGACGGTCGCGACCCGTTGCCGGTGTCGGTGGCGGCGCTCGACGAGGCGCTGGCGCTGCGCGCCGTGCGGCGGTGGTTGGCCGGATCGTGCGCCCCCCCGCCGTCCCTGGCGGAGGTGGAGTCGACGCTGGCGGTCGCCCGGGGAGCGCGTCGGGCGGTGGAGCTCGCGGGCGGTGTGCGGGTGGAGCGGGCAGGTGGTCGACTGCACCGCGCCGTCGACCCGGCGGGGGAGATGGGCTTCTCCCCCGTCGAGCTCCCCGTCCCCGGCGAGGTGCTGGCAGGCTCGACGAGGTTCGAGGCGTGGGTCGAGCGGGCGCCTCCGGTCGCCTGGCCCGACGGCACGTGGACGGGCGTGTTCGACGCCGACGCCCTCGGCGAGGCGGTGACCGTCCGGCCGAACCGGCCGGGGGATCGCGTCACCCCGCTGGGGATGTCGGGCTCCAAGAAGGTGACGGCGGTGCTCGCCGAAGCGGGGGTGCCGCCCACCGCCCGCGGGGGCCGGCCGGTGGTGGTCGACCCGAGGGGGAATCCCGTGTGGCTCGTCGGCTACCGTGTCGGCGCGTCCGGCCGTGTGACGCCGCGCACGCGGCGCCACCTGTGGATCCGAGCGGAGCCCGTCGGGAGCGCGCCGGAGCAGGGAGCAGGCGAGGTGTGAACGACCCGAACATCGGGAGCATCGTGATCCCCGCGGAGGACCTCCAGGCCCGCGTCTCGGAGCTGGGCAAGGAGATCACCTCCGACTACCAGGGTCGGCCGCCGTTGCTGGTCGGGGTCCTCAAGGGGGCGTTCATGTTCATGACCGACCTCTCCCGCGCCATCGACCTCCCCGTGGAGTTCGACTTCATGGCGGTGTCCTCGTACGGCTCCGCGACCAAGACCAGCGGTGTGGTCCGCATCATCAAGGACCTGGAGGTGGACCTGACCGGCCGGGACGTTCTCCTCGTGGAGGACATCGTCGACTCCGGGCTGACGCTCGCCTACCTGCGGCGGAACCTCCGGGCCCGGCGACCCGCCAGCCTCGAGGTCTGCTCGCTGCTGGTCAAGGAGGGCCAGCAGAAGACCGACCCCGAGTTGCGCTACGTCGGGTTCACGATCGAGCCGAGGTTCGTGATCGGCTACGGCCTCGACGTGGAGCAGCGCTACCGCAACCTGCCCTTCGTCGCGGAGTACGCGGGCGGACCGCACTGACGGCGTCCCGCGCCGTCGGTTGGCACTGACGGCGTCGCACGACGCCGTCAAGACGGCACTGACGGCGTCGCACGACGTCGGGTCACACTGACGTGCAGGAGCGCGCGTTCTGCACGAAGTGGTCGAAGCGCATGCGAGGGGGACACACGGCGCCGACGCACGGGTACGCTGGGATGCGATCGCCTGAGAGCGCCCTCGTGTCCGATCGGAGCGCACCGTGAGACGTCCGCCGCGCAGCATCGCCTGGTCCCTGCTGGCTGCCGGCGTGCTGGCGTTCCTGGGGTTCCAGCTCTTCACCGGCGGCGATGGCCGTGAGACCGTCGCGCTCAACGAGCTCGAGCGACGCCTGGCCGCCGGAGAGGTCACCGAGGCGACGCTGCTCGACCGCGACCACCGGGTCGAGGGCGAGCTGGCCGACGGCACCGCCTTCGAGACCAACTTCCCGGCCGAGTTCGGCGACGAGCTGACGGCGCGCTTCCAGGAAGCGGACGTGCCCCTCGAGGTGGACGCGCAGCAGGACAACCCGTGGCTCAGCTTCTTGCTGAACCTGGTGCCCTTCCTCCTCCTCGTCGGGGTGATCGTGTTCCTGATGACGCGGATGGGCGGCGGGGGACGCATGCTGGGCTTCGGCCGCTCGAAGGCCAAGCAGGTGAACGTCGACAAGCCGGAGGTGACCTTCGAGCAGGTGGCCGGCCTCGAGGAGGCCGTCGAGGAGCTCCACGAGATCAAGGACTTCCTCTCCGATCCGACGCGCTTCGAGCGGATCGGCGCCAAGATCCCCAAGGGCGTGCTGCTCTTCGGGCCGCCGGGCACCGGCAAGACGCTCCTGGCCCGTGCGGTGGCCGGCGAGGCGGGGGTCCCGTTCTTCTCGATCAGCGGCTCCGACTTCGTCGAGATGTTCGTCGGGGTCGGCGCCTCCCGGGTGCGCGACCTCTTCGAGCAGGCGAAGAGCGCCGCGCCGGCGATCGTGTTCGTCGACGAGATCGACGCCGTCGGCCGGCAACGGGGAGCGGGCCTCGGCGGAGGTCACGACGAGCGGGAGCAGACCCTCAACCAGCTCCTCGTCGAGATGGACGGGTTCGACATGCGCCAGGGCGTGATCCTGATCGCGGCCACCAACCGCCCCGACATCCTCGACCCTGCGCTCCTCCGCCCGGGACGGTTCGACCGCCAGGTGGTGGTGGACCGCCCCGACCTCGACGGCCGCCGGGCGATCCTCGAGGTCCACGGGAAGGGCAAGCCCCTGGCCGAGGGCGTCGACTTGGAGGTCGTCGCACGGCGGACCCCCGGCTTCACCGGCGCCGACCTCGAGAACCTCATGAACGAGGCGGCGTTGCTCTCCGCGCGACGCGACCTCGAGCGGATCGGCCATGCGCAGCTCGAGGAGGCCATCGACCGCGTGATCGCCGGGCCGGAGCGCAAGAGCCGTCTGATCTCCGACGGCGAGAAGCAGGTGATCGCCTACCACGAGGGAGGGCACGCCCTCGTGGGGCACGCGCTGCCCAACGCGGACCCGGTGCACAAGGTCTCGATCATCCCCCGGGGGCGGGCGCTCGGGTACACGCTGACGCTGCCCACCGAGGACAAGTACCTGGTCCGCCGCAGCGAGCTCCTCGACGAGCTGGCGATGTTGCTCGGTGGTCGCACCGCCGAGGAGCTGATCTTCTCCGATCCCACGACGGGCGCCCAGAACGACATCGAGAAGGCGACGCGCACGGCGCGCCGGATGGTCACCCAGTACGGCATGAGCGATCTGCTCGGTCCGGTGCAGCTCGGTCACCAGCAGAGCGAGGTCTTCCTCGGTCGCGACCTCTCGACCTCGCCGGAGTACTCGGACGAGGTGGCAGCCCGGATCGACGCCGAGATCCGTCTCCTGCTCGACTCGGCCCACGACCTCGCCCGCGACATCCTCACCACCCACCGGGACGTCCTCGACGAGTTGGCGGCCGCTCTCGTCGAGCACGAGACTCTGGAGACGGACGAGGTGATGGCGATCTTCGAGCGGGTGCCGAAGTGGAGCTCGGCGCGTCGTTCGCCGGGCACCCGGCCCTCGGTGGTGGTGTCGGAGGCCGGTCGGCAGCGCTCGGGCGAGCACCGGTCCGACTGACCGGGGGGCACCCCGCCGCGCGCCGCGGCCGGGTGGAAGAAGTCTGCGGAGTCGAGGAGGACGAGACCGGCATGAGCGAGGGTCCACTGCACGCCGTCCCGGATCGCGAGGGAGCAGCCCGCGGCATGGACCTCGACCGCATCGAGGCCGCCGTCCGCGAGGTGCTCGAGGCCATCGGCGAGGATCCCGAGCGGGACGGGCTCCGCCAGACACCGAGGCGGATCGCCGAGATGTACGCGGAGATCTTCGAGGGCCTCCACCGCGACCCGGTCGACGAGCTGTCGGTGCGCTTCGAGGAGGACCACGACGAGATGGTCATGGTCCGGGACATCCCGCTCTTCAGCGTGTGCGAGCACCACCTGACGCCCTTCACGGGCTGCGCCCACGTCGCCTACATCCCGGGGGACGACGGTCGGATCACCGGCCTGTCGAAGCTGGCCCGGCTCGTCGACGTGCTCGCCAAGCGTCCGCAGGTGCAGGAGCGCTTGACCACCCAGATCGCGGATGCGCTCCAGCAGGCATTGGATCCGGCCGGCGTCTTCGTGGTCATCGAGGCCGAGCACCTCTGCATGTCGATGCGGGGGGTGCGCAAGCCCGGCTCGTTGACGGTCACCTCCGCAGTGCGGGGGCTGTTCAAGAGCAACCCGGCGACCCGAGCCGAGGCGATGAGCCTCATCGGGCACGCCGGCGCCCGCGCCTGATCGCGCCCGGTCACGAGCTGCTCTGAGGCGCTCGACCCTCGGGTGGTGGCCCCGTCCTCGCGGGAAGCCCCCTGCCCTGCGAGTGGTCCGGCCGGTCACGCCCATGAGGTTTGCGAACGATCACCGGATTGCTGTGTGTTCGTCAGGGTTTGGGCGGACCCGGCGATCGGTATCCTCGTCTCCATGACCACCGGCCGACCGCTCGTGATGGGAGTCGTCAACGTGACCCCCGACTCCTTCTCGGACGGGGGACGCTTCCTCGATCCCGCCGGCGCGGTGGCCCACGGGCTCGAGCTGGTGGAGGCCGGCGCCGACGTGCTCGACGTGGGGGGAGAGTCCACGCGGCCCGGCGCCGAGCCGGTTCCGGCGACCGAGGAGCGCTCCCGAGTCCTCCCCGTCGTGCGGGCCCTGGCCGCCGACGCGGGGGTGCCGGTCAGCATCGACACGACCAAGGCCGACGTGGCTGCGGCCGCGCTCGACGCGGGCGCCGAGATCGTCAACGACGTCTCCGCCGGACGCTTCGACCCCGCCGTCCTCGAGGTCGTCGCGGGCGCGGGTGCCGGGTACGTGCTGATGCACATGCAGGGCGAGCCCGCCACGATGCAGTCCGAGCCGCGCTACGACGACGTGGTCGAGGAGGTGACGCGGTTCCTCGCCGAGCGCGTCGACGCGGCCCGGGCCGCGGGCGTGGCCGGGGACCGCATCTGGGCCGATCCGGGGATCGGGTTCGGGAAGACGCTCGAGCACAACCTCGCCCTGCTGGCCCGGCTCGACCGGGTCGTCGAGGCCCTCGACGTCCCCGTGCTCGTCGGGACCTCGCGCAAGTCGTTCATCGGGCGCGTCCTCGACCTGCCGGTCGACGAGCGCGAGGAGGGCACGCTCGCCACCGTGGTGTGGGCGCTGGAGCGCGGGGCGCACGTGGTGCGCGTCCACGACGTCCGTGCCGCGAGCCGCGCGGTCGCGCTCCTCGAGGTCGTCGGCCGGGCGACCGCGGAGGGGGTGCGCGCCGCATGAAGGGCAAGTGGGCCCAGGGGCTGCGGCCCCGTGCGTTCCTGTGGGTGATCACGGACCGCGTCGCGGCGTCCGAGCGTCCCGGCGGGTACGCGAGGAACCACCGCAAGGTCCGCCGCGACGAGGAGCTGATCTGGCTGCGCGAGCAGGGGTTCACGCACATCCTCTCCCTGCTCGACTCCCCCCACAACCTCACCGCGTACGAGGACGCGGGCCTCGCGTACGTCCATGTGCCCCTGGGGCGTCCGGGGACCGAGACCGAGCAACTCGGCGAGATCTACGGCACGTTGATGGACTGGTACCTGGATCCGGACGAGAAGGTGCTGGTCCACTACGAGGAGTTCGGGGACCGCCTCTGCGGGGTGGTCGGCGGGTTCCTCCTCCACGCGGGGCTCATCCGGGGCGAGCCCACGGCCGTCGCCCTGACCGAGCGGCTCACGGGCCGCCAGCTCGGTCCCGAGGGGCGGGCCATCGTGCGGGCGACGATCGAGGAGGGCTTCGCGTCGGACGCACCTGCGCAGCCGGGTGGCGGCGAGGCCGCTCCCGAGGGAGGGTCCGCGGCGTCCGCTCGCACGCTGCGCGTCGCCGGGGGCTCGTCGAAGTCCCAGGGCTCGTCGAAGTCCCAGGGTTCGTCGAAGTCCCAGGGTTCGTCGAAGTCCTCGGGTTCGTCGAAGTCCTCGGGCTCGTCCAAGTCCAGGCGTTCGTAGTCCCGGGACTCGTCGTTCCTGCACACACAGGAACTGGGGATCACACGCGCACGATGCGCACGTAGTCGGTCCCTCCGGCTCGCGGGCCCGGCGCACCCGCGACCACGCACACGAGCTGGCCCTCACTGACGTACCCGGCCTGTCGGGCGGCGTCCACGGCGCCGGAGATCTCGTCGTCGCGCTCGGCGACCTCGGGCATCTGGAGCGCGAGCACGCCCCAGTAGATCATCAACGAGCCGAGGGTGTTCCTCCTCGGTGACAGGCCGATGATCGGCATGCGGGGCCGGAACCCCGACACGCGGCGAGCGGTCGCGCCGCTGCGGGTCGGGCAGAGGATGGCCGCCACGTTGAGGTCCTCGGACGCCGCGACCGCGGCGTGGGCCACGGCCCACGAGACCCGGTCGTCCTTGGCGTGGCGGCGCTCCGGGCTCGCGTGCTCGCGGGGCCAGGACTCGGCCGACTCCGCGATGTCGGCCATGTGCCGGACGGTCAGGGCGGGATACTCGCCGATGGCGGTCTCCTCGGAGAGCATCACCGCGTCGGTGCCGTCCAGCAGGGCGTTGGCGACGTCGGTGACCTCGGCGCGGGAGGGGAGCGGCGAGCTGGTCATCGAGCCCAGGAGCTCCGTGGCGGTGATGACCGGTGTGCCGATCTCGTTGCAGGCGCGGATGATCTCCTTCTGGAGGAGCGGGACGCGCCGCAGCGGCATCTGGATGCCGAGGTCGCCGCGGGCGACCATCACCACGTCGGCCTCCTCGACGATGTCGGTGAGGTGGTCGAGCGCCGAGCGGGTCTCGATCTTGGCCACGATCAGGGGCTTCGGTCCCCGCTTCGGCAACGCCGCCTTCGCCCGCCGCACGTCGTCCGCGTCGCGCACGAAGGAGAGGCCCACGAGGTCGGCCTCCATCTCCAGGGCGTGGGCGAGCGCCGCCCGGTCCTCCTCGGTGAAGGCTTGGATCCTGCGCTCCGCGTGCGGGAGGTGCAGGCCCTTGCGCGAGCGGAGGATGCCCCCGCGCAGCACCGCGGTGTGCACCTCGCCCGCTTCCACCTTCTCGACGCGCAGGACGATCTCGCCGTCGGCGAGGAACACCTCGTCGCCCTCGCCGACCATGGAGGTGAGGTCTTCGACGCTGGTGGCGACCCGAGAGGCGTCGCCGACGAAGCTGCCGGAGGCGAGGACGAACGGTCGCTCCGGTTCGAGGCGGACCTCGTTGCCCTCGATCGGCCCCGTCCGCATCTTCGGGCCGGGCAGGTCGACGAGGACGCCGACCACGCGGCCCAGCTCCCGTGCGACCTCGCGGGCGGTCGCCGCCGCCCTGCGGTGGTCGTCGAGGGTGGCGTGCGCGAAGTTCAGCCGAACGACGTCGACTCCGGCCTCCAGCAGCTCGCGCAGCCCCGCTCGACGGCGCGTGTCCGGGCCGAGGGTGGCGACGATCTTCGTGCGTCGCAACAGGTTCCTCTCCTTCGACCTCGGACCCGAGCTCGGGCCCGAGCTCGAACGGCTCCGGTTCCCAGGTTACCGCTCCGCCTCCGAGACGCCGCGTGCGCTCGGTTTCTCCCCGGGGAGCTCACACCCGTGGGCAGCGCCCATCGGCAGGCCGGTCACATCGGCAGGCCGGAGAGGAGCTCGCCGGTCAGGTCGGTCACGTCGCCGGGCGGAGGAGGCTCCACCGCGACGGCCGTCCCGAAGTCGAACAGCTCCATCGAGAAGCTCATCGAGCTCTGTCCGGCACCCGGAACCGTGACGTCGAGCGCGTACTCCATGCGCCGGGGGAGGCCGTCGCCGTCGATCCACACCTCGACGGGGAACTCGGAGCCGGAGAGCATCTCGCGGGTCTGCTCCATGGCGGGCTCGAGCGCGGCGCGGTCGTCGGCCGGGAGCTCGGCGAGGGCCCGCTCCAGGTCGACGGTGGCCCGGTAGTGGAGGGTCGGGACCCCGCGCACCTCGGCCTCGCCGACCTCGGTCAGGTCGCCCGAGACGCCGCGGAGGTAGTCGAGCATCCGGGCGGGGTCGGTCGTGCCCCCGCCCGAGAACGGGTCGACGCCACCGGCCTGCTCGAGGTCCATCGAGACCCACGGCGTGGAGATCTGGGGCACCTGGTCGAACATCGGCGAGCGCATGTACATGGCCGTGTCGACCAGCAGCATCTCCATCTCGAAGTCGCCGAGCTCGGCGGGGACGTCGCTCCCCGTCCTCATGGTCATCCGGCCTCGCCGCCCCGGTTCGTCGAACTCTCCTTCGCCCTCGAAGCCCAGGCGCTGACCGGCGGCTTCGACTCCCATGGTGAACTCGGCCCGGTACGTGCCCGCCTCCTGGACCACGTCGACCGAGTGCGCGATCAGGTTCGAGTCGCCCGGGTCCGGTGGGGCCGGGGTGGTCGTTCCGCCGTCGCTGGTGACGACCGAGACGAGCGCTCCGACGAGGAGGGCGGCGACTCCTGCGAGGACGGCTCCGAGGCGCGAGTTCACGGGTACTCCTCCGGCGGGCAGCTTCTCCGGCGAGCAGTCTCGTTGGACCGCATCGACGTCGTCGGACTGCATCGACCGGACCGCCCGACTCCTTGAGCGCCCTCAGGCCTCGGGCAGGCAATAGTCTCGTTCGGATATGGACCGTCTCTCGATCACCGGCATCCACGTGCTGGGCGTGCACGGGGCCCTCGAGGAGGAGCAGACGCGCCCCCAGCCCTTCGCCGTCGACCTCGAGCTCGACGTCGACCTCTCGCGTCCGGGCGAGACCGACGACCTCGAGGACACGGTCGACTACTCGGCCGTGGCCGAGGCGGTGGTCAGGGTCGTCGAGTCCGAGCAGCACCACCTGCTCGAACGTCTGGCCACCCGGATCGCCGAGGTGTGCCGGGGCGACGACCGCGTCGAGTCGGTGCGGGTGACCGTGCGCAAGCTCCAGCCGCCCGTCCGGGCGTTGCTCGACCACGTGGCCGTCACGGTCCATCGGTGACGCGGGCGTACCTCGGTCTGGGATCGAACGTCGGCGACCGCACGGAGCGGCTCCAGACGGCCGTCGACGGCCTCGCCGCGGACCCGGCGCTGGAGGTGGTGGCGGTGTCGCGGGTGTACGAGACCGAGCCCGTGGGCGGACCGGAGCAGGCGAGGTTCCTCAACGCGGTGGTGGCCGTCGAGACCGGGGTGGGAGCGCGCGCGCTCCTCGAGCGGGCCCGGCGCCTCGAGGTCGAGGCCGGACGCGAGCCGGATCCCGACCGGCGGCAGCGTTGGGGCCCCCGGGAGCTCGACGTCGACGTGCTGCTCGTCGAGGACGAGACCGTCGACGAGGCCGATCTGGTCGTCCCCCATCCCCGGATCGGCGAACGAGCGTTCGTCCTGGCCCCCCTGGCCGACGTCGCACCGGGGTCGCCCGTCGTCCGCTCCGGGCGATCGCGCTTCGCGGGCTGGCCAGGAGTTCGGCCCACCGAGATAGAATTGAGGTACTGAGCAGGGCCACCGGGGGGTCGAATCGGTGCCCACGCTCCGCTCGTGCGGTGTGACTTCCACGTCGCGGGGGCGCACCGACACCGACGATCGTCCGGCACCCCGCAGGGAGACGCTCCCCGGGGGCTGGAACGAAAGGGACAGGTGGGACGAAGCTTTCGTTTCGCGCTGGTCGGACCCGGGAGGGCCGGCACGGCCATGGCAGACGGGCTGACGAGTGGCGGCTGGACGCTCACCGCGGTGGCCGGCCGCGAGGAGTCCGCAACCGGTGCCCGTGAGCTCGCCGGCCGCCTCGGATCGACGGTCGCCGCCACCGAGGAGGTGGGCCGCGGCGCTGAGGTGGTCGTCGTCGCCACCCCCGACACCCTCGTCGCTCCGGTCGCGTCGCGCTCCGCGCCGGGCCTGGAGCCGGACGCCCTCGTCGTGCACCTCTCCGGCGCCGCCGGCCTCGACGTCTTCGACGAGCTCCGTCGGCACCGCCCCGACGTGCGCGTGGGCGCGGCCCACCCCCTCCAGACCCTGCGGGGCGCTCCCGGCGACGGCGAGCGCCTCTCGGGGAGCTGGTTCGCCGTCGAGGACGACGGCCGTGACGACCGCCCGTCGGTCACCGACCTCGCCGCCGCGGTGGGCGGCCGGCCCTTCCGCGTCGCGGACCGCCGCCTGTACCACGCCGCTGCCGTGGTGGCCTCCAACCACCTGGTGGCGCTCCTCGGACAGCTCCAGCGGCTCGCGAGCCTCTCCGGGGCACCGGTCGAGGCGTTCGAGCCGCTGGTGCGAGCGGCGGTCGACAACGCGTGCTCCTCCGGCGCCGCCGGAGCGCTGACCGGTCCGGTCGCCCGCGGAGACCTCGCGACGATCACTCGCCACCTCGACGCGCTGCCGGCCTCGGAGCAGTCGAGCTACCGGGCGCTGGCGCGCGAGGCGCTCCGGTTGACCGGTCGGCACGATCCCGAGCTCGAGGCGCTGCTCGCGGGCCGCGAGGGGGTGGTCGCCGGATGAGGCGCGTCGAGCGCGTCGACGACCTCCGCGGGATCCTCGACGAGGCCCGCGCCGCGGGACGCACCGTCGGGTTCGTGCCCACGATGGGGTACTTCCACGAGGGCCACCTCAGCCTCGTGCGAGCCGCCCGCGCCGAGAGCGACGTCGTCGTCGTGAGCATCTTCGTGAACCCGTTGCAGTTCGACGAGGGAGAGGACCTCGACGCGTACCCGCGCGATCCCGAGGGGGACGCGGCGGCCGCGGAGGCCGAGGGCGTCGACGTCCTCTTCGTGCCCCCCGTCGAGGAGATGTATCCGCGGGCGTGCGTGACCACCGTGCACGTGGCCGAGCTCTCGGAGGGGCTCTGCGGGGCCGCCCGCCCCACCCACTTCGACGGTGTCGCGACCGTGGTCTCGAAGCTGTTCTCGATCGTGGGCCCCTGCCGCGCCTACTTCGGCACGAAGGACTTCCAGCAGCTCGCGGTGGTGCGGCGCCTGGTGGCCGACCTCAGCATGCCGGTCGAGGTGGTGGGGTGTCCGCTCGTGCGCGAGCCCGACGGCGTCGCCATGTCGAGCCGCAACGCGTACCTCGGCACCGAGGAGCGCCGCGCGGCCACCGTGCTGCACCGGGCGCTCGTCGCGGGTGTCGAGGCTGCCCGCGGGGGCGAGCGCGACGCCGACGCGTTGGCGCGCCTCGTCGCCGAGGTCGTCGCCTCCGAACCCCGTGTGCACCTCGAGTACGCCGAGGTCGTCTCGGGCGACGACCTGCGGCCGGTCCGCCGGCTCGACGGCGACGTGCTCGTGGCGGTCGCCGCTCGGATCGGCCGTGCCCGCCTCATCGACAACGTCACGCTCGCCGTCGAGGGCCACGACGTCGTCGCCGACCTCGGCGTCGACACCGCGGGGCGAGCCCCGGGCGACGGAGCACCGAGCGACCGAACACCGAAGCACCGGCCTCGAGCGGCCGCCGAGAGCCGGAGACCAGGACCACCGACGGAGGGAAGATCCGTGCGTCGAACCATGATGAAGTCGAAGATCCACCGGGCGACGGTCACCGGGGCCGACCTGAACTACGTGGGCTCCATCACCCTCGACACCCGGCTGATGGAGCTGGCCGACCTGCGCGAGCACGAGCAGGTGCACGTCCTCGACCTGGACAACGGGCAGCGGTTCGAGACCTACGTGATCCCCGGTGACGCCGGCGATGTCGTGCTCAACGGCGCGGCCGCCCGCCTGGTCCATCCCGGCGACCGGGTGATCGTGATCAGCTACGGCGAGTACGAGGACGCCGAGCTCGACGACTTCGAGCCCAAGGTGGTGTTCGTCGACTCGCGCAACCGGCCCATGGACCTCGACAGCCGGGCGCTCGACCGGGAGCTGCACGACCTCGCGTCGTGAGCCCGGCTGGCTTCCTCGATGCGACACCGCGGGAACCCGGGAGCCGAGGTCGACGTCCTCGTGGTCGGCAGCGGCGTGGCCGGCCTGGGCACGGCCGTGCGGTCCGCGGCCCACGGCCTCGGGGTGGTCGTCCTCACCAAGGGCGAGACCGGCCACTCGGCCACCCGCTACGCCCAGGGCGGCGTGGCTGCGGCGCTCGACCCCGCGGACTCCCCCGAGCTGCACCTCTCCGACACGCTGGCGGCCGGCGCCGGTCTCTGCGATCCGGAGGCGGCGCGGATGCTGGTCACCGAGGGTCCCCGGCGGGTCCGCGAGCTGGCCGAGACCGGAGCCACCTTCGACGCCACCGGTGACGGGGGTGCGGCCGCGCTGGCGCTCGCCCGCGAGGGCGGGCACTCGACGGCGCGCGTCGTCCACGCCGGCGGCGACGCGACGGGAGCGGAGATCGAGCGGGCGCTGGTCGCCGCGCTCGACGCCACCGGCGTGGAGGTCCGCGAGCGCTGGTTCTCCGTCGACCTGCTGGTCGAGGGAGGGGTGTGCAGGGGTGTGGTGGCGCTGGATCCGGGTGGCGCCCCCGTCGAGGTCCGGGCCCGTCACACGGTGCTCGCCACGGGCGGCGCCGGCCAGCTCTACTCGGTGACCACCAACCCGCCGCCGTCCACCGGGGACGGGACCGCCATGGCGTTGCGGGCCGGCGTGCCGGTGGCGGATCTCGAGTTCATGCAGTTCCACCCCACGGCGCTGCACCGCGAGACGATCCCCCGCCCTCTGCTCTCGGAGGCGGTGCGCGGCGAGGGTGCGGTGCTCCGCGACGACCGGGGCGCCGCGTTCATGGCCGCCGAGCACGCCCTGGCCGACCTCGCGCCCCGCGACGTCGTGGCGCGGGCGCTGATGCGCCGCATGCTGGATCGGGGGGTCGGCCACCTGTGGCTCGACGCCACCGGCGTCGACGGCTTCGCCGCGCGCTTCCCCACGATCACGCGGGCGTGCCGCGAGAGCGGACTCGATCCCGCCCGGGACTGGCTCCCGGTCGCTCCCGCGGCCCACTACCACTGCGGAGGCGTGGTCACCGACCTCGACGGCGCGGCGACCCTCGCCGGGCTGTGGGCCGTCGGCGAGGCCGCCTGCACCGGGGCGCACGGCGCCAACCGCCTGGCGTCGAACTCGCTCCTGGAGGGCCTGGTGTTCGCGCCCCGCGCGGTCGAGGCGATCGTCGGGGGGCGCTCGCGACCGGAGCGCACCGGGCTGATGCGGGCCGTGCTCGACGCCGCGCCACCGGCTCGGCCGGGTGCGGAGGCCCGCCGGGGTCCGGAGACCCGCCCGGGTGCCGGGAGCAGCGCGGGAGCGGGGCCGTCCTCGACGACGGGTCGACGCGCCGCTCGGCAGGCGGGTGGGGCGCGCGGCATCCGGGTGGGTGGGGCCCGCGACGTCGACGAGGCGCGGCGGCTCGTCCAGGAGCGGATGACCGAGGGAGCCGGTGTGCTCCGCGACGCCTCCTCGCGCGAGCGCACCCGCGGGGAGCTCGAGGAGCTCGGCCGGTCCGTCCCGGGTGCCGGTGCCGGCGCGGGGGAGGTCGCCGACCTCGTCGACGTCGGCGCGGCGTTGTGCCGCGCGGCCTCGGCGCGCGCCGAGTCCCGCGGCGCCCACACCCGCGAGGACCGCACCGGGACCGACAACGGGCTGCTGGGGCGCTTCGTCCACGCCGGGAACGGGTTGGAGTTCGTCCCGTCGGGTCGCCACGGGGCCGTCGTCCCGTGAGCCGCAGCGCCCCGGATGCCTCGGAGGCCCCCGGTGCGGCCGGCGCCCCCGGTGAGGCCGGCGCCCCCGGTGAGGCGGGCGCCCCGGAGGCCGCGGCGCTCGTCGCGGCGACCCGCGACCTCGTCGCGCGCGCGCTCGCCGAGGATCTCGGCGAGGACGGCGACGTGACCTCGGAGGCGGTGGTCCCCCCGGACGTCCACGGGGTGGGGACCTTCCTGGCCGTGGAGGCCGGTGTCCTGGCGGGCACCGCCGCCGCCGCCGAGGTGTTCGCGCAGCTCGACGACGGCGTCGAGGTCCGCTGGGACGCCGGCGACGGCGACGCCGTCCCCGCCGGCGCGGCGCTCGGCCGGGTCGCGGGCCCGCTGCGGTCGGTCCTCGCCGGTGAGCGCACGGCGCTGAACCTGCTCGCCCACCTCTCGGGGGTGGCCACCGCCACGCGCCGGTTCGTCGACGCCGCCGGGGGCGGGGTGGGGATCCTCGACACCCGCAAGACGCTGCCGGGCCTGCGGCGGCTCGAGAAGGCGGCGGTGCGCGCCGGCGGGGGCGTCAACCACCGGATGGGCCTCTCCGACGCGGTGCTCGTCAAGGACAACCACCTCCGCTTCGCCGGCGTCGCCGAGGCGGTCGCCCTCGCGCGGCGGCGGTGGCCCGACCGGATGGTCGAGGTGGAGTGCGACACGTTCGAGCAGCTCGAGGAGGCGCTCGGTGCCGGCCCCGACCGGGTGCTGCTCGACAACATGACGCCCGAGGAGGTGGGTGCGGCGGTCGCTCGGGTCGCCGAGGCCGCCGCGTCGACCTCGCGGCCGCGGATCGAGGTGGAGGCGTCGGGGGGCGTCACCCTCGATACCGTGGCTCGGTATGCGGCGGCCGGTCCCGACTTCGTGTCCGTGGGCGCGCTCACCCACTCGGCGCCCGCCCTCGACGTGAGCCTGGACACCTCGGTGGAGGCGGTCTGATGCTCCTCGCCGTCGACGTCGGCAACACCCACACGGTGGTGGGCCTGTTCTCGGGCCACGAGCTCCTCGACCACTGGCGCATCGCCACCGACGCCGAGCGCACCGAGGACGAGCTGGCGCTCGTGTTCTCCCAGTTCCTCGCCTACCACGGCTTCTCGTTCGACGACGAGGTCAGCGGCATCGCCGTGTCGTCCGTGGTGCCGCGGACCACCTCGGCGCTGCGGTTGATGGCGAACCGCTACGGCGGGTTCCCGCCGCTGGTCCTCGAGCCGGGGACGCGCACCGGGATGCCGATCCTCTACGACAACCCCAAGGAGGTCGGCGCCGATCGCATCGCCAACGCCGTGGCCGCGTACGACAAGTACGGCGGGCCGACGATCATGGTGGACTTCGGGACGGCCACCACCGTCGACGCGGTCAGCGGCGCCGGCGAGTACCTCGGTGGCGCGATCCTGCCGGGGATCGAGATCTCGATGGACGCCCTCTTCCAGCACGCGGCCGGGTTGAAGGACGTCGAGCTGGTCGAGCCCAAGAACCTCATCGGCAAGTCGACCGTGGAGTCGATCCAGTCGGGCGCCATCCACGGCTTCACGGGCCAGGTCGACCACCTCGTGGACAAGTTCGTCGAGGAGCTGGGTGACTCGACGGTGATCGCGACCGGCGGGTTCGCCGAGCGCATCGCCCCCATGTCGAGGACCATCGACGAGATCGAGCCGTGGCTCACCCTGCACGGGCTCCGGATCGTCTGGGAGCGCAACCAGGCGAACCAGCCGGGAGCGCAGACGAGGGGGCGGACGTGATCTCGGGGGACCGCGGCGGCGACGCAGGTGACGTCGGCCAGACCGGCCAGACCGGCGAGACCGACGAGACCGGGGACACCGACGAGCAGCAGCGGCAGCGGCGCGCCAAGGTCGCGGCGCTGCGCGAGGCGGGCCGTGAGCCGTACGCGGTCGGGTTCCGCCCCGACCGCTCCTCCGCGTCGCTGCACGAGGAGTTCGGCTCCCTGGAGGCCGGGAGCGAGACCGACGTCGAGGTGGCGGTGGCGGGCCGCCTCGTCCTCATCCGCCGTCAGGGCAAGCTGACGTTCGCGACCCTGCGCGACGGCCGGGGGGAGATCCAGCTCTTCGTCTCGCGTCGCGACGTCGGCGACGAGCGCCACGAGGAGTTCGGCGAGCTCGACCTGGGCGACGTCGTCGGCGCCTCGGGCACGGTCATGACCACGCGGCGGGGCGAGCTGAGCGTGAAGGTCGCCGACTTCACCCTGCTCACCAAGGCGCTGCGGCCGCTGCCCGACAAGTGGCACGGCCTCACCGACGTCGACGCCAGGTTCCGCCACCGCGAGATCGACCTCGTCGCCAACGAGGAGGCCCGACGGGTCTTCGACGTGCGCCTCCGGGCGGTCTCCGCGCTCCGGCGCTTCCTCGAGGACCGCGGCTTCCTCGAGGTGGAGACGCCGATCCTCCAGCCCCGCCCGGGCGGCGCGGCCGCCCGCCCGTTCGCGACCCACTACCACGCCCTCGACAGCGACGCCTACCTGCGGATCGCCCCGGAGCTGTACCTCAAGCGGCTGCTCGTGGGCGGGTACGAGCGGGTCTTCGAGCTCGGCCGCGTGTTCCGCAACGAGGGCCTCTCCACCCGCCACAACCCCGAGTTCACGATGCTCGAGGCGTACCAGGCCTACGCGGACTACACCGACATGATGGCGCTCACCGAGGAGCTGGTCGCCGAGGTGGCCCGCACCGTGCTCGGCACGACCGAGCTCCCCTCGGGAGAGGGCACCGTCGACGTCGCCCCGCCATGGCGGCGGGTTCCGCTCCTCGAGCTCGTCGAGGAGCACGCCGGGGTGAGCGTCCACCCGTCGATGCCGGCGGACGAGCTGCGTTCGGTGTGCGACCGCCTGGGCGTGGAGCACGAGCCGTGGTGGGGCCCCGGCAAGCTCGTGCTCGAGATCTGGGAGAAGACCACCGAGGCCGAGGTCATCGGGCCGGTGTTCGTCACCGACTATCCCCTCGAGGTGAGCCCGCTGGCGCGGACCCACCGCGACGACCCGCACCTCGTCGAGCGGTTCGAGCCCATCGTGGCGGGCCGGGAGCTGGGCAACGCGTTCACCGAGCTCAACGACCCCGACGAGCAGCGGCGACGGTTCGCCATGCAGGCGGACGCCAAGGCGCACGGCGACGAGGAGGCGCACGGCATCGACGAGGACTACGTGGCGGCCCTCGAGGTGGGCCTGCCGCCCTGCGGGGGGCTGGGGATCGGGGTCGACCGGCTCGCCATGCTCCTCGCCGGTGTGAGCTCGATCCGCGAGGTCCTCTTCTTCCCCTACCTGCGCACCGGCGACACCGGTGGCCCCGGCGACACCGGTGGCCCCGGCGAGGGCGAGCGATGAGGATCTTCGTGACCGGCATGGGCGGCGAGCTGGGCTCGCGGGTCGCGCAGCTCCTCGAGGCCCGCGGGGAGGTCGAGGAGCTGCACGGCATGGACTTCCTGCCGCCCCGACGGCGGCTCCGGAGGAGCCGGTTCCGGCGCCTCGGCCGTGACGACCGCGACGCGATCACGGAGATGGTCGAGGAGGTCGCTCCGGAGGTGGTCGTCCACCTCGGCGTCTACGAGCCACACGCCCGCACCTCGCCCTCGGGCTCGGTCGAGCGCTCGACGGCCACGACGATGGCGGTGCTGGGCGCGGCCGCGCGCACCGGGGCGTTGCGCCACGTGGTGGTCCGCAGCGGGATCGAGGTGTACGGCCGGGGTCGCGACCAGCCGTCGGTGCCCGACGAGACGATCCCGCCGGCGCCGAGCACCCGATTCGGCCGCATCTGCCTCGAGGCCGAGTACGCGGCCGCGGCGCTGGGCCGGCGCCTCGACATCCCGGTCACGGCGCTGCGTCTCGCGCCGGTCGTCGGCTCCCACGTGCCGAGCCCGCTCGGCCGCCTGCTGCGGCTCCCGGTGGTGCCGGTCTCGGCGCTCGCGGACCCGCCGTTCTGCGTGGTGCACGGCGAGGACGCCGCCGCAGCGGTCGCGGCGGTCACCCGGGGGGACCGGGGAGGTCCCCTCAACGTGGTGGCACCGGGCGCCGCCACCCCGTGGCAGGCCGTCCGCCTCGGGGGCCGGATCCCCCTGCCCCTCGTCGGTCCCGCCTGGCGCTTCGCCGCCCGGACCGCCGAGGTCGCGGGCGCGCCGATCGCCTCCCACGTGGCCGAGCTGTTGCGCCGCGGCCGGACGGCGGAGGGTGCCCGTGCCGTGCGGGTCCTCGGCCTCGACGACATGCGCAGCGCCCAGAGCATCCTCGGGGAGCTGTTCGAGTGGGCGTCGGTGACGCCGCTGCACGGCGACGCGGAGGACGACGCGGCGTGAGCGCTTCCCGACCGCGGGCGCCGGAGGCCGCGCGGACCGCGGCCCACGGGCTCGACCTGGACCGGGTCGGCCCGCCCGAGGGCGCCTGGCAGCGGCTCCGCCGCCGCCTCGGAGGTCGGTATCCGGTGGACGCCTTCGGCGCGGATCCCCTCCTCCAGGACGTGGTCGCCCCCGCTATGGAGCGGGTGCTCGGCGTCGAGGTCGAGGGCGTCGAGCGGATCCCGGCGAGCGGCCCCGCGGTGCTCGTCACCCACCAGCGGGTCGGCTTCGGGGACCCGCTCGTCGTGCAGGCGGCGGTGCGCCGCGAGCGCGGGCGGCGGGCGCGCGTCGTCGGCTACCCGGACGTGCCCGGCGTCTCCGGCCTCGCCCGGCGCCTCGGTGCGGTGCGCGCCAAGGGCGAGGACCTGGCCGTCGTCCTGCGCGCCGGTCACCTGGCGATCGTGCCGCTCGGCGCGAGCCGGCGGCCCGCGCACGCCGGTCCCCCGCGGGTGCCCGTCCTCTGGGGCGCGATCGGCTTCCCCGTGCTGCCGGTCGTGGTGCGCGGCGCGGGGCTCGGCCCCGTCGCGCTGCCCCTCGGCCGCCACCGTCTCGTGGTGGGCGACCCCGTGGAGGTCGACGCGGTCTCCCGCGACCCGTTGAGCGCCGCGGAGCTCGCCGAGGCGTCCCGCTCGGCGGTCCAGTCGCTGCTCGACGTCTCGGGGCGGCCCTGAGGCGACCCGTGCGTCCGGGCCGAGCGGGTCCGGTGGATGCGTGGTCGCTCGGGTCCCGGTTGGTAGAACGACCCCGTGCCGACCGTCCGCGCCACCGACGGAACCCTGCTCGCCTACGAGACCTGGGGTCGTGACGACGGTGAGCCCGTCCTCTTCGTCATGGGCCTCGGCGCCGACCGCCGCGGTTGGATGCTCCAGCGCTTCGCCTTCGGACGCCGCTACCGGTGCATCACCCTCGACAACCGGGGCGTGGGCCGCTCCGAGACGCCACCGGGGCCGATCTCGCTCGAGCAGATGGCCGGCGACGCCGTCACGGTCCTCGACGCGGCGGGCGTCGACTCGGCGCACGTCGTCGGGATCTCCATGGGCGGCGTCATCGCCCAGATCGTCGGTGTCGCCTTCCCCGAGCGGGTCCGCTCCCTCGTCCTCGCGTCGACGTCGTGCCGCCACCACCACTGGCGCCGCGAGCTGCTGGCGGAGTGGGAGCGGGTAGCGCGCGAGGAGGGGATGGGCTCGCTGGGCGTCCGGGCGTTCCGGTGGCTGATCCATCCGCGGATCCGCAAGCGCTTCGGGCTGTGGCTCAACCTCCTCGCCCGGGTGCTCCTGTCGTCGCCGTCGGAGGGCTTCGCCCGCCAAGCCCGCGCCATCCTCGACATGCCCGACGACGTGCGGGGCGAGCTGCACGCCATCGACGTCCCGACGCTGGTGATCGTCGGATCGCAGGACGTCCTCACGCCGGTGGGGGACTCCGAGGAGCTCGCCGAGATGATCCCCGGCGCCCGCCTCCACGTGGTGGGGGGCGCCGCCCACGGCGCCAACGCGGAGGCGCCGCTCGAGTGGAACTCCACGGTCCTCGCGTTCCTCGACGAGGTGACCGGTCGGCGCGGCGCGCAGCCGCGGTCGGATCCGGATCCGGATGCGGCCGCGCCCGGCGCGGAGGCGGGCTGACGGGTCTCCGGTGTGCCCTGCCCCGGGACGTCTCGGGACGGATCGTCGCGGGACGGACCGCCGCTCAGGTGCCCCGCGAGACCATGGCGCCGGTCAGGCGGGTGAGGGCAGCGCTCGTGGCGTCGTCGAGGCCCTCGAGCTCGTGCAGGATCGCCCGGGCGTCGGCGGCGAGCCGGTGCGCCCGCTGCGTCGCCTCCTCGACCGCCCCGCAGGCAGCGACCAGCTCCCGTGCGCGGTCGAGCTGCTCGGGGTCCAGCGGTCCGCCCAGGAGGCCGCGCAGCTCCGCGTCGCGCTCGACGGCGAGGAGCACCGGCAGCGTGTAGATGCCCTCCAGGAGGTCCTGACCGGCCGGCTTGCCGAGCTGATCCGCGCTGGCGGTCACGTCGAGGAGGTCGTCGACGACCTGGACGAGGACGCCGAGGCGGCGCCCGAACTCGGTGAGCCCTTCGACGAGGCGGCGGTCGAGCCCGGCGACGATCGCTCCGATCCGGCACGAGGTGGCCATGAGCGCAGCGGTCTTGCCCTCCACGGCCCCGAAGTACGCCTCCTCGTCGCGGTCGACGTTGAAGGCGTGGCGCAGCTCGAGCACCTGGCCCCTGCACAGCTCCCCGATCGTCACGGCCAGCAGCTCGGCCACCTCGGTGCCCAGCCGCGCCGCGTTCTCGGAGGCCCGGGCGAGGAGGAAGTCGCCGGCGAGGATCGCGATGACGTTGTTCCACCGCGCGTTGACGCTCTCGACGCCGCGGCGGGTCTCGGCCTCGTCGATGACGTCGTCGTGGTACAGGGAGCCGAGGTGCACGAGCTCCACCGCCACGCCGCCGGTCACCGCCTCCTCGGGCGCCGGTCCGTCGTAGCCGCCGACCACCGCAGCGGTCGTCAGCACCAGGATGGGACGCAGTCGCTTGCCGCCCGCCCCGATCAGGTGGGTGGCCACGTCGGTGAGGAACGGGTCGTCGGTCGCCACGGCGTCCTTCAGCGCGGCCTCGACGCGGGCGAGGTCGTCGGGCAGTGGGTCGACGTCCAGGATCCCCGGCAGGTCCATCGCCCGAAGCGTACCGGTCCGCCCCCGCTCTCCGGGACCTCCGCGCGGGTATGAACTCCGGCACTCCGGCGTCCCGCCGGGAACATCGGAGGGGTGCTCGGCGCTTGTACCGGGTGTCAGACGCCTCGTGGGATGCCTCGTGGGACGCCTCGCGAGGTTCCCCGCGAGGGGTTCGCGGGTACTGCTCGCGCGGGAGGTGCGAGCGACGTCCCCTCGGACGGTCCGGACGGTCCGGACGGACCGAGCGGACCGAGTGGAGCGAGCGAGAAACGCTCCAGAGGGGATCTTCGCTCGCCGATACCTCTCGCGTAGGCTGAGGAGAACCCGAAGAGAGCACCCGAAGAGAGCAGCCGACGAGCAAAGCGAGCAAGGTCTCGGCAGTCGCCGGCCTCCGGGCCGGACGAACCGAGCGGCCGGCGTGAGGCGGCGTCAGGAGGCGCCGCCGGTACACTGCGGCAACGGCGATCAGGCGACCGGACCACCGTCGCGACCCGACGGTCCCCAGTCGCCGTAGGGAGGAAGATTCGTGTTCGAGCGGTTCACCGATCGAGCGAGACGAGTGGTGGTGCTGGCGCAGGAGGAAGCGCGCCTGCTCAACCACAACTACATCGGCACCGAGCACATCCTGCTCGGCCTCATCCACGAGGGTGAGGGCGTCGCCGCCAAGGCTCTCGAGTCGTTGGGCATCAGCCTCGAGGCCGTTCGCGCCCAGGTCGAGGAGATCATCGGTCAGGGCGGCTCGAGCCCGTCGGGGCACATCCCGTTCACCCCCCGCGCCAAGAAGGTCCTCGAGCTCAGCCTCCGCGAGGCCCTCCAGCTCGGCCACAACTACATCGGCACCGAGCACATCCTGCTCG
>CAYTKN010000019.1:0-37520 GCA_964438505.1 uncultured Burkholderiales bacterium
GCGGAGGCCTCGTTGTCGCGCACGGCGATCAGGGAGCGGCCGACCGCCGTGGAGCGGAGGCGGTGCACGAGGGCGGCCACCACGACCAACACGGTGAGGGACATCCAGTAGTAGGCGAGCTCGTTCTCCAGGTCGACGCCGAAGAGCATCGGTCTGGGGATCTGGAGCGACGTCCCCTCCGAGGTGGTCGTCACGAGCCACGACTGGTCGAAGAGCCACGCGCTCGTGGCGACCGAGAACGCGAGCGTCGTCACGGCGAGGAACAGCCCGCGGATCCGCAGCGCCGGGAGCCCGATGAGGAGGGCGACCGCGGCTCCGGCGACGACCGCCCAGACGAGCCCGCTGGCGTGGGGGAACCCGAGCTGGATCATCCGTCCGCCCACCGCCGCGCCGACGGCGACGAACGCGAACTGGCCGAGGGACACCTGCCCGGCGTATCCGGTGAGCACCACCAGCGACAGCCCCATGATGGCGAAGATGGGGACGCTGCTCATGAAGAAGCGCTGCGCGTTGGTGAGGGGGACCGGGAGGACGACGGCCACGGCGAGCACCGCGACGAGGAATCCCCACCGCATCGTGGCGACGCGGGGGTGCCGGGCCAGGCGCGGGGGCAGCGCCCGGGCGCTGCTGACGAGCGACCACGACGTGCCCTCGGTGCCCCGGGCGATCTGGCCGAGGCGTCGCAGCGCGAAGAGGCTCGCCACGATCACGACGAAGAGCACGACCTCGAGGACGCCGCCGATCGGGTAGTTCCAGAGGACCAGCGCCTCCACCACGCCGATGGCGAGCCCGCCGACGAACACCCCCGGCATGCTGACCAGCGCCCCGAGCATCGCGGCGCCCAGCGCGCGGAGCATGAGCCCGGGCCCGAGGGCCTCCGACACGTTCAGCGGTTGGGTCGGCCCGATCAGGATCGCCGACGCCGCGGCCAGCAGTCCGGCGAGCGCCCAGATCGCGAGGGACACCCGCTGGGCGGGGACCCCCGCCAGGCGCGCCGCGTCGAGGTTCTCCGCGATCGCTCGGCTCGCGCGCCCGAGCCGGCTCCGGCGCAGGAAGACGACCAACCCGACGAGCACGAGGGGGACCACGCCGACGATGACGAGCTGCCCCGCTCCCAGCACCAGGTTGCCGACGGTGACCGAGGCGTCGAAGGGGGTGGGATAGGACTCGCCCGCGAACTGGCCGCCGCGGGGGATGAGGATGTTGATCACGAACAGCGCCTGCGCCGCGGCGATCGTGGCGACGAGCGCGGTGAGGCGCGAGGCGTGGCGGAGCCTCCGGATGACGAGGAACTGGAACAGCGCGCCGGTCGCCAACGCGGAGAGCAGGGACACCGGAAGCGCCAGCCAGTAGCTCCACCCGTGGTCGAGGACCAGCAGCGGGACGAGCAGGGCGGGGAGGGCTCCCATCTCGCCGTGGGCGAAGTTCAGGACCCGCGACGACTTGTACACGAGGGTGAGGCCCAGGCCGAGCAGCGCGTAGGTGAGACCGGTGATGAGACCGAGGACCACGACGTCGAGGGGGATCTCGAACCCGATCGCCGGGACCGTCACCGCCACCGTCAGCGTCGTCGTCATGCCGGTGCCGTCGTCATGCCGGTGCCGTCGTCAGCGTCGTCATCGTCCCGGGGCCGTCGGCTGTGTCGTCGGCTGTGTCGTCGGCTGTGCCGTCGGCTGTGTCGTGGTCACGGTCAGCGTCTCCGGCACCAGGACACCACATTCGACCATGTCGGAAAGCTCAGTACACTGAAATCGCACGCCACGAACCGGGACGAAGCTCGACAGTGTCTCCGGAACGACAGTGTCTCCGGAACGACAGCCTCCGGAACGACAGTGTCTCCGGAACGACAGCCTCCTGCACGCCCGCCGCTCCGGAACACGACGGCCGGGTCGGAGCTCAACCCGAGCTCGGCCCCGGGCACTCCTCCGTCTCCCGGGCGTAGGCGAAGAACTCCTTGAGCTCCTCGTCGTACTCCTGGGCGGTGAGCTCCGTGAACACGGCCCGGTAGGTCTCGGACTCGCCGGGCTCGAGCCGGCCGTCGCCCTCGACCGGCTCCGCCACGAGCTCCGCGAGGTCGCCGTCGTCGCGGTCGCGCGCCGCGATCCGGATCTCGGGGCACCGGGCGACGTCGCTCACGTTGCTCACCTCGGTCTCGACGACGGAGGTGAGGCCGTCGCGCTCCTCGGACTCGTCGCCCACGTCGACCGGCGGCCGGTTGCCGACCTCGACGAGCCCCATCCCGACGCTGAGCGCCGCGCCGGCGACGCACACCGCCACGAACAGGGGCGTGTGGAAGCGTCGCAGCACCGCGCGCATCAGGCGCTCCCCACGCCCGCGCCGGCGGCTTCGGCCGAGAGGTCCTGGTAGATCCGCTCCTCGTCACGGGACAGGAACCTCGGCCCCAGCACCAGGAGCACGACGCCCGCGACGGCCACGAGCGGCAGCATGGTCAGGATGGCGGTGCGGAGCGTGAACGCGTCGGCGAGGGCGCCGAGGATCAGCGGGGAGAGCGCGCCGAAGAGCGTCTGGGTGAGTTGGTCGCTGGAGTTGCTCCGGCCCCGCAGGTGCGGGTGCACCACGTTGGCGTAGGTCGCGTTGAGGACCGGCTGGGGGGCGACGAGGAACGCCGCGCCGACACCGAAGAGCGCCAGCATCAGCGGCGTGCTGTCGGTGGCGAAGGCCGGGAAGAGGATCAGCAGCGTCAACAGGTTGGAGCCGCCCGCGACGTAGAGGCGGCCGTTGCGCGTCCCGCGCCGCACCAGCCGGTCGGCCAGCACGCCGCCGGCGACGGAGCCGACCACGCCCCCGACCGCCAGCAGCGCCAGCGCGCTCGCCGCGGTGGCCACCGCCATGTCGTGGTAGCGGATGAGGAAGGTGGCCGCCCACACCCCGAGCCCCCGGGTGAAGAAGCTCGCGATGCCGATCGACAGCAGCGCCACGAGGAAGGTGGGGACCCGGACCAGCTCCCGGAACCCCTGCCACGCCGTCATGCGCGAGTAGCGGGACTCCCGGTCTCCCCCTTCGATGTCGTGGGCCTCCCGGTCGCGCTGGCCGCGCTCGGGCTCGGGGAGCATCCAGACGAGGAGGGCGAGCACGAAGCCGGGGAGGGCGAAGAAGTGGAAGGCCTCGCGCCACCCCCACTGGTCGGCGATCAACCCCCCGATCGGGATGGCGAAGATGCCGATGAGCTGACCGGTGTTGTAGAGGCCGAACACCCGCCCCCGCTCCTCGGCCGGGTAGTAGTCGGTGAGCAGGGAGTAGGACGTCGGGTTGTCGATGGCGTCGGTGACGCCGAGGAGCGACCGGGCGGCGAAGAGCTGCGCGTAGGAGCCGGCCATCCCGCTGCCGATCATGGCGAAGCCCCAGATCGCCGTCCCCCAGCCGATCATCCGGGTGCGCCGGAGCCTGTCGGCCAGCACCCCGAAGGGCCCCACGCCGACTGCCGAGAGCAGGAGGAACGAGCCTCCGAGGAGACCGAGCGCGGTGTCGGAGACGCGGAACTCGGTCTTGATGAGCGGGAAGACGGCCGAGAGGAGGAACTGGTGCGAGATGTTGACCGCGTAGACGGCTCCGAGCAGCACGAGCGGGATCCGCGACGCCTTCGCCGCCCGGGCCGCTCCGGCGCGCACCGCGCCGGGCGCGGCGGACGCTGCGGACACCGCTCCCTCCCCCTGCGCGTCGTCGGTGTCGCTCACGTCCCACCCCGGCGGCGGTCGAGGTCGCACACCCCGACGCCACGCTCGAATCCGGATATTGAATGATGAGCGAGCCACCGGAAGATGGCAAGGACCCCCGCGGGCCTCCGGGACCTACTGGCCGGTGGCGTCACCGGACGACCTGGCGCCGGGTGTGAAGGTCACCGGGATCGAGAAGTGCCCGAACACGACTCCGACGGTCTCGGCCCGCTCGATCCCGTCGTGGTCGACGCGGAAGTCCGGCAGCCGGTCGAGGAGCTCCCCGAGCGCGATGCGGATCTGCGCGCGGGCGAGGTGCGCGCCGAGGCAGCGATGGGCTCCCACGCCGAAGGTCACGTGGCGGTTGGGCCAGCGGTCGAGCACCACGGTGTCGGGGTCGGGGAACTGCTCCTCGTCGCGGTTCGCCGAGGCCCACAGCAGGAACAGGCGGTCCCCCTCGCCGACCCGCTGCCCGCCGACCGTGCACTCCTCGGCCGCCACCCGCGCCAGGCCCTGCTGGGGCGCCTCGTAGCGCAGGAACTCCTCGACGGCGAGGGGCAGGAGCTCGGGCTCGCTCCTGAGCCGCTCCCGGTCCTCGTGGTGCCCGTCGAGGTGCAGCACCGCGTTGGAGATCGCGGCACCGGTGGTGTCGAAGCCCCCGTGGAGGATCAGCATCACGATGTCGAAGACCTCGCCGTCGGTCAGGGCCCGGCCCTCGATCTCGGAGTGGACGAGCTCGCTGACCATGTCGTCGCGGGGCGCCGCCCGGCGCTCCGCGATCCCCTGCCACACCCGGTCGTGCATCTCGTCGTAGAGGCGCGTCAGGTGCTCCTGGTACTTGTGCTCGCTGCGGAGGAAGGTCTTGGCGTGCAAGGGCTCCGCGTACTCCTTCCACTCCTCGATGGGGAAGCCGAGGAGGCGGAGGGTCGTCTTGGCGGGGATCGGGTTGGCGAAGTCCTGGACGATGTCGCAGGACCCGTCCTCGACGAAGTCGTCGATGGCCTCCGCCACGAAGCCGCGGATGTCGGGCTCCATGCGCTCCGCGGCCTGGGGCGAGAAGTAGCGGTTCAGCAGCCGCCGGTACTCGAAGAACAGGGGCGGATCGACCTCGATGGGCACCGAGAGCCGCATGTCGGGCGGCTTGGCGGGGACCGTGACGCTCTGACCGGACAGGAAGCGGGAGTCGTCCGAGGCGAGCTCCTTCACGTCGTCGTAGCGCGAGACCACCCAGAAGCCGCCGTAGTCCTCGCTGTACGCGACCGGGCAGCGCTCCCTCAGGTCTCGGTAGACGGCCCAGGGGTCGCGCGCGAACTCGGGATCGTGGTGGTCGAAGTGGATCCTGGGGCACTCGCCGCTCGTGCGCTCGTCACTCATGGGTGCGCCTCCTCGACGTGGTCGTCCCGCCGCTCCGCCTCCCGCCCAGGCGACTCCGCGGGCAACTCCGCGGGCGACTCCGCGCGCGGGTCCGCCCGTCGCGGCCTGCGGTCACGTCTGCGAGCCCGGGTAGCCGCCGCCGCCGTACGCCTCGTCGACCGCGGCCCGGTCGATCGGTCCCGGCGCGCCGGGGAGGCTGTCGGCGAACTCGACGACGCGTGGCTTCTTGTAGGACGCGATGTGGGCGCGGCAGTGCTCGATGACGTCGTCCTCGGTGATCTGCGCTCCCTCGCGGGGCACGACCACCGCCTTGACGCTCTGGGTCCACCGGGGATCGGGGACACCGATCACGCACACCGCCTCGACGTCGGGGTGCGAGCCGATGCAGCCCTCCACCTCGGCCGGGTAGATGTTCTCCGCCGCCGACTTGATGATCGTGGTCTTGGGCCCCACGAAGGTGACGGAGCCGTCCTCCTCGCGCCGGCCCAGGTCGTTGGTGTGGTGCCAGCCTCCCCGCGATCGCTGCGCGTTCAGCTCCGGGCGGCGGTGGTAGCCGGAGAGCACCGTGGCGCCGCGGACGGCGATCTCCCCGACCTCGCCGACGGGGACCTCGACGTCGTCGGGATCGACGATCGCCACCTGCACCGTCGGCAGCGGCCGGCCCGAGGTCCCGCCGAGCGCGTCGAAGGTGGCCAGGCCCACGACCTCGGTCTGTCCGAAGCCCCCCGGACGCGCCGACCAGGGGCTGGTCGGCGGGCAGACCATGCCGGGCCGACGCGCGCCGTCCCCGGGCCAGAGGCTGGAGAGGTCGTAGCCCTCGCGCCCGACGGCCTCCTCCATCGCCTCGAGGGTGGGGCCCATCACGAACGCGTGCGTGCACCGCTCGTCCTGGATCAGCCGGCACATCTCTTCGGCGTCGGCCCGGGGAAGGAAGACGTTGGTCCCGCCGTGGTGGAGCGTCGCGTTCGTGGTCATGAACCCGGCGATGTGGAACAGCGGCCCGGAGTTGAGGCACACCGACTCGCCGGTGACCTCCTGCATCGACCCGATCACGAGGTTCTGGGTGAGCAGCGCCCGGTGCGACAGCAGCGCGGCGTTCGGGCGGCCGCCGAAGGCAGCGGTGTAGAGGGCGAGGAGTGGGTCCGCCGGGTCGACGTCCCACGCGGGGTCCGCGCTCGGGGAGGCCTCCAGCAGCGCCTCGTAGCCGTCGTCGCCCGCTCCCTCGCCGGCGGGGGCGTCGTGGCGCACCCACCGCGCGCCGGTGCGGTCCCGCCCGCGCAGGTCCTCGGCGGTCTCGCCCAGCTCCCGGCCCTGCCAGACCACGACGACGGGCTCGAGGTCGTCGAGCACGAACTCCAGCTCCTCGACGCTCTGGCGCCAGTTGACGGGGCACACGATCGCGCCCAGCTTCGCCGCCGCCAGGAGGCACTCGAGGATGCGGAAGGAGTTCTGGCCGAGCCACATGACGCGGTCCCCCGGCTGGCAGCCCACCGACGAGAGCCAGTTGGCGAGGCGGTTGACCCGCTCGTCGAGCTCCGGGTAGGTGAGCCGGACCGCTCCGTCCACGACGGCGACGTGGTGGGGTCGGCTCCGTCGGTGCTCCCGGAGCACGTCGCCGAAGGTGAAGGGCGAGCAGTTCTCGGGTTGGGTGGACACGGCTCCGCTCCTGTGCTCCGGTGTGGTCAGGGCATTAATCGGTACACTGTATTCTCCGGCCTCGCGGGAAGCCACCTTGCCGTCGCTCCCGCCCGTCGGCGCCCGCACGGTCGGGCTCGACGACGCCGCGCGCGTCGCCGTCACCTCCGGACGGCCTCCAGACCCTCGCCGGTCCGTCTCCGCCGCCCCCGCGTCGCGGGTCAGGACGGACGCGGGAGGCGCAGGATCCGCTCGCCGATCACGTTGCGGAGCACCTGCGTGGTGCCGCCCATGATCGTGTACGCGGGGGCGTAGCACGCAGCCCGGGCCACCCGCCCGACGAGCAGCGACTCCGCTCCCGCGACGCGGGCGCAGAAGCGGGCGACGCGTTGCTCGAACTCGGTGCACCAGGTCTTCGTGACCGCCGAGTAGACCGGGGGCGCCTGCTCGAGGACCTGGCGGAGCACGAGGAGGCGCCCCACCCGGTAGCCGGACTCCAGCTCCGCCACCTCCTGGCGCACCGTCGGATCCGACAGCTCGGCCCTCGGTCGCCAGTCCCGGTAGAGGGTGTGGTTGCTCACCAGCCGGTCGATGCCGCCGCGCTCGTACTCGAGCTGGCGCATGACCTGCTTGAAGCTGTTGCCCTCCTCGCCCACCAGATTCTCGGCGGGGACACGGACGTCGTCGAAGGTGATCTCGCAGAAGTCGGTGCCGCCGGTCATGTCCCGGATCGGCCGCACCTCGATCCCCGGGCTCGACATGTCGACGATCAGCTCCGAGAGGCCGCGGTGCCGGTCGGCCTGCCGTCCCGTCCGGCAGATCAGGTAGCACCAGTCGGCGACGTTGGCGAAGCTCGTCCACACCTTCGCGCCCGACACGACCCACTCGTCGCCGTCGCGACGGGCACGGGTCGCCACGCTCGCCAGGTCGGAGCCGGCGTCGGGCTCGCTCATCCCGATGCACCAGGCGGTGCTCCCGTCCACGATGCTGGGCAGGAAGCGACGCCGCTGCTCTGCGGTGCCGAACGCGAGCAGCACCGGTCCGATCTGGCGGTCGGCGAACCACGAGGCGGCGACCGGTGCGCCGTTGCCGATCAGCGCCTCCGCCACCACGAAGCGCTCGAGCGCCGACGCGCCGTGACCGCCCTCCTCGACCGGCCAGGTCATGCCCAACCACCCGCGCCGCCCGAGCTCTCGCGAGAACTCGCGCGAGTAGCCGACGATCCACGAGTCCTCGGGCGCCCCCTCCGTCGGAGCCCACTCGCGAGCCAGCGCCTCGGCCTCGTCGCGCAGCTCCCGGACGTGCTCGGGCCACTCGAAGTCCATCATCCGAGGACCCTCAGGCTCCCGGCCGTTCCCAGTCGGACTCCCGGACCATCTCGAAGATCCGCACCCTGAAGGAGGCGAACACGGCCTCCCGGCCACGGCGGTGGATCTCGACGTGGTCCGGATGGTCGCGCCACGCCGCGAGGCCCTCCTCGGTCTCGAAGAGGATCAGGCCCTCCGCGTGGTCGTCGCCGCTGCCCAGGTCACGCCACTCGACGAAGCCGGGTGTGGCCTCGGCGAGCGCGCGCATCGACGCGATCATGTCGCGGTGCTCCGACTCGTGCTCGGGGTCGGCCAGGGTGGTGGTGAAGTGGACGAGTCGCACGTCAGCCTCCTGCTCCGCCGCTGCCCGGAGACGCCGGCGGACCCGGCAAATCCGGCAGCTCCGCGATCGCGGCGGCCAGCTCGTCGAGCGACGGCGGCCGCTCCAGCTCCAACTTCCAGGACTCGTCGAGCTCCCACGGGCGCACCCGTTGCACGAGACCCCCGCCCACCACGAAGACCTGGCCGTTGATCGCGCAGGTGTCGCTCGCGAGGTGCGCCACCGGGGGCGACACCTGGGCGGGATCGAGTCGGTCGTCGGCGGCCCCGTCGGGCGCCTCGACGAGGCCCTCGGTCAGCCGGGTCCTCGCCCGCGGTAACACCGCGTTCACCCGGACCCCGTAGCGTCCCAGCTCCTTGGCGGCGATCTGCGTGAGCGTCGCGATGCCCGACTTCGCCGCGCCGTAGTTGGACTGCCCCGGGTTGGCGAACAGGCCCGACTCGCTGGCGGTGTTCACCACCGCGCGGGGCCGCTCGTCCCCCGCCTTGGCCCGCTCCCGCCAGTGGGCAGCGGCGAAGTGGAGCGGGGCGAAGTGGCCCTTGAGGTGCACCCGGATCACCGAGTCCCACTCCTCCTCGCTCATCTTCACGATGGTGCGGTCGCGGAGGATGCCGGCGTTGTTGACGAGGACGTCGAGATCGCCGTAGCGCTCGATCGCGGTGTCGACGAGGCGACGGGCGCCGTCCCACGTGGCGACGTCGTCGCCGTTCGCCGTCGCCGACCAACCGCCCGCCTCGATCTCCTCCACCAGCTCCGCGGCGGGTCCGCTGTCGGCACCGGCACCCGTGGACGAGGCACCGAGGTCGTTGACGACCACCCGGGCCCCCTCGCGGGCGAACAGCAGCGCGTGCTCCCGACCGATGCCGCGCCCGGCGCCCGTCACGACCACGACCCTTCCCTCGAACGCTCCCACGGCCTCGCTCCACCTCGTCGTCTCACCGCGTCGTACGGCATCACCGCGCCGTGCGACGCTGCTGCGCCGTACGGCCCGAGCAAATACAGTATACGGATTGTTGGCACCGCCGCGCCGGGCCGGTACGGTCTCGCGCACCGACACCGGCACTCGCATCGACGACCGAGGAGGAGGGGGCAGCGTTGGGCATCCGGCCGCAGGACCACATCGGACGGTCCACCGGCGAGGCCGTCGTCGAGGTCGAGCGCGGGCCGGTCACGAACTTCGCGCTCGCCCTGGAGGACGACCACCCGGTGCGCCGGCGGGCGGACGCCGCCCGGGAAGCCGGCTTCGACCACATCCCGGCGCCGCCCACCTACGGGGTCGCCATGGCCCATTGGGGTCGCTTCCCGGAGGACCAGCCGCAGGACGACGCGACGGAGGAGGGCAGCCTCCCCGCCCGCATCGTGCAGTCGCTGATCGCGGAGCGGGGCGGGCTGATGCTCCACGGCGAGCAGGGCTTCGTCTACCACCGGCCGCTGGTGGTCGGGGACCGGCTGCACCGCCGGGGACGGATCGTCGACGTGTACGAGAAGGAGTCGAAGGGCACGACGATGACCTTCGTGGTGCAGGAGGACGAGTACCGCGACGCCGAGGGGGAGCTGGTCCTCACCACTCGCCTCAACCTGATCCACCGGGGCTGAGCGACCACCCGGGGAAGCGACCGAGCACCCCACCGGGCGACGAGGCACAGGGAGCAGGCACCGGGAGCAGCACTGGGAGGCACCGTGGAGGAGCGCGTGAGCGAAGGCCTGGAGCAGCGACTCGATCGACTCGAGTCGCTCGAGTCGATCCGCCGACTCGCCCACGAGTACGCGCTGGCGGTCGACCAGCGCGACCTCGACCGGCTGGTCGGGCTGTTCGTCGACGACGTCCGGGTCGATCGCGAGGGGAACACGGGCCGCACGGCGCTCGCCGAGCTGTTCGACACGATGCTGCGCGGCTTCGGAGCGACCGTCCACCTCGTGGCGAACCACCTGATCTCGCTGGACGGAGACCGGGCGAGCGGCGTCGTGTACTGCCGCGCCGAGCAGGAGATCGAGGGACGCTGGGTCGTCCAGGCGATGCAGTACGACGACCGGTACGAGCGGCGCGACGACCGCTGGTACTTCAGCCGGCGCAGGCCCCTGGTGTGGTACGCCGTCGAGGCCGGGGAATCCCCGGCCGGGCCCCGGAAGCGACGATGGCCGGGCCGGGAGCCAGCCGAGGCGGACATCCCCGGGCCCCGGTGGCCGACGTGGGAGTCCTTCTGGGCCGCGGGCTCCCCGCCCGCGGGGTGAGCCCACGCGGTGATCCCGCGGAGCGAGCCCGGGGCACCCGTCGACCGGACGCGTGGGGCGTCGGCGCCTCGCTTCCCCACCTGCGGGAAAATTCAGTAACCTGTTTTTGAACAGGAGGGAGTGCACACATGGAGAGCACCTTCGGCGAACGCCTCGGTGAGCTGCTCGGCGCCGGCGGGATCGACGTCGTCTTCGGAGTGCCGGGAGGCCAGACGCTGCCGCTGTACGCGGCGGCACCCGCCCAGGAACGGACCCAGGTCGTCGTGCGGGACGAGCGCAACGCCGCGTGCGCCGCCGACGCCTACGCCCGCGTGTCCGGCAAGGTCGGGGTGTGCGACGCGACCGTCGGCCCCGGCGTCACCAACCTGGTCTCGGGCATCGCCGAGGCATACGCCTCGTCGATCCCGATCCTCGCGATCGTCGCCGACATCGCCACCGACACCGAGCACCTGCGCCGCCGCTCCGTCGCCTCCCAGGCAACGCAGCAGCGCGCCATCCTCGAGCCGGTCACGAAGTGGGTCGCCCGCGTGGAGCACCCCGCCGCCCTCGACGAGACCTTCGAGCAGGCCCTCCGCGTCGCCGTCACCGGCCGCCCCGGCCCGGTCGTGCTCGAGATCCCCGAGGACGTCTTCACCGGAGCCGCCGACGCCAGCCGTCCCCGCTCGCTCTCCCACCGGGACTTCGCGTACCCCCGCTTCCGCTCGGCACCCGACGAGGAGCGCCTCGCCGTGGCGGCGGACCTCGTCCGCTCCGCGGAGAAGCCCCTCGTGCTCGCGGGCGGCGGGGTGCTCTACGGCGGCGCCGCGGAGGCGGTGACGGCGCTCGCCCACGAGCACCAGATCCCGGTCGCCACGACGATCAACGGCAAGGGCGCCATCGACGAGCGCGACCCGCTCGCGGCCGGGGTCACCGGAGCCTTCGGGACGCCGGGGGCCAGCATCGCGGTCGAGGAGGCCGACGTCGTCGTCGCCCTCGGCACCAAGCTCGACCAGATCTCCACCCACACCTGGCGGCTCCCCACCGCCGAGCAGACGGTGATCCACGTCGACGCCGACGGGGAGGAGATCGGCCGTACCCGCCCGGTCGAGCTCGGCATCCAGGCCGACGCCCGCGCCTTCGCCGACGGTCTCCGCCGCGAGCTCACGAACCGGTCCGCGCAGGGAACCAACTGGCTCCGCGACCTCCCCGCCGCGGCACCGCCCGCGACGTCGGCGGACGATCCGGCCGTCGCCCCCGAGCGCGTGGTCGCAGCCGTCGACCGGTCGCTCGCACCCGACGACGTCCTGGTCTGCGACGCCTCCCTGGCATCGGGCTGGGGAGCCGCCCACTTCACGGTGAAGCGCTCGGGCGTCGGGATGCTCGCCCCCCGCGGCCTGGCGGGGATCGGCTGGTCGGCCGGCGCCGCGCTCGGCGCCGCGGCGGCAGCCGGACCGGATCGCCGCACGGTCGTGCTGGCAGGCGACGGCGCCTGGGCCTACTGCCTGTCCGAGGTCGAGACCGCGGTCCGCCTCGGCTACGACATCACCTACGTGATCCTGAACAACGCCACCCTGGCGTGGATCAAGCACGTCGAGGACCAGATGGAGATCCCCAACTCCTCACAGCTCGGCCCCATCGACTTCGCGGCGGTCGCCCGGGGCATGGGAGCGACCGGGATCCGGGCCACCTCGATCGACGAGTTCGAGGACGCGCTCGCCACCGCGCTCGACGCACCGGGACCCGCGCTCGTCGACGTCCTCACGTCGCTCGACTCCTCCCCCATCGTCGGCTACGGCAAGGTCAAGAAGGGCGTCTACCTCTGAGGCGATCCCCGGGCGGAACGGCCGGCGCGCGAGGAGCTGCGAGCTCCTGCCGGACGAGTTCCTTCGGGGCTGACTACTGCCAGGCGAAGCCGGGCTGGTCGTAGCGCGCCACCCGGGTCCGCCGGCCGTGCACCGCGACCTCGCGGAACTGGTAGACGATCGCGGCGGTGGGCGGGGAGATCACGAAGTCGAAGATCGGCATCTGGAGCACCGGCGCCTCGCTCTCCGAGAGCTCGACGATCCGCGGCGCGTCGTCGCGCTCGAGCTCGGCCAGCGGCACCCGGTGCACGAACTGGACCTCGTCGGGGTTCGTCGTGAGCGCCACCGCGGGGTCGGCCCAGAGCACCACGGGCGTCATCACGTACCCCGACCGGGTGGCGTAGTCGTCCAGGACGCCCAGCACCTCCACCGCAGAGCGGGGAACTCCGAGCTCCTCGTCCAACTCCCGGCAGGCGGCCTCGACCGCCGACTCGCCCTCGTCGACCCTTCCGCCGGGCAACGCCCACTGCCCGGAGTGGGCGCGCAGACCGGCCGCTCGGCGCGTGAGCGCGAAGCAGGGACGATCGCCCTCCCCCGCCAGGAGGGTCACCGCGACCGCCGCGGGCTTGCGATCGCCCGGCGTGATCGAGCGACGCTCGAACGCCTCGAGGTTGGCCGAGAGGCGCGCACGCAGCCGGGCGTCGAACACCGACGACGCACCGGCGATTCCGGGCCCGGGCACCCCGGAAGAAGGCACCCCGGAGGAAGGCACCCCGGAGGAGGGCCCCTCGGTGGGCACGCCGGTCAGGTCTTGAGCTGGAGCGACTTGACCTCGAGGTACTCCTCGAGGCCGTAGCGACCCCACTCGCGGCCGATGCCCGACTGCTTGTAGCCGCCGAAGGGCGCGTCGAGGTTCCCCGGCGCGTCGTTGACGTGCACCTGGCCGGCGCGGATGCGCCGCGCGATGCGCTCGGCGCGCTCGGAATCGCTCGAGTACACGGCGGCCTGGAGGCCGTAGATCGTGTCGTTGGCGATCCGCACGGCGTCGTCGTCGTCGTCGTAGGGGATGATGGCGAGCACCGGCCCGAAGATCTCCTCCTGGGCGATGGTCATGTCGTTGTCGACGTCGGCGAACACCGTCGGGCGGACGTAGTAGCCGCGGTCGAGACCCTCGGGCGGCTCCTCCCCGCCGGTGACGAGGACGGCGCCCTCCTCGACCCCCTTGCGGATGTACGAGCGCACGCGATCGCGCTGGGTCTCCGAGACGAGCGGCCCGAGCTTGGAGTCCTCGGCGAAGGGGTCGCCGACCGTCCACGCCTCGGCCATCTGCTTGGCGATCTCCACGGCCTCGTCCTGGCGCTCCCGGGGGACGAGCATGCGCGTCCACGCCGTGCAGGTCTGCCCGCTGTTGATGTAGCAGCGGCCGAGACCGAACTGGATCGCCTCCTGGAGGTCGGCGTCGTCGAGGATCACGAACGGGGACTTGCCTCCCAGCTCGAGCGCGACCTTCTTGACGGTCTGGCTGGCCAGCTCGCTCACGCGCCGGCCCGCCCGGGTCGATCCGGTGAACGACACCATGTCGATGTCGGGGTGGGCGGCGATCGCCTCCCCGACATCCTCGCCGGTGCCGCTCACCAGGTTGAAGACGCCCGGTGGCAGGCCGATCTCGTCGAAGATCTCGGCGAGCATGAAGGAGGCGAGCGGCGCCACCTCGGTCGGCTTGAGCACCACGGTGCAGCCGGCCGCCAGCGCCGGCGCCACCTTGCAGATCACCTGGTGCAGCGGGAAGTTCCAGGGCGTGATGCACCCGACGACACCGATCGGCTCGCGCACGACGCGCGAGTTCCCGATCTGCTCCTCGAAGTCGTAGTCGTCGAGCAGGGCCGCGTACTTCCCGGCCACCTGGGCGGGGACCCCGGCCTGGATGACGCGGGCCATGGTCAGCGGCATCCCCACCTCGGCGGCCACGGTGGTGGCGATCTCCTCGGAGCGGTCCTGGATGGCGGCCTGGAGCCGCTCCAGGTACACCTTGCGCTCCGCCGGCGTCGTGGTGGACCAGCTCTCGAACGCACGGCGTGCGGCCTCGACGGCACGGTCGACGTCGGCGGCCGTCCCCAGCGGGACCCGTCCGATGACCTCCTCGGTCGAGGCGTTGATCACGTCGAAGGTCTCGGTCCCCGACGGCTTCACCCACTCGCCGTCGACGTAGATGAGCTCGCGGACGACGGGCTCACCGGCGCTCACGCCGGCTCCGGTGGCTTCCTGGCTCGGCGCCATTGGACATCCCTCCTGGACGTTCGGTCGTGCGGTTCGGTCGTGTGCTGCTCGGGCCCGCCGGGTCCGGGCGGCCCGGACCTCTCGGCGCCGCTGTCAGGACACGCGCCGCGGCTTGAAGCTGGAGCGCGGCAGGGTGCCCGCCTCGACGCCCTCGACGTCGACCGGCACCCCGAGCTCGTGGCGCAGCCGCTCCCCGACGTCCGCGGGACGCTCGGTCTCGACGCGCAGGCGCAGCTCGTCGGCTTGGTCGCCGTCACGGACGACCTGGAACTCGGGCGAGCCCTCGCCCTCCAGCGCGAGCTGCACGTCGATCGGGAGCAGCGTGGTGCCGTCCACCGTCACGAGATCGCCCTGGCGGCCGAGGAGCGTGTAGCGGGGCCCGGTCTCCCCGCACGCGCACGGCTCCGTGCTCACGGTGACGATGTCCTGGAGGTCGTAGCGGACCATGAACGTGTCGATCCCGAACGCCGTGACGACGAGCGTCCCGCGCTCGCCCTCGGCGACCTCCCGTCCGGTCTCGGGGTCGCAGGCCTGCACGACGTAGTGGTCACCCATGGCGTGCAGCCCGGTGTGGTACCGGCAGTCGCTCACCGAGAACCCCGGGACCTCGGAGGCCCCGCCGATGTTCCGCAGCTCGAAGCCGTAGGTCTCCTCGACGCGGCGGCGCGGCTCCTCGAACTGGCAGCTCGCCTCGAGGAACGCGACCTTGGCGCCGTCGAGCAGCCCGAGGAGGTCGACGCCGTTGGCCTCGGCGGCCGCCTCGTAGGTCTGGAGCTGCGAGCCGGTCATCATGAACCCGTTGGGCTCGAGCATCTCCCACAGCGTCAGGTGCCCGGCCGCCATCTCCTCGCTGAACGGCGGCCCCACGGGGATCTCGAGCACCTCGAGGTCGAGGTAGTTGCGCCCGCCGGCCACGCCGGTGGGGTAGAGGCCCTGCGGCCAGCTGTGGGTGAAGCGGTCACCGGGCCGCATGCCGTGCCGCCACACGCTGCGGCGGGATGCCTCGATGTGGGCCTCCACGTCACGGGGCCCGTAGAAGATCAACGTCGGTCGACCGGTCGTGCCCGTCGAGGCGCCGAGGCGCACGGCGTCGTCGAGGCCGAAGGCCCGGTACGAGCCGAACGGCGGATGCCGGCGGTCGTCCTCGCGGAACTCGTCCTTGACGGTGCGCGGGATCTCGTCCAGCGGGGGCACCTCGTCGCGCGACAAGCCGGCCGCTTCGTACTTCTCGCGGAAGAAGGGGATCGGCAGCTCCCACACCCGCTCCCACTCACGGGCGATGGCTGCTTCGGCCTCCTTGGCGACCAGGGTGCGGTCGCGGGCTTGGACGTCCGGGTTCCAGAGCTCTCGTTCCTCGGTCATGGCCTAAACGGTATACTAAACTCCTGCTCGACCTCAACGGCGGGCGTCGCCAGGCACGGGACGGCACCGCCGCAGGACACGGCCGTCCCGAAGGTGTCCGGCGCGACTCGGTACGCACGCGTCACGGGTGGTGTGCTGCGCCTCCGGTGTGCTCTCCTCTCCTCTCGAGCGTCCCCTCGAGCGTCGGGCCGCCCCGAGGAAGCCGGCGGCGGACACAGGGCGGATCCAGGGATGCGCGGGAGAAGACGCGCGGGCGCAGGGAGAGCTGCCGCGGGCGCAGGGAGAGCTGCCGCGGGCGCAGGGAGCACTGACAGACGGAGGGAGACCGGGACATGGGCGAGTCCGACCCCACGACCCCAGCGTCGGGGGATCCGAGCCGGGCAGACCACCGGAGCGGCGCCGGGGGGGAGCCCGGGTCCGGCCCGACCTCGTTGCGGGGCGCGCTCGTCGTGGGCGTCCTGGCCGGCTTCCTCTCGGGCCTGTTCGGGGTCGGCGGCGGGATCCTGATCGTCCCGGGCCTCGTGCTGATCATGGGCATGGACCAGCGCCTCGCCCACGGCACCTCCCTGGCGGCCATCTTCCCGATCGCCATCGCAGGCGTCGCGGGGTTCGCCGTCGACGGCGAGGTCGACTGGGCGGTGGCCGGCCTCCTGACGGTCGGCGCGCTCGTCGGGACCGTGGTCGGGACCGCGGCGCTCCGGCGGATCCCGGCGGCCCCCCTGCGGCTGATCTTCGCCGTCGTGCTCGTGGCCGCGGCGATCCGCATGCTCGTCGACATCCCCATGGGGACCGGCCGCGTGGACCTGGACGTCGGCATGGCCGCCGCGGTGACCGCCCTCGGGCTCCTCGCAGGGATCGCCGCGGGCCTCCTCGGCGTGGGAGGCGGCATCGTGATGGTGCCGGGCCAGACGCTGCTCTTCGCCATCCCGGACGTCCTGGCGAAGGGGACCTCGCTCGCCGTCATCGTGCCGACCTCGCTGGTGGGCACGATGCGCAACGCCCGGTTCGGCAACGTCGACGTGCGCCTCGCCACCGTCGTGGGCCTCGCCGGCGTGGTGTCCTCCTTCCTGGCCGCACGCCTGTCGCTCCAGCTCTCCCCAACCGTCTCGAGCGTGCTCTTCGCGCTGCTCCTGCTGGTGGCGGCCACCCGCATGGTCTACCGGCAGCTCCGCAGCCCTCGAGGCGCGAAATAAGTTGCGTGTAGAACACAACTAATTGTAGACTGGCGCCATGGCTTCGGACCCACGCCGGGATGCACGCCGGTTCGACGAGATCGACAGCGCCCTCGGGCAACTCGCCCGGTTGCGGGTGATCCCCCGCTCCTACCAGCAGGTCACCCAGCGGGCGGGCGTCCAGATCGACCGCGCCGCCGCGGTGCTGCTCGCACGCATCGACCAGAGCGCCCCGATCACGTCCTCGCAGCTCGCGGAGGCCGCGGGGCTCGACTCCTCGACCGTCAGCCGGCACGTGTCACACCTCCAGCGCGACGGCCTCGTCGACCGCCGGCCCCACCCCGACGACGCGCGCGCCGTCGTCCTCTCCCTCACCCGCGGCGGGAAGCACACGCTGGACCGCCTGCTCCGAGCCCGCCGCTCGATCCTCGAGGAGGCGCTGGCCGAGTGGGACCCCGACGAGATCGAGGAGCTCCACCGCCTCGCCGCTCGCCTGGCGGACGACTACGCGGCGGTCGTCCTCGACGAGGTGGCCCGCCCATGAGGAGCCCCCTCTCGACCGGCGACGCCACCACGACCGAGACCGACAGCGACACCGCGACCACGGGCACCGCGACCACGGGCACCGCGCCCGACGGCACGGGGCGGGGACCCGAAGGGCACACCGAGCGAGATCCGGGGGACCGCTACCCGTGGATCGCCATGGGCGTGGTGCTCATCGGGACCTTCATGGTGGTCCTCGACACCACGATCGTGAACGTCGCCCTCCCCCAGATCGGCATCGCCCTCGGGCGCTCCTCCGGCATCGAGTGGGTCGTCACCGCCTACATGCTCGCCGTGGGGCTCGGGCAGCCCGCCACCGGCTGGCTCGCCGACCGCTTCGGGCGCAAGCAGGTCTTCGTGACCAGCCTCGGCCTCTTCACCGCCGGCTCGCTCCTCGCCGCCCTCTCCCCCAACCTCGAGACGCTGGTCGCGTTCCGCGTCCTCCAGGGCCTGGGGGGCGGCTTCATGATGCCGGTCGGCATGACGATGATCTACGAGCTGTTCCCTCCCGACCGGCGGGGCACCGCGCTGGGCATCTGGGGCATCGCCGCCATGACGGCGCCCGCGCTCGGACCCGTGATCGGCGGCTACCTGGCGACGACGGTGAGCTGGCACTGGCTGTTCCTCGTCAACGTTCCCATCGGAGCCCTCGGCGTGCTCGCCGGTGTTCGACTGCTGCGCGACACCGGGTACCGGGAGCGCCGCCCCTTCGACGCGCTCGGCCTCACCCTGGCCAGCTCGGGCCTCGTGGCGTGGCTGCTCGGCTTCTCCGGGGTGACCGAGCACGGCTGGAGCTCGCCGAGGGTGAGCGGCACCATCCTCGCGGGCGCGGTGCTCCTCACCGCCTTCGTCCGTCGCCAGCTCCGCTCCGAGCACCCGCTCATCGACGTCCGGATGTTCAAGGTCCCCGTCTTCACCCTCACCATCGTGATCGGGTGGTCGGTGGTGCTCATCCAGTACGGGAAGCTGACCTTCCTTCCCCTCGAGCTCCAGACGCTGCGCGGCATGACGCCGCTCGACGTCGGCTTCCTCTTCCTCCCCGCTGCCGCCGCCAGCGCCCTCGCCTTCCCCGTGGCCGGCCGCCTCACGGACCGCATCGGCCCCCGGATCCCGGTCATGACCGGCGCGGCGTTCCTGGCCATCTCGGCCTGGATCCTCGGCCACCTCTCCACCACCACACCGCTGTCGACCGTCCTCACGGCGCTCGTGGCCCAGGGGCTCGGCACCGGGCTCATGATGATGCCCACCGTGGTGACGGGCATGAACGCGCTCCCCGCGCGCTTCGTCGCCCAGGCCTCCGCCGTCCGCTCCATCAACCGCCGCGTCGCGGCGTCGCTGGGTGTGGCGATCCTCGCGACCATCGTCACGGCCCGCCTCGGGTCGGTCTCCGCCGCGGGCATCGACCCCTCCCAGTTCCCCACCGCCCAGGCCGCCTACAACTCCGTCTTCCTCGTCGCCTTCGGTGGCGCCGTGCTCGCATTCGTCCTGGCCTGGTTCCTCCCCGACCGCCGGGCGAACCGGGCCCTCCACGACGCCCGTGCCGCCGAGCAGGAGGCCGGCGACCTCGCCGTGGAAGCGGCCTAGGAGACGCGCCACGACCTTCGGGGTCCCGACGTCCGGGTCCGGTCCGGTGCGGTCCGGTAGCCTTCCCCGTCACCGGGCAGGAGGTACCGCGCCCGGGGCTGCTGATCGGGGGGTGCGGGTGCCGTGAAGGCTGCTGCGTGGGTCGACGGGAAGCTCGTGGACGACGGCGAGCCGGCGCTTCGCGCCCACGACCACGCGCTCGTCGGGGACGGCGTCTTCGAGGCGATCAAGGTGGTCGACCGCCGGCCCTTCGCGCTCGGCCGCCACCTCCGCCGCCTCGTCGCCTCCGCCGCGCCGCTCGGTCTCGAGATCGACCTCGACCGGGTGCGGACGGCGATCTCCGAGGTCCTCGCCACGGCGGCGGCCGAGCAGTCGCCCTGCTGGCTGCGCCTCACGGTGACCTCGGGAGCCCCGCCGGTCGCCAGCGGCCTCGTCGGCGAGCCGACCGTCGTCGCCGCGATCGCCCCCATGGCCGAGTGGCCCCCGACCGCGGCGGTCACCGTCGTCCCGTGGCGGCGGAACGAGCACGGCGCCACCGCCGGACTCAAGACCATCTCCTACGCGGAGAACGCGATCGCGCTCCGCCACGCCCACGCTCGGGGCGCCGACGAGGCCGTCTTCGCCAACACGGCCGGTGACCTCTGCGAGGGCGCCGGCAGCAACGTGTTCCTCGCGCGGGGAGACGGGCTCGTCACACCGCCGCTCTCGAGCGGGTGCCTCCCCGGGGTCACCCGTGAGCTCCTGCTCGAATGGTTCCCCGGCATCGCCGAGGAGGACGTCCCCGCCGACGAGCTCGCCTCCGCGGAGGAGGTCTTCCTCACCTCCACGAGCCGGGGCGTGCACCCCGTCGCCACCGTCGACGGTCGGGAGCTCGCCGCCGCGCCCGGTCCCCTCACGCTCGAGGCCATGTCCGTCTTCGCCGAGCGGACCGCCGAGACCCACGACCCCTGAGCGGTCGGGCTCACCCCACCTGCGACGACACCGAGTCCGCCGCGTCCACCGCCCGCTCGAGGAGGTCCGGATCCCAGGGGGCGCGCACGGCGAGGTTGATCTGGTCCGCGCCGGCCTGCGCGTAGGCGCCGATGCGGTCGGCCATCTCGCCGGCGGAGCCGGTCAGCACGGCGGGTCGGACCGCGTCGGCGGCCCGACCGAACCGGGCACGGAGGTCGGCCTCGTCGGCCGCCACACCGACGTTCACCGAGCAGCGGACGGCCGCGGGCGAGCGTCCGACCGCCTCGCAGTGGTCGCGCAGCACGGCGTGCTTGTGGGCGAGCGCCGCCGGGCTCACGAAGGCGACGTTCCATCCGTCGGCGTGACGGGCGACGATTCGCAGCGTGCGCCGCTCCCCGCCGCCGCCGATCCAGATCGGCACGTGCGCTTGCAGCGGCCTCGGGTCGCACCGCGCGCTCCGGAGCTCGACGTGCTCGCCGGACAGGTCGACGACCTCCTCGTCGAGCAGCAGCCGCACCGCCACCGCCGTCTCCTCGAGGAGGTCCAGCCTGCCCCCCGCCGGGAGGAAGGGGAACCCGAAGGCCCGGTACTCGGATTCCGCCCAGCCGGCGCCGAGGCCCAGCTCGGCACGCCCGCCGGAGAGGTGGTCGATGGTCGTGATCGCCTTCGCCAGCACCGCCGGGTGCCGGTACCCGGCGCAGTAGACGAGGGAGCCGCACCGCACGCGCTCGGTCGAGCACGCGAGCGCGGCGTGCGCGGCGACGGCCTCGTGGCAGCCGTCGAGCTCCCCTCGCGCGCGGGTCGGGTCCGGCGAGGTCACCTCCGACGAGGTGAGGTGGTCCCACACCGAGATCCAGTCCACCCCGAGGTCCTCGGCGTGGCGCCAGACCCGGCGCAGGTCCGCGATCGAGGTGTGCTCCAGGCCCGTGTGGACCCCGACGGAGAGGGACACGCCGCCGGTCAGCTCACCCCGCGTCGGGCGACCGCTCCCGGGAAGGTGCCGACGTGGCGACCGTCCCTGAGGAGCACCTCGCCCCGCACCACCGTGGCGGCGATGCCCGTCGCCTCCTGCTCGAGGCGCTCGGCGCCGCCGGGGAGGTCGTCGACCACCCGCGGCAGCTCCGGCGCCACGGTGTCGGGATCGATGACGTTGAGGTCGGCGACGAACCCCTCGCGGATCAGGCCGCGGTCCGCGAGGCCCCACGCGGTCGCCGGCTCGAGGGTGATCATGCGGACCGCCTCCTCGAGGCCGAACACCTCGCGCTCGCGCACCCAGTACGAGAGGAGCTGGGTGTGCAGCGACGAGTTGATCACCTGGCTCACGTGCGCGCCCGAGTCGGAGAAGGTCATGATCGTCCGCGGATGCTCGAGGATGGTCTGCACGTCGTCGAAGTCGGCGTTGCCGGTGATGAGCGGGAAGAACTGGTCGAAGTCGCGCTCGAGGGCGAGGTCGATCATGACCTCGACGGGGTCGCCGCCACGCTCGCGCGCGACCTCGGCGAGGGAGCGGTTGGGCCGGACCATCTGCTCGAGCACCTGGATCCGCTCGTAGTCGGGCTCCTTGGAGGGGAACCCGCCGGGCGGGTAGCGGTCGCTGTGCGCGGCCTCGACGAGGCGGCGCCGCACGTCGGGGTCGCGCAGCAGCTTGGCCTGCTCGGCGAGCGGGCGCTCACGGACCTCGCGCCACTCGGGCAGGCGGTCGAAGGGCAGCCACGTCTCGAACGAGAACACGGCGCCCTGCTCCTTGCTGCTGCTCTGACCGACCATGCGGCCGCCGCGGCCCGCCGTCTCGTCGATCATCGCCAGCAGCTCCCGCCACCGGTCGTCACCGCCGAAGGTGGTCACGCCGAAGGTGGTGAGCACGCCCGTGCTCGCCGCCAGGTCCCGCAGGCGTCCCATCGACTCGGCTCGCTCCGCCGGATCGGGGGAGGCCATCACCGACTCGTTCGAGAGCTCGAAGATGCCCCCGCCGGCGCGCGACATCGCGTCGACGAGCGCCACGACCTCCTCCCAGGGGGCGATCCGCGACGCGACGGGACGGTCGTCGGAGGTCTTGTGGTTGTCGCTGCGCGAGGTCGTGAAGCCCATCGCGCCCGCCGCCAGCGCGTCGCGCAGCTCGTCCTCCATCGCGGCGAGGTCGTCGTCGGAGGCGGGCTCCTCGAAGGCCCGCTCCCCCATCACCCACGTCCGCATCGCCGAGTGGCCGACGTAGGCGCCGTAGTTGATCCCCTTGGGGGTGCGCTCCAGGGCCTCGAGGTACTCGCGGAAGCGCTCCCAGCCCCACGGGAGGCCCTCGGCGAGCGACTCGGCGGGGATGTCCTCGGCCCGCTCGAGGTTCCTGATCACCAGCTCGCGCTCGTCGGAGCGGGCCGGAGCCAGGGTGAAGCCGCAGTTCCCCATCACCACGGTGGTCACGCCGTGCCAGCACGACGAGGTGCCGAGCGGGTCCCAGAACACCTGCGCGTCCATGTGGGTGTGGCCGTCGACGAAGCCGGGCGTCACCACGTGGCCCTCGGCGTCGATCTCCTCGCTCCCCCGCTCGGGGATCCGCCCGATCGTGACGATCCGGCCGTCGCTGATCCCCACGTCGGCGCGGTAGGCGGGGAGGCCCGAACCGTCGACGACGGTCCCGTTGCGAATCACCAAGCTGTGCTGCGGCACTGCATCCTCCATTCGAGCTCGATGGTTGCTGCGATTGCTGCGGCTCCGACTCCTGGGCCGGTGCGGGCCGGCCGGTGCGGGCCGGGGAGCCCTCCGGGCGTCGGTCACACCCGGGAGATCCCGTGCGTGCGGCTCGCCACGGCGTCGTCGAGCCGTACGGCTCGACGGCACCGCGACCCCGACGGATCAGGCGACCCAGAAGGGAGCGAAGTCGTTGACGGGCTGGTAGCAGCCACAGTCCCGGTGCCACTGCAACGTGCGTTGCAGGTCGGAGCCGGTGTGGTCGCCGGGCCCGAAGTTGGTGCCGGGATTGAACGCGCCGGCGTAGCCCTGGATCTGCTCCATCCCGGCGATGTAGCTGCTCACGTTCAGGTCCCGGCCGGCGTTGTCGAGCGCCTGCCATACGACCTCGAGGGCGTGGCAGCTCATCATGGCGTAGTTCCACTCCGTCACCCCGGGCTCGGGGTCGCGACCCTGGTCGCGGTAGTCGTCGTAGCAGATCTGTGTCTCGCTCGGGAACGACGTGTTCCCGGCCATCCCGTAGTACATCGAGGTCATCGCGTACGTCCCGTCCCACTGGGCGGGCGGGAAGGTCGTGGTCTTGGTGTCGTCGGTGTTCACGCCGAGGTCGCTGGCGATGTACTCGGGTCGGTACGCCTGGCTCTCGGCCTGCTGCATGAAGTTCTCCATCCGGAAGCCGTTGAGCACCAGGATGGCCAGGTCGACGCCCTCGGACCGGAACTGGTTGACGGCCACCGAGTCCTCGGGGCCGACCTCGTCGCCGTCGGGGGCGGTCATGTCGACCGCGATCTGGTCGCCGTAGCCGAGCTGTTCGAGCGTGGCGAGGAAGTTGTCCTTCACCTCGACGGTCTCGGCCTCCGAGTAGTACACGCCGATGGTCTTGTCCTCCAGCAGCCCGCGCTCGTGCGCCCAGTGGGCCCAGTTGCGGCTGGTGTGGCTCCGATCGGGTGCCACCATGAAGAAGTAGGGGGCCCGCTCGGCGACCTTGTCCGCGCTGCCGCCGGTCGACGCCGTCTGCACGAGCGGGGTTTGGAACTCCTTGGTGACACAGTCGGTGCCGGCGTACAAGCTCGCCGGCGCGGCGACCGCGAAGACCTTCTCGTCCTCGACGAGCCTCTTGCAGGCGGCGCGCTGCTCCTCCTCCTCGGTGATCGAGAACTCGACGGCGACCGCCTCGATCTCCCGTCCGTGGAGGACGTCGCGGCCCTCACGACGCCACCGCTCCAGCACCGCTTGCAGCTTCTCCTCGGTGGGGCCGACGTCGTACTGCGGAACGGCGCTGTAGTTGCCCACGTTGAAGAACGCGAACCCGATCTTGACGGTGTCCGCGGTGACACCCCGGACGTCGGCCCAGGGATCCTCTCCGTCGTCGCCGCCCGAGTCGCCCCCGCCGCCGGAGGCACCACCGCCACCGCCACCGCCGGACGGCCCGGTCGAGGCGTCGCCGCCTCCGGACGGTCCGGTCGAGGGGCCGCCACCGGTGCTGGGCGCCCCCGAGGTGGCGGGAGCAGGCGTCCCCGACGTGGCGCCGGCGCTGTCGCCGGCGGAGCCGAGGTCGCCGCCGGAGCCGAGGGGCTCGTCGCCGACGGACTCGCCGACGACTCCCGCGCCGTCGCCGCGCTGGGTCACCTCGACGACCTGCGTCTCGGGCGGCGACGCGAGGTTCATGATGAGCGCGCCGGCCAGCAGGCCGGCGGCGGCGACCAGCACGGTGGTCCCGCGCTGTCGGGACCGACCCCCGAGCTCCCGGAGGTCGTCACGGTCGTGGGTGATGGGACGGTCGCTCACGTCAGGTTCCCCCTCGTGCTGTCGTCGAGGCCGCCGGGTCCGGCGCCTCGCCCGTCCGGTGTGCGGCGCGCAGGTGCGGCGCAGGCCCGTGACGGTACATACAGTACACTGTTTTGCGGTTCGTTCCAAGAGCCGCGGACACCGCGAACGAGCGCGAACGAGCGCTGCCCGACGCCGGTGTGGTGGCTGCTCGGCGGCGAGGGCACCTTCACCGCTCCCCCTTGGTGGGAGCGACGAGGGGCCGCCGGCTCGACTCCCGCGACGTCGTCGAGCCTCCGCTCCCGCGCCCGCCGTCACCGTCGCCCGAGCGGCCGATCGCCCGCTCGTCGGCGCCGAGGTACGCGGCGACCACCGCCGGGTCCGCCGCGGCGACCTCGGGTGGGCCCTCGGCGATGACACGGCCGTTGGCGAGCACGGCCAGGCGGTCGACGAGGCTGGTGATCATCGGGATGTCGTGGTCGATGACCACGAAGGTGGCGTCCAGGTGGTCTCGGACCTCGCGCAGGACCGGCACGAAGGCCTCGACCTCGCGCTGCGCGATCCCCGCCATCGGCTCGTCGAGGAGGATCACGTCAGCGCCGAGGGCGATGATGCAGCCCAGCTCGGCCAACCGACGGGTGCCGGTGGACAGCTCGGAGACGTTGCGGCGGGCGAACGGTCCCAGGCCCACCAGCTCGACCAGCTCGGCGGCGCGCAGATCCTTGTGGGCCTCGGCCACCCGCGAGGGGGGAAGGCCGAGGACGGAGGGGACCAGCTCGGAGGGCTCGTGGCGCTCCAGGGCCACCTTGAACGCGTCGATCACCGGCATCTCGTCGAAGAGCCGCGCCTGCTGGAACGAGCGGCCCAGCCCCATCCGTGCCCTGGCCTCGGCGCGATGGCGCGTGATGTCCACGCCGTGGAGGTGGACCCGCCCCTGGTCGGGGCGGAGCTGGCCCGAGAGCACGTCGAAGAGGGACGTCTTCCCGGCGCCGTTGGGTCCGATGAGGCCCACGATCTCGCCGGGCATGGCGTGCAGCGAGACGCCGTCCACAGCGGTGTTGCCCCCGTAGCGGACGACCACGTCCTCGGCCCGCAGAGCCGGCACCGGCACGTCGCGGGCGTCGACGAGGACGGGGCGCGGCTCCGGCCTGGGCTCCAGCTCGGGTCGCTCGGCCCCCTCGGCCCGGTCTCCCGACGCGGCCTCGTCCACGGGCCGGCCGGTGAGGCGCTCGACGACCCAGTCCCGGACGCGGAACGCCGCCGAGGCGAGGCCGCCGGGGAAGACCATGAGCACCAGCAGCAGCCCGGCGCCGGTCGAGAGCAGGCCGATGTCCGAGCCGAACATGAAGGGGATGCCGCGCACCCACAGGGCGCCGAGGATGGCCCCGGTGATGCTGGTCACCCCACCGAAGATCGTCATCGCCACGAGGTCGAGCGACGACCCCGGCCCGAAGATGTCGGAGTCGAAGCTGACGAGCAGCCCGCCGTAGAGGTAGCCCGCGAAGCCGGCGAGCATCCCGGAGATCACGAACGCCTGGAGCTTGACGCGACGGGGCGGCACCGAGAGGGTCGCCGCCGTGGGCTCGTTGTCGCGCACGGCCATCATCGCCCGCCCGACACCCGTGCGCCGCAGGCGGCTCACGAAGAGGACCGCTCCGACGAGCGCGACGAGGCACAGCCAGTAGTAGTTGCGCTCGTCCTGGAAGTCGATCCCCATCCACTCGAAGCGCGCCATCTCCATGTTCACCGAGTCGCCGATGAGCCATCCCTGCCGGAAGAGCCATCGTTGCGCGGCGACCGCGAACGCCAGCGTGCTCACCGCCAGGAAGAGCCCCCGGACCCGCAACGCGGGGATCCCGACCAGCAACGCCGCCAGGCCGGCCGCGCCGACGGCGTAGAGCATCGAGATCCACGGCGGGTACCCCAGCGCGATCACGCGGGCGCCCACCACGGCGCCGAGGCCCACGAAGGTGAACTGACCCAGGGACACCTGGCCGGCCATCCCGATGAGCACCACGAGGGAGAGCCCCATGATCGCGAACAGCAGCACGCTCGACATGAGCACCCTGCCGCCGGATTGGAGGAGCAGGGGGAGCACGAAGGCGAAGACGAGGAGAGCTCCGGTGCCCACCCGCCGAGCGAGGGCGACCCTCGGGTGCGCCCGCAGGTCGGTGTTGAGCGTGCGCAGCGCGCCGGCGAGCGACCACGTCGCCTGCCCGCCGTCGCGTGCGGCCTGACGCAGCCCACGGTGCACGAGCAGGCTGACGACGACGACACCGAGGAACAGGAACTCGACGACACCGCCGGTCGGGAAGTTCCACAGCACCATCCGCTCGATGACGCCGAGGCCGATGCCGGCGGCGAAGACGATGCCGAAGTTGGAGAGCCCGCCGATGAGCGCGGCGGCGAGCCCCCGCACCATGAGCGTCGGGCCCAGCGCGGCCTGCGCGGTGAGCGGCTGGGTGGGCCCGACGAGGATCGCCGAGATCCCGGCGAGCAGGCCGGCGAGCGACCAGACCACGAGCGTCACCTTGCCGACCGACACGCCGGTCAGCTCGGCCGCGTCGCGGTTCTCCGCGGCGGCCCGGCTGGCCATGCCGAGGGTCGTGCGGCTGAGGAACAGGCTGACGCCGACCGCAGCGAGGGGCGCGACGAACAGGATCAGGAGGTGGCCCGGGGTGAGGTCGAAGCTCCCGACCGTCAGCCGCCAATCGAAGGGAGTCGGGTAGACGCCTCCGGCGAGCGCGCCCTCGCGGGGGATGACCAGGTTCGAGAAGAAGAGGATCTGGGCGACACCCAGAGTGGCGACGAGCACGATGAGGCGGGGGGCGTGGCGCAGGCGGCGGATCACCAGGAACTCGGTCAGCGCCCCGGCGGCGACCGCTGCGACGATGGCGGTGGGCAGCGCCAGCCAGTAGGTGAGGCCGTGGCCCAGCACGAGGACCGGGATGATGATGGCCGGCAGGGCGCCCATCTCGCCGTGGGCGAAGTTGACGGTGCGCGACGTGCGGTACACGAGGGTCAACCCCATCGCCAGCAGGCCGTAGGTGAGGCCGGTGATCGCCCCCAGCATCACCACCTCGGCGGTGACGTCGAATCCGAAGATCACGACCGCCGGCGCGGTCAGCGAGGGGCTCATCCCCGCTCCTCGAAGGCCTGCTCCTCGACCCAGCACCCGCAGTCCGCCGCCCAGCGCAGCACGGCGTCCTCACCGGGCCCGAAGGTCTCGTCGGCGAGCGGGCCGAGGTCGGAGGTCAGCGGTGAGGCCACCTCGACGCTCCGGAGCGCGTCGTCGAGGCCTGCCCCGCTCGACTCGGCCTCGGCGACGCCGGAGTCGACCAGCTCCACGTGCTGGCACCACTGGTAGGCGAGGACCAGCTCGTCGTCGCCGGCCGCGTCGCCGGGCTCGTGGATCTCCCGGCAGGCGTCCTGGGTGGGCGTCGAGCCGTGGGTCCGGGAGAACCAGGGGACGCGCACGCTCGTGTGAGCCAGGGCCCCGTCGAACACGGGTGGGTAGCTCTCGTCGACGACGGAGTCCGCGGCGTCGACCACGACGTATCGCACGCCCGGGTCGAGCACCGACTGCTGGGTGGCCCACGCCGACTGCTTCGACACGTCGGTGGCGAACACCACGGTGGAGATCCCCTGGCCGGCGAAGTCGAGGACGGCCGGCGGCACGTCGCTCTCGTCCTCGAGGTACGCGGTGGCGGTCACGTCGACACCGGCGTCGGCCACGCGCGCCACGGCGTCCTCGACCTGCTCGCGGTGGGCCTCGTCCGCGGCGATCCCCACGTCGCCGCTGAGCGCGTCGCCGTCGCCGAGGCGCTCGGCGAGGTCGACGAGGCTGTCGCTCAGGCTCCGTCGGGTCGACACGACGGAGCCCGAGCCGTCGTCGTCCCCGTCGTCTCCGCCGGTCCCACCGGTCCCGTCCGTCCCGCCGCGCACGTCGTAGGCGACCACGTCGAGGCCGGCGTCGGTGATGCAGGTCGTGAGCTCCTCGTCCAGGCCGTCGGCGGCGACGACCACGTCGCCGGCCGCGGTGAGGGCCTCGCAGGGGGCGTCCTCCTCGTCGAGGACGACCGTGGTCCACTCGAGGTCGGTCTCCCCGAGGTACCGCTCGGCGATCGTCGCCTCGTCGGTCTCTCCGGGGGCGGCGTCGCCTCCGCGCACGGCCGCCACGACGTGGGGCGCGACGAACGGCTCCCCGCCGTTCCCGTCGTCGCCGTCGTCGCCGTCGCCGCCGTTCCCGTCGTCGCCGTTCCCCTCGTCGCCGCCGTCGCCGTCGTCGGTCCCCGGCTCCCCGGAACCGCCCGTGGGGTCGACCGGCCCGCCCCCACTGGGTGCCGGCGGAGGTGTGGCGCCGATCGGCTCGAAGGAGGATCCCCCGCCGGCCGCGGGCTCGCCGCTCGTCTCCGCGTCGAGATCCCCGGACGGTGCGGGAGCGGCCGCCGGTGTCGCCGGCTGCGGGGAGCGGACGCCGATGACGCGGCTCGCGGGCGTGCCGTAGACGACCACGGCGGTGGCCAGGACGAGGACGAGGGCCGTGGTCCACTGCTGGCCGGGCGTGAGGGCCAGGAGCTGCTCGCGGGCACCGTGGAACGCCCGCGCCAGGAGGCGGCCGTCCTCGCCGGTCCGGGTCTCGTCAGGTGCGGGCTCAGGCGCCATCGGGGCTCCCTCCGGTCGAGCCGAAGAAGACGGAGCGGGCCAGGTCGCCTCGGTCGAGGAGGTCCTCGGTCGGCCCCGAGAACCGGAACTCGCCCTTCTCCATGAAGTATGCGTGGTCGGTCATGTTCACCGCGACGTTGAGCGACTGCTCCACGAGGATGAGGGTCGTCCCTCTCGCGACGATCTCGTCGACCATCGCCAGGATCTCGCCCATGACGACGGGCGCGAGACCGAGGGACAGCTCGTCGATCATCAGCAGCTCGGGACCGGCGACCAGCGCGCGCCCGACCGCCATCATCTGCTGCTCGCCGCCCGAGAGGGTGCCCGCCCGCTGGGTGGAGCGCTGCGCGAGCTCGGGGAACAGGTCGAACGCCTCCTCCATGCGGGTCTCCACCAGCCGGCGGTCCCGCAGGAAGGGGAAGGCGCCCATCCGGAGGTTCTCGGAGACGGTGAGCGAGGGGAACGTGGCCTTGCCGCCCTCGATGAGATAGAGACCCATCGCCGCTCGCTGGTTGGGCAGCGTGTAGGTGATGTCCTCGGCCTTCCACCAGATCGAGCCGCCGCTGCCCGCTGCGGGGGGAGCGAGGCCGGCGATCACCTTCAGCAGGGTCGACTTGCCGGCGCCGTTGGTGCCGAGCAGCGCGATCCGCGAGCCCTTGGGCACCTGGAGGTCGAGGTCGAAGAGCACCTGCACGGGGCCGTAGGAGTAGGAGAGGTCACGGACCTCCAGGAGCGGCAGGTCGCTGGGAGGAGCCTCCCCGGCGTCGATCGCCTGCTGGAGACGTGCACGCTTGCGGCGGTTCTCTGCCTCGAGGGCCGACCACCTCTGGTTGTTCTCGATGTCGACCCGGACGAGCCGGGCGCCCGTGGAGAGGATGAACGCCCCCGTGAGGTAGAGGGGGATGAGCACGAGGAACGCGGTGCGGATCCCGTAGGTGTCGGAGATCCCCCCGATGATCGGCAGGGCGACGAGGCCCGGCAGCAGGTAGAGCCCGACGACGGCGAACCCGAGCGCCCGGGTCCGGGGCGGGATCACCAGCGAGAACACCGCGAAGAGCGAGGGCAGCAGGATGGCGTTGACGAGCGCCCGGCCGAACGCCCCGGTGAGGGCCACCCCGATGTTCGGCGAGACGGCGACGAGGAGGATCATGACGCCCACACCGACGGCGACGACGGAGAGGAACCGCAGCGCGAGGCCGGGATCCTTGCGCATGAGGCGGTGCGCGATGGGCGTCCCGACGAGCAGCCCGATGATCCGGAACGGCTCCTCGGCCGCGAAGAACACGCCGCGGGTGACCTCGCCGATGCCGTAGGCCTCCTCGTAGAAGAGCGACATCAACGAGACCATCCCGACCAGCGAGGCGGCCATGAACGGCAGGGCGACGTAGAGGCGGCGCAGCGCGGGGATGTTGTGGAGCAGGCGCCAGGCCTCCCCGAAGGGTGGCGGCGGGTCCTCCATCGCCGCGGTCTCCTCGTCGGCGCCGCCGGCGCGGCGCTCCATCTTGCCCCGTACGGGATCCTCGAGGCGCAACGCCAGGAGCACCAGGATCGCGGTCGGGATGGCGAAGAAGATGAACGGCGCCCGCCACGTGAACGCCACGGCGAGGATGCCGGCGATGATGGGCCCGAGGAGCTGACCCATGGAGTCGGCGGCGTTGTGGAACGCGTACACCTTCGCCCGGATCCCGGTCGGGTAGTAGTCGGCGAGCAGGCTGTTGTGGGTCGGGTCGTTGACCGCCTGGCCGAGGCCGGAGCCGGCACGGGCCAGCACGAGGGTCCCGGGGTTGGGCGCCATGCCGGTGAGCGCGCTGAAGCCTGCCCAGCCGGCGGCACCCCCCGCGGCGAGGCGGGTCCTCCGGTACCGGTCGGCGGCGTAGGCGATGGGGATCGCGGCGACGATCGTGACGGGCGCGAAGATCGCGACGATCGTCAGGATCCCCTGGTCGCTCAGCGCGAAGTGGTCGCGGATCTCGGGGGCGAGGAGGTTGAACGCCGCCCGGTCGAGCTCGTCGACCGTGTTGAGCCCGAAGAGCACCAGGATGGGGAACAGCGGCGCTCCCTCGGTGACGCGCCGCAGGCTCCACCAGCGATACCGCCGGTCGCCGTCCTCGGTGCCGGCGGTGGACGCCTCGTCGGTGGACTCGGTCGCTCGGGGAGACTCCTGCTCCTCGGTCGCGACCGGCTCTGCGCGTGTGCTGCTCATGCCTTCCCAGGATCGGTGGGGGGAAGAAACGGGGTGGTTGGTACCCGTTCGTTCGCGTGACGGGTGGCCTTTTGGTACACCCATCTTCGACGTCGGGTCGAACCGTTCCTGCTCACGTGACCCGCCGGGCGGGGGACGACGAGCGATCCGCGAGCCGACGGGGGCGCGGACGCGCGACCATGGCGCCGTCGTCGGAGCGAGCTCGGAGGGGCGCGCATGGAACGGATGAGCGGGCTCGACGCCTCGTTCCTCTACGTCGAGACACCCACCGCGCACATGCACGTCTCCGCTGTGATGGTCCTCGACCCCTCGACCATCCCCGACGGGGAGTACTCGTTCGACTGGGTGCTCGACCAGGTCGAGCGGCGCCTCGTCCCCCAGAAGGAGTTCCGCCGGATCCCCGTTCGGGTGCCCTTCAACCTCAACCACCCGGTGTGGATCGAGGATCCGCACTTCGAGCTCCGCCGCCACGTCAAGCGGATCGGCGTGGCCGCTCCCGGCGGCCCCGAGGAGTTGGCCGAGCTGGCCGACGAGATCCTCGGGACGCCGCTGGAGCGCACGAAGCCGCTGTGGGAGATCTGGGTCGTCGAGGGTCTCGAGCGCGGCCACGTGGGCCTGGTCGCCAAGATGCACCACGCGACCATCGACGGGGTCACCGGAACCAACATGATGGTCCACCTCTTCGACCTCGAGGCCGCCGCGGAACCGCCCCCGAGACCCGGACTCCCCGAGCCCGAGGAGGTGCCCTCCGACCTCGAGCTCGTGCTCCACGGGATCCGCTCCCGGGTCCGCCGACCGCTCCGGGCGGTGCGGACGCTGCGCGACACCGGCGAGGCCGCGGTCAACGTCGCCCGGAGGCGGCTCACCGGGGCCGGGGGGATGCCGGCGCCGTTCCGGGCGCCGCGCACATCGCTCAACGGCGCCATCACCCCCCGGCGCTCCACCGCCTTCGTCGACGTGAGCCTCGACGACGTCAAGGCCGTGAAGGACGCGCTGGGTGTCACGGTGAACGACGTCGTCCTGGCCGTCTGCGGGGGCACGCTCGCCCGCTACCTCGAGGAGAACGGCGAGAACCCGGAGAAGGCGCTCACGGCCATCTGCCCAGTCTCGGTGCACGGCGACAGCGACGGCGACAGCAGCGGCGACAGCAGCGGCGACAGCAGCGGCGACAGCAGCGGCGACACTGCCGGCGAGACTGGCGGCGACGGCACCAACAAGATCTCGGCGCTCTTCGCCTCGCTCGCCACCGACGTCGCCGACCCGATCGAACGGATCCGCCAGGTCAGCGAGGTGTCGAGGGCCGCCAAGGACGAGCACCGGGCCGTCGGCGCCGGCTTCCTCCAGGGATGGGGGGAGTTCACCGGCCCCAACATCGGACTGGCGATGCGCCTCTACTCGCGCACGAAGCTGGCCGAGCGCCACACCCCGTTCCACAACCTCGTGATCTCGAACGTGCCGGGCCCACCGTTCCCGCTCTACTTCGGGGGCGCCGAGCTCGTGCGCCTCCACCCGCTCGGCCCCATCTTCGACGGGACGGCGCTCAACATCACGGTGCTGAGCTACCTCGACCAGATCGGCTTCGGCCTGATCGCGTGCCCCGCCAACGTCCCCGACATCCGGCGTCTCGCCGGCCACATCCCCGACGCCCTGCACGAGCTCCTCGAGGCCACCGGCGTGGCGGCGACCGCGTCGCGGCGCGCCGAGCGCTGAGCGTGGTGGCGGACCGGACCGCCCCGCAGAGCGGAACGGCCCCGTGCGACGCCCGCGGGGCCGACCTGGAGGTGTGATGTCGCTCGAGGGACGGGTGGCGCTGGTCACCGGCGGTGGGCGCGGCGTCGGGCGCGCCGTCTCGCTCGGCCTCGCCGAGGACGGTGCGGCGGTGGCGGTGAACTACCGGCACGACGCCCGGGCGGCGGAGGCGACCGTCGCGGAGATCGAGGCCCGCGGCGGAACCGCCCGCGTGCACCGCGCCTCGATCGGCTCCCGGGAGGAGACCGAGGCGATGGTCGAGGAGGTGCTCGCCGAGCTCGGCCCCGTCGACCTCCTCGTCAACAACGCCGGGGTCGCCTCGCGGGGCCGCTCGGTGCGGAGCACCGACCCCGGAGAGTTCGAGCGACTCCTCGGTGTCCACGCGGTGGGCGCGGCGTGGCTGTGTCAGCTCCTGATCCCCTCCATGCGCGAGCGACCCCGCGGCGACATCCTCTTCGTCTCCTCGGTGGCCACCGAGCACATGGCCGGATGGGGCGCCCCCTACAACATGGGGAAGGCCGCGCAGGAGGCGCTGGCGATGACGCTGGCCAAGGAGGAGGAGCGCAACGGCATCCGCGTCAACGTGGTCGCCCCGGGCCTGGTCGACACCGAGATGGGGCGCCGGCTCGCTCGGGCCGTGGCGGGGGTCGACGACATCCACGAGCTCGACCCGTCGATGCCCCTGGGACGAGTCTGCACGCCCGACGACGTGGCGAACGTGGTCCGCTTCCTCGTCTCCGACGCCGGCAGCATGGTGACCGGCGCCCGCGTCAAGCTCGGTGGAGGAGCGCGCGGGGATTGAGCGTCGCTCGGGATCGGGATCCGGGTCGGGATCGGACACGACGCCCGGAGCGGCACCAACCGTATCGGAAGCGGCGAAGGACGGCGATCCAGTACCGTCGGCTCGATCATCCCGTATCGTCGCCGCGTGCCTCCTCGTTCCCCGGAGCGAGGACCGCGCGTCCCCGTCACCGACCTCACCCCCATCACCCGTGACTCGCCCCGTCTGCTCGCTCCCGTCACCGCCCTCCGGACCGCGCACCTCAGCGCGAGGTCGCAGCGGCCGTGGATGAGGACGCCGAGTTCCAGAACGTCCTCGACGCGGCACGCCGCGCCGAAGCGTGGGCGTTCACCGAGCTCTTCGAGCGGGTGGCCGGGCGCCTGACCGGTTTCCTGGCTGCAAGGGGAGCAACGGATCCCGAGGGTCTCGCCAACGAGGTGCTGCTCCGGGCGTTCCGCGCGATCGGCGGCTTCGAGGGCAACGAGATCCAGTTCCGGGCCTGGATCTTCACCATCGGCCGGAACCTGCTCGTGGACGAGCGACGCAAGCGGGAGCGCCGACCGGAGCTGCGCTCCATCGCTCCCGAGGAGATGCCGGAGCCGGCCGGTGCCGGCACCGACGCGGACCTCACCGCCGGGATGGGCGACGAGTGGGTGCGCGGCGTGCTCGACGAGCTCCCGTCGAGCCAGCGCGAGGTGCTCCTCCTCCGCATCGTCGCCGAGCTGCCCATCAAGGAGACGGCGGAGATCGTGGGCAAGACGGAAGGCGCCGTGAAGCTCCTCCAGCACCGGGCGCTCCGACGGTTGCGCAAGCGCCTCGGGACGCGCGGGGTGATCGAGCCGTAACGCGGCGGGTCGCCCCGACGTTCCCGGAAGTGATGATGCGCTGGTTCCACCGACGCGACGACGAGGCCTTCGAGGCGCTCCTGACGGGCGAGAGCCCGACGGGTGGCGACGAGATCGCCGGCATCGAGAGCTTCGTCGACTCGTTGCGGTGGAGCTACCGGGACAGGCTCGTGCCGGAACCCCACCCGGAGCTCGCGGCCTTCATGGACGCGCCTCTCATCACCGACAAGGGCGACCTGCCGGAGAAGGCGGGGAGCAACGCCTACGGGCCTGCGCTCGTGACAGCGAGCCAGGTGGCCGGGCTGCCGAAGTGGCGAGAGAGCTTCACGAAGAGGAGAACACGAATGTTGAGTGGATTGGGAAGTTTCCTGGCAACGGTCACCGGCAAGGTGGTGCTCGGTGGAACCGTCGCCGCCGCCTCGGTCGGCGGGCTGCACGCCGGCGACGTCGTCGACGTCCCGGCCCTGCCCGACAACGACCCGCCGGCGGCCGAGCAGGCCGACGCGCAGGACGACGACGCCGACGTGGCCGACGTGGCCGACGACGCCGCCGAGAACGGCGAGGGCGCCGAGGACGAGAACGGCGAGGGCATCACCAGCGAGAACGTCGGCGACCACGCGGCCCTCTTCGGACTCTGCAACGCCTGGGAAGCGAACGAGGACGGGCGCGACGACGGCGACGCCGACGAGGCGTCCCCCTTCCAGGCGCTCCAGGACGCCGCTGACGCCGAAGGCCAGAGCGTCGAAGAGTTCTGCGAGGGCGTGGAGCCGAGCAACGGCCAGGGTGAAGGCGTGAACGGCGCCGACGTGGCCGACGACGCCGCCGAGAACGGCGAGAACGGCGAGACCAGGTCGGAGGACGCCCGGGAGAACGGGAACGCCCCCGACGAGGTGCCGCCGAGCGAGGCCGGCAACCAGGGCGACGACGCCGACGAGGAGCGCTCGACCAGCACCTCGCAGGACGCGTCGAGCGAGGGTGACGACGCCGACAGCGACGCCGACGACGCCGACGACGAGGGCGACAGCAACGCTGACGAGGCGAACGCCGAGCAGCGGCCCGACGAGGTGCCGCCGAGCGACGCGGGTGGCTCCGGCCCCTCGTAGCCGACTCGCAGGCCGGCGCGAGCTTCACCGGGACCCGGGGCGCAAGCCCCGGGTCCCGTCGCGTCGGATGCCGTCGCGTCGGATGCGGTCGCGGAGGCGGCGAGGCGACGCGGACCACCGGAGCCTGGCCCGTTCGATCCACCACGCCAGCGCCAACGTCGCGAGGCCGCCGGCGCCGTCGAGCAGCCAGTGGTTGGCCGTCACCACGGTCGCGAACGTCATGGCGAACGGGTAGGCGAGCAGGAGACCCCGGCTCGTCCGCCGCCGGGCGAGCGGCCACAGCGCGGCGGTCACCCAGCCGGCGCGTCCCACGTGCAGGCTGGGCATCGCGGCGAACCGGTTGCCCCCTCCCGACTCGGTGGCGCCCTGGATCGGGCCGACACCGCCGATCTCGACGCCCGTGTCCACGAACCCGTGCTCCTCGGGCATCAGCCTGGGTGGCGTGAGGGGGTAGAGCGCGAAGCCGACCAGCGCCAGCGCGAGCATCCAGCCGCCCACGTTGCGCCAGAACCGGTAGCGGTGCCGAGCCCGGCGCCACAGGAAGACGAGGGCGAGGAAGCCGAGCGCGTCGTGCGCCAGGCCGTAGAAGACGTTCCAGGAGCGGACCAGCGCCTCGGAACCGAGGACCCACCCCTGCACGGTCTCCTCGTGGAGCAGGCCGAGGGCCTCCTGGAGCGCGACGACGTCGCGGGCGTTGGCGAGCGCGGTCGCCGGCGAGCCCTCCAGCGCGATGCGGGCGAACCGGAACACCTGGAGCACGGCGACGACCACCAGCGCCTGCGCCCACCACCGCTCGGCGACGACTCGACGGATCCGGCCCGCTCGCACCACCGGGTCAGGACTACCACGCCCGTGCGGACGCCACCGTGTGGGCCACGCGGACGGTGCCCTGGCGCGGCATCCGGAGGACGCGGGTACCGTGGCGGACGATGCGCCTCGCCACGATCGTGCTCGCCGCCACCCTGCTCGGCTTCGCCGCCCCCGACGTGCCGGTGGCCGCGGTCGAGGGCTCCACGACCGCCGCCGGCGAGCCCTCCGCCGAGCCGCCGGCGCCGCAACCGGTCGTCGCGCTCGGTGACGCTCCCGCGCTCGACGTCTCCTTCGGCGGGGCACCGGTCGACATCTCCCCCACCCCGACCGGGGAGGGCTTCTGGCTGGTCAACGCCGACGGCGAGGTGGGTGCCTACGGCGACGCGGCCCACCACGACGATCTGACGACGATCTCCACCGGCGACAGCGAGGCGGTTGCGCTCGAGGCGACCCCGTCGGGGGAGGGCTACCGGATCCTCGATCGCGCCGGCGGGGTGTTCGCCTTCGGCGACGCCGCCTACCACGGCTCGATCCCCGAGCTGCGCCGCTCCGGGGCGCCGCTGGCCGACACCCCGGTGGTCGACGTCGAGGCGACCCCGTCGGGGGAGGGCTACCTCGTGCTCGACGCCGCCGGCGGGGTGTTCGCCTTCGGCGACGCCGCCTACCACGGCTCGATCCCCGAG
>CAYTKN010000019.1:37620-54311 GCA_964438505.1 uncultured Burkholderiales bacterium
CTGCGAGCTTCGGGGCTCGCCATGCCCCACACCCCGGCGGTGGCCATCGAGACGACCTCCGCGGGCGGCGGCTACTGGGTCCTCGACGCGGCCGGCGGGGTGTTCACCTTCGGCGACGCCCCGTTCCTCGGCTCCTCCGCCGGCCGTCCCGGCGAGGCGGTGGGGCTCGCGCCCGCCGGCGGCGACGCCGGCTACTGGGTGGCGCGGGCCCAGGGGGTCGACGCGCCACCGCTCCCGGCGGCCTCGGGGAGCGGCCACCGCGTCGTGTACTGCAACTCCTGCCAGCGGGTGTGGCTGGTCGGCGAGCACGACGTCGTCGTCCGCTCCTACCAGGTCTCCGGTCGGCGGGGGGTGCCGGCGCCGGGCGACTACGAGGTGTTCTCGAAGTCCCGCGTCTCGGTCGACGCGAGCCACACGCTGCGGCTCGACCACATGACCCGCTTCGCCCACGGCCGGACCCTGGCGATCGGCTTCCACGGCATCCCGATCCACTCGTCGACCGGAGAGCCGATCCAGACCAACGACGAGCTCGGCCAGTACCGCAGCGCCGGCTGCGTCCGCCAGGCCCACGAGGACGCGAAGGCGCTGTGGGACTTCGCGCCGGTGGGCACCCCGGTGATCGTCACCCCCTGAGCGCGGGCTGCCCCGAGCACGGGCTGCCCCGAGCGCTCGGCTCCCCGAGGGCCGTCCGGCACGCGCCCGGGCGCGGAGCCCGGAGGTGTCGGGGACGGGTCAGGCGACGACCTCGATCACGTACCCCGCGATCAGGCCCACGCCGACGAGCAGGTGGAGGCCGATGTTGGCGGCCATCCCCGGCATCAGCTCGTAGGGCGCCTCGTAGTGGTCGACGAGACCCCGGTGCACCCGCAGCGCCAGCGGCGCCGCGGCGAGCGCGAGGAGCGTCCAGCCGGGGAGGAGACCGCCGAGCGCGCCGCCCACGACCAGGCCGAAGCCCACGACGGCCGACACGTCGTAGCCGCGCACGATCGCTCTCGGGCCGAACCTGACCGCCACGGTCCGCTTGCCGGCGGCGGCGTCGCCGCGGCGGTCCGGCACCTGGTTGACGTAGAGGATCAGCATCACGAACACGGCGACGGGCAGCGACGCGTACAGCGCTTCGAGGGTCAGCCGCTGCGCCACCACCGCGTAGGTGCCGAGCACCATGATCGGGCCGAACCCGGCCGCCACGGCCACGTCGCCGAGGCCCCGGTAGACGAGCTTGAAGGGCGGCGCCGTGTAGAAGATCGACAGGAACACGCCCGCGATCCCGAGCCAGAGGATCTCGACGGCCCGGGTGAGCGCGAAGCCCACCCCGATCGCCGCGCCCGCGGTGAAGAACCCCGCCGCCAGCCACACCATCGCGCGCTCCGAGACGAGGCCGTGCTGGAGGACCCGGGAGCCACCGCTGAACGGGGTGGGGGTGACGTTGGCGTCGTCGGCGCCGCTGCGGGTGTCGAACACGTCGTTGACGACGTTGAGACCGAGGTGGATGCACGACGCGCCGAGGAGCGCGAGCATCACGAGCCACCACGCGGAGAACCCGTCGGCCCGGGCCACGAGCGCTCCCAGGAAGACGGGCACGAACGTGGCGGTCAGGAACGGCAGCCTCGTGGCGAGGAAGAACCGGGCACCCAGCGAGAGGCGCGGCCGCACGTCCTCGCCCCGCTCCTCGCCGAGCCGGCGCATGTAGGCGTGGGCGCGGGGGACGCTGCGCTCGCAGTACTCGAAGAACGGCACCTGCTCCTCGTCCCATCCGGCCGTGCGGACCGGCTCGAGGCGCACGGCGCCGTCCGCGTCCCGGAGGTGGCCCCACACGTTGACGTAGCGGCGCTGGTCGTATCCGACCCCGGGCTGGGGCCGCACGTGGCTGAAGGTCACGACGACCTCGGTGTCGGCCGCGGGGCGCTCGGGGGCCTCGAAGGGCTCGAGCACCAAGCCGTCCGCCTCGACGCGGAAGCCGGTGGCGACGTTGACCGGATACCCGCCCGAGTCGGGGTAGGAGACGACCGCCCGGTCGAAGCCCCGCAGGTGGTCGAGGAGCGCGGGATCGAGGGTCACGGTGCTCATGCGCTCACCTCCGTCACCTCGTGCACCTCCGGTTCGGAGGCGGCGTCGCCGTCCGGCCAGAGCAGGACGCGCGTGGGAGTGATCTCGATCACGGAGCGCTCGAAGAACAGCGGCAGCGCGAAGCGTTGGCGGACGAACTTGCGGATCACCGGCTCCTTCGCCTCCCACAGCGGGAGGAGCGACATCCAGCCCTCGTGGAGGTCGTCCTCGACCACACGGGCGTTGCCCTGGACGGTCACCCGCCGGAAGTCCGACGCCGGGGTGGCCTCGGGATCGGTCACGCTCACCGCGACCCGGTGGTCGCGCTTGAGGTGCTCGAGCTTGCGACTGAACAGCACGCTCGAGGTCATGAAGATGTGATGGCCGTCGTAGAGAGGGATGAGCGGATAGGTGATCACCCGCCCGTGCTCGTCGCGGACGCTCAGCTCGGCGACCAGCGCGCTCTCGAACATCCGCTCGGCGTCGTGCGGCAGGGCTCCCACGGCGGCTCCTCTCCGATTCGGGCGACCGGTGCCTCCCTGAGCGCACATTTCTCCGTGTCGCGTGGGTTGCGCAAACCCTGTCACGGGTCGGCGCGGCGACATTTCGTTCGATCCGGGATCAACCCGGAACCCGGGTGGGCGCATAGCATGCCGCGACAGACGACGACCACAGGAGGAGACATGCACCGGATGCGGAGATCGCACCTGGCCCGGCTGCTGGCGATCGTGTTCGCCGTGACCCTCGTCGCGGCCGCCTGCGACGGCGACGACGATGAGGCGGACGGCACGGGGACGGGCACCGAGGACGCGACCGAGGACGACACCGAGGACACCGCCGCCGACGACGACACCGCCGACGGCACCGAGGACGGCACCGAGGACGGCACCGAGGACGGCGGCGAGGTCGACGGCGACGAGGTGAGCGGCACCATCGAGGCCTCGGACCAGGAGAGCGACGGGATGTCCGTCGACGTGGCCTCGGCCACCCTGGACGGGAGCGCCGGGTTCGTCGTCGTCCACGCCGACGACGGCGGCGCGCCCGGTGAGGTGGTCGGCCACGCCCCGATCCCCGAGGGCGAGTCCACCGACGTGACCGTCGAGCTGGACAGCGAGATCAGCTCGGGCACCTACTGGCCGATGCTCCACTTCGACGCCGGTGAGGTGGGGACCTACGAGTTCCCCGGTCCCGACGCCCCGGTCACCGTCGAGGGTGAGATCGTGATGACCCCGATCGAGGTGACGGTGAGCTGACGGGTCGGCCCACGGGCCCGGGGGCCGAGCACGAGGCCCACCGGGTCCGGGGACCCACGACGGCGCCTGTCGGCGCCGTCCCGGTTCCGATCACCGACCCGGTTCCGACCACCGGCCCGGCGCCACCCGGTGCCGGGCCGGTGCGCGCGGGCCCGGTCCACGCCGGGGGCCGACGGTGTCACTCGAAGTCGCTGGGTCGCACGCGCTCGACGAAGCGCCGGAACTCGACCAGCTCACCGCCCCCGTGCTCCGCCGACCACGGGACGAGAGGAACCGGGGGCTCCTTGCGGGCCATCGCTTCGGGCACCTCGATGGGCTGGACCGATCGGGTCGCGACGACGACCGCGTCGCCCGGGTGGGCTCGCACCCCGGCCCGACGGCTTCCATCGACGAGCTCGATCAGGGCGAACAGGCCGCCCTCGTCCTCCGAGCGCAGCCGAACCCGCGAGATCTCCCAACCGAGCGCGCTGAGCGTCTCGTCGACGAGGCGGTACGTCGCCGAGGAGCGCGTCCTCCGCCCCGCGAGCTCGGCGGCGAGATGGCCGGCCTCCAGGCAACCCAACCGCACGTTCATCCAACGCTCACCTTCCTGCTCCCGCAGCGCCAACACCGGATGCTCGGCGCTGCACCCGCAGCGAGCGACACCCTCCACGAGCATCGGAACCCAACCCATCGTCACCTCCGACCACGTCGTCTGGACCGAAAGTTAGGTTAGGCTGCCCTAAGTAACCCTGCAACTCCGCTCCCAGAGGCACCCTGGGCTCGTCGTGCACGGGTCCCCCCTCGAGCTCCACACCGACGATGGCGAGTCGTGTTGCGATCGCCCGCCGCGACCGCGGCCGCCGACCTTCCCTGACCGGCAGACCTCCGGGGGCGCCTGAAGCCTCGTTCGCGCAAGCTTTTCCCGCTGTTCATCCTCGCGTCGTCGCATCGCGGCTCGCCCGCTACCCGGGCTCCCTAGCTTGCTGATGACCGCGAAGACGACCGACGCCGGAACGCCCGGCGCGTGGAGGAGCGATGAACGTGAGACGGAGCCGATGGAGCGTCACGACCGGATTGTTGGCCGCTGTGACCGTGATCGCCGCGGCGTGTGGCGGCGGCGACAGCACGGGGACGGCCGGTGACACCGACCTACCGGGAAGCGACGACGCGAGCCAGGTGAATGGCGAGTCGAGAGAGGACCTCTCCGGAGAGGTCGTGGTCTCCGGATCTTCGACGGTCGAGCCGATCTCGGCGCGCAACGCGGAGAAGTTCAACCAGCTCGCACCGAACGTCGCGATCTCGGTCGATGGGCCCGGCACGGGCGACGGGTTCGAGATCTTCTGCGAAGGCGAATCCGACATCTCCGACGCGTCGAGGCCGATCGCGCCCGCCGAGATCGAGAAGTGCGAGGCGAACGGCATCGAGTTCGTGGAGCTGAAGGTGGCCATCGACGGACTCTCCGTCGTCACGTCCAACGACAACGAGAGCGCGGACTGTCTGAGCTTCCTCGACCTCTACGCCCTCCTCGGCCCCGAGTCGCTCGGATTCGAGACCTGGGCCGACGCCGACGAGCTGGCTGCTGAGCTCGAAGGCGAGCTGGGAGCCGAGTTCGGTGCCTCGCACGCGCCCTATCCGGACGCGCCGCTGATGATCACGGCCCCGGGTGAGGAATCGGGCACGTTCGACTCGTTCAACGAGATCGTCCTCGAAGGCATCGCCGAGGCGCGCGGTGAGGAGCCGCTGCCTCGACCCGACTACCAGGCCTCCCCGAACGACAACGTGATCATCGAGGGCATCTCGGGAACCGCGAGCTCGCTCGGTTGGGTGGGGTACGCGTTCGTGCAGGCCAACTCGCAGGCCGTGCGGGCACTCGCTGTCGACGGCGGCGACGGCTGCGCGGAACCGAACCCGGACACGATCGCGAGCGGCGAGTTCCCCATCGCCCGCCCCCTGTTCGTCTACGTGAGCGCGGACCGGGCCACCGAGAAGCCCGAGGTCGAGGCCTTCGTCGACTTCTACATGGGCGAGGAGGGCTTCGGGTCGGTCACCGAGGTCGGCTACGTGGCCCTCGACGACGACGTGGTGGAGGAGACACGACAGGTCTGGGAGGACCGCGAGGTCGGCACCCGCCAGACCTGACGACACCGCGCTGGAGCGCGGCGAAGCGCTCTCCCCGCCTCACCGCGCTCCAGCGCTCCGGGTGGGCTGTCGGTCACGAAGGTTCCGTGCCGTTCTGGAAGGGAGGGATCGTGGATCGACCGGGCGAGCTGTCCGCGGCGAGGTTGCTCGTCACCGACCGGCGGCGGCGCCGCCGAGACCAACGGATGCGCCTCGTCTTCCGGGCGACGGCTGCGCTGACCGTGCTGGTCACCGTCCTCATCGTGCTGACCCTCGCCCGCGAGGGCTGGGTGTTCCTCTCGACGGTCGAGCCGGCGTCCCTGTGGGAGATCGGGTGGTTCCCGCGCCGCGGCCTCTTCGACGTCAAGACGCTCGTCGCCGGCACCGTCCTCGTGACTGGGATCGCGATGATCGTCGCGACCCCGCTCGGCCTCGGAGCAGCCGTCTACCTCTCCGAGTACGCCGGCGATCGGATCCGCCGGAAGGTCAAACCGGCCCTCGAGATGCTCGCCGGGGTCCCCAGCGTGGTGCTCGGCTTCTTCGCCATCGCCTTCATCACCCCGGAGCTGCTCGCCCGAGTCCGTAGCGACATCGCGTTCTTCAACCTGGCCGCCGCCGGGATCGGTGTCGGCATCCTCACCCTGCCCCTGGTGACCTCGGTCGCGGAGGACGCGCTGAGGGCCGTGCCGACATCGCTCCGCGAGGCCGCCTACGGGCTCGGAGCCCGCAAGCTGCACACCGTCACCCGCGTCGTGTTCCCCGCCGCGACCTCAGGGCTCGTCGCCGCCCTGATCGTCGGCGTCTCCCGGGCACTGGGCGAGACGATGGTCGTGGCCATCGCGTCGGGCGCGACGGGCGGATCGCTGTTCAGCCTCGACGTCTTCGGTCCCGGCCAGACCATGACCGCCGCGATGGCCGCTCTGGGCGCCGGCACCGATCAGGTCAAAGGCGACACCGCCGCCTTCCAGAGCCTGTTCTTCGTCGGTGCGCTGCTCTTCGCCATGACCCTCGTCCTCAACGTGCTCGGCGACCGCTTCACGCGACGGGTCAGGGAACGATACGCATGAGGACCACCTCGCGCCCCGTCTCGACCCTCCGCGTCCCGGGGATCGGCCGCCAGTCTCGAGACGCGCGAGGGCGGACCTTCACCGTCGCCCTCGCCACAGCGACCGGCCTCACCCTGATGGTGCTCAGCGTCCTCCTCGCCGAGATGGCCACGGAGGGATGGCCCGTGCTCAGCACTCGTCTCGCCGGGTTTCTGAGCAGCGGGCTCAACTCCGATCCCGCCCTCGCCGGCGTCTGGCAGGGAATCAAGGGCACGCTCATGCTCGGCGGCATCGTCGCCCTCGTCGCCTTCCCGATCGGTGTCGGAGCCGCCGTATACCTCGAGGAGTACACGGACGAGCGCTCGCGAGCTGCACGTCTCGTCGAGGTCAACGTCCGCAACCTCGCCGGCGTCCCCTCCATCGTCTACGGACTCCTCGGCCTCGCCCTCTTCGTCGAGCTCCTCGGACCCGGTGGGACGGTGGACCTCACCGGTGGGCGCACCGTCGTCGCCGGGGGCCTCACCCTCGCCCTGCTCGTGCTCCCCATCGTCGTCATCACCACCCAGGAAGCTCTCCGAGCCGTCCCGCCCTCACTGCGAGAAGCGGCCTACGCGCTCGGCGCCACCCGCTGGGAGGTCACCCGCCACCAGGTCCTCCCCGCCGCCGCACCCGGCATCCTCACCGGCACGATCCTCGCCCTCGCCCGCGCCGCCGGCGAGGCCGCACCCCTCCTGGTCGTCGGCGCGGTCAGCGGCGTGTTCTTCGTGGGCGCCGACGGTCTCCTCGAACAGATCTTCGAAGGACGCTTCACCGCGCTCCCCATGGTCATCTTCTCCTGGGCCCGCCTCCCCGCAGGCCAAGGCTGGAACGCGCTCGTCGGCGCGGCCAGCGTCGTGATGCTGGCAGTGGTGTTCCTCATGAACGGCGCCGCGATCGCTCTCCGCAACCGCTACGACCGCCGCCCTTGACGGTGGCAGGCCTCTCCGACCCAGGACTCGGACCTCGAGCGTTCCCGTTCCGATCCACACCCGCCGCCACGGCGGCCGGGCGGGAGCACAGCACCGTTCGCCCGACGTGTTCGACCACCTCGCGGACCAGGGGAGCACCACGCGTGTCGGCGTGTCGGCGTACCGGCCTCACCGGCTCCGAACCCACCGCGGCGAGCCGGACCTTCCCGACGGACACCGCGTCCCGGCACCCGGTCCCGGGAAGACGCCAACACCACGAAGAATCCGAAACGATCCGAAACAAGGCGTATCTCACGGACCGTTCCCGACGTTCCTGGAGACGACCCGGTCGACCCGGACCAAACCGGCATGCGTGACACCAGCAGGAAACAGGCGATGCGCGTCGAAGCAGAACGAACCACACGCCACCACGTCGAGCCACGAGCGAACGAGATGCTCCGCTGCTGCTCCGGACACGGAGCCGATCCGGACGTCGACGGGGGAACGACCGGTGACACGACTCCGAGGAGGAACACTGATGCGCAAGCTCATCGTCGGCGGCCTGATGGCCGTCCTGGTGGCAGGCGGTGGATCCGCGTTCGCGGACCACGCGGGCACCAACCCGACCGATCCCGAGGCCATCGGCAACCACCCGGCGCTCTACGGCCTCTGCACCGCCTGGCACGCCAACGAGAACGGCCGCGACAACGGCAACGCGGGCGACGCGCCTCCGTTCGCCGCCCTCGAGCAGGCAGCCGAGGACAACGACCAGAGCGTCTCCGAGTACTGCGACGGTGTGCGTCCCGGCAACGGGCACGGCGAAGGCGGGGAGAACAGCAACGCCCCCAACCCCAACGAGCACCCGCGCAACAACGGCGGCGGCTGAGCCGAACCGACCGACGTCCACGAGCCGGTGCGGGGCGCCTCCGGGCGCCCCGCACCGTCGCGTGGGTCCCGGTCACGCGGCGGCCGTCGCCCGACCATCACGCTTGCCCGGTGCCCCGCCGGCGGTCAGCGAGCAGGTGAGGTCCCCGGTCACAGCGGACAGCGGTACCCCGCGTGCGGCATGATCGGGGCATGAGCCAGCCCACGCGGTTCTCGGTCGCGTTCCCGAAGCGGTGGTGGTACCCGGCGTGTCGCTCGCACGATCTGGGACGCCACCCGCGACGCATCGAGTTGATGGGCACGCCGCTGGCCGTGTTCCGCGACAGGTCCGGCCGGGCGCGGGCGCTGCTCGATCGCTGCCCGCACCGCAACTATCCCCTCTCCCTCGGGCGGGTCACCGACGAGGGCGCCCTCGAGTGCGGATACCACGGCTGGCGCTTCGACGGTTGCGGGGAGTGCGTCGGCGTCCCCGGCCTCACCGGCTCCGAGCCCGCCGCGGCGAACCGGGCCGTCCCGACGCGACCGGCCCGTGAGCAGGACGGCTTCGTGTGGGTGTGGGGGGACCCCGACGCGGAGGTCGACCGCGAGCCCCTCGCGCTCCCCCGCTTCGATGGGCCGCGCACGGGCGAGACCGTCTTCGCCCGCGACCTCGACTGCACGCTCCACAGCGCGCTCGAGAACGCCCTCGACGTGCCCCACACCGCGTTCCTGCACGGCGGCGTGTTCCGGGGCGGCGAGCCCCGGGAGATCACCGCGCTCCGCCGGCCACTCGCGGAGGGGATCGAGGTCCAGTACCTCGGCGAGCCGGTCGGCTTCGGGCCGATCCGACGCCGGGAGGACGCCACGCTGACGTTCGACCACTGGGACCGGTTCCTCATGCCCTCGATCGCCCAGATCGAGTACCGCGTCGAAGGCTGGATCCACGTCGTGAACACGATCCTCCACCTGCCGATGTCGCCGTTCCGTACCCGTGCGTGGTTCGTGCTCCGCTACCGGACCCGCCTTCCGGCGCCGCTGGTGCGCCCCGTCGTGCGCCTCCGCGGCATCCAGATCCTGCGCCAGGACGCCAGAGCGCTCGCGCACCAGACCGAGTCGGTGCGCGCCTTCGGGGGCGAGCGCTACACGTCCACCGAGCTCGACGTCATGGGCAACGCGATCTGGCGGATGCTGCGCCACGCCGAGCGCGTCGAGGAGGGCGCCGCGACCGAGGCCGGAGCCGACGGCGACGGCCAGGGGGACGGCCACGGCCCCGCGATCGACGAGCGGGAGATCACCCTCCGGATCTAGCGCTCGAGTTCCTGTGTGTGCAGGGTCGTGGTGCTCGGGCGTGATGGCGTCGCGGCCCCCGAGGGCTCGGAACACGGCCGGTCTCCGTCGCCGCCGTGCCCTCCTCCGCCACCGTTCCCACCGCTACCGCCGTCGTCGCCGTCACCGTCTGGATCCCCGCTCCCGGTCCCGGTGCCGCCGTGGCGTCGGAAGCTCCACCGCACGAGGATCGGCCACCCACCGAGGAACACGGCGGCGAACGTGAACCACTGCACGGCGTAGCTGAGGTGCGGCCCCTCCCCCGGCTCGGGAGGCAGCAGCGGGATGGGCACGCCGCGGGCCTCGGGGCGCTGCGCCTCCACCCGGACGTAGACGGGCAGCAGGTCGTAGGGGAGCTCGGACTCGATGGCCGCCACGTCGATGCGGTTGACGTGACCCAGGGTGCCCGCCGACGCGGCATGTGGCGGCGCCGGATCGAAGTGCGCTCCGTCGTCGCTCGCCCGCAGCACCCCCTCGACCCGCACGGGGCCCTCGGGAGGCCGAGCCTCCGGGGGAACCGGCGCGTCGAGCTCCGTGATCGGGACGAACCCGCGGTTGACCAGCACCGCCTCACCGTCGCCGAGCACCAGCGGCGTGACGACGTGCTGGCCGGGCGATCCGCGGAACGCGCGCGCCCTGACCAGGATCTGCTCTCGCCCGTCGTAGCGCCCGGTGAGGACCACCCGCCGGTGCTCGAGCGCGTCGACCTCACCGAGACCGCCAGCGGTGTCCCTGGTGTCCTCGGTCTGGCCGGTGTCCCTGGTGTCCTGGGTCTCGCCGGTGTCCCTGGTGTCCTCGGTCTCGCCGGTGTCCCTGGTGTCCTCGGTCTCGCCGGTGTCGCCGGGGCGGACACCGACCAGCTCGTCGAGGCGGAGTGGGGGCAGCTCACCGCGCGACTCGACCCGCTCGTTGAAGCTGCGGCGCTCCTCGAGGCGGTCGAGCTGCCAGATGCCGAGCCGCACGCACACCGCTGCCGCGACCACCACCACGGCGAGGAGCACCAACCAGCGACCGCGGAGCGCGTAGCGCAACATCGAAGGGGAGGGTACCGGCACCGCACACGGCCGCCGGCCTCCGCCGGCCTCGGAACCTCCCAATGTGTGAGTGTGGTGCAGTCAATACGACTGCACCACACTCACACATTCCTGGTCGGACGCCTGGGGTTCGGTGGCTGGACGGCCGTCCGACCCGGCCGACTCCGGGGTGGCCTCGGTGAACGCCGGCTCGACGCGGAAGGCGGCCCGCCGAGCGGTGCGTCGCAGCGCCGCGAGGACCGGCCGCGCCGCCACCAGCACCAGGGCCACGTTCCCCACGGCCCGGGGGATGTCGAAACCCAGCGACGTCGCGAGGTGGAACGCCCAGAAGCGGCGCAGGTTGTCGACGACGGAGTCCCCGGCCACGAAGGCCAGCCCGGACTCGCCCGCGGCGAAGGGCCAGAACCAGAGGTTGAGCACGAGACCGTAGGCGAACCCGGCGACCGCCGCGTAGGCCGCCAGCAGGACGACCTCCCGGCGACCGCTCGCGGGCGGGAGCACGCCGGCGAAGAAGCCGACCCAGCCGGCACCGAACATCTGGAACGGGAGCCACGGCCCCACACCGCCGGTGAGCAGCGCGGAGGCGAACATCGTCAGCGCCCCGAGCACGAATCCGAAGCCCGGACCGAACACCCGCCCGGCCGGCAGCAGGAGGAAGAACATCATGCTGAAGCCGGTGAGACCGCCGGAGGGCAGTCGGAGCACCGCCCCCGCGGCGGTCAGCACTCCGAGGACCGCGACGGCCTTCGCGTCGAGCGTGCCGTCGGCGAGCTCGGCGAAGAGGAGCGCCAGCAGCAACGGCAACACGGCCGCGAAGATCCACGGCGCGTCGCCCGCGTGGGCCAGACCGCGCGACGACGACACGTCGGCGAAGAACGGCCACGCGAAGGCGACGACCCCGAACGCGGAGACCACCGCGAGGAGCAGCACCCGCCGCGCGCCCAACGGCACGACTCGGGTGCTCCCGGCCCTTCCGGCAGTCGCGGTGGCTCTCGTCGTCGCGCTGGCTCCCCTCGTCGCGCTGGTTCCCGTCCTCATGACGCCAGCGCCTCCTCGACCTCGCGGACGGTGAGGAACGGGGCGGGGCTCAGGATCTTGGCGACCTGGGGGGAGAACATGGGCGACGAGACCACGACGTCGCGCGCCGGTCCGTCCGCGACGATCTCTCCTTCGGCCATCACCACCACCCGGGTCGCGAGCTCGGCGACCAGCTCCACGTCGTGGGTCGCGAGCACCACCCCCCGACCCAACGCCGCGAGGTCGCGCAGCGTGGCCGTGAGCTGACGCTTGGCCGGGTAGTCGAGCCCGCGGGTCGGCTCGTCGAGCAGCACGAGGGCGGGCTCGGGGGCCAGGACGATCCCCAGGGCGAGGGCCAGGCGCTGGCCCTCCGAGAGGTCGCGGGGGTGGCGCTGCCCGTCCACGTCGCCCAGGAGGGCCTCCACCGCGGCGGCGGTGGTCCCCGGCTCGAGGCCGCCCTCCCGGTCGGCGAGCTCGCACTCCTCGGCGACGCTCCCGGCGTAGAGGAGCAGGCCGGGGTCGGACGGGACGAGCGCGACGCGCTCGACCAGGGTCGACGGCGGCACGCGGTGGGGCTGCTCCCCCGCGACGAGGACTCGGCCGCCGTCGGGCTCGCGCAGGCCGGCGAGGCGGCCGAGGAGCGTCGACTTCCCGGCGCCGTTGCGGCCCATGACGGCGACGATCTCGGAGCGGTTCACGTCCAGGTCGACCCCGGCGAGGGCGTGGACCGAGCCGTAGCGGACCACCGCGGAGCGGACCTCGGCCAGACGCCGGTCACCGTTCCGCGTCCGGTCGTGGCCGTTCCCGGCTCCGTCGTGGTCGGGAACCGGCGGCGGGGAGTCCCCGGCGAGCTCGTCGCGCAGACCCGCCGCGGCGCGGCGCGCGTCGCGCACCGACAGGGGGAGCGGCGACCAGCCGGCGAGCCGCCCCAGCTCCACCACCGGCGGGGCGATCGGCGCCTCGACCATCAGCTCGGGGGGAGACCCGTCGACCACGACCCCGTCCTCGACGAGCACCACCCGGTCCGCGTACTGCACCACCCGCTCGAGCCGGTGCTCGGCCATGAGCACGGTGAGGCCGAGGTCGTGGACGAGGCGGGTCACCACCGCCAGGACCTCCTCGGCAGCGACCGGGTCGAGCGCCGAGGTCGGTTCGTCGAGCAGCAGCGCCCTCGGCGTCGCGGCGAGTACCGACCCGATCGCCACCCGCTGCTGCTGGCCCGACGACAGGGAGACCAGGGGTCGGCGGCGCACCTCCTGGAGGCCGAGGAGGTCGATCACCTCCTCGACACGACGCCGCATCGCGTCGGGCGGCACCCCCAGGTTCTCCATCGTGTAGGCCAGCTCGTCCTCGACCACGTCGGTGACGAAGTCGTCCGCCGGCGCCTGGGCGACCATCCCGACGACGTCCGCGAGCTCCCGGGGCGGGTGCTCGGCGGTGCTGCGGCCGGCGACGGTGACCCGCCCCGCCAGCTCGCCTCCGGTGAACCACGGCACGAGGCCGTTGACAGCGCGCAGCAGGGTCGACTTCCCGGACCCGGTGGGCCCCACCACGAGCGCCAGCTCGCCCTCGGGAACGTCCAGCGACACGTCCGACAGCGCGGGGCGCTCGCCGTGCGGCGAGACAGCCTCCGGCGAGGTGTCGTCCGGGTAGGTGACCGTGACGCCCTCGAATCGGATCACGGCGGCGGCTCCGGGGTCACGAAGGCGGGCAGGGCCGCCACCACCAGGCTCACGGCGGCCAGCAGCGGGAGACCGGGCAGCTCGAGCGGCTGCACCGGGCCCGAGAGGTCGACACCGAGCCGGCCCGAGGCCACCATCCCGGCCAGCGCCGCGACGCCGCTGCCGAGCGTCCACCACTCCGGCCGGCCCCACGGGTCGGGCCGGTAGCGGGTGCGCCGCGAGCGGACACCCCCGAGGGCGAGGCCGGCGGCGAGCAGCGCGGAGCCGGCGAAGACGAGGGGAACCCCCAGCGCTGCGGGAGCGCCGGCGTCGAGCACGCCGTAGGCACCCACCGCGAGGGCCACGAGGCCTCCCAGCGAGGCGGCGTGCACGACCCGGCGGCGTCCCGGGTCGACCATCGCCCGGCGCCCGAACCCCCGTGCGTCCATCGACGCCGCCATCGACACCGAACGGTCGAGCGCACCTTCGAGCACCGGCACCGCGACTCCCCGCACGGCGGCGAGCCGCCCGACGGGACGACCGCGGAGACGGCGGGCGTCGCGCACCCGTGCCAGCTCGGTGCCCGCCTGCGGGGCCAGCGAGAGGGCGACGGTCACCGCGACCCCGACCTCGTAGAGGGTGTTCGGCATCGCTCGCAGCAGCCGGTGCGGGTCCGCCAGGGCGTTCGCCGCGCCGACCGCGACGAGCAGGCCGACGAGGCGGAGGCCCTCGTAGAGGGCCTGGACGAGCGCTTCGCCGGTGATCGGACCGCCGACGGTCACCCCGGCGGCCCACCCGGGCAGGTCGACCTCGGGGAGGGTCGCGATCACGTGGCCGGGCACCTGGGGAGCGAAGACGGCCTGGAGGGCCAGGCGCACCACCAGGACGAGGATCCCGAGCTTGACGAAGAAGCCAAAGGCGCGCGCCCAGGGGACGTCACGGCGGCGGGCGGCGACGACGAGCCAGACCACCGCGACGAGCAGGCCGAGGAGGAGGGGGTTGGTGGTCCGGATGGCGGCCGCGCCCAGGAGCAGCCCCCAGGCCCACCAGGCCGCGGGGTGCACCGAGCGGGGCATCGTCAGGTGCTCCGTCGCCGGGAGACCACGACGGCGGCTGCCGCGAGGACCCCGACGGCGAGCAACCCGGCGGCCGTGCCGGCGAGCGTCCCCGCGAGGGCGCCGCCACCGTCGCTGCCGGCGGTGCCGGCCGCCCCGTCGCCAGCTCCGACGGCCCCGTCGCCTGCTCCGGGACCTCCGCTGTCGCCCTCGCTGGACGACCCTGACGACCCTGACGGCGCGCCGGTCGCCGGGTCGGGGGACGATCCCGGTGGTGGATCCTCGGGGCCTCCGGCGCCGTCGACGAAGCGCCATCCCTCGCTCACCGCGGCCTGCGCGGAGCGGAACGCCGGACCGACCGACGCGTACTCCCAGCCCTCGGCCGTCCCGAGCCAGTACGACCAGTACCGGTAGCCGGTGTCGGTCTGCTCACCGCACCCCGTCTCGGGCAGCCCGTCGATGGCGCAGAGCAGCCCGGAGGCCTCGTAGCGGGGCACGGGCGTCCCGAGCTGCTCGGCGCGGGCGGCGAGGACCTCCGAGCCGTCAGCACCCTCGGGCACCGACGCGCACACCACGCTGGGCTCGGCCGGTGCCTCCGCGAGGTCGCCGTAGTCGACCACGACCCGCACCGGGACCACTCCGGGGGCCTCGGCCTCGCACTCCTCCCCGGCGCCGGCGGAGCCGGCCGAGGCTGCCGGCACTGCCTGCGCTGCTCGCACAGCCGGCGATGGGCCGAGCGCGGCGACCACGACGACGGCGAGGGCGGTGATCGCCGCGAAGCGGGTGCGAGGCGCCATCCTCAGTCGTCCCCGGTTCCGGAGGCCCCGGACGCCTGGGACGGCTCGGACACGGCGGCGATCTCGATTCCCGCCAGTCGGCGGCGCCTCCACCACCAGCCGGTGCCGAGCACACCCGAGGCGAGCATGACGCCGGCCGCGCCCGCGGCCACCGTCGGGATCTCCGAGGTCCCGCCGGAGCCGTCGAGGTTCGCGGTGAGCGACGGTGGCCGACCCGCGGCCCGCCGTGCCGGCTGATCGCCGGCCTCGTCGAAGCCACCCGAGTCGCCGAGGGTGGTCCAGCCCAGCGCCGGCCGGGTCGTGGTCGTCACGCCGACCTCGGCGTCGTCGACAGCGGACCCGGTGGTGGTCGTCGTGGAGCTGCTCGACGAGCCGAGCCCGGCGGCTGCCTCGAGGTCGTTGGCCGTCGTCGTGGAGCTCGTCGTGGGACTCGTCGAGGACGAGCTCGTGCTCCCGGTGTCGCTGCCGTCGTCACCGCCGGTGCCGTCGCTGTCGGTGCTGCTGCTTCCCGAGTCGCCGTCCCCAGTGTCGCCGTCCCCAGTGTCGCTGTCCCCGGAATCGCTGTCCCCGGAATCGCTGTCCCCGGTGTCGCCGTCCCCGGTGTCGCCCTCGTCTTCGGGTTCGTCCTGGGAGGGAGGAGCCCCGGGAGCGCTCACCGGGTACGCCCGGTGCGCCATCCCCGGCACGGCCTGGACCGTCGCGTAGTCGTTGGCACCGGAGATGTCGGGACGGTAGCGGAACGCGCCCGCGTCGGGGCCCGAGTCGATCTGGAGGTCGCGCAGCGCCTCCAACGGGCGCCGGTCGCCCTCCGTCCACGGCGGCGAGCCGGGGTCCTCCCCGAGAGCCACGACCGTGGAGAGAGCGAGGCCGCAGGAGTTGGCGTTGTCGACGTCGTCGGCTTCGAGGCCCCAGCAGCCCGAGTCGTTCTGGGTGTCGAGCAGCCACCCTCGCGCCTGCTCGACGTCCTCGTCGTGCGGCCCGGCGACGGCCGCCAGCACCGAGGTGGCCACGGTCGTCGTGTCGGTGTCGGGCGTGCCCGAGCACGCCGACCGCCACGACCAAGCCCCACTCGAACACTGGTTGATGCGGAGGCGGTCCACCGCGTCGTCGGGCACCTCCGCTCCGGCGGCCAGGAGGCCGAGCACGGCGAGGGCGTCTCCGTAGAGGTTGGCGCCGTAGCTGCCGGTGGGATCGTGGTGGGACTCGACCTCGGCGACGAAGTCGACCCCGGCGAAGTTCCGAGGATCCTCGCCGGCTGCCACCAGTCCGGAGACGATGCGGCCCACGTGGCCTCCGTTGACGTCGTCGTCCTCGAGGCGCTCGGGGGCGGCCTCTTCGAGGTAGTCGAGGGCGTCCTCCACGGCGGCGCGCTGGCCGCCGCCGGCGACGAGCGCCACCACCGCCTCGGCGACGCCGTCGGCACCCCATCCCTCGGGCACCGACCCGTCGTCGCCCTGCGTGCCGGCGAGGTACGCGGCCCCGTCGGCCGCGGCGGCGGCGCTCTCCGCGTCGGGGTCGCCGGCGGCGCGCGCGTGCGCCGCGAGG
>CAYTKN010000020.1:0-53353 GCA_964438505.1 uncultured Burkholderiales bacterium
ACGATCCCTCGCGCGGCGCGCACGTCGGCTCGTGCCGCGTGTGCGAGCGCCCGAGGTGACGTTGCGGGACGCGTGGCGGGAGGCGTGGCGCCGCCTCCGACGGGCCGAGCCGGCGACGGTGGTGCTCGTCGCGCTCGTGGTGTCGTGGATCGTGGTCTTCGGCATCCTGGTCGTGCAGCGCCACGACCGCTTCGGGTCGTTCGGGTTCGACATGGGCATCTTCGACCAGGCCATCTGGCTCGCCGCGCGCGGCGAGTCGTTCATCACCGTGCGCGGCCTCGACCTCTTCGGCCACCACGCCAACGTCGCCTTCTACCTGCTGGCACCGCTCTCGTGGCTCGGGGCGGGCCCCCACATCTGGAACCTGCTCCAGGTCGCCACGCTCGCCGCGGGGGCCGTCCCCCTCTACCTGATCGGCCGGGCGCGGCGGCTGTCGCCGTGGCTGGCGCTGCTGCCCGCCGCCGCGTACCTGCTCCACCCCTCCACGCAGTTCCTGGCGTGGGAGCTGTTCCACCCGGAGACGATGGCGGTGACCCCGCTGCTGTTCGCGTACCTCGCCGCGGTGCGCCGGCGCTGGGGGTGGTACGCGGGTCTGCTGGTCCTCGCGGTCGCGTGGAAGGAGGACGTGGCGCTCTTCGCGCTGGTGCTCGGCCTGCTCGTGGCGCTGCGCGGCGACCGCCGGGTGGGGGCCGTCACCATGGCCCTCTCCCTCGGGTGGTTCCTCGCGGTGAGCCAGGTCCTGCTCAGCGCGGTGAACGGGCAGGGCGCGTTCTACGACCAGTTCTACGGCCACCTCGGCGAGTCCTCCGTGGGCGTGGTGACCACGGTGCTCACCGACCCGACCCGGGTCGTCGACCACCTGGCCACCGCGGATCCCTCTCCCGTCGGGTACCTCTGGAAGCTCGGCGCGCCCTGGGCCCTGCTCCCCCTGGCCGCACCGGCCGCGCTGCTCATGGGGGTCCCCCAGCTCCTCGCCAACCTCCTGTCGATCAACGGCTTCACCCGCGAGATCACCTTCCACTACGCGGCGCTCCCGATGGCGGCGCTCGGCGTGGCCAGCGTCGAGGGCCTCGCCCGCCTCGCCGGCATCACCCGCGCCGCCGGCGTCGCCGGCCACGCCGGTCCCGCCGGTGGCGCCGGTGTCGCCGGTGTCGCGGGGCTGGCGTGGCTGCGCCGGGGCGCGGCGGCAGCGGTGGCCGTGGCCGCCCTGGCAGCCACCCTCCAGTGGGGTCCCTCGCCGGTCGGCGACCGCTACGACGAGGGGTTCTGGCCCGCGTCGAGCCCGCGCCAGGAGACCCAGCACGAGGCGGTCTCGACGGTTCCGAGCCGCGCGCCGGTCTCCGCCACCTACCAGTTCGTACCCCACCTCACCCACCGCGAGCGCGTCTACGAGTTCCCGAACCCGTTCCGGGAGCGCAACTGGGGCGTGCGCGGCGAGGACACCCACGATCCCCGCGTCGTCGAGTGGTTGGTGGTCGACTCCACCGCCATGGGACGCGAGGACCGCTCGCTGGTCGAGGACCTGGTGAGCTCGGGAGCCTTCGACGTCGTCTTCCAGGACGACGGGGTGCTCGTCGCCCGCCGCCGCTGAACCGGCCACGAGCCACTGCCGAGCGGCCCCGCACCGCCCCGGCGCCATTCGTTGCCTCTCTGCTGCCGGATGGCCGTCAGAGAGAAGGAACGAACGGGGTCAGGTGGACTCCTCGTCGGTGTCGCCCGGGTCGTCGATCAGCTTCTCGCGCATCGCGTAGAGCACCGCCTCCATCCGCGAGTGCACGTGGAGCTTCTCCAGCATGTTGCGCACGTGGTTCTTGACGGTGTTCTCCGAGATGAAGAGCTTGTCGGCGATCCTGCGGTTGGAGAGCCCCTGGGCCACGAGCTGGAGCACCTCCAGCTCGCGCTCGGTGAGCCGGGGTGCGTGGGGGTTGGTCTTCTCGTCGGCCTGCTTCGAGAGGGTGTTGAACTCGTCGAGCAGCTTGGAGGCCATCGACGGCGAGATCAGGCTCTGTCCCTGGGTGACCGCCCGGATGGCGTCCGCCACCTCCTCGATCGAGATCTCCTTGAGGAGGTAGCCGTTGGCGCCGGCCTTGACCGCCTCGTAGAGGTCGTCCTCCTCGTCCGAGACCGTGAGCATGAGGATCTTGGCCGACGGCACCGCCTCCCGGATCCTGATGGCCGCCTCGATGCCGCTGAGCCGGGGCATGCGCACGTCCATCAGCACCACGTCGGGGGCGAGTTCCCTCGCGGTGTCGACCGCCTCCACGCCGTCCTCGGCCTCGGCGACGACCTGGATGCCCCCCTCGGACTCCAGGATCATGTTCAGGCCGCGCCGGAACAGCGCGTGGTCGTCGGCGACGAGGACACGGATCGCGCCGGGGTCCGTGCCGGCGCCGTCATCCGGCTCTCCGCGCTGCTCCTCGCTCACGTCCACCCCCGTGTCCGGGTACCGCTAACCGGGCACCTCGACCAGACCGTAGTCGCCGTCACGGCGCCGGTAGACGACCGCGGCACGGCCGTTCTCGGCGTTCTGGAACAGGAGGAACTCCTGGCCGCGCACCTCGAGCTGCATCGCGGCCTCGACGGGCGTCATCGGCTTCCCGTCCGCCTCGCGGACGTCGACGATCGCGGGCTCGTCGGGCTCGTCGGACCCGTCGGACTCGGCGTTCCCGCCGGACCCGGGCTCGGCGTCCAACACGTGCTCGATGTCGCCTCCGCCGGCGACCCGGGCGGCGTCGACACCGGCTCCGTTGCCCCGCTGGCGCTTCCGGACCCGCTTGTCCTTGAGCCGGCGCACCTGCTTGTCGACCTTGCTGGTCGCCTGGTCGAGGGCCGCGAACGGCTCCCCCGCCGAACCCTCCACCTTGAGCCGCTTGCCCTTGAGGTGGGCGACGATCTCGCAGTGGTACTTGTCGGCGATCCGCGGGTTCTGCTCCTCCACGAAGCCGAGCTCGATCCACCCCGACTCGTCGAGCATGGGCTCGAGCTTGGCGAGCTTGCGCTCCGCCGCCTCGAGGAGCCCCTGGGGGACCTCCATGTTCTTGCGGTGCACCCGGATGTCCAGGATCCCGGCCTCCAGACACGAGCAGTGGTGACGTTCACGGGCCTGGCAGGAGTATACGGGCTCGCTCCCGACCCGGAACGGCTCAGCGGCCCCGGAGGGTGGGGTTCGAGCGGAGCGCCGCGAGGATGCGCTCCGCGACGGCGTCGGCGGGAGGGTCGTAGGTGCCGCTCGCCAACGCCCGGCCGACTCGCTCCACCACGGCGGGCCGCAGCCCACGCTCGTCGAGGAGGACGCCCGGCCCCGAGAGGACCGGAGAGGCTTCGGCCGCCCGGCGGGACGGCGGTTCGATGCTCGTGGGCATGGGTGCTCCCTGGTGGTCGTCGGCTGCGGTCCGTCCCTCCCGCACCCTCTCAGTCGGAGTCCCCGCACCCCGCCTTGAGAGGAGTGCGCGCCACCGTGGCACCCATGACCCATTTGCTCCCTTTGCGAAGGAGTGCTCGCGCGGCGTTGGCGAGGGTGGTCCCCGTCGTCGCCACGTCGTCGACGAGCAGCACCGAGGCGGGCGCGCGCCGGGCCACGAAGGCGGGTCCGCGGCGGCGGTCCGCGCCTCGCCGGCCCGTCTGCACCACCTCGTCGGCGCGCTCGAGGACCCGCGTGGCGGGGAGGCCCAGCTCGCGGGCCACCGCCCGAGCGAGGAGCTCCGCGTGGTCGAACCCGCGGGAGCGGTGGTGACCCCTGCTGGTGGGCACCCAGCTCACGACCCCGGTCGTCGCCTCGGGGGGCAGGTGATCCGCCACGGCACGGGCGAGGGCCGGCACCGACGCCCGGTCGTTGCGGTACTTGACCCTGGCGACCACCTCGGCGACGGCGCCCTCGTACGAGTACGGCGCGAACCACGCCACGAGCCCGGGCGGGGCCTCGGCCGGCTCGGCGGGTGCCGCCGCTGCCAGGCACCCCTCGCAGATCCCGTCGGTGCCCGGGAGGGCGCAACCCGCGCAGCGGACCGGGAACAACCAGCGGACGAGCGCGCCCGCGCCGCGGACCCCGACCCGCTCCGCGCGGCGACCCTCACCGGCCGCCCTCGCCCCGTGCTCGCTGCCCACGCGCCCCACGCGCCCGAGCCTGCCATCGGGGTCGGACGGTCACGGCGTGCGCCCGTGCCCGCCGTGCGCCCCGTGCGCGCCGTGCGCGCCGTGGCGATCCTCGTCGTGGAGGGTTACGTGCCCACCTTCCACGACGACAGGTACTCGCGCTGGGTGTCGGTGAGCGAGTCGATCGTGATCCCCATCGACTCGAGCTTGAGGCGGGCAACCTCCTCGTCCACCTCCGTGGGCACCTCGTAGACCTTCGGCTCCAGGGACTCGGCGTTGCTCGCCATCCACTCCGCCGCCAGCGCCTGGTTGGCGAAGCTCATGTCCATGACCGAGGCCGGATGGCCCTCGGCCGTCGCCAGGTTCACGAGACGGCCCTCGCCGAGCACCACGATCCCCCGCCCGTCCTCGAGCACGAACTCCTCGACGAGCGGTCGGAGCTCGCGGCGCTCGGTGGACAACCGGTCCAGCGCCTCGAGGTCGATCTCGATGTCGAAGTGGCCGGAGTTCGCCAGCACCGCGCCGTCCTTCATCACCGCGAAGTGCTCCTCGGTCAGCACGTCGCGGTCGCCGGTGACGGTCACGAAGATGTCGCCGATGCGAGCCGCGTCGATCATCGGCATGACGTCGAACCCGTCCATCACGGCCTCGAGCGCCCGGAGGGGGTCGACCTCGGTCACGACGACGCGGGCGCCCATGCCCTTGGCGCGCATGGCCAGCCCGCGGCCGCAGTAGCCGTAGCCGGAGACCACGAAGACCCGTCCGGCCAGGAGCAGGTTCGTGGCCCGGATGATCCCGTCGATGGTCGACTGGCCCGTGCCGTAGCGGTTGTCGAAGAGGTGCTTGGTGTCGGCGTCGTTGACCGCCACGATCGGGTAGCGCAGCGCACCGTCGTGCTCCATCGCCCGCAGCCGGATCACGCCCGTGGTGGTCTCCTCGGTCCCGCCGATCACCTCGGAGAGCTGGTCGGCGCGGTCCTGGTGGAGGGTGGACACGAGGTCGCAGCCGTCGTCCATCGTCATGTTGGGGCGGGCGTCGAGCGCGCCGGCCATGTGGCGGTAGTAGCCGTCGCGGTCGATGCCGGTGATCGCGAACACCGGGATCTCGTGGTGCTCGACCAGCGCGGCCGCGACGTCGTCCTGGGTCGAGAGGGGGTTCGACGCGCACAGCACCACCTGGGCGCCGCCGGCCTTGAGGGTGCGCGCCAGGTTGGCGGTCTCGGTCGTGACGTGCAGGCACGCGGCCAGCGTGAGCCCCTCGAGGGGGCGCTCCTTGGTGAACCGGTCCCGGATCGAGGCCAACACGGGCATCGACCGGTCGGCCCACTCGATCCGTCGCTGGCCCGGGTCGGCGAGACCCTTGTCGGCGATGTCGAACTCCACGGTGTCAATCCTTCCGTTGCGCGTGTTGCCGCGTCTGTCGTCGCACCTGTCGGCGCGCCTGGCGGCGCCGTCGTCGTCGGTCCCGGCGCTGCACGCCGCGCTCAGCCTGCCAGCTCCTCCTTGAGCCGGGCGATCGCGTCGACCGGTCCGGGATCCACGCCAGCGTCGTAGGCCATGTACAGGCTCGTCCAATCGCCGACGTACATCAGGTCGAGGAGCTGCGCGAGCCGCCCGTCCCCCTCGGCCTCCACGCTCAGCACTCCGGCCGTGGTCTCCTCCACGATCTCGCGGGTCACCTCGAAGCGCCGGGCGACCTTCGGGTGCTCGAAGTGGTGGCGCAGCTCGACGAGCGTGAACACCTGCCGGGTCACGTCCCCGTGCTGGCCCCACCCGCAGATCTCGTTGTGGTCGAGCTCGGGGTAGGCGTTCCAGAACGCCGGAGCCTTGGCGTTCTCGTTGACGTCCGCCTTCCACCGCATCGCCGCGACCGCCCCGATCGCCCCGCCCCCGTACACCACCGGGATCGTCCGGCCGATCCTGCGGGCCAGCTCCCGGGCGCCGTTCGCCGCGCCGTCCACGCCGGTGGCGCAGCGGTCACGGCGCCGGGCGAGCTGCTCGGCCGCGGCGCGGAGCCCGCCCCGCGCGCCCTCGAGGAGGCCGAGGCGCTCGAGGCTCACCAGCAGCGGCGCCACCAGGGAGCCGAGGGCCGCCCGCGGCATGAGCCCGGGCGGGCACGGCACGTGCGCGCCGCCGGAGGCGGCGGCCAGCTCGCCCAGCGCACCGCCCGTGCTCACCGCCACGAGGTGCGCCCCGCGCTCGACGGCCCCGGTCGCCATCGACACCGTCTCCTCGGTGTCCCCGGAGTAGGAGACGGCGAAGACCAGCGTGCCCGGCCCGACGTGGCGGGGAACCCGGTACTGCTTGAGGACGGTGACGGGCACCTCGAGTTCGTGGCGCGCCGCGGCCGCGAGCACGTCGCCGGCGATGCCCGAACCGCCCATGCCCGCGACGACGACCTGGGTCGCGCCCGCCTCGACACGGGGCAGCTCCGTGTCGGCTGCGCGCCCCGCGGCGGCGTCGAGCTGCTCGGGGAGCCCGTGCACCGCCTCCGCGAAGTCGAGGCTGTCCAGCGGCGCCGGATCGCTCACCGGGCGTCCTCGAAGGTGGGTGCGATGCCCTCGCGCTCCGCCCGGGCCACCAGCTCCTCCACCTCGGCCGGCTCGAGCGTCCGCGCCTCGTCGACCAGCATGACCGGGATGTCGTCGCGCACCTCGTAGCGGCGTCGGCAGCGCTCGCAGAGGAGGAACGCGTCGTCCTCGAAGTAGTAGAGCGGCCCCTTGTCGTCGGGACACGCCAGGATCTCCAGCAGCTTGGGGTCGAGTGCCATCGGTCCTTCCCGTCTCGTGGATGTGCTCGCCGGCCCGGTGCGCGCGCCGCCGTCAGTGGCGCATCAGGGCCAGGACCTCGTCGGTGTGGCGGCGACAGGAGGTCTCGTCCCGCGCCTCCAGGTTGAGCCGCAACAGCGGCTCGGTGTTGCTGGGGCGGAGGTTGAACCACCACTCCCCCAAGTCCACGGTGAGGCCGTCGAGGCGGTCCTGGTCGGCGCCGCGGTAGTGGTCGGCCACCGCCTCGATGACGGCCTGCTGGTCGTCGACCTCGGTGTTGATCTCGCCGGAGGCGGCGTAGCGCTCGAAGGGACGGCGCAGCTCGGAGAGGGCCGTCCCGCTCGCCGAGAGCTGCTCGAGGATCAGCATCGTGGCCACGAGGCCGGAGTCGGCACGCCAGTTGTCGCGGAAGTAGTAGTGCGCCGAGTGCTCGCCACCGAAGACCGCTCCGGTCTCGGCCATCACCTGCTTGATGAAGGAGTGGCCGACGCGGCTGCGGATCGGCTCCCCGCCGTGCTCGCGGATCACCTCGGGGACGGCCTTGGAGCAGATCAGGTTGTGCACGACCCGCTCGCCGGGGTGCTTCTCGAGGACGGCCTTGGCGAGGACGGCCGTGGTCGTCGAGCCGGACACCGGGTCACCGGCGTCGTCGACCAGGAACACCCGGTCCGCGTCGCCGTCGAAGGCGAGGCCGACGTCCGCCCCGCGCGAGCGGACGGCTTCCCGGAGGTCGCGGAGGTTGGCGGGATCGAGCGGGTCGGCCGGGTGGTTGGGGAACGTGCCGTCGAGCTCGCCGTAGAGGACGGTGAGCCGGCACGGCAGCTCCTCGAAGACGGCGGGCACGACGAGCCCGCCCATCCCGTTCGCCGTGTCGGCCACCACCACGAGGGGCTCGAGGGCGGAGACGTCGACGAAGCCGCGGACGTGCTCGGCGAACTCGCCCAGCGCGTCGCGGGTCTCGACGGTGCCGCCGCCGCGCTCCACGAGGGGGCCGGACTCCACGCGCTCGCGGATCTCCGTCAGCCCGGTGTCCACGCCGACGGGAGCGGCGCCCGCCCGGAAGAACTTGATGCCGTTGTAACGGGCCGGGTTGTGGCTGGCCGTGAACATGGCGCCCGGGAGGTCGTAGCGGCCGGACGCGAAGTACAGCATGTCGGTCGAGGCCAACCCGACGTCGACGACGTCGGTGCCCGCCCGCGTGACGCCGTCGACGAAGGCGGCGACGAGCGGCTCGGAGGAGGCGCGCATGTCGTGACCGACGACGAGGGTCGGGGCCCCGGTGTGCACGGCGAACGCGTTGCCGATGCGCAGCGCGAGCTCCTCGTCGAGCTCGTCGGGATACACGCCCCGGACGTCGTAGGCCTTGAAGAGGGCGTCGAGGTCGGTGCTCACCGCGTCAGCTTGACACGCCGCGCTCGGCGCGCACCGCCTCGGCGCGGGCGTCCCGGCTCCGGGGACGCCACCGCCCCAGCGCCACGAGCCCGACCGCGCCGACGACCGTGAGGGCGATCCCGAGACGATCCAACGGCGTCCGTCCGTAGGTGAGCTCGACGTGCTCCTCGGTGGGCACCACGACCATGAAGTTCGGGGTCACCCGCCACGGTCCCTCGGCTCCGTCGACCTGCCAATTGGGGAAGTAGGAGACCTTGACCAGCACCGGCACCCCGGTCTCCGAGACGCGGAACTCGACCCGGTCGGTGCCGACCGACACGTCGTCGACGTCGACCTCGGGCAGCTCCTCGAAGGGGGCCGACGCGGCGCGCGCCTCTCCCACCCGCGCCCAGCGGTCGGGGCCGTCGCCGGCGAGCGGACGCTCGAGCTGCGACTCGTCGTGGAACCAGTCCTGGGCCATGGGCAGCCACTCGTCCTGGTCGAGGCCGCGCTGCCAGGGGAAGAGCTCGGCATCGCCGAGGCCCTCGACGACCACCGGCTCGAAGGCCACCGGCTCCACGACCTCCGCGCCGGCGACCTCGTAGATCGCCCAGCGGGCCACCGACGGCTCCCGGTCGGGTTCCCCGATCTCCGTCACGAGCGCCAGACCCGGATGCTCGGAGGCCCGCTCCTTGGCCTGCTCGGAGCCGGCCATGTAGTAGCGGACGCCCATGAGCTCCAGGTGCCTCACGCCCCGGTCGAAGTCGGTCTCGATGCTGCCGTAGTCGAGCCCGCGCACCGGGTTCGAGGGTTGGGACGCCACCTCGGCGACGGTGAGGAAGTGGAAGGGCGTCGTGCTCGCCGACTCGAAGTAGAGGCCCTCCATGGAGCCGACGTCGCCGTCGGTGAAGTACGGGATCAGCTCGAGCGCGAGGTCGGAGCCGTAGTCGTTGATGCGCTCCAGGCGCTCCCACAGCAGCCGGCCCGGGGGCAGCGCCTCGAGGGTGTCCATGATCTCGCGGTACTCGGGGTAGGCCGCCTTCGCCTCGTAGCCCGTGTTGTTCCACTCGATCCAGCCCGGGATGAAGTCGTGGACGTCGTCGTCGCCGACGTAGACGAGCCCGACCACGAGGCCGAGCACCGCGACGCCGTGGGCCAGCGCCACGCTCACCAGACCCAAGCGGCGGCGTGCCCGCTGGCGGGCCGCCCGGTCCTCGACCGTGCTCACCAGGTCGCCCTGCGGAGGGCTCGGGGGCGCCGGGCGGGCACCCGCCTCGTCGCGGGCCCGCGCCGCCGCCCACGTGACCGCCCGCGGTGACTCGACGACCCTCCTGACCAGGTTCACGACCTCGGCGACGCCGATGGCCGCGAGGAAGAGCAGCGGCAGGTAGTAGAAGGGGAGCAGCCGGGCGTTCCACAGGCGGCCCTCGGGCCACAGCCAGAACATGGCGGCGAACGTCGCGGCGAGGGCGGTGAGCTCCAGGGTGGCGCGCCGCAGGTAGGCCGCGCCGACGACGAGCCCGACGCCGGCGAGGACGACCGCCCACCGGAGGTCCTCGTGGAGGAGGTTCTCGCGGATCTCGGTGACCTTCCCCCACCCCATGTCGGTGGCGTAGGCGAGGCGTCCCACCATCGGGACGACCCAGATCGCGGCGAGGAGGAACGCCACCCCTCCGATCGCGACCACGACGGGGAAGGTCCGCAGCGGCCGGCGGGCGAGCCACACCACGACGCCCCCCACGACGGCGAAGACGCCGGCGATGATGTGGGTGAGGACGGTGAGGGCGAGGAGCAGCGCCGGCAGCCACGGGCGCCGCCCGTCGTCGAGGGAGCGCGCCAGGGCCGCGAGCGTGAGGAGCGCGACGGCCAGGCCGATCGAGAACGCGAACTCGCCGGCGAGGGTGCTCGGCAGGTTGCCGCCGTAGATCGTGTACCCGGTGAAGTACAGGAACGGGAGGGTGGCGACCGCCATGAGGGGCGGGGCCGGCCACGGCGCCCGGATCGCCCGGCCGAAGGTGTAGGCGGCGACGGGCAACAGGACGGGGCCCAGCGCCGTCACGAGCTTGAAGGCGACGTTGTAGGGCAGGACCAGGTCGAGGGCGACGATCAACAGCGCCGGGATCGGGAAGTAGAAGTGCCCGACCGGGAAGCCCGCGTACCAGTCCGGTGCCCAACCGGAGAGGCGCAGGTCGGGGAACACGTGGTCGCGCATGAACGCCGGCCACCAGACGTGCGCGCCGGTGTCGCCCCCGTTGGGGGTGGTGTCCTCGAACAGGAGGAGGTCACCGAACGAGTTCAGCTCGAGGAACACGTAGCCGGCGGCGACCGCGGCCACGAGCCCACCGACGACGTGCGTCGAGCGCAGCTTCGACATGGCGTCCAGCATGGCAGTCGCGAGGCCCCCACGGCGCGCGATCCGGGGCCCCTCCGACGACGAGGAGCCGGGACCCCTCAGAGGGCCCCGGCTCCCGCCTCCCCCGGTGGGTGGGATCGGTGCGGCTACCGCTGCCGGGCCCGTGCGGGGATCGGGCGCCCCTTGCTGCCGAGCGCCAGCCCGACGCCGGTCAGCATCAGACCGAGGCCGGCGAGCGCCAGCCACAGCGGCGACACGCCGCTGCCCGTGAAGGCCAGCTCCGTGGGAAGGGTCTCCTCGGGCGGAGCCGGCTTGTCCACGGTGGAGGGGTCGGGGGCACCCACGGTCGGGTCCTCGGGCTCGACGACCTCTCCGAGCACCTCGGCGATCGTGGTCGTCGTGGTCGGCGGCTGCGTCGTCGTCGACGGCCGGGTCGTGGTGGTCGGCGGCTGCGTCGTCGTCGTCGGCGGCCGGGTCGTCGTGGTCGGCGGCTGGGTCGTCGTCGTGACGAGCGACACGCAGTAGATCACGTGGCTGACCCCGAAGGTGTCGCCCTCGGCGGCGGTGTTCGGGTTCGACGGCGCCGTGAACCCACTGCCGGTCGTGCTGTTCGGCGTGTGGTGCTCGTAGCCTCCGCCGTTGCGCTCCGAGCCACCCTTCACGCTCACCGTCGAGACCTTGACGCTGCCGTCCGTGGGGCTGGTGACCGTGAACGCCGCGGACTGTCCGTCGGACGAGACCGCGATGGCGAACGGCGTCGAGCTGCCGAAGTGGACGTTGGTCAACGTCCCGCTGAACACGGACGTGTCGACCTTCACGCACGCCGCGCCTGCCCTCTCGACGGGGAGCGTGGTGCCCGCGCCGGAGATCGAGCTCGTCGATCCGATCGTGAAGACGACCAGACCGACCGTGACGAGCATGAGCGCTGCGATCCTGCTTCGAGACGGTGTCGCTTCCACCGGTCCCACCTCCAAGGTCTGGAAGTGGTGGGACCGGGTTCGCCACTGGCTCCCCGCCGGCGAGGCGACCAACTGGCCACCGGCGGATCAACGCCTTCCCACGCGCTTCGTGTCGTGTTCCTCGTGCTCGGGGAACGTACGAAGCGGCCGTGGAGCGGCCATCCTCAATGAGGACTAGTCACGGAAGAACTGCACCGTCGCGGGCCGCACGTGGCGATCGGGCGGACGGGGACGAGAACGGTGGTGGCGTCCCGGGCGTCCCCTTCGGACCGGAGTCCGGGGAGCCCGCGGCGCGACGACCTCAGCGGCCGGCGCGCACCAGCTCGAGGACGCCGTCCTTGCTCATCTCGCCACCCGGGCCGGACCAGCTCCGGCTGTCGCACCGGGGGCACCGGTGGAAGGCGACGGCCTCGTCGGCGACGGTCAGGTGGATCTCGACGATGTCATGGTTCGAGCAGTTGGTGCAGTGCACTGGAATCCTCCCCAGATGTCGACCCGCTTCCCACCTCGGGTATCGGCGGAATCGCCCAAACCTTGAGGGACGACGGTTCCTCGGTCTCGCCGCGAGGCGTCGCCGCGGGTCGAAACGGGGCTCGCCGTCCCTCAGCCGGCGGCGAGGGCCACGACCACGGTGAGGTTGAAGGCCCCGTGGGTGAGGATCGGCCGCGACAGCGAGCCGTGACGGAGCGCCTGCACGGCCAGGAACATGCCGAAGCCCGAGAGGCCGACCACGGTGATGACCGCGTCGAGACCGGGACGGACCCCCAGGAGGTGGATCGCCCCGAAGCCCGCGCCCGAGACGACGACCGCCCACCCGGGACGCAGGCGCCGGAGCAGCGAGCGGAGCAGCAGACCCCGGAAGAGCACCTCCTCGAGCAGGGGCTGCACCACGGCGACGCTGGCGAAGATCACCACCCACACCGCGACCGACCGCGCGTCCTCGATGTCCTCCACGATCTGCTGGGAGGGCTGGTCGGCGTCGAGCAGGACGAGGAAGGGGATCAACCCCACGACGAGCAGGATCCGCCACCCGAAGCCCACGAGCACGGCGGTCCAGTCGCGCCACGCGACCCGGAAGCCGAAGTCGGCGCGCCAGGTGCCCCGCCCCTTGCGGCGCGACACCACCCACAGGGCGACGGCCATGGCGAGCGTCTGGCCGGGCAGGAGCACCAGGAACAGCACCTGCTCGTCGTCGAGACGGGAGCCGAACGGCGCCAGGACCAGCATCGACGCGAGCGCGGCGCCCACCCACTGGGCGCCCAGGACCCAGAAGCAGTCCCCGATCCCCCACCGCACCCGGGCGCGACGCGCCGGCGGGGCCGGGCGCGGGAGCTCGCCGTCCATGGGCTCAGGCTACCGACGTGCTCGGCTCGCCCGTGGGCCAGCGGCCCCTCAGGCCACGGCTTCGATCGCGGCGAGCACGTCCGCTCGGAGGTCGACCAGCTCCCAGCCCTCGGGGACTCGGAGCCGGTCGGCGTGGGCACCGCAGAGGCAGTGCTGCGACTCGCCCTCGGCGGGCTCGAGCGTCCCGACCCACACGCGCTGCTCCGCGTAGCGGTAGGACAGCGACGCGGACGCCGGGCGGGAGCAGTCGGGGCGGTCGCAACGTCGGACGCTCACCGAGCCCACGGTATCCCCACCCGACGCCACGACGGTGGACCCGACCCGTTGCCCGCCGGAACCCGGTGCTCGCCGGAACCCGGTGCTCGCCGAGACCCCGGGGCATCCCCGGCGTCCTACCATGGAGGCCGATCGAGGCCGAACGAAGGAACCTCATGAGTCCCCAGCCCCGCACCCCTCCCGGCGGGACGCCGCGCGGCGGCCGTCAGTCCCCCGAGTCCACCCCGAGCAAGCTCCGCTGGCTGCCCTGGATCGTGATCGGCGGGATCCTCGCCTTCCTCCTGTTCGGGACCGTCTTCGACTCCGGCGACGACCGCCGCGACCTCGAGTACTCCGAGTTCCTCTCCAAGGTGGAGGCCGGCGAGGTCGAGAAGGTCGACATCCAGCAGGACAACGGCTCGATCAAGGGCGTCTTCACCGAGGGCGGCGAGGAGGTGGAGTTCGAGACCCAGGGGCCCTCCAGCGAGATCCCCGACCGCGACGTCGAGCTGCTCGAGGAGCACGGGGTCGACCGCAACTACGAGCCGAAGCCCTCCGAGTTCCTCTCCACGCTGCTCACCTGGGGGCTCTTCATCGGCGTCATCGTCCTGTTCTGGTGGTGGCTCGGGCGCCGCGCCCAGGGGCAGATGGCGGGCCTGATGAACATCGGCCGCAGCAAGGGCAAGCTCTACAGCACCGACAAGCCCACGACGCGCTTCGGGGACGTCGCCGGCTACGAGGGCGCGAAGGCCGAGATCAACGAGGTCGTCGACTTCCTCAAGAACCCCGCCAAGTTCCGCGAGATCGGGGCCCGGATCCCCAAGGGCGTCCTCCTCGTGGGCCCTCCGGGCACGGGCAAGACCCTCATCGCCCGGGCGGTCGCCGGCGAGGCCGGCGTCCCGTTCATCTCGGTGTCGGGCTCCGACTTCATGGAGATGTTCGTCGGCGTCGGGGCCGCTCGGGTCCGCGACCTCTTCGAGACCGCCAAGAAGGAGGCGCCGGCGATCATCTTCGTCGACGAGATCGACTCGATCGGCCGCAAGCGCGGGGCCGGCGTCGGCGGCGGCCACGACGAGCGGGAGCAGACGCTCAACCAGATGCTCAACGAGATGGACGGCTTCGAGGCCAACGAGGGCATCGTGATGCTGGCGGCGAGCAACCGCCCCGACGTCCTCGACCCGGCGCTGCTGCGCCCGGGGCGCTTCGACCGCCAGGTCATGGTGCCCCTCCCCTCGCAGGACGAGCGCCTGTCGATCATCGGGGTGCACTGCAAGGACAAGAGGCTCGACGACGACGTCGACCTCGAGATCGTCGCCCGCGGCTCTCCCGGCATGAGCGGCGCCGACCTCGCCAACCTCGTCAACGAGGCCGCGCTGCACGCGGCCCGCAAGGGACACTCGAAGATCACCCGCGAGGACTTCGACTCGGCTCGCGACCGGGTGCTCATGGGGATGCGGCGCGAGTCCATGGCGCTCTCCGACGAGGAGAAGGAGGTCATCGCCTACCACGAGGGAGGCCACGCGGTGCTCGGCTACGTGCTCGAGCACGCGGACCCGGTCCACAAGGTGACGATCCTCCCCACCGGAATGGCGCTCGGGGTCACCCAGCAGCTTCCCCTCGAGGAGCGGCACATCTACCAGCGGGGCTACATCGAGGACTCCCTCGCCGTCCGCCTCGGGGGTCGCCTCGCCGAGGAGATCGTCTACGGCGAGATCTCCACGGGCGCGGAGAACGACCTGGTCGGCGTCACCGAGCTCGCACGGAAGATGGTCAGCCAGTGGGGCATGAGCGAGCAGCTCGGGCCGATGGCCTGGGGTGGCCAGGGAGCCGTGTTCCTCGGCGAGGACCTCGTGCACACCCGCGACTACTCGGACGACACGGCGCGGGTCATCGACCAGGAGGTCGAGCGCATCCTCCGGGAGCAGGAGGACCGGGCGCGCAAGGAGCTCAAGGCGGTCCGCAAGGGCCTCGACGCCGTCGCAGAAGGGCTCCTCGAGCACGAGACCCTCACCGGCGAGGAGGTGGCGCAGCGGGTCGACGACGCCATGGGCCGCAAGGTCGGCGGTCCCCGGCAGGTGCCCGCCGCGACCGGCCCCAAGACGTCGGGCAACGGCGCGACCCGCAAGCGTGCGGCGTCGCGCCGCTCGGGCTCGAGCAGCTCCCGTGGCTCGAGCAGATCCCGTGGCTCGAGCAGCTCCCGCGGCTCCGGCGGCTCCTCGGGCCGTTCCGGTCCGACGAGAGGCCGCAAGCGCTCCTGATCGGCTCGAGCGGCTCCGAGCTGCCCGAGCAGCCCGGAGCCGCGCGGTCAGCCCTCGAGCAGACCTCCACCGTGGCGCTCCGACGACGTCCCGGGCTCCCGGACCTCGGCGACCGCGGCCCACAGGTCGGTGGCGGTCACCCGGCCGAGGAACGCGGAGCGCACCACCCCCTCGGGGTCGGCCACCAGGGTGAGCGGCACCGCCTCGATCCCGTAGCGCCGGTGGAGGTCACGGTCGCGCGCGTGCTCCACGTCCTGGACCGCCACCAGGTCGCTGGCCAGCGGCTCGATCTTGGCGGCCACGTCCGCGCACGACTCGCACGTCGCGGACGAGAACAGCACGACCAACCAGGGCTTGTGGGCGTCGGCGAAGTCGCCGCGGTCGAGCTGTTCGGGAACCCCGCCGGCGCTCGCCGCCGGAGGGTCGGGGCGGCGACGCTCGATCAGCCACGCCGCCACCGCCGCCGCGACCAGCAGCACCAGGGCGATCCACAGACGCGGTTCCACGGTCCGAGACTACCGGGGGTCGCTGCGCTCACTCCTCGAACGGGATCCCCGGCGAGAGGCTGACCGCGGAGCTCCGGTACAGGCCCCGGACCACGTCGACCGGCTGGTCGGACTCGACCACCAGCGGCAGGTCCGAGCGCTTCAGGGAATCGCCGAGGCGGAACGACCGGCGGGTCAGCGGCTCGACCTCGAGCGAGCCGAGACCCTCGGGCACCAGGAGCACCCCTCCGGCCAGCACCGAGATGCTCACGGTGGCGGGCCCGTCCACCGGCCCCGCCACCGTGATCCACTCGTCGAAGGTGTCGTCCGCGCTCCCCGCCGGGAAGAGCCAGCGCCGCGCTCGCGCGTCGATGCCCGGCACCGTCGCGTAGCCGGGTCGCGTCGCCTCCTCGTGGGAGGCGATCGCGAGGGACGCGACGACGTCGTGACGTCCGAGCGCGGTGACCTGCAACGAGTGGCCGCCTTCGGGGAGCACCTCGTTGACCCGGAAGCGCACCGCCGAGCGACCCGGGACGTCGAGCTCGGTCGGCTCGACCAGGGCGTCGCCGTCGGGCTCGGGTTGGATCTCGACGGCGGTGTCGTCCTCGTGGGGGTTCAGCACCCAGACGTCCTCGATCACGTGCTCGCCCGTGAGCCCCTCGGGGAAGCTCCACGTCTCCGCGGTGCGGACCGCCCCGGGGATGACGGCGAGGCCGCGGCGGGCGGTGGACCCGTCCCACCGGACCGAGCGCTCGGCCACGACGCGTCCCGAGGTGGCGACGACCTCCGCGGCGACGCGCTCCCTCCGCAGCACGTGCTCGTGCACGGGAACCGACACCCGCGAGCGGCCGGGAACGACCAGGGCCTGGAGCGCGGCGGGCTGCTCGACTCCCTCCTCGGTGAAGAAGGTCAGGTCCACGATCGCGTCGTCCCGGAACGGGTTGAAGAGGGCGAGGACGTCCCGCGCGTCCTTGACCGTGGTGCCGCCGGCGAACCACCAGCGGGTCGACGGCCGGCGCACGCACGGCGCCGTGGCGATGTCACCCGCGCCGCGGAGCCGGTGCTCCACCGCGGCGAGGCCGCCGAACACCTCCACGACGACGCCCGGCTCCTCCGTCTCTGCGACGTCCGCGACCCGCACCTGCGTGCGCGACCGGGGCGCCACCTCCACGGAGCGGTGGGCGGGCGCCTCCTCGCCGCGGAGCACCGTCACCACCGCCCGGACCGGGTCCTGGCCGGCGTTGGCGATCACGACCGTCTCGTCGGCTCGGCCTCCCTGCGCGGAGGTGCCCTCGGCGCAGTACCAGGCCGACGAGATCGTCCCCGCGGGGGGCACCGCGACCGTCTCCGCGTCCCGCGTCGCGACCGACGGGTCGTACGAGGCGTCGCCGGCCCGGTCGCCCGCGCCGCGGTCGACGACCGCGCCGAGCAGGACCAGGCCGACCACGAGGAAGAGCCCGGCGCCGCGACGCAGACCGGTGCCGGTGCGCTCACCCGTCCCGGTGCGCTCAGGCATGGTCGGCGCTCCCCACGAGGCCCGCCGGGGCGCTCTCGACGCTCGCCTCCGGCCCGGGCCGCACGTCGCGCGACGACGCTCGCCAGCGTCGCCGCTCGGCCCGCTCCGCGGCGCGCCGACGGTTCCAGGCGCCGAGCACCAGGACGAGCACGACCGCTTCGACCGCCAGGGCCCCGTAGCGCAGGAGCTGCGAGGGATGCGACACCTCGATCCGGTCGACGTCCTCCACGACGAAGCCGTTGACGAGGCCGAAGGCCCGGAAGTGGGGGCGCAGCGCCCCGCCGGCGGTCGTCTCCCAGCCGTCGTCGAACGACTCCGCGAGGAGGAGCACGCCCCCGACGCGGTCCCGGTCCGCGTCGGACACCTCGACCTCGGGGGCACGGGGCGTCCCCCCGACGGGCCGGGCGCCCGAGAGGTCGAAGCGGACGGCGTCGCGGGCCGCGGTGCTCACGACCGCCTCGGCGGCCTCGCCGTCGACGAGCGCCGCGGCCGGCATCCACGCCTGGTTCTCGAACAGCCTGATGCCGGGGTCGACGCGGAGCTCCGCCAGGTCCACCTGGCGGGCCAGGGTCCGCTCGAGGTCGCTCGAAGCCCTGCCCTCGGCGCTCCCGTCGGCGCCCTCGTCGGCGTCCTCGTCGGCGTCCTCGATGGGGCCCGGCTCGGCCGCGCGCGGGTACGCGACGTAGCGGACGGCGAGGGGGCCGAGCAGGTGACCGAGCCGGTCGGTCCGTCCCGCCAGCACCGACTCGAGCGCGCCGGAGACCGCGGCGGTGGCGCCCTCGCCGGGAGGCGGCCACAGCGCCGTGGCGTCACCGGGCCCGTCGCGGGTGACCGCAAAGCCGGTGCCGTCGTCGAGGCGGAACGGGTGGGCCGGGAGCGTCGAGGGATCGCCGACCCAGAGCACGCGGAACCCTCCCTTCGGCGTCTCCGAGCTCATCCACGCGAGGGTCCGGTGCCAGTCGCGCTCGGGAAGCCTCCAACGCCCGTCGAAGGTGTCGACGAGGAACGGGAAGGTCGCCAGGCCCAGCGCCCCGAGGGCGGCCACCGCCACCCCCTGGCGCCAGCTCAAGCCGGTCCGCTGGAGCTCCTCGCGCAGGACCCCCGAGCCCAGGCCGGCGGCCATCGCCAACCCCAACGCGGCCAGGACGAGCGGGGCCTCGGCCGGAGGGAACCCCCCGTCGAGACCGACCCGGCCGGGGAGCCACGCCGCCGTCCATCCCACGAGCGCGAGGATCCACGCTCGGAACCCCCAGCGCAGTCGGGTTCCCGAGCCGATCACGAGCGGTTGCGCCCCGACGACGAGGAGCAACCCGGCGATGCCGACCCGCGCCGGCCCGGTGTCGAAGAGCAGGGCCTGGACCAGGTCGGGGCGCTCCCGGTAGGCGAACCCGAGCGCCGCGGCGTCGGGGACCGGCAGCAGCATCCCGAGGGACCACGGGAACAGCAGCGCCAGGGCGATCCCGGAGGACACCAGGACCGCCACGAGGCCGCGTCCGGCCGCCAGTCGGTCGCCCGCGACCGGCGAGGCGGCGAGCAGCGCGACCGCCATCGCCGCGACGAGCACCAGCGAGGGAGGGAACAACGCCGTCGAGACCGCGGTGAGCACACCGAGCGCGAGGAGCGCCCGGCGGCGGTCGGCTGCCGGGCCGCCCGGGCCCGGCGTCCCGAAGGGCTCGAGCCCCGACACCCGCAGGACCCGCACCAGCAGGAACGGCGCCAGCGCGTAGAACACGAGCGGCCCGAGGCGGCCGTCCGCGATCGCGTTGCGCGGCAGCGGGACCACGGCGTAGGCGGCGGCGGCGGCCAGTGGCGGCCACGCGGTGGTCGCCAGCGGTCGCAGGAGGCGGTGGGCGCCGTACGCGCCCAGCGGGATCGCACCCACCACGACCAGGGTGCGGGCGAGCGCGCCCGACCCGCCGAGCAGCGTCCCGAGGGCGCCGATCAGGGCGAAGGCGGGGGGCGCCGGGGCCGCGGAGCCGATGGCGGCGAAGCGCCAGGACGAGGTGAACTCCCGGAAGGCGTCGGTGGGCTCGGGCCACGGGAGCATCGAGCCCACGGCCGGGACGGAGCCGGCGAGCAGGTCGCGGGAGCCCAGCATCACCAGCACGACGAGCGCGGCACCGGAGAGGACGCCCGGACGCCGGAGGCCCACGGCCACCGACTCGGTCAGGGCGCGGCCGGTGCCGCCGAGCGCGTCGACACGCCCCCCCAGGTCGAGCTGACCGGCCAGGAAGGCGCGGATGTAGGCGAACCCGTGCATCTGGAACGAGCGGACGTCGCGGTCGGGGAGGACCCTGCTGCCCTGGATCCGACGGCGCTCCCGCATCGTCGAGCGCAGGTCGCGGGCGTTGTGGAACCAGGCGCGCACCACCCCCCACGCGCGCCGCCCCCGCCCCATGAGCACGAGTCCGACGGCCTGGAGGAAGGTCACCGCCGCGGCTTGGGGGAGGACGCGCAGCAACGACATCGCGGAGTAGCTCCGGAGCAGCATCCGGAGCCGCTGGGTGGGCTCCCGCGCCCGGACGGCGTCGGGATCGGACCCGAACCGGGCCTGGTGCGCGGCCCACGGGCGACGGACGACCGCGTCGGGCGCCACGATCACCCGGGCACCGGCGAGGCGGGCACGCCAACACAGGTCGATCTCCTCCATCCCCGCGACGAACGCGGGGTCGAAGCCGCCCATCTCCGCGCAGAGGTCGGCACGCACCAGCATCGTCGTCTTGGGAACCGCGAAGACGTCGCGCACGGCGTCGTGCTGCTCGTGGTCGATCTCCCCGGCCTCGACCATGGGAGCCGAGACGCCGAGCTTGTCGGCGCTGAGCCCGATCTCGAGGAGCACCTCCGGCCGCTCGGCGTCGACGAACTTCGGGCCGACGACACCGGCGTTCGACCGGTACGCCTCCTCGACCATCAGGGAGATCGCGTCGTCCGCGAGGACCACGTCGTCCTCGCAGAAGAGCAGGTAGTTCGCCCCCTCCACCGCGGCGAGCGCCTCGGCGGCCGCGACGGCGAAGGACTCCCGCTCGGTCAGCCGACGGAGGAAGGCGTCCGGCAGCCGGGCCGCGACCCGGGGACCGAGGTCGTCGCGCGATCCGGCGTCCACGACGAGGACGGTGAGGGCCGGGTAGTCCTGGACAGCGAGACTCGCCAGCACCGCGTCGAACCGCTCGTCGGGGTCCGTGGTGACGACCACCGCGACGACGGAGGGGACCTCGGCGGTCAGCTCCGCCGCGGGATCGGCCGGCGAGTCCTCCCAATCGGAGGTCTCCATGAGGTGGGCCGAGCATAACCACCGCCGGCCCGAGGCGGCGACCCGTCGGCCCACGAGCACCCGCGCGAGGTGCTTGCAACTGTTCACCACTCCGCATACCATCGTTCACGCGCACGAGCCACGCGCCCGCCGAGGAGCGACGAATGCCCATCGACGTCACCAACATCGCCCGCGACGCCGCCTACGTCACCGTGGGGGCCGGCGTGCTCACGTTCCAGAAGGCCCAGGTGGGCCGGCGCCGGGCACGGGCACGCCTCGACGCTCGGCTCGCCGAGGCGAGGGAGCATCTCGGGACCGCGCGCGAGCAGGTGCGCTCCAGGCTCCACGCGACCGTCTCGGACACGGCCGCCTGAGCCTCAGCCTTCCTCGGACTCCTCGGTCTCCCCGGTCTCCCCGGTCTTCCCGGTCTCCCCGGTCTCTTGGCCTCGGCGCGCCATGAGCGGTCGGCGCAGTCGCCGTCGCGAGCCCCGAGCGCCCCGCCGGCCTTCGGCGTCGTCGGTGCCCTGCGAGCCGTCGGTGCCCGCCGCGCCGTCGGTGCCCTGCGCGCCGTCGGGTGTCGCCTCCTCGGACGCGGGGCCGACGGGCTCGAAGCCCTCGATCGAACGGCCCTCGCGCGCCAGGAGGTAGCCGATCCGGTTGACGTCGCGGGCGAGCTTGCGGCCGTGCTCCGAGATCGCCCGCCGGAGCTCGTCCACCGCCCGGTCCAGCTCCGGGTTCACGCTCCCCAGCACCGCCGCCTCCACGGTGGGACGGAGCGCCTCGAACTGGGCCTCGAGGACGCGCTCGCTGTGGCCCACCGCCTCGGAGGTGCGCTCGAAGCCCTCGGCGAGGGTCTCGCGCAACCGCTCGATCCGCTCCTCGCTGGACGCGACGCCGCGGCGGACGACGTCGCCGAGCTCGGTCTCCACCGCCTCGACGACCCGCTCCTCCGAAGCTCCGATCGCGGGACGGAGCGCCTCGAGCTGGGCGCGCACGACCCGGTCGTTGTGCGCGAGCCCCTCCACCAGGCGCTCCTCGGTGGTCGCGACCCGGTCCACGAGACGTCGCACCACCGTCTCGAACGCCGTCATCCGCTCGCTCACGGCACGCTCGAACCGGTCGAGGCGGTCGGCGACGACCGAGTCGCCGCCGTCGAAGCGCTCCTCGACCGACCGCTCCAGCGCGTCGAGGCGACGGCTCACGTCAGTGAGGGCGTCGCGCAGCAGGCGCTGCTCCGCGAGCTGCTCGCCGACGGCCCGCTGCATCAACGACTCGACCAGGCCGGCGCCGTCGCGGTCGGGGTCGTCGGAGGTCTCGAACGCGGGCTGCGCGTATCGCACCTCGTCCATGCGCGGGAGTGTACGGGCGGCCCGCGGCGCCGGCGCGGACCCCCGCTCGCTCCGCCGCCGTTGTGACCCGTACGCTGCACCCCGGTGCCCGAGCCCCTGCCCACCCCCCGCGTCACCGCCCTCGCCGGCGGCGTCGGCGCAGCCCGCTTCCTCCGCGGCCTCGTGCAGGTGGTCGAGCCCGCAGCGGTGACCGTCGTCGGCAACACCGGCGACGACGAGCGGTTCCACGGGCTGCACGTCTCGCCGGATCTCGACAGCGTCACCTACACGCTCGCCGGCGCGTCGAACCCGCGAACGGGGTGGGGCCTCGCCGGCGAGACGTTCCGCTGCATGGAGGCACTCGAGCGCTACGGCGTCGAGACGTGGTTCAGGCTCGGCGACGCGGACCTCGCCACCCACCTGTACCGGACCCGGCGGCTCGGGGAGGGTGTGCCGCTCTCGACGGTGACCGCCGAGATCGTCCGGGCCTGGGACCTCGCGGTGCGGCTGCTGCCGATGACCGACGATCCGGCGCCGACGGTGATCGAGACGGCGGGCGGGGAGCGCCTCGCCATGCAGGAATGGTTCGTCGGACGCCGCGCCGAGCCGGCGGTCACCGGCGTGGACCTGGGCGCCGCCGGGGCCGCGGAGCCCGGACCGCAGGTGCTCGACGCGCTCGAGCGCAGCGACGTCGTCGTGATCTGCCCCTCCAACCCCGTGGTGTCGGTCGGCCCGATCCTCGCCGTCCCGGGGATCCGCGAGGCCCTCGCCGCACGGCGCGACCGCGTCGTCGGGGTGAGCCCCATCGTGGGGGGCGCGCCCGTGCGGGGTCCCGCCGACCGGTTGATGCGCGGGCTCGGGATCGAGGTCTCGCCCGCCGGGGTCGCCCGGACGTACTCGGACGTGTGCGCGACCCTCGTCGTGGACGAGGCCGACGTGGAGACCAGCGCCGCGGTGGAGGAGGCCGGCGTGAGGGCGTCGGTCGCGCCCACCCTCATGCACGACGTCGCCGCAGCGGCACGCCTCGCCCTCCACGTGCTCGGCGCGGTGGGGATCTCCCCGTGACCGACGGCGTGGCGATCGTCCCGGTCGAGGGTCTCCCCGAGGTCCGCGCCGGCGACGACCTGGCAGGGATGCTGGCCGACGCCGCCTCCGGCGCCGGCGCCGCGGACGGCGACTGCCTGGTGGTCACCCAGAAGGTGGTCTCGAAGGCCGAGGGGCGCGTCGTGCCCGTGGACGAGTCGGACGCCGCCGCCAGACGGGCGCTCGTCGAGGCCGAGTCGGTGCGGATCCTGCGCCGGCGGGGGGACCTGGTCATCGCGGAGACCCGCCACGGCTTCGTCTGCGCCAACGCCGGCGTCGACCTCTCGAACGTCCCTGCCGGCCACGCGGCGCTGCTGCCCGAGGACCCCGACCGCTCGGCGCGGCGCATCCGCGACGTGCTCTCCGCCCGTGGCCTCGAGGTCGCGGTGGTCGTCTCCGACACCTTCGGGCGGCCGTGGCGCCACGGCGTGTGCGACGTCGCGATCGGAGTGGCGGGCGTCCGGGCCGTGGTCGACCTGCGCGGCACCGACGACGCGCTGGGACGCACCCTGGAGGTCACCGAGCTCGCCGTGGCGGACGAGATCGCCGCGGCCGCCGAGCTGGTGATGGGCAAGGACCGGGCCGTCCCGGCCGCCCTGGTGCGGGGCCTCCCGAGCCACTGGTTCGGGCGGGCGAGCGCGGCCGAGCTGGTGCGCGACCCCGGCGAGGACCTGTTCCGCTGACCCCGCGTCAGCCGGCGCCGGTGCGGAACCAGGCGATCGTGCGACGGAGACCCTCGGCCAGAGGAGTGAAGGGACGCCAGCCCAGGTGGATCCCGGCGCGGCTCGGGTCGATCGCCGAGCGCTGGACGTCGCCGGTCCGGGGCGGGGCGTACACCGCCGGCGTCTCGGTCCCGAGGACCTCGGTCATGGTGTCGTAGAGCTGCTGCACCGAGGTCTCGACGCCGGTGCCCACGTTCACGAGCAGACCGTCGCCGCGGTCCGCGGCGCGCACGAGCGCGTCGACCACGTCGTCGACGAAGACGAAGTCGCGGGTTTGCTCCCCGTCGCCGAAGATCGTGGGTCGCTCACCCGAGAGGAGCCGCGAGGCGAAGATCGCCACCACGCCGGCCTCCCCGTGGGGGTCCTGGCGCGGGCCGTAGATGTTGGCCGGGGCGATCGCCGTGTACTCGAGGCCGTGGACCTCCCGGTAGTAGTGCAGGTAGTCGCCGCCCACCTTCTTGGCGACGCCGTAGGGCGACAGCGGACGCTGCGGGTGGCCCTCGCGGGCCGGGAGCTCGTCGCTGTGCCCGTAGATCGCCCCACCGGAGCTGACGAAGACCACCTTCCGGGCCCCCGCCGCGAGCGCGCCCTGGAAGACGTTCAGCGACCCGAGCACGTTGACCTCCGCGTCGAACAGCGGCTGCGCGACCGACACGCTCACGCTCGGTTGCGCCGCGAGGTGGAACACCACCTCGGGCTCCCGCTGCTTCATCGCCGTGACGAGGTCGGGCCGCCGGATGTCGAGGCGGTGGAACGTGAACCGGCGCGAGCGGTCCGCCCGCGCCTCGGCCAGGTTCCCCATCGCACCGGAGCTGAGGTCGTCGACCACGTCGACCTCGTGGCCGGCCGCCATGAGCCGGTCAACGAGGTGCGAGCCGACGAAGCCGGCACCGCCGGTGACGAGCGCGCGCACGGCGCTACCGGCCGCCGGGTGGGTCGACCCGCGCTCCGGCCATCGTGGTGCCGGAGTCGACCACGGCGGCGGCACCGACGACGCTGACCTCGGTCAGCGACGCGCCCGCTCGCAGGTGACCGCCGGAGCCGACCACGCTGTCGACGACCGCGGCGCCGGCGTCGAGGCACACTCCGTCGAGGAGCACCGAGTGCACGACGGTCGCGTCCTCCCCGACCCGCACCCCCGGGCCGAGCACCGAGCCCGCGACCCGTGCTCCGGCAGCGACCACGGCGCCGTCACCCAGGAGCGCGGGGCGCTCGATCGCGGCGGCGTCGTCGACCGCCGCCTCGCCCTGGATCCACACGTCGGGCTCGCGCTCGACCGCACCCGGTGCGGGCGGTCGACCGAGACGGCCTTCGAGGAGGGCGTCGTGGGCGGCGAGGTACTGGCGAGGCTGCCCGATGTCGAGCCAGAACGAGTCGGAGCGCAGCGCGTAGAGCGCTCCGCCCTGCTCGAGGGTCCTCGGGAAGGTCTCGCGCTCGACGGAGGTGACCACCCCGGTGGGGATGCGCTCGAGCATCGAGGGCTCGAGCACGTAGCACCCCGCGTTGATCCAGTCGGTGGGCGCCCTCCCCTCCGGCGGCTTCTCGACGAAGGCGACCACCCGTCCGTCGTCGTCGGTCGGCACGACGCCGAAGCGCGAGGGGTCCTCGACGCGGGTGAGCGCGATGGTCGCCTCGGCTCGCGACTCCTCGTGCTTGGCGACGAGGCCGCGGAGGTCGAGGTCGGTGAGGACGTCACCGTTGCAGACCACGAACGGCTCGTCGACCCCGTCGGCGGCGTAGCGGATCGCGCCACCGGTGCCCAGCGGCTCCGGCTCCACGGCGTAGCGGAGCCGGACGTCGCCGAACGAGTCGTCCGGGAAGTGCTCGTGGAACGCCTCGGGGAGGTATCCCATCGAGAGGACGACCTCGTCGATGCCGTGGCGGGCGAGCCACCCGAGCTGGCGCTCGAGGAACGGCTGGTTGCAGATCGGCAGCAGCGGCTTCGGTGTGGTGTAGGTCAGCGGCCGCAGCCGCGTCCCCTCACCGCCGACGAGGACGACCGCCAGCACGGCCGGCTACTCCTCACCGCCGGCATCGTTGCCGTCCCCGGTGTCCCCGGCATCGCTGCCGTCCCCGGTGTCCCCGGCATCGCCCGCGTCACCGGTGTCGCCGGATTCCTCGGGCGGGATGCCCTCGGGCGGGGTGCCGGGCGCGGCGCCCTCCGGCGGCTCGTAGTCGGGGTGGTTGGGCTCGGCGTAGTTCTCCGCCATCTGCGCCATCGAGGGCGGGATCGTCGGCAGCTCGGCGTCGGGAGGCAGGAACGCGAGGACGACCACGTCGCCGTTGCCGACGACGAAGCGCGACGGGTCGGTGTCGCGCTCCTCGCCGTTGAGGGCCCAGCGCAACCTGGCCTCCTCGCCGTCGCACTCGACGTCGCCGCTCCGGTACGTCTCGAGGCCCGGGTAGTCGACCTCGTCGATGTCGACCTTCCCGCCCGCGCGCTCGAAGAACAGACCGAGGGTCGCGTTGTCGCCGGCCGCCGACGTGGAGCGCGGGTGGGCGTGGACGAGCCCACTGCCGTGGGTGTGGAAGTCGCTCTGGAACTGCCCGATCGGCGGGAGCCAGTCGCCGCACACGTTGACGCCGTAGGCCGTGTGCCAGTGGTGGCCCGCCGTGTTCGACTGGTCGAAGTCGGGACCGGTCTGGAGCGTGGCAAGTGGGGTGCCGGGCGACACCTCGTCGTCCTGGGTCACGAGCAGCTCGACGACGACGCCGTCGACGGCGGCCTCGATGTCGGCCACGTCGTCGCCGGCACCGAGCCGCATGAGCACCTCGCCGGACTCCACCCGGTCGAAGCGCTCCCTGGTCACCTCGGTCACCCTGATCGTCTCCGCGCCGTCGAGGTCCGGCGCCAGGATCTCGTGCACGATGTCGGATCCGCCGCTCTCGCGGCTCAGGACGATCCCGGTGACGCCGAGGACCACGATCAGCCCGATCGCTAGCCACCAACCGAGGTTGGCGCTGCGTTGCCGGCTGCTGCGACGGCGAGACGTGGGGGGCTTGAGCTTCTTGCGTGCCATGGCGGCAGGCTACCCGCTGCCACGACGGGCTCTGGAAAGGCCTGGTGCTCGCACGATCCGGCGTCGCGCCATCACGAGCAGCGCCCGCAGCGCGAGGAACGCCGCCGCGGGGACGAGGGCCACCTTGCGGACCCCGCGCCACCGGCGGGCGGCGAAGCGCAGGAGGGAGCGGTGGTGCTCGAGGATCATGCGGTCGGGCCGCCGGTCCGTGGCGGACCCCTGCACGTGCTCGACGACGCCCGCCGGCTCGTAGACGACCCTCCAGCCCGCCTCGCGCAGCCGCCAGCACAGGTCGACGTCCTCGACGTACATGAAGTACCGCTCGTCCCAGCCCCCCACGGCGTCCACGGCGCGCCGGCGCAGCCACACCGCCGCTCCCGACACCCAGTCGACGTCGCGCGGCGCCGCGGGGTCGCGGTCGGCCTCCCAGTAGCGGCGGCTGAACGGGTTGCCGCGCCACACCAACGACACGAGACCGTGTCCGACCGCGTCGATGACCGAGGGCACGACCCGGGCCGAGGGGTACGTGCTGCCGTCGACGTTCACGATCCGGGGACCGACCGCCGCCACGTCCTCCTCGGCGAAGCGGGCGACCAGCGCCGGCGCCGCCCCAGGCTCCACGCGCGTGTCGGGGTTCAACACCGCGACCACCGGCGCGGAGGTCCGGGCGATCCCCGTGTTGGCCCCCGCCGCGTACCCGAGGTTCGGGGCCCGCACGACCACGACCGGGAGCCCGCCCGCCTCGAGGCCGTCGGCCGAGCCGTCGGTCGACCCGTTGTCGACGACGACCACCTCGCCGGCGCCCTCGTCGAGCAGCGATCGGCAGCACCGCTCCAGGAGCTCGCCGGCGTCGTGGTTGACGACGACAGCGGCCCAGGTCGCCTCCATCGCGCTCACCCCGTCGGGGCGAGCTCTTCGTAGACGGCCCACGTCTTGCGGGCGGTCTCCGACCACGTGAAGGACGAGGCGCGCAGCATGCCGGCGTCTCCGAGCTCGGCGGCGAGTCGCGGGTCGCCGAGCACCCGCTCGATCGCGTCGGCGAGGGCGTCGTGGTCGAGCGGGTCGACCAGCAAGCCGGCGTCCCCCACGCACTCGGGCAGCGCCGACTGGTCGGACGTCACGACCGGCGTGCCACACGCCATCGCCTCGAGCACCGGCAGCCCGAAGCCCTCGTAGAGCGACGGGTAGACGAAGACCTCCGCGCCCGTGTACAGGGCGGTCAACGCCGAGTGGGACAACCGGCCCTCGCTCACCACCGTCCGGTCCGCGATCCCCCTGCGCTCGAGGCCCTCGGCGACCTCGTTGCCGAGCCAGCCGTTCGGGCCGTGGAGCACCAGGCCGAGCTCCGGTCGCCGGCGTCCCACCCGCGCGAACGCGTCGAGCACGGCCTGGACGTTCTTGCGCTGCTCCTGGGTGCCGATCCAGAGGACGTAGGGACGCTCGACGTCGTGCCGGGCGAGCTCCTCGCTCGTCGCGGCCTCGCCGAGGGCTCCGTCCACGGCGTGGCGCACCCCGTGGGGGACGACCCGCAGGCGCGACGGCTCCACGTCGAGCAACGCCTCGACGTCGACGGCCGTGCTCCACGACGGGCAGATGATGAGCGCGGCCTCCCGGGCAGCGAGCAGCGCACCCCGCTTCAGGGTCACCCGCGCCTCGCGCGGGTACCGATCCGGGAAGCGCAGCGCCGCGAGGTCGTGGATCGTGACCACGAGCTGGGCCCCTCCCCGGGGCGGGACGGCCGGGCCGGGGGCGTGGACGACGTCGAGGGCCCCGCAGACCGACTGGGGGACGGGCCGCGACACCTCGCGCCAGGAGCGATGGAGGGCGTCCCGCTCGAGGCCGAGCTGGCGACGCTCCATGGGCAGCTCGGCGATCGACGGAGGCACCCGACCGTGCGCGGCGTGGAACATGACGACGTCGCCGCTGTGGCCGATCTCCGCGAAGCCGTCGAGCAGCGACAAGGTGTAGATCGCGACCCCGCTCGGGACGCGCTGGAAGAGGGGTTCGACGTTGATGCCGCAACGGAGTCGCCGCGGGGTCAGCGTCCGACCCCCTGGTAGTCGAACCCCCGCCGCGCGAGCCCCTCACGGTCGAGCACGTTGCGGGCGTCGACCACCGCGCTCCCCGCCATGAGCTCCTTGACCCTCCCGAAGTCGAGCCACCGGAAGTCGTCCCACTCCGTGAGCACCGCGAGGAGGTCCGCGCCCTCGCACGCCTTGTAGGGGTCGTCGGTGACCTCGACCGGCACGCGTCGCCTCACGGTCTCGGGGTCGGCCGAGGGATCGTACGCCCGCACGGTCGCCCCCCGCTCCACCAGGACCGACGAGATGTCGATCGCCGGCGAGTCGCGCACGTCGTCGGTCTTGGCCTTGAACGTGAGGCCCCACACCGCGACCTTCACGCCGTCGAGGTCTCCTCCGGCGGCGCGCTCGATCTTCCCGACGACGCGCTCGCGCTGGCGGACGTTCACCTCGATCGTGGAGCGGAGCTGGTCGAAGTCGAACCCGACACGCTGCGCCGCGGTGAGCAGCGCCGCCGTGTCCTTGGGGAGGCACGAGCCGCCGTAGCCCGGCCCGGGCTTGAGCGCGGCGAACCCGATCCGCGAGTCGTAGCCCATGCCGAGCGCCACGTCGGCCACGTCCGCGCCGACCGACTCGCAGAGGTTGGCGATCGAGTTGATGAAGCTGATGCGGGTCGCCAGGTAGGCGTTGGAGGCGTACTTGATCATCTCGGCCGACGAGGGGTCGGTCACGATGATGCGCGCCTGGAGCTTCCGGTACAGCAGCGACAGCCGCACCGCCGTCTCCTCGTCGTCGACGCCCACCACGATGCGCTCGGGCTCGAGGAACTCGCGCACCGCGGTCCCCTCCTGGAGGAACTCGGGGTTGGACGCCACCGAGACGTCCTCGCAGCCGGCGTCGGCGAACAGCTTCTTCACGTAGCGGGCGGAGCCGACCGGCATGGTCGACTTGTTGACGACGATCGTCCCCGGCGTCGCCGCGGCGGCGATCGCCTCGACGGCCGACTCGACGTGGGAGAGGTCCGCCGAGCCGTCCTCGCCCTGGGGGGTGTTGACGCAGAGGAACACGAACTCGGCGTCGCCGACCGCTTCGGCGACCTCGACGGTGAAGCGCAGGCGGCCGGCGTCGCGCCCCTCACGGATCAGCTCGGGGAGCTGCGCCTCGAGGATCGGGACCTCGCCGGCGCGCAGCCTGGCGACCAGCTCGTCGTTGCGGTCCGCGCAGACGACGTCGTGGCCGAGGTGCGCGAGGCACGCCGCCGTCGTCGCCCCCACGTAGCCCGCTCCGATCACACCGACTCGGCTCATCGCCCACCCTCCAGCGTGGTCAGCTCCGGGATCAGCGCCCGGAGTGCCTCACGGTAGTGGCGCAGCGGGGCGAGTCCGGCCTCGTGCAGGCGCTCGCTGCGCAGCACGCTGAATCGGGGGCGCGGTGCGGGCCGGCCGAGCTCCGCGGTGGTGATCGCCTGGAGGTCGGCGGCACCGAGACCCGCGAGCTCCAGGACGTCGCGGGCCAGCTCGTGGGGAGTGCAGTCGCCGCCGTTGGTCACATGGAAGACGCCCGTGTGGGCGCCGGTGGCGATGCGGGCGACCGCCACGGCGAGGTCGAGCGCGCAGGTGGGCGACCCGCGCTGGTCATCGACCATGCGCAGCGCCTCGCCGGCGCGGGCGCGGGCCAGGACGGTCTCGACCAGGCTCCTGCCCACGCGACCGAACACCCAGGCGGTGCGCACGACGGCCCAGGAGGTGGCGTGCTCGGCGACGGCGAGCTCCCCGTCGAGCTTCGAGCGCCCGTAGACGGTCGCGGGCGCGGGTTCGTCGGTCTCCACGTACGGGGTCTCGGCGCGGCCGTCGAAGACGTAGTCGGTCGAGAGGTGGACGAGGTGGGCCCCGGCGCTCGCGGCGGCGCGGGCCAGGTTGCGGGGTCCGTCGACGTTGACGAGGCGCGCGCCGTCGGGGTCCGTCTCGGCGGCGTCGACGGCGTTGTAGGCGGCGCAGTTCACGATCGCGTCGGGACCGTGGCGGTCGTCGGTGCGGGCGACGGCGTCGCCGTCGGCCACGTCGAGGTCGCCGTGGCCGAGCGCCACGACGTCGTGGTCCGCCGAGGCGCCGGGCACCTCGGAGCCGAGCTGCCCGGCGGCGCCGGTGACGACCACCCTCACGAGCGTCGCCTCATCGCGTCGGGGTCTGCGCGCCGCGCTCTCGGTCGCGCTCGCGGTCGCCCTCCCAGTCGCCCTCCTGCACCTGGGCGCGCGCCTTGAGGGGCTCCCACCACCCGCGGTTGGAGGCGTACCACTCGACGGTCTCCGCGAGGCCCTCCTCGAAGCGGATCCGGGGTCTCCACCCGAGGCGGTCGCGCGCCTTGGTGGAGTCGAGGAGGTAGCGGCGGTCGTGGCCCGGCCGGTCGGGGACGATCCGCTTGAGGGACTCGGGCTTGCCGGTCGCCGCCAGCACCGCGTCGGCCAGCTCCTCGATCGAGCGCTCCACGCCGGTGCCGACGTTGTAGGTCTCCCCCACCTCGCCGCGCTCGAGGACCGCCTCGATCGCGGCGCAGTGGTCGTCCACGTGGATCCACTCGCGGCGATTCCCCGTCGACGCGTACATCGGGAGGGGCTGGTCGTCGAGGGCGTTGGTGACGAAGAGCGGGATCACCTTCTCGGGGAACTGGAAGGGCCCGTAGTTGTTCGCCGCGTTGGTGATGGTCACCGGCAGACCGAAGGTCTCGTGGTAGGAGCGGACCGCGTGGTCGCCACCGGCCTTCGACGCGTTGTACGGGGTCCGCGGCCGGTAGGGCGAGTCCTCCCGGAACATCTCGTCGCCCTCGACGGGGAGGTCGCCGTAGACCTCGCAGGTCGAGATGTGGTGGAAGCGCTCGACGCCGACGCGCCGTGCCGCTTCGCACAGCCGCTGCGTGCCGAGCACGTTGGTGGCGAAGAACCGTCCCGGATCCACGACCGCCAGGCTGTTGTGGGACTCGGCGGCGAAGTTGACCACCACGTCCACCGAGTGCTCCGCCAGCGCGGACTCCACCGCTTCGAGGTCGCCGATGTCGGCCTCCAGGAACGGCACCCGGCTCCCGAGGCCCTCGAGGTTGGCCCGGTTGCCCGCGTAGGTCAGCGCGTCGAGCGCCACCAGCCCGTCGTCGGGGTGGCGCTGCGCCCAGTACCGCACGAAGTTCGACCCGATGAAGCCCGCAGCTCCGGTCACCAGGAGGTCCACTGCCTCACCCGCTCAGCACTGGGGAGCCGACTGGCTCCCGGTCGGATCGGGGGCGTCGTCCTGTCCCTGCACCTGCTCGGCCGCCCTCGCGTGCACCGAGGTGCCGCCGGAGGTCCCCCCGGCATCCGTCCGCGTGGCCTCGTCGGTCGACTCCTCGCCGGCGCCCTCGACTCCGTCGAAGTCCTCGCCGACGATCAGGAGCACGTCGGCCTCGCCGATGCTCTCGTCCTCGATCAGGGTGCCCGCCCCCTGGATCAGCTCCCGGACCAGCTCTGCCTGCTCCTCGCCCCCGGGCCGGTACCGGATCTCGGTCGTCTCGTACCCGAAGGTCTCGGCGTCGCCGATGCCGCCGGGCAGGAAGCCCACCTCGCGGAGCTGCCCGGCGGTGCGGGTCGCGAGGCCCGGCGATCCCACGCCGTTGAGCACCCGCACCGTGACGGTCTCGGGGGTCACCGCCTGGTCGAGGGGCGCGTCGCCGCGGAGGCGCTCGTAGACGGTCTCCGCCTCGTCCGTGGCGAGCACCACCGACGCGGATCCCCGGCGGCCGACGACGGCGGGGACGGTGAGCATCTCGACGTCGTCGGGATCCGCCGAGCGGAAGACGCGGACGAGCTTGAAGACGTCGCCGGCTCCCAGGTCGGAGTCGAGGACGACGTTGTCGAGGGCACGGTCGACCAGCCGGTTGCCCCGCACCGGGTTGGTCGCGGCCGAGGAGATGGACTGCGCGATGAGGCGCCGGAGGAAGTCCTGCTGGCGTTGGATCCGGCCGAAGTCGCCCGTCGGGTCGCTGTGCCACCGGCCCGACTCGAAGTACTGGAAGTGGCGGGAGCGCACCCACGCCAGCGCCTGCTCGCCGTCCAGGGTGGTACACCCCGCTTCGGGGATGTCGAGGCCCGTCTGGGGGTCCCGCGCCCGGGCGGCGACGAAGATCTCCACGCCGCCCATCGCGTCGACGAGGTTGCGGAACCCGGCGAAGTCGAGCTCGACGTAGTGGTGGATGGGGATGTCGAAGTTGTGCGCGAGGGTGTCGATGACGCCCTGGGGCCCGTCGAGGAACGCGGAGTTGATCTTGGTGTGGCCCTGACCGGGGACCTCCACCCAGAGGTCGCGGGGGAACGACACGAGGAGGGCGTCGCGGGTCTCGGGGTCGACGCGCACGACGATGATGGTGTCGGCGCGCTTGCCGCCCACCGTCCCGAACGACTCGCGGTCCTCCTCGGACTCGACGAACTCCCGCGAGTCGGAGCCGATCACGAGGAAGTTCGCCGTCGGGCGGCTGCGGTCGAAGCGAAGCTCGACGGTCTCGGCCTTGTCGAGCTTCGAGTCGACGTACCAGTACCCGCCGGCGACCGAGACGCCCATGGTCAGGGCGACGAGGACCAGCGCGACGAGGAACCGGCGTCGCCAGAGACCGGTGGTGGCATCCACGAGTACGCGAGTGTACGGCTCGGGCCCCTCGCCCCGGGACTTTGCTCGCTCAGAGCTCCCCAGTCCTGCTGCTCAGTGCTCGACGGGCAGGCCCAGGTCGCGGGCGATCAGCACCCGCTGGATCTCGGAGGTCCCCTCGCCGATCTCGAGGATCTTCGCGTCGCGGTAGTGGCGCGAGACCGGGCACTCGTCCATGAACCCGTAGCCGCCGTGGATCTGCACCGCCTCCCGGGTGGCGCTCACCGCGATCTCGCTCGAGTAGAGCTTGGCCGCCGCCGCGGCGCGGCGGATCGGGAGCCCCTGGTCGCGGAGCCACGCCGCCTTGTGGGTGAGGTTGCGGGCGTTCTCCACCGCGACCGCCATGTCGGCGCACTTGAACGCCACGCCCTGGTACCTGCCGATCGGGCCTCCGAAGGCCTCCCGCTCCTTCGCGTGGCCGATCGACAGGTCGAGGCAGGCCTGTGCCATGCCCACCCCGAGGGCGGCGATGGCGATCCGCCCCTCGTCGAGGATCTCCATGAAGAGCTGGAACCCCGCGCCCCGCTCGCCGAGGAGGTTCTCGGCGGGCACCCGACAGCCGTCGAACGCCAGCTCGTGGGTGTCGGACGCGTGCCAGCCCATCTTGCGGTACGGGGGCTGCACGTGGAAGCCGGGGGTGCCGGAGGGGACCACGATCGCGCTCACCTCCCCGTCGCCGGTGCGGGCGGTGACGGTCACGCAGCTCGTCATGTCGGTGCCGGAGTTGGTGATGAACGTCTTCTGCCCGTCGATCACCCACTCGCCGGTGCCCTCGTCGAGGCGGGCACGGGTGCGGGTGTCGCCGGCGTCGGAGCCGGAGCCGGACTCGGTGAGGCCGAAGGCCCCCAGCTCGCGGCCTTCGACCATGGGCAGCAGCCAGCGCTGCTTCTGCTCCTCGGTGCCCGCCTTCCACAGGGGCATCGCGCCGAGGCTCACCCCGGCCTCGAGGGTGATCGCCATCGACGAGTCGACCCGGGCGATCTCCTCCAGCGCGAGCACGTAGGTCAGGAAGTCGGCGTTCCCGCCCCCGTACTCCTCCGGGAACAGGAGGCCGAAGAGGCCGAGCTCGCCCATCTTGCGGACCGCCTCGATGGGGAAGCGCTCCTCGTGGTCCCACTGCTCGGCGAACGGGGCGATCTCGGCATCGGCGAAGTCGCGGACGACCGCGCGGAACGCCTCTTGCTCGGCGGTGAGTGTGAAGTCCATGTCGCCAATCTACGGCCTCGTCCGTTCACCCGACCGGGTGCGGCGGACCTAGGGTGGAGGCGGTGAGCTGGTGTCCGTTCCTCGACCCCACCACGGTCCTCGCCGCTCTCCCCGACGACGTTCCCGCGGTGGCGGTGCGCGACGGGGCGGCGACGGTCGTCGCCGCCGTCCCCTCGCGCACGGTGCTCGCCGGAGGCGGCGACGCGCTGGCGTTCCTCGACGGCCTCGACGACGGGTGGTGGGCGGGGTGGCTCGCGTACGACCTGGGTCGGGCGTGCGAGCCGGTGAGCCCTCGGACCGACGGCAGCGCTGCGCCCCCCGACCTGGCGCTCGCCCGCTTCGACGCCCGCGTGATCTGCGACCCGCGCGCGGGGACGACCACCGTCGAGGGCGACGGCCCGGGACGCCCGCTCCTGGAGCGGGCGGTCCAGCGCGCCGGCGCCGTCGGGGCGCACCGAGCCCCTCCGGGACTCACGGAGTGGCGGTCCAGCCTGGAGCAGAGCGAGTTCGAGGCGGACGTGCGGGCCATCGTCGAGCTGATCCGCTCGGGTGACTGCTACCAGGCCAACCTCACGCGGCGCCTGAGTGCCGGGCCGTCCGACCCGGTCGTGCTCTTCGCCGGCCTCACGCGCCGCAACCCGGCCCCCCACGCGGCGTTCGTCCGCCTCGGCCGCTGGGCGGTGGTCTCCGCCTCCCCGGAGCGGTTCCTCGCCCGCCGCGGCGACGTGGTCGAGACCCGGCCGGTCAAGGGCACCGCCCGTGACGCCGCGACGCTCGCGGCGAGCGAGAAGGACCGCGCCGAGAACGTGATGATCGTCGACCTCGCCCGCAACGACCTGGGGCGCGTCTGCGAGTACGGGTCGGTCGAGGTCCCCGCGCTGTGCGCGCTGGAGGCGCACCCGGGCCTCCACCACCTGGTCAGCACCGTGAGGGGGCGCCTCCGCCCCGGTGTGGGCACCGGTGCGCTGGTCCGGGCCACGTTCCCGCCCGCGTCGGTGACCGGCGCGCCCAAGCCGCGTGTGATGCAGGTGATCGAGGACCTCGAGCCGGTGCGCCGCGGCGTCTACTGCGGGGCCGTCGGTTGGATCGACGCCGCGGCGGATCGCCTCGACCTCAACGTCGCCATCCGCACCTTCACCGTCACCGCCGAGGCCACGACGCTCGGCGTCGGCGGGGGCATCGTCGCCGACTCCGATCCGCGCGCCGAGTGGGAGGAGACGGAGCTCAAGGCGGCCCGGCTGCTCGCCGCCGCCGGCGAGCGCCCGCTCGTGGCGGAGGCGACCGGCACGACGGGACCGGCGCCGTGAGCGGCCGGACCGTCTGGATCGACGGCGAGCTGCGCGACGAGGACGACGCCGGGATCTCACCCTTCGACCACGGTCTGCTGGTCGGCGACGGGGTCTTCGAGACGCTCACGACGTTCCGCGGGGTCCCCTTCGCCTGGACCCGCCACTACCAGCGTCTCTGCCACTCCGCGGGAGGCCTCGGCTTCAGACCGCCTCCGGGAGACGTGATGCGCGCGGGCGTCGACGCGGCCCGGGAGGCGAACGGGCTGGCCGAGGCCCGCGTGCGCCTCACGGTGACGAGCGGGCCCGGCCCGCTGGGCTCCGACCGGGGCGACGCCGGGGTGACCGCGATGATCTCGGTCGCCGAGCCCCGGAGCTTCGACCCGACGACCGACGTGGTCGTCGCGCCGTGGACCCGCAACGAGCGGGGAGCCCTCGTCGGCCTGAAGTCGACCTCCTACGCCGAGAACGCCCGCGCCCTCGCCTACGCGAAGGAGCGGGGGGCGGGCGAGGCGCTGTTCCTGAACACGCTCGGCCGCCTCTGCGAGGGCACCGGCACCAACGTGTACCTGGGCCGCGGGGGTCGTCTCGAGACCCCGCCGCTCTCGAGCGGGTGCCTCGACGGCGTGACCCGGCAGCTCCTCCTGGAGCTCTGCGAGGAGGTCGGGGTCGAGGTGACCGAGACGGACGTGGGGCCCGAGGCGCTCACGGAGGCCGACGAGGTGTTCATCTCCTCGTCGACGCGGGGGGCCCAGCCGGTCGCCCACGTCGACGGGAAGCCGGTGCCCGCGGCTCCCGGTCCCCTCACGCGGGCGCTCGTGGACGCCTACGGCGAGCTCGTGGAGCGCGACCTGGACCCGTGAGTCACGTGCCCGAGCGCGGGCGGAGGTGCACCACGTCGCCGGCGGCCACGGCGGTCTCGAAGCCGTCGTCGCCTCGCACCCGCAGACGGCCGTCCTCGTCGACGCCCGTCGCCTCGGCGTCGAGCGCCTCGTCGCCGAAGTCGACCCGCACGCGACGCCCGACGGTCGAGCAGCGCGCCCGGTACTCCCCCGCGATCGCCGATCCCCCGCCCGGCGAGGCCAACGTCGCGTAGTGGACGTCGAGCCGCTCGAGGAACCGCGCCAGCACCTCGACCCGGTCGCAGCGCTCCCCCGCCACCAGGTCGCAGGAGGTGGCCGTCTCTGCGAGCTCGGGCGGGAGCTCGTCCCAGTCGGCCTCCCAGTTGACGTTGAGGCCGAGGCCGAGCACCACCGCCCGGAGGCGCCCACCACCGAGGTCGGCCTCGGTCAGCATTCCGGCGAGCTTCCGGTCGCCGACCACCAGGTCGTTGGGCCACTTGAGGCTCGGCGCGAACCCCGCCGCGAGGAAGACGGCCTCGCACGCGGCGACCCCCGCGGCCATGAGCACCAGGTGCGTGCGGTCCGGAGCGAGGTCGGGTCGGAGCAGCACGCTCGTCAGCAGCGACGACCGCGGCGGAGCCGTCCAGGCGCGACCGAGGCGTCCCCGGCCGGCGGTCTGGTGGTCGGCGACCACCACGAGACCCTCGGGCGCGCCCCGCCGCGCCTCCTCCAGCACGTAGCGGTTGGTGGAGTCGACCTCGTCGAGGTGGCGGACCTCCGTGAAGGCGGTCCCCTCCAGACGGCTGCCCAGACCGGCCCAGGTTTCGGACGCTTCCGGCACGCCCCGTAGGATACGGGCGCCCACAACCGTCGCCGAGGTCGTGGCAGGAGCCCACGAGGGAGCCGCTCACCTCGACCCCCTCTGGAGAGCCATGTTCGAGAAGGTACTGATCGCAAACCGCGGAGAGATCGCCGTGCGGGTCATGCGCACGTGTCGCGAGCTCGGCGTCGCGACCGTCGCCGTGTACTCGGATCTGGACCGCAGCGCCATGCACGTCCGCTACGCCGACGAGGCCTACGGCCTCGGCGGCGACACGGCAGCCGACAGCTACCTCGACACCGACGCCATCATCGACGTCGTCCGGCGCTCGGGCGCCCAGGCCGTGCATCCCGGCTACGGGTTCTTCGCCGAGAACGCCGACTTCGCCCAGGCGATCATCGACGTCGAGGGCGTCCGCTGGATCGGGCCACCTCCCGAGGCGATCCGGGTGATGGGCGACAAGATCTCCTCCCGCAAGGCGGTCGAGCAGGCGGGTGTCCCGACCGTGCCGGGAACGACCGAGCCGATCGCCTCCGCCGACGAGATCGTGGCCTTCGGGGAGGAGCACGGGTGGCCCGTGGCCATCAAGGCGGCGTTCGGCGGCGGCGGCAAGGGCATGAAGGTCGTCTCGGGCCCGGACGACGCGGCGGCGACGCTGGAGTCTGCGCAGCGGGAGGCGCAGGCCTACTTCGGTCGCGACGAGGCGTACCTGGAGCGCTACCTGGAGCGACCCCGCCACGTCGAGATCCAGGTGTTCTCCGACACGCACGGCAACCACGTCTGGGTGGGCGAGCGGGACTGCTCGACCCAGCGACGCCACCAGAAGCTGATCGAGGAGAGCCCGGCGCCGGGCATCGACGACGCGACCCGCAAGGCCATGGGAGAGGCCGCCACCGCGGTCGCGGAGTCGTGCGGCTACGTCGGCGCCGGCACCGTCGAGATGCTCTACGCGCCGCCGGGCGGAGGGAACAGCGGCGGCGGCGACTTCTACTTCCTGGAGATGAACACGAGGCTCCAGGTCGAGCACTGCGTCACCGAGATGGTCACCGGGTTCGACCTGGTGGCCGAGCAGCTCCGGGTCGCCGCCGGCGAGCCCCTCTCGTTCTCCCAGGACGACGTCGACCTCCGCGGCCACTCCATCGAGTGCCGCATCAACGCGGAGGACCCGACCAAGCGGTTCCTGCCGGCCCCGGGGACGATCACGCGGTTCGAACGCCCCGACGGCTTCGGCGTGCGGGTGGACGCCGGCTACGAGGCCGGGGACGCGGTGAGCCAGCACTTCGACAACCTGGTGGCGAAGCTCGTCGTCTGGGGCGCGGACCGCGACGCGGCGGTGGCGCGCGCGAAGCGGGCGCTGCGCGAGACGCGCATCGAGGGGATCAAGACCACGATCCCGGCACACCTCGCGATCCTCGACCACCCCGACTTCGTCGCGGGCCGGCACTCCACGAAGTGGCTGGAGGACGAGGTCGACCCGGAGCTCTTCGCCGCCCACCTCGCCGACACCGCGGTCGAGCCCTCACCGCAGCCACCGGTCGACGAGGCGGGAGGAGCCGAGGAGCCGGGAGGCGACCTCCACGAGCAGACGGTGCCCGTCGAGGTCGACGGCAAGCGCTTCACCGTGAAGCTCTGGCTCCCCGAGGGGGCGGCCGAGGGCGCCGGCGAGACCCGCGAGCGGCGCCGGCCGAAGCCCACCACCGGGTCGGGCTCGGGCGGAGCCGCGGTCGCCGGGGCGATCACGGCTCCGATGCAGGGGACCATCCTCGACGTGATGGTCTCGGAGGGCGACACCGTCACCGCCGGGCAGGCCGTGCTGGTGCTCGAGGCGATGAAGATGGAGAACCACATCAACGCCGAGTCCGACGGCACCGTGAAGGAGGTCAAGGTCTCCGCGGGTGACACCGTCGGCGGCGGCGACGTGCTCGTGGTGCTCGAGTAGGAGACCCGCGAGCCGGCCCTCGGCCCTCGGCCTTCGACGGGGGATCAGTCGGCCGCGTCGATCAGCGACTCCGCCAGCGCGGGGTGCACCAGCAGCGAGTCGACGATGTCGGTGACGGTCAGGTCGTTGGTGACCGCCACGGAGATCACCGAGATCAGCTCGGCCGCGTGGCGCCCCACGATCGACCCTCCCAGCACCACACCGGTCGCGGGGTCGGAGATGATCTTCACGAACCCCCGGGGGTCGCCCTCGATCAGCGCCTTGGCGTTCGACGAGAACGGGACCTTGGTGACCCGGACCTTGCGGCCCTCCGCGAAGGCGTCGACCTCGGCGAGGCCCACGTCGGCGACCTCGGGGTCGGTGAAGATGGCCGCGGCCGCCTTGTCGTAGTCGAGGTGGCGGTGCTCGCGGGTGTGCAGGCCCATCACGTGCTCGGCGATCTTGCGCCCCTGCATGGTCGCCACCGAGGACAGCGGCAGCTTCCCCGAGAGGTCGCCGGCGGCGTAGACGTGGGGGACGCTGCTCTGGTTGTGGTGGTTGACCGGCACGTAGCCGGCGGCGTCGACCTCCACGCCGGCGGCCGCGAGGTCGAGGCCGTCGCTGTTGGGGACCGATCCGATGGCGAGCACGGTGTGGCTGCCCACGGCGCTGCGCCCGTCGGTGCAGCGCACCCGGACCGTCTCGCCGTCCCGCTCGATGCGCTCCGCCCGGGCTCCCTTGAAGAGCTGCACGCCCCGATCGAGGAACTCGGCCTCGAGCACCGAGGCCGCCTCGGGGTCCTTGCCGGGCAGCACCTGCTGGCGCGAGACGATCAGGGTCACCCGCGACCCGAGCGCCGAGAACATGTGCGTGAACTCCACGCCGGTGACGCCGGAGCCCACCACCACCAGGTGCTCGGGGACCTCCGGGGGCGGGTAGGCGTCGCGCGTGGTCATGACACGCTCGCCGTCGATCGGCGCCCACTCGGGGATCCGGGGCCGGGAGCCGGTGGAGAGCAGCACCGCGTCGGCTTCGAGCTCCTCGACGCCGTGGTCGGTCTCGGCCACGACGGTGTGGGCGTCCTTCAGGCGGCCGCTGCCCGCCACGATGCGCACGCCCTGGCTCTCGAGCAGCGACGTGATCCCGTGGTGGAGGCGGTCCTCGATGCTGCCGATCCGCTCGCGCAGCGCGTCGATGTCCAGACGGCCCTGCGCGGCCAACCCCATCACGCGGGCGCGGTCCAGCTCCCGGAGCTCTCCTCCGGTCGCGATCATCGCCTTGGAGGGGATGCAGTCGCGCAGGTGCGCCGCGCCGCCCACGAGGTCCCGCTCGACGAGGGTCACGCGCGCCCCGAGGCTGGCCGCGACGGTCGCCGCCGTGTTGCCGGCGGGCCCGCCACCCACGATCACGAAGTGGATGCTCATCGACTGACCTCGCTGCCCCGGCTCGCTGCCTCGCTGCCCCGGCTCGCTGCTCTGCTGCCGGGCCAGGGTACCCACATCGGCCACGGGGCTCGCTGTAGCCTCCTCGCCGTGCCCGAGCTCCGACGCAACCCGCTGGAGGGGACCTGGACCGTCGTCAGCCCCGAGCGCGCCGCCAGGCCGAACACCTTCCGTGCCGGGCCCGAGCGCGGGGTGGCGGAGCGCGCCGGCGACGGCGCCGCGGCCGAGCGGTGCCCGTTCTGTCCCGGCAACGAGTCGGACACACCCCCCGAGGTCGCCAGGACGGGTGCGGGCCCAGCCGACGCTCCGGGGTGGCGCAACCGGGTGGTGCCGAACCTCTACCCGATCGTGGAGGGCACGCCGGGCCACGTCCGGGCGACCGGTTCCCGCTTCCACGACGCGGCTCGCGCCACGGGGCGCCACGAGGTGGCGGTCATGTCCCCCGACCACGGTCGGTCGCTGGCCGACCTCAGCAACGTCGAGATCGAGGAGCTCTTCGACGTCCTCCTCGAACGCCTCCGCGTCCACGTGCGGTCCGGGCACGCCTACGTGCAGCTCCTCGTGAACCACGGCCGTGCCGCGGGCGCCTCGGTGGAGCATCCGCACGTCCAGATCGTGGCGATCGACCTGCTCCCGCCGACGGTGGTCGCCGAGGCCGAGGCCGTGGACGACGAGTTCGAGTGCCCGGTGTGCCGCGCCGTCAACGAGGACGCCGACCGCGGCGCCCCCCTGGTCGTCTCGGCCGGGGGTCCCGCTCCCATCTGGTGCCCGTGGTGGTCGTCGGTGCCCTTCGAGGTGATGGTCGCCCCGCGCGCGCACGAGCCCCGCGTCGAGCACTCGGCCAGCGCGGGCGACGTGGCTCGGGCTCTGGGCACCGCGACCTCGCTGTTGCGCCGGTCCCTCGGAGACGTCGCCTACAACCTGGTGGTCCACACCTCGCCGTTCGCCGACGGCGCCGACTTCCACTGGCACGCCCACCTGTGGCCGCGCACGACGATCCTGGCCGGCTTCGAGCAGGGCACGGGGGTCATGGTCAACCCGATGCCGCCCGAGGAGGCGGCGGCGACGCTGCGCACGGCGGGGAGCCGGGCGTGAGCGCGCGGATCCGGGTGGCGGTCGACATCGCCGCGGAGCCCTCCGCGGTGTGGCGGGCCGTGGAGGACATCCGCTCCCACGTGGAGTGGATGGGCGACGCCGAGGCGATCCGCTTCACCACCGAGGCCACCCGCGGGGTCGGGACCGAGTTCGAGTGCGACACCCGGGTGGGTCCGTTCAGGACGGTCGACGTCATGTCGGTCACCGAGTGGGAGCCCGGCCACGCGATGGGCATCTCGCACCGGGGCGCGGTGACCGGCGAGGGCCGCTTCGTGCTCGAGCCGCTCCCCATCGGCGGCACCAGGTTCGTCTGGGAGGAGACCCTCGAGCTGCCGCGCCACCTCGGCGGATCGCTCGGGGCTCGCCTCGTCGGGCCGGTGCTCGCGGCGGTGTGGAGACGGAACCTCCGTCGCCTGCGACGGATCGTGGAATCCGGGTGGACTTGATTCCGCTCAGTGTCTCCTCTGAGCGTTCCGCTCAGTATGGCCCGTGAGCGTTCCGCTCAGTGTCCCTCGAAGCGGGCCTTGCCGGGACCGTGCTCGAGGAAGCTCGCCACACCGGTGACCGCGTCGCGGGTCTCGAAGACCTCCGCGAACGCGTCCGTCTCCGCGTCGAGGCCCTCCTCGATCGAGGCGCCCCTCCCGGCGTGGATCGCGCGCTTGGCGAGGCCCATGGCGACGACGGCTCCCGACGCCAGCTCCGCCGCCCACGCCGTCGCGGCGTCGAGCACCGAGTCCGCGGGCTCGACGCGGTCGACGAGCCCGATCGAGAGGGCCTCGGACGCGTCGAGCTGCCGGCCGCTCCAGACGATCTCCTTGGAGCGGGCGGGCCCGACCAGGGCGGGGAGCCGCTGGGTGCCCCCACCACCGGGGATGATGCCGAGCAGGATCTCGGGCTGACCGAGGCGGGTGCCGGCGGCCGCGACGCGCAGGTCGCAGGCCATCGCCACTTCGAGGCCGCCGCCCAAGCAGAAGCCGTGGAGGGCCGCGATCACCGGTCGCGGGATGCCTTCGAGGGCCGCGCAGGCCCGCCGGAACCGGCCCGCCGCCGCGCGGGCCTCGTCCGGGCCGCCGAGCTCGCTCACGTCCGCGCCGGCGGCGAAGGCACGGCCTTCGCCGGTCACCACCACCGCCTTCACGGAGGGGTCGGACGCGAGCTCCTCGGCGGTCGCCGCCAGCTCGGCGAGCAGCGCGCCCGAGAGCGCGTTGAGGGGCGGGTTGTCGAGGCGGACGACGGCGATCCCGTCGTCGCGCCGCTCGAGGTTCACCAGATCGGCCATGGCGGGCACGCTAGCGAAGGGACCGGGCCGGCCACGACGGGGACGCGGCCGCGAACGGGCCTCAGGTCCCCTCGACCGCCCGGGCGAGGAGCGTGTCGGCTGCCTCGTAGGGGTCGGTCTCACGGTCGAACACGGCCGCGGCGGACGCCTCGAACGCCTCGCCCGAGCAGATGTCGCCCGCCTGCTGGCGCAGCCGCTCGGCCACGATGGTGCGGAGCTCCTCGTGGATCCGGCGGCGCCGGCGCCGGTGCAGCTCGCCGGACGCCTCGACCGCGGAGCGGTGCTCGTGCACGGCCTCCCACAGCGCGTCGAGACCCTCGCCGTCGACGGCGACGGTCTCGACGACGGGGGGCCTCCAGCCGTCGAGCGCCGACAGGTCGAGCATGATCTCGAGGTCGCGCCGGGTGTCCGCGGCACCGGGACGGTCCGCCTTGTTGATGACGAAGACGTCGGCGATCTCGAGCAGCCCCGCCTTGTTGGCCTGCACGGCGTCGCCCCAACCCGGGTTGACGACCACCACCGTGGTGTCGGCGGCGCCGGCGACCTCCACCTCGACCTGGCCGACCCCGACGGTCTCGATCAGCACCCACGACTTGCCGGCCGCGTCCAGCACGCGCACCGCCTGGGGGGTGGCCAGCGCCAGGCCTCCCAGGTGGCCTCGGGTCGCCATCGAGCGGATGAACACGCCGGCGTCGCCTGCGTGGTCCTGCATCCGTACCCGGTCCCCGAGGATCGCCCCGCCGCTGAACGGGCTCGAGGGGTCGATCGCGAGGACGCCGACCTCGAGGTCGTCGCGGCGGATCCGTGAGACGAGCCGGTCGGTGAGCGTCGACTTGCCCGAGCCGGGCGCGCCGGTGATCCCGAGGGTGTAGGCACCACCGGTGTGGCGGAAGAGGCGTCCCACCACGTCGTGGGCGACCTCGCCGCCCCGCTCGACCATCGAGATGAGCCTCGCCACCGACCGCCGGTCGCCGTCGAGGGCGAGGCTCACCAGCGCGTCCGCGTCGTCGGGCAACCCTGGAGCCTCTCAGCCGATCCGTCAGCCGATGACGGTCTCGCGCTCCGAGGCGTCGATCACCTCGGTGACACCGGCGACGCGGTCCTGGAGGATCCGCTCGACCCCACCCTTGAGCTCCTGACCGGAGATCGGGCACGACCCGCACGCTCCGACGAGCCGGACGAAGACGCGACCCTGCTCGTCGACGCGCAGGTACTCGATGTCGCCGCCGTCGGCCTGGAGCGCCGGACGGATGACCTCCAGCGTCCGGCGCACGTCGTCCTCGTCGACCTCGGTGGCGCGATCGTCCTGGCCGGATCGGCCGGAGAGCGAGCCGAGCGACACGTTCGCTTCGCCCACGGGTGGTGCCACCTCCTCGTGTGGTGCAACACCTCCAGTATCCCATGCGTTCCCGCCACCGCGAGAACGCCGCCGCCCGGACCTCGCGAACCGGAGTTTCCTTACGAAACGGACCTGCTCAGGCGCCGGTGCGCTCCACGTCCGCCCCGAGGGCGGCGAGCTGGCCCGGGAGGTCCGCGTAGCCGCGGTCGACGTGGTGCGTCTCGAGCACCTCGGTGGTCCCCTCCGCTCCGAGGCCCGCGATGGTGAGGGCCGCTCCGGCGCGCACGTCGCGGGCGACGACCGGCGCGCCCGAGAGGCGCTCGACCCCCCGGATCACCGCGTGCTGCCCCTCGGTGCGGATGTCCGCGCCCATGCGGTTGAGCTCGTCCACGAACGCGAAGCGGTTGTCGAACAGGTTCTCGGTGACGATCGAGGTGCCCTCCGCGACGGCGAGCAGCGCCACCGTCGTCGGCATGAAGTCGGTGGAGAACCCCGGGTAGGGCAAGGTGGCGACGTCGACGGCGCGGGGCCGGCCGTCGGAGCGCACCCACAGCCCGCCCGCCGTCGGGCTCACCTTCAGGCCCATCTCGCCGAGCTTGATCGCCACCATCTCGAGGTGCTCGAGCCGGGCGCCCTCGAGCGTCGCCTCCCCGCCGGCGATGCCGACCGCCATGAGCAGCGTCCCCGCCTCCACGCGGTCGGGGACGATCGTCGACTCGACCGGCTCGAGCGCGTCGACCCCCTCGATCTCGATGGTCGAGGTGCCCGCACCGATGACCCGCGCTCCCATCCGGTTGAGGGTGGACGCCAGATCCGCGATCTCGGGCTCGCGCGCGGCGTTCTCGACCACCGTCGTGCCGCGGGCGAGAGCGCCGGCGAGCACCAGGTTCTCGGTCGCCCCGACGCTCGGGAACTCGAGCACGTGGCGGGAGCCCACCAGGTAGCCGGGGGTGCGCGCCTCGATGTAGCCGTGGACGATGTCCAGGGTGGCGCCCATCGCCTCGAGACCCCGGAAGTGCATGTCGAGCTTGCGGCTGCCGATGTTGTCGCCGCCGGGCATCGCGACCCGCGCGCGGCCGCAGCGGGCGAGGAGCGGGCCGAGCACGTTGACCGAGGCCCGCATCCGTGACACCAGCTCGTAGGGCGCCTCGGGGGTGAGCTCGCCGGAGCTGTCGATCTCGAGGACGTCGTCGGCCGGGCGCGAGACGGCGGCGCCCATGCGGCCGAACAGCTCGACCATGCAGGGGAGGTCGCCGACCGGCGTCATGTTGCGCAGCACCGTGACGCCCGGGGCCAACAGTGAGGCGCACATCTGCTTGAGGCCGGCGTTCTTGGTCATGCCGCCGACGCGCACCGAGCCATCGAGCGGCCGCCCGGAGCGCACCCGGAAAGAAGCCATGGCCCCAGCGTAGGCCCGGCCCGGGCACCCGTGGCTCTTCACCTCGACGCGCTACTCGCCTCCGAAGACCGGGGCGCGCCCCTCCAGGAAGGCGGTGATCGCCTCGCCGAAGTCGTCGGAGCGCAGGCACACGGCCTGGCGCTCCGCCGTCTCGACCAGCACCTCCTCGCGGCCGGCCCCGGCGCCCACCAGGTTGATCGCCGACTTCGAGCCGGCCACCGCCAGCGGAGGCTGCGAGGCGATCGAGGCGGCCAGCTCGCCGGCGACCTCCTCGAGCTCGTCGTCGTCGACGAGGCGCTCACACAGACCGATGCGGTACGCCTCCTCGGCGTCGATCGTGGCGGCCGTCCAGGTCAGCTCCTTGGCCTTCGCCGGCCCCACCAGGCGGGGCAGCCACCAGGTGCCCCCCAGGTCGGGCAGGATCCCGTACCGCTGCTCGAGCACCCCCAGCCGGGTGCCCCGGGCGACCACCCGCAGGTCGCACGCCAGCGCGAGCTGGATGCCCGCACCCAACGCGTGACCGCGCACCGCCGCGATCGTCGGGTACGGGGCGTCCTCCAACCAGGTGAACGACTCCTGGATGCGCAGCACCGTCGCGGCGACCGGGTCGTCGTGGAGCCGTTCCGCTGCGGCGTCGCCGTCAGTCACCTCCGACTCCGCCGAGCCGAAGGTGCTCGTGTCGATGCCGGCCGAGAACGCGCGCCCGTTCCCGGTCACGACGAGGCAGCGCAGCCCGGTGTCGTCGACGAGCTCGCGCCCGAGGTCGCGCATCTCGTCCCACATCCGGGGCGTCATGGCGTTGAGCTTGTCGGGGCGGTCCAGGCGCAACCACCCGACGTGCTCGCTGCGCTCGAAGACCAGCGTCTCGGTCGCCCGTGTCGGCTCGTTCGCCATGGCGGTGCTCCCAGTCTCGTCGTCGTCCCGATGGCTCGTCGTCGTGACGGTCGCTCCCGGGCCCGTCAGGTCGCCCGCGCCGTCTGGGCGTCGTCCCAGATCTCCGCGCACGACGGCGAGCAGAACGACACGGTGCTCTCCCCGTCCGCGCGCGTGTCGACGACCGCGTCGGCCGGGATCTCCATGGAGCACACCGGGTCGACGACCGTGTCCCCGGTGTGGTCGCCCCAGGTGAGGTTCACGACCGGCAGCGGCTCCCGGAACCCGTGGAGCCGCACCGGCTCGATCGTCTCGATCTGCACCCACGGCGGCGCGTGCTCGGCGAGCTCGGGTGTGGCGAGGATCTCGTGGGGCTTCGCCTCCTGGCCGAGGCGCGCCGCCAGGTTGACCGGATTGCCGATGTAGTCGTCACCCTCCATGAGGATCACCTGCCCGCCCGCGAGGCCGGCGCGGAGCTTGAGGGGCGACTCGCCCTCGTCGACGCGGCGCTCCACCTCGATCACCGTCTCCACGAGCGGCGTCGGCTCCACGGCCACCAGCATGGCCCCGTCGCCGAGCCACTTCGCGACCCGGACGCTGCGGCGGGTCGCCACCTCGCGGACGTGCCAGCGGAAGAGGCCCAGCACCCACACGGCCTCCTCGTCACCGTGGGTCTCGGTGAACGCGGTGAACCCGCCGAGGTCGATGAAGGCGAAGCTGCGGTGGACACGCACGAGGGCAGTGTGGCGCGCTCACAGCGCTTCGACCCACTCGACCGAGACGCTGGCCGCCTCGGCGAGCAGGTCGTCGTGCGTCCGGCCGCTGCGCTTCAGGGGGCGGAACCCGTGGTCGCCCGACTCGAGCCAGTGGTGGGTGACCGGGCCCGGGATCGCCTGCGCCTGCCGCTCCAGGCTCGCTCGGGGTGCGAGCGCGTCGCGGGTGCCGCTGACGAGCAGCACGGGGAGGTCGAGGCGCGGGAAGTGCTCGGTGCGGAGGCGCTCGGGCTTGCCCGCCGGGTGCAGTGGGTAGCCGAGGAGGAGCAGGCCCAGCGCCGGGACCGGGTCGCCTTCGTCGCCGACCACGAGGGAGCAGTAGCGGCCTCCCATCGAGCGTCCGCCGAGGACGAGGCGCTCGGGAGCCAGACCCGTGCGCCGCGCCAGCTCGGCTGCCGCCTCGCGGGTGGCGGCTTCGAGCACCGCCGGTCGGTCGGGCGCCTGCTTCCCGCGGGTCCGGTAGGGGAAGTCGAAGCGCAACACCGGGATCCCGCGGCCGGCCAGCTCACCGGCCACGGCGCCGAGGGCGGGCGCGTGCATGTCGGAGCCCGCGCCGTGGGCGAGCAGCACGGCACGGTCCGCGTCGTCCGCCCCCGCGTCGTACCGGTGGTCCAACTCCACGACGTCCCCCGTGCCCCCTGTCTTCCCTGTTCCCCGGTGGTCAGCGCCGGAGGACGTGACGGGTGAGGAATGCGTCGGTCCGGGCCAGCTCGTCCTCCACCGTGGCCGGGTCGGACCACCCGTGCCCCTCCCCCGGGTAGACGTGGTACTCGACGTCCACGTCACGGCGGGCGAGCGCCTCGACGAGCCGGTCGGCCTGGGCCTTGGGCACCGCGGGGTCCTCGTCGCCCTGGAGCACCAACAACGGCACGTCGATCCGGCCCGCGTGGGTCACCGGCGAGCGCTCCGCGTACCGCCGGGCGTCCGCCGGGAGCTCGCCGACGATCAGGTCCAGGTACCTCGACTCGAACCGGTGCGTGACCTCGGCGAGGTGGAAGAGGTCGGTCACCCCGTAGAGGTCGACGCCGGCGCGCACGAGGTCGGGATGGTGGGCGCAGACGAGCAGGGCCGTGAAGCCGCCGGCGCTGCCTCCGGTGACCGCGACCCGGTCGGGGTCGCACCACCGCTTGGCGACGGCGTGGCGGATCCCGGCCGCGGTGTCGGCGACGTCGAGCTCACCCCACCGCCCGCGCAGGGCCAGGGCGTAGTCGCGCCCGTAGCCGGTGGAGCCGCGGTGGTCGGGGGTGAGCACCGCCCAGCCACGGTCCCGGAAGAAGTCGACCCGGGGGCTCCACCTCGCGGTCGCCTGGCCGGTCGGCCCGCCGTGGACCATCACCAGCAGCGGGGGCTGCTGCGCTCCCGAGGGCGCTCGACGCGGCCGCCACAGGAGCCCGTGGACCCGCCCCCGGTCCTCCCCCTTCCAGGTGACCGGCTCGGGGTCGGGGAGGTGGGCGGCCTCGAACCCGCCCACCGGGCCGCGGGCCACGGGCCGGGCCCGGCCGGTGCCAGGCTCGACGACGGCGACCTCCGTGGCGATGTCGGGGGCGGAGCGATTGGCGACGATCCCCCGCGGGCTCCAGTCGAGGCCGACGTGCCAGCCGTGCCCGAGCGCCACCGGCTTGCCGCGTCCCGTGGGGAGCACGACGAGGCGACCGAACCCGTCCTCGTTGCGGCACGTGACGATGCGCTTGCCATCGGGCGACCACGCGTAGGAGCGTTGGCCGGGCCCCCAGGTGGGCAGCGAGTGCTCGTGGCGCTCCTTGACCGCCGGCGAGCCCTTCGAGCCGTCCCACCGGCCCACCCACACGTTGGCGAAGCCGCGGGCGTCCGAGACCCACGCCAGGCGCGAGCCATCCGGCGAGAACCTGGGCTGGGACACCGCCACGTCGGCCTCGGCGACGACCGGTCGGGGGCCGCCCTCCGGGGTGATGCCCTCGAGGGTCGCCATCGCGACCCTGGACTCGTCCCAGGGCATGTTCGGGAAGTCCCACTCGTGCCAGACGACCCGTCGCCCGTCGGGTGACCACGACGGGTCGAACGCGTAGTCGGCTCCCCCCGACACCTTCACCGGCCACGCGGAGCCGTCGAGGGGCACGACCGCGACGTCGCACGCGTCGGACCGCTCGAGCACGAACGCCACCCGGGTCCCGTCGTCGGAGACCGCCGGCGCGGAGGCCTTGCCGTCCCGGCACAGGACCCTGGGACGACCGCCGCCGGGGTGCGCGGCGACGAGCTCGCCACCGGAGGCGCCGTAGACGAGGGAGCCGTCGGGTGCCCAGTCGAACGCGCCGCCTCCGTAGCTGGCCACCGACTTGGCGGCCATCTCGGCGGTGACGATCCGGGGTGGGGTCGACCCGTCGGCCGCCGCCACGACCAGGTCGCAGCGACCGGCGAACGACTCGACCCAGGCGAGAGAGCGGGCGTCGCGCGACCAGCGGGGCTCGGCGACGGTCCGCGAGCGCGCCACCATCGCGGCGCTGATCGACGGTTCGTGGCTCACGTCTGGCATCGGAGGGTGAGGCTACCCGCTGACCGCCGGGCGCCCGTCGTTGCCCCGCGCGCGGCGTCCGCGCCATGCTGCCCGGCGTGCCGCTCGACCGCCAGCTCCGACCGGTCGTCGACGCGATCCGCCAGGTGGTGGAGGCCGTCTCGATCTGGGACCAGACACCCGACGAGTACCGGCTCGCCTACCAGGCGCTGGGGGCGCTGGGCAGCCGGCCCGAGGGTGTCGAGGTCGAGGAGGTCACCGTCGCCGGTGCCGAGGGAGATCTGGCGGCCCGCGTCTACCGGCCGGGCGACGCCGGGAGCACCGGGGACACGAGGGACACCGGGGACATCGGGGACACCGGGGGCTCGCGGCCGGGTCTCGTGTACTTCCACGGCGGCGGCTACGTGATCGGCGACCTCGACAGCCACGACTCGGCCTGCGCGGTGCTCTCCGCCTCGTCCGGCGCCACCCTCGTGGCGGTCGACTACCGCCGCTGCCCCGAGCACCCGGTCTTCGCGCCCCTCCAGGACGGCGTCGCCGCGTTCGCGGACGTCGCCGGCCGGGCGTCCGAGCTCGGCGTCGACCCCGCCCGTCTGGGTGTCGGCGGCGACTCGGCGGGGGGCCACCTCGCGCTGAACGTGTCCCTCGCGGCGCGCCGCGAGGGACGGCCGGCGCCGGTCGCCCTGCTCCTCGTGTACCCGTGGGTCGACATGGACCTCGGCCAGCCGTCGGTGGACGACAACGCGACCGGGTACGTGCTGACCCGCGACGTGATCCGGTGGTTCCGCCACCACGCGCTGCCCGCCGAGCTGCGCGACCACCCGTCGCGCTGGGACGACGAGCGCCTCTCCCCGGCGCGCTCGGACCCGTCCGGTTTCCCGCCCGCCGTCGTCGCCACCTGCGAGCTCGACCCGCTCCGCGACCAGGGCGACGCGTTCGCCCGCCGGCTCGCCGAGGCCGGCGTCGCCGTGCGCCACCTCCGCTACGACGGCCTCGTGCACACCTTCGTCCAGCTCACCGACGCGTCGGAGCGCGCCCGGGAGGCCACCGAGGAGATCGGACGCGAGCTCGGGGCCCTCCTCGCACCTTGAGCGGCGGCGTGCCCGCGAGGACGCCCGCGAACATGGGGGGCGTGTCCCCACGCAGTGCGTCCTCGTCACGACGACCGGGGGCCGTCCCGGCGGTCGTGGCCCTGCTCGCCGCCCACAACGTGGCGGTCAACGAGCTCGCGCCCGACGCCGCCTACGTGCCCTTGAACCTCACGACGACCGGGGTGCTCCTCGGGATCGCCCGCGCGGACCTCGGGGGACTGGCGCCCGCGGGCCTCGCGCGCGCGAGGCTCCCCGCCGGCGCGCGGGTCGGAGGGCGCCTGGGGGTGCTGGTGACGGCCGGGATCGCCGCCGCCGCGCTCGCCCCGCCGACGCGCTCGTGGTTCGAGGACGAGCGCGTCGCGGCCCTCGGAGCCGCCGGCCTCGCCTTCCAGGTGCTCGTCCGCATCCCCCTCGGCACGGTGGTCCTCGAGGAGGTGGCCTTCCGGGGTGTCCTCCCCGCGCTCCTCGAACGTCGGATCGGTCCGCGCGGCGCGGTCGCCGCCTCCGCCGCCTTGTTCGGGCTCTGGCACGTCCTGCCGACCCTGAGCGCCCTGGAGATGAACGACCTGGCCTCGGGCACGGGTCGTCGAGCGCTCCTCGTGGGAGCCGCCGTCGTCGGGACGGGGCTCGGGGGCGTCGCCCTCTCGTGGCTCCGCCGGCGTGCGGGCAGCCTCGCCGCACCCGCGCTCGTCCACTGGGCTGCGAACGGCACGGCGACGATCGCCGCGGCGATCGTCCTCGGGCAGCGATGAGCCCCGGTGACGCGCCGCTCGGGGCCGCGGGAGCGCTCCACCGATCCGGGCGGGAGGTAGGCTCCCGCTCCGGAGTGGAACGAGTCGGACGGAAGGGGTGCCCATGCCCGCCGAACCGCAGGTCCCCGACCGCAACCTGGCCTTGGAGCTCGCGAGGGTCACCGAGGCGGCCGCCCTCGCCGCGGGTCGCTGGATGGGTCGTGGCGACAAGGAGGCGGCCGACCAGGCTGCGGTCGACGCCATGCGCATCGTCCTCAACACCGTGTCGATGGACGGTCTCGTCGTCATCGGCGAGGGCGAGAAGGACGAGGCGCCGATGCTGTACAACGGCGAGGAGATCGGCGACGGGACACCTCCCGACGTCGACATCGCGGTCGACCCGATCGACGGCACGACCCTGACCTCGCTCGGGCGTCCCAACGCCATCTCGGTGATCGCCCTCTCCGATCGGGGAACGATGTTCGACCCCGGCCCGTGCGTGTACATGGAGAAGATCGCCACCGGCGAGGAAGCGCGCGACGCCATCGACATCGACGCCTCGGTGACCGAGAACCTCGAGGCCGTGGCCGAGGCTCGCGGCCTCGAGGTCTCCGACGTCACCGCCGTGATCCTCGACCGCGACCGGCACGCGGACATCATCGCCGAGTGCCGCGAGGCCGGAGCGCGGATCCGGCTCATCCCGGACGGGGACGTCGCCGGTGCCATCTCGGTGGCGTCGCCGACCTCGGGAGCCCACGTCCTCTTCGGCATCGGCGGCACCCCCGAGGGAGTCATCGCCGCGTGCGCGCTCAAGTGCCTCGGAGGGAGCATGCAGGGTCGCCTGTGGCCCCGCGACCAGAACGAGCGCGCCGAGGCGGAGGCTGCCGGCTACGACGTCGGCGCGGTCTTGACCCTCGACGACCTCGTCTCGGGCACCGACGTCTTCTTCGCCGCGACCGGCATCACCGACGGAGACCTCCTCAGGGGCGTGCGCTACACGAGCACGGGCGCCCACACCCAGTCGCTGGTGACGCGCTCGAAGTCCGGCACGATCCGGACGATCGACGCCGAGCACAAGTGGCAGAAGCTGATGCGGTACTCGGCGATCGAGTTCAGCTGACCATCCATCCGGCACCCGGTTGGTCGCGTGGTGTCGGGGGTGCGATCGCTGGCCACTCGGTCGCTCCACTCAGCCTCTTCTCGTCGTTCCACTCCGGTCCAGTTCCGGAAAGGGTCGCGGGGTGGGGGGGGGGGTGAGGGGGGGCCAACGCAGCCGGCGCCGC
>CAYTKN010000021.1:0-51707 GCA_964438505.1 uncultured Burkholderiales bacterium
TCCTCAACATCAAGGGCCCCGAGCTGCTGAACAAGTACGTGGGGGAGACCGAGCGGCAGATCAGGTTGATCTTCCAGCGGGCGCGGGAGAAGTCGGAGGAGGGCAACCCCGTCATCGTCTTCTTCGACGAGATGGACTCGCTCTTCCGCACGCGGGGTAGCGGCATCAGCTCCGACATCGAGTCGACGATCGTGCCCCAGCTCCTCGCCGAGATCGACGGGGTCGAGAGCCTCAAGAACGTGGTGGTGATCGGCGCCTCGAACCGGGAGGACCTCATCGACCCCGCCATCCTGCGTCCGGGTCGCCTCGACGTGAAGATCAAGATCGAGCGCCCCGACGAGGCGGCCGCCAAGGCGGTGTTCGCGCGGTACCTGACCACCGCCCTGCCGATCTCGGACGAGGAGACCGAGAAGGCGGGCGGCGACCCCGAGCAGGCGGTCTCCAGGCTGATCGACGCAGCGGTGGCGGAGATGTACTCCGACGCGGAGGAGAACCGCTTCCTCGAGGTCACCTACCAGAACGGCGACAAGGAGGTCCTCTACTTCAAGGACTTCGCATCCGGGGCGATGATCGAGAACATCGTCCGGCGGGCGAAGAAGCTGGCCATCAAGCGCACCATCGCCGGGGGCAGCAAGGGCATCAACACCGAGGACCTCCTGGCGTCGGTGACCCAGGAGTTCCGCGAGCACGAGGACCTGCCCAACACCACCAACCCCGACGACTGGGCGAAGATCTCCGGCAAGAAGGGCGAGCGGATCACCTACGTGCGGACGCTGATCTCCGAGGGCCAGGAGGCCCACGGTGGGCGTTCGATCGACACCGTGACGACGGGCCAGTACCTCTAGCACCCGCGCCCCTCCGGTGACCGTCGTCCGTCGCGGCGATGCGGACGGTACGCTGGCGCCCGTGGCATTGCCGAAGGTGTGCGGGATCGAGACCGAGTACGGCATCGTGCTCCGCGGCGCGGAGCCCAACCCGGTGCTGGCCTCCTCCGTGCTGATCAACGCCTACGTCGACGACCAGCGCACCGCCTGGGACTTCGACGACGAGTCGCCCGGACGCGACGCCCGCGGCAAGCCGGGCGACGACGTCATGGCTCCCGAGGTGGAGACGCACCTCGTCAACGCCGTGCTGACCAACGGAGCCCGCTACTACGTCGACCACGCCCACCCCGAGCTCTCGACGCCCGAGTGCTCGAACGCGCTCGAGTGCACCCTCTTCGACAAGGCGGGGGAACGGATCCTCGCCCAGTCGATGGAATCGGCGCCGCGCCTGCTCGACCCCGACCAGTCGGTCGTGGTCTACAAGAACAACTCCGACGGCAAGGGCAACTCGTACGGGTGCCACGAGAACTACCTGGTCGACCGGGAGGTGGGCTTCGGCGAGCTCGTGAAGCACCTCCTGCCGTGGTTCGTGACCCGCCAGATCGTGGTGGGCGCGGGCAAGGTCGGCGCCGAGCACGGCGCCGAGCCCGTCGACTTCCAGATCAGCCAGCGCGCCGACTTCTTCGAGGAGGAGGTCGGCCTCGAGACCACCCTGAAGCGCCCGATCGTCAACACACGGGACGAACCGCATGCGGACGCGCAGAAGTACCGGCGGCTCCACGTCATCGTCGGCGACGCCAACCTGTGCGAGCTCTCGACCTTCCTGAAGGTGGGTACGACCGCCCTCGTGCTCGCCATGGTCGAGGACGGCTTCGTCGACAAGGACTACTCGCTGCACGACCCCGTCTCCGCGATCCGCACCGTCAGCCACGACCCGACGTGCCGGGTGCCCGTGGAGATGGCCGACGGCTCCACCATGACCGCGGTCGACATCCAGTGGGAGTTCTTCCGCCTGGCCGAGAAGTACGCCGACGCCGAGGGGTTCGACGCGATCGGCGGCGAGGAGATCGGCCGGCAGGTGCTCGGCTCGTGGGAGGAGGTGCTCACCGGCCTCGAGAGCGACCCGCGCTCCCTCGACGGCAAGATCGACTGGGTCACCAAGCTGGCGCTGCTCGAGTCGTACGCGCAGCGCAACGGCCTCGCGTTCGACGACCCCCGCATCTCCCTGATGGACCTCCAGTACCACGACGTGCGTCCGGACCGGTCGCTCTACGAGCGCCTCGTCCGGGCCGGACGCGTCGAGCGGGTCCTGAGCGAGGAGGACGTCCGCCGCGCGGAGCAGTCCCCGCCGGAGACGACCAGGGCCTTCTTCCGCGGGAGCTGCCTCTCCCGCTGGCCGGACGCGGTGATCGCCGCCAACTGGGACAGCCTGATCCTCGACACCGGGGAGGATCCCCTCCAGCGGATCCCGATGATGGAACCGCTCAGGGGAACGAAGTCCCACGTCGATGCGTTGTTGCAGGAGTGCGAGACGCCCACGGACCTGGTCTCACGGCTGGGCTCCGAGGGATAGGGTCTCACCAGGAGGCACGCACGCGCCATGGCTGAACGAGAGCGAAAGCAGAAACCCGCACCCAAGGAGCGCGAGGACGACGCGGTCGAGGAGGATCTCCCCGGCAAGTCCGAGTCGGGCGAGAAGATCAAGGAGGAGCTCGACGAGATCCTCGACGAGATCGACAACGTCCTCGAGGAGAACGCCGAGGAGTTCGTGCGCAACTACATCCAGAAGGGCGGCCAGTAGGTCCCCGCGTGCCGGGGGCGCGGTGGAACGGCGCCTCGCGGCCGGTCCTGGCCCGACCACGAGACGTGTAGGCTCCGCTCCGTCATGAGTGATCGACCCCTTCCCTGGTTCGGGCCCGGAGCGGACCCCGGCCCGTCGTTCAGCGAGCTGCTCGCGCGGACCATGCCCGAGGCCTCGCTCCCGTCGCGCCTCGACCGGCGCGGCGACGAGCTCGAGCGGTCCTTCCCGCACGGGACGACGGTCGTGGCGGTGCGCTACGACGGCGGCGTGGTGATGGCGGGCGACCGCCGCGCGACGGCCGGCTACCAGATCTCCGGGCGGCGCATGGACAAGGTCCAGCCCGCCGACGACTCCTCCGGCGTGGCCGTCGCGGGCACCGCCGGTCCCGCGATGGAGATGGTCCGCCTCTTCCAGACCGAGCTCGAGCACTACGAGAAGATCGAGGCGGAGCCGTTGAGCCTGGAGGGCAAGGCCAACCGCCTCTCGCAGATGATCCGCACCAACCTCCCGGCGGCCATGCAGGGCCTCGTGGTCGTGCCCCTCTTCGCCGGTTACGACCGCATCCGCGAGGAGGGCCGGCTGTTCCAGTACGACGTGACCGGCGGTCGGTACGAGGAGCTCGACTACCACGCCACCGGGTCGGGAAGCCTGCACGCCCGCAACTGGATCAAGGCCCGCTGGCGCGAGGACCTCACGCGCGACGAGGCGGTGGACATCGCCGTGGCCGCCCTCTTCAACGCCGCGGACGAGGACGTCGCCACCGGAGGCCCGGACCTGATCCGGGGGATCTTCCCCTCGATCGCGGCGATCGACGCGGACGGCTACCGGTCGCTGGAGGACGCCGACGTGGAGGCGCGCACCCGGGCGCTGCTCGAGGACCTCCGCGACGACGCGGGAGGTGACGAGACGTGAGCACGCCCTTCTACGTCTCGCCCGAGCAGGTCATGAAGGACCGCGCCGACTACGCGCGCAAGGGCATCGCACGCGGCCGCAGCCTGGTGGGCATCGAGTACGCGGACGGCATCGCGCTGGTGGCCGAGAACCCCTCCAGGACGCTGTCGAAGATCGCCGAGATCTACGACCGGATCGCCTTCGCCGGCGTCGGGAAGTACAACGAGTTCGAGACGCTCAAGATCGCCGGCGTCCGCCACGCCGACCTCAAGGGATTCGCCTACTCGCGCGACGACGTCACGGCGCGGGGACTGGCCAACGCCTACGCGCAGACCCTCGGCAACATCTTCACCCACGAGATGAAGCCCTACGAGGTCGAGATCCTCGTCGCTGCCGTCGGCACCGACGACGGCAGCTCCAACGAGATGTTCCACATCCTCTACGACGGCACGGTCGTCGACGAGCACGGGTGGTGCGTCCTCGGCGGCGAGGCGGAGGCCGTCGCCCGCCACCTCGAGAGCAACTGGGAGACCGGTCTCGACCGGGGCGCCGCGATCCGTCTGGGGGTGGCGGGGCTCACCGCGCCGGAGGGGACGCCGGAGCTGGGCGGCGACGACCTGGAGGTGGCGGTCCTCGACCGCAGCAAGGGCCGGCGCGTGTTCACGCCGGTGCGCGGCGACGAGCTGTCGGCCTCCCTGTCGACCTGAGCCCGCACCCGAGCCGCCGGGGCACGGAGGTCGGGGTCGGGGCATCACCCCCGCTCGCGGCGCCGCCCCGGCTCGGCACCGAGAGGGCGGGCTACTGGGCGAAGCGGGCGAGGCGGGCGACGGCCACCACCACCACGACGGCCAGCACCGCCGCGGCGACCAACAGGTCGGACCGGCTCATCCGCGAGCGGCCGGGTGGCTCCGAGACCACCGGCTCGTCGGTCGCCGACGCGGGTGCCATCGAGCTGTCGACCTCGCCGGCGAGCAGGACGAGGCGGGCGTCGTCGAGCTGCTCCTCGGGGACGTGGACCGAGACCTCCCCCATGCCCCCGACGGTGAAGGGGTAGGGGCCGCCGAGCGCGCCGCGGAGCTCGGGATCGAGGCCCTCGGAGCGCAGGCGCGCCTCGATCACCCGGGCCTCGAACGAGTTGGTCGTCGAGGTGAGCAACGACCTGGGGCCGGCATCGGCCATGCCACCATGCTACGGGCCGGCGTCGTCGCGAGGTCCCCCCACCGGAGCGCTCGGCGGGCCTTCTAGGCTGGGTGACGATGGAACGCCGGATCTTCGGTCTCGAGAACGAGTACGGGGTGACCTGCACCCTCCGGGGTCAGCGCCGCCTGAGCCCCGACGAGGTGGCGCGGTACCTCTTCCGCCGGGTCGTCTCCTGGGGACGCTCCAGCAACGTGTTCCTCGAGAACGGGGCGCGCCTGTACCTGGACGTCGGCAGCCACCCGGAGTACGCGACGCCCGAGTGCGACTCCGTGTACGACGTCGTGGTGCACGACAAGGCGGGTGAGCGGATCCTCGAGGGCCTCCTCAAGTCCGCCGAGCAACGCCTCCGCGAGGAGGGGATCCGCGGCGAGATCTACCTGTTCAAGAACAACACCGACTCGGCGGGCAACTCCTACGGCTGCCACGAGAACTACCTCGTGGAGCGGGAGGGGGACTTCGCCCGGTTCACCGACGTGCTGATCCCGTTCCTCGTGAGCCGGCAGGTCTACGCCGGCGCCGGCAAGGTGCTCCAGACGACGCGGGGCGCCATGTACTGCGTCGCGCAGCGCGCCGAGCACATCTGGGAGGGCGTCTCCAGCGCCACCACGCGCTCGCGGCCCATCATCAACACCCGCGACGAGCCGCACGCGGACGCGGAGCGGTTCCGCCGGCTCCACGTGATCGTCGGCGACTCGAACATGAGCGAGTACACGACCTTCCTCAAGATCGGGACGACCGCGCTGTTGCTCCGGATCCTCGAGGAGGACAAGGGCTCGTGGCGCGACCTGACCCTGGAGAACCCCATCCGGGCGATCCGCGAGATCAGCCACGACATGTCGTGCCGCCGCAAGGTCCGCCTCGGCAACGGCCGTGAGCTCTCGGCCATCGAGATCCAGATGGAGTACCTCCAGCGGGCCCAGCGCTTCGCCGAGCGCCGCGGCCTGACCCCCCTCGAGGAGCAGGCCCTCAAGATGTGGGAGCACGTGATGGCCGGGCTCGAGACCGACCCGCTCTCGCTGGACCGCGAGGTCGACTGGGTGATCAAGTACCACCTGCTCGAGGCGTACCGGGAGCGCAACGACCTCCCGCTCACCCACCCGAGGGTCGCCCTCATGGACCTCCTCTACCACGACGTCGACCGGAGCCGATCGCTCCACGCGAGGCTCCAGGACCGCGGGTCCGTCGACCGGATCGTCACCGACGCGGAGATCGACGAGGCGGTGAGCGTCCCGCCGCAGACGACCCGCGCCCGGCTGCGCGGCGACTTCATCCGCCAGGCCAAGGCCAAGAAGCGCGACTACACGGTCGACTGGGTGCACCTGAAGCTGAACGACCAGGCGCAGCGCACGCTGCTGTGCAAGGACCCGTTCCGCTCGCACGACGACCGCGTCGAGCGTCTGATCGCGAGCCTCTGAGCCGGCCGTGCCGAGCTTCCGAACCGGGACGGTCGTCGAGGTCATCGACGAGCGCCCGGGACTCCAGAGAGTCCGCGTCGCGCTCGACGCCGAGGCGGAACCCGCCTACGTGCTCACCGCGCTCACCGGTCCCGTCGCCACCGGCGACGAGGTCGTGGTGAACACCACGGCCGTGGAGCTGGGCCTGGGAACGGGCGGCTGGCACTTCGTGCACTGGAACCTCGCGCGCGACGCCTGGCAGGAGACGGGCCCCGGCCACATCATCAAGCTGCGCTACACCAGCCTCCAGGCCGACACCGGCTGCGCGGAGGAGGCCGACGAGCGCCTCGCCGAGCGCACCAACGTGGACGGGATCCCGGTCGTGCACTGCGCGCTGCACAGCCAGCTCGCGGCGGCGTCCGCCGCCTTCGCCCGGCGCGCGCCCGGCGCCCGCCTCGTCTACGTCATGACCGACGGCGCCGCGTTGCCGCTCCCGATGTCGAACCTGGTCGCGGAGCTGCGCGAGCGGGGCTTGCTCGCGGCGACGGTCACCGCCGGACACGCCTTCGGGGGCGACCACGAGGCGATCAACGTGTGGTCGGCGCTCGCCGTCGCCCGCGAGCTCTGCGGGGCCGACGCGGTGGTCGCCTCGCTCGGTCCCGGGATCGTCGGGACCAACAGCGCGCTCGGCCACACCGGACTCGACGCGGCCGCGACCCTGGACGCCGCCGCGGCGCTCGGCGGCGCGCCGGTCGCTTCGCTGCGCGTCTCGTTCGCGGACCGCCGGCCCCGCCACCGCGGGGTCTCGCACCACAGCGCCAGCGCGTTGGGGATCGCCTGCCGCTCGCGGGTCACGGTGCCCGTCCCGGAGGTGGGAGGCGACGAGGAGGCACGCATCCGGGCCGACCTGGATCGCTCGGGGATCGCGGCGCGCCACGACGTCGTCGGCGTGGCCGTCGGGGACGTGCTCGAGCTGCTCGACGCGCACGACCTCGAGGTGTCCTCGATGGGTCGGCCGGCCGCGGAGGACCCGGTCCTGTTCGCCTGTGCCGCCGCGGCCGGCGACCACGCTGGCGCTGCGGTGACCGAGGGATGACGGGCCCGTGCGGGGGGCGCGCGGGGCCGTGAGCGCACGGGCGCGCCCGCGCCGGTAGCCTCCCGGCCAACGTCGACCGACCCAGGAGAGACGGGTGCCCGACCGGTTCGAGCGGCTCACCAACCTCGTGGCCACGCTCCTCGACACGGCGCGTCCGCTGCCGGTCGAGGAGATCCTCGACAAGGTGCCGGGGTACCCGACAGACCGGGATTCCGCCCGCCGGCAGTTCGAGCGGGACAAGGACGCGCTCCGCGGGCTCGGGATCCCGTTGCGGATCGAGGAGAGCCGCTGGGAGGAGCAGGCCGGCTACCGCATCGACCGGAGCGAGTACGAGCTCCCGGACCTCGAGCTCACCTCGGAGGAGCGCGCGGCCCTGCACACGGCGGTGACCGCGGTGCGCCTCGAGGGCGGACAGGGGCGGGAGGCGCTCTGGAAGCTCGGCGGCATCGACGGGGGAGAGGCGCCCACGCTGGGTGCGCTGCCCGCGGTCCCGCACCTGCCGGCGCTGATGGAGGCGTCGCAGCGACGGGCGCCCGTCGAGTTCACGCACCGGGACCGTCTCCGCCGTCTGGATCCCTACGCGGTCACCTTCCGGGGAGGCAACTGGTACGTGACCGGCCACGACCACGACCGCGACGAGCTCCGGTCCTTCCGTGCGGACCGCATCGAAGGTGACGTGGAGGTGGGCGAGGCGGGCGCGTTCGAGCGTCCCGCCGAGTTCGATCCCGAGGCGGTGCTCCGCAGCGAGCCGTGGCGCTACGGGGACGAGCCTCCGGTGGAGGCGCGCCTGCGCGTCGACCGGACGGTCGCCGCGTGGGTGGTGGAGCGCCTCGGCCACGACCACGTGGTCGAGGAGCGCGACGACGATCTGGTGGTGCGCCTGACGGTCACGAACCGGGTGGCGTTCCGCTCGTTCGTCCTCGGCCTGTTGGACCACGCCGTGGTCGAGGAGCCCGAGGAGCTGCGCGAGGACCTGGTGAGATGGCTCCGGGCGCTGGCCGGGGAGGAGGGGTGAGCCCGCGCGCGCCCGCAGCGGACCGGCTCCGCCGGGTGCTGGCCCTCCTGCCGTACATCGCGGCACGAGGCGAGGTCTCGATCGGCGAGCTGGCCGACGCCTTCGGGGTCTCCGAGCGGGTCGTGGAGAGCGACCTGGAGGTGCTCCCGTTCTGCGGGCTGCCCCCGTACACGCCGGACCGCCTCATCGACGTCGCGGTGATCGAGGGGTACGTGAGCGTGCGCTTCGCCGAGTACTTCTCCCGGCCGCTGCGGCTCACGCCGGCCGAGGGCTTCACGCTCCTCGCGGCCGGACGCGCGCTGCTGGAGGTCCCCGGCGGGGAGCGCGACGGTCCCCTGGCGTCCGCGCTGGAGAAGCTGGAGGCGGCGCTGGGAGCCGAGGAGGTCGTGGACGTCGACATCGGCGAGGCCGGACCGGTGCAGGACCTCGCCGAGGCCGCGGAGGCCCGCGAGCGCTTGGAGATCGACTACTACTCGTTCGGGCGGGACGTGATGACCACCCGGGCGGTGGACCCCCGCGCCGTGGTCTCCTTGCGGGGCCACTGGTACCTGGCCGCCTACTGCCACGCCGCGGAGGACGACCGCCTGTTCCGGGTGGACCGCATCCGGGAGGTCCGACCGACCGGCGAGCACTTCGAGCGTCGAGCCGAGACGGTGCCCGAGGAGGTGTTCGCGGCCCGTCCCGACGACACCCGGGTCACCCTCGAGCTCCCTCCCGAGGCCCGTTGGGTGGTGGAGTCGTACCCCACCGAGTCGGTCGAGGAGGCCTCCGACGGCAGCCTGAGGGTGGTGCTCGCGGTCGGCGCCCGACCCTGGCTGGAGCGGATCCTGCTGCGCGTCGGCCCGAGGGGACGGGTCGTCGAGCCGCGGTCCTGGGCGGACGCCGCAGCGGGCGCGGCCCGCCGGATCCTCGCCCGCTACGAGCCGGGAACGTGACCGCGACGTGAGCCCCTGATGTGTGAGTGTGGCGCGTTCGTATGCGCTGCACCACACTCACACATCGAGGATCTCCGGGGTGCCGGGTCGGGAGGTGGCGTCCGGTCTGCGAGGATGGGTGCGGTGACGCTCCACGAGGACACCTCCGACCCGGCGGTTCCGGCTCCACGACGCGGCGGCGACTCCGACGCGGCCGCTGCCGCGGCCCGGACGGAAGGGGCCACCGAATCCGACGGCGCGGTCCCCGCCGAAGCCGACGGCGAGGTCGATGCCGACGCCACGGGCGCGACGCGGGCACGGGCGGAGCCGGAGGATCGGAGGCCGTGGTGGCGGAGGCTCGTGCGCGACCGCCGGGCGCGGCGCACGGCGGAGTGGGTGGCGCTCATCGCCCTGGCGCTCGGCGTCGCGGTCCTGCTGCGGACCTTCGTCGTCCAGTCGTTCTTCATCCCCTCCGAGTCGATGACACCGACGCTCCAGGTGGGCGACCGCGTCCTGGTCAACAAGCTCGCGTACGACTTCGGGGAACCGGCTCGGGGCGACGTGGTCGTCTTCGAGGCGCCCCCGGGTGAGGGCAGCGCGGAGATCCGGGACCTGATCAAGCGGGTGGTGGCCCTCCCCGGCGAGAGCGTCGAGGGCCGTGACGGCGCGATCTACGTGGACGGCGAGCGGCTCGACGAGCCGTGGCTTCCGGAGGCGACCCGGTCACCGTCCTTCCCGGCCCACCGGGTGCCGCCCGACCACTACTGGGTGCTCGGCGACAACCGCGACGACTCGCGAGACTCCAGGTTCTTCCAGGGCATTCCCGAGGACGCGATCGTGGGCAAGGCGTTCGTCCGCATCTGGCCGCTGGACGAGCTCGGCGGCATCTGATCGAGGTCTCCACACCCCTCGATGTGTGAGTGTGGTGCATTCATATGCGCTGCACCACACTCACACATCGCAGGGTGGTCAGGCCGTGGTCTCGCACCACTCGGCGACGGTGGCGACCATGCGATCGGGGAAGTCCGAGTAGACGGCGTCGACCCCGTGCGCGAGGACCTCCCGCAGGTGGCGGACCTCCTGCACGTCCCAGGCGAAGGCCAGCACGTCGAAGCGGTGGAACAGCACGACGAGGCCGGTCGACCACTCCCGCCGGTGGAGGTTGAAGGCGTCGATGCCCGCGTGGGCCAGCCGGGCGGCGTGCGCCTCGATGTTCTCGTCGACCGATCCGCGCGTGGTCGAGTGGACCAACCGGACGGCGTCGTGGCGCTCCCGGAGGGACTCGAGAGCGGCGAGGTCGGGGGAGCAGAGCCACAGCCGCTCCAGCGCACGGCCTCCGGCACGACGGGCCACCGCGATCGTCGGCTCGGCCGCGTCGGGGCTCTTGACGTCCAGGCTGACGTCGAGGTCGGTGCCCACGGCCTCGTACAGGTCGGCGAGGCGCGGCACACCCCACGCGGCGAGCTCGTCGGCGGGCTCGCGTGCGATCGTGGCCCGTCGGAGCCCGCGGCGGAGCTTGGCGTCGTGGGCGAGGACGGGGACGCCGTCGGCCGACAGGCGCACGTCCGACTCGACGCCGCCGACCCCCGCCTCCTTGGCGCGGAGGAAGGCCTCGATGCTGTTCTCGGCGGCGGCCCGCGCGGCGGCGCCGAGGCCCGCGACGCCGCCGCGGTGGGCGAACGTGATGGGAGCCAGGGTGCCGAACGCCACGACGGAGCATCCTCGCGCGTCGCCGTCGCGATGGAAAGCAGGCCCTCGGCGACGAGCGCGGGAGCCGGCCGCAGCTCGACCGCCGACCTCGGGATGCCGGCGGACAGGGCCGGCCGGACAGGGCTGGTCGGGCGGGGCTGCTCAGTCGGCGCGAGCGGTGCCGTCTCCAGGCCGGGGCTCGTCGGCCTGCGGCGGCCCCGGAGCGTGCCGGGCGGGGGAGCGAGGCAGCCGGAAGGAGAACCGGCTGCCCTGCGCGAGGCGGGAGTCCACGTCGAGGCGACCGCCCATGGCGGCCACGAGGCGGGCGGCGATGTGCAGGCCGATCCCCGTCCCGCCGCGGGCGCGGGTCGAGCTGGGATCGAGCTGCTCGAACGGCCGGAAGATCCGCTCGACGTCGCCCGAGTAGATCCCCGGTCCACGGTCGACGACGGCCACCGACAGGGTGGTGGGATCCGACCCGAGCTCGACCGTCACCGGTCCCTGTGAGTACTTGACGGCGTTGTCCACGAGATGGCGGAGCACCTGGCCGACCCGGGCCGCGTCGAACCACCCGACGAGGTCGTCGGCGTGGTGGACCACCGAGATCTCACGGTCGGGGTGCGTGGTGGCGAACGGGGCGAGGACGCCTGCCACCACGGCGGGGAGGTCGTGCTCGGCGACGTCGAGGCCCACCCGCGCGTCGCGCTCGGTGGACATGAACAGGAGATCCTCGATCAGGTGGTGGAGGCGGTCGGACTGGCCGAGCAGCTTGCCGAGGAACTCCTCCCGGCGCTCGCCCGGCAGCCGGTCGCCCTGTTTGAGGAGGGTCTGCGCGAACCCGCGGATCAGCGTCAGGGGTGTGCGCAGCTCGTGACCCGCCACCGCGACGAACTCCTCCTTGATCCGGCGGCTCTCCTCGTGCGAGGAGACGTCCTCCAGGGTGAGCACGCGGCGGACGAGACGCTCCCCGTCGTGGACCTGCCCAACGCGCGCCCGGAACCTCCGGGGCGGGGATCCGAGCTCCACGGTGGCCTCTGCCGGCGCGTCGTGCTCGAGCACCAGGCGCTCCAACTCCGGCGAACCCAGCGAGCCCGCGGCGCAGCGCCCCACGTCGAAGCTGCTCGAGAGACCGAGGAGCTGCGCCGCCGGTGCGTTGATGCGGTGGAAGCGTCCGCCCTCGTCCACCATCAGGAGCGGCACGGGGATCGTCTGGGTGAGGCCGTCGATCTCGCGACCGGCACGCTCGAGGTCGCGCCGGGTCGCGGCGGCCGCCAGGGCTGCCGACGCGTGGCGACCGAAGGCACCGAGGAGCCCACCGACCCCGCGGGCCTCCGCGGGCGTGAGGACCACGCCGAGGAGGCCCGTCCACGACGGATCGTGCAACGAGGCGCACACGAGCACCTCGCCGGTGCCCTCGAGCGGCACCACCGCGGGAGCCTCCGCCGGTCGCGCCCGGGTGCTCCAGTCGGCCACGAGCGCGCGCAACTCGGGCTCGGCGACGATCTCGGCGATCCGGTCGCGCTCGAGGCCGCGGTGACGGACCACCCGGAGCCGGACGTCCGCGCGGAGGGCCACGAAGGCAGGGGCCACCAGCACCTTCTCGAGGGCGTCGAGGAGCGCTCCCGCGCGCTCCTCGGGAGCGGTCGCGATGTGCACGTCGGCGAGCGCGTCGGTGGCACGGGTGACCGGATCCCCGGCACCGGTGCGCCCCAGCGCCAGCGCGGCGAGGGCCGCGGCGGCGGGGAGGCGGGACCGGTCGACGCGCCCCGGTACTCCGGCGACGGCGAGCGCCGCGAGGATCCGGCTCCCGAGACGGACGGGCACCGCGTGGACGTCGAGGTGCTCGATCGGCTCGCTGCGGCTGACGCGCTCGTCCCGCCCGAGGGCCTCGGTCGCCGCACCGACGAGCACGGGGAGCTCGGTGCCGTGGTGGGCGAGGGTGACGGGCTCGCCGTCGACGTCGCCGACAACGACCGCGTGGCGACCACCCGTGCCGAGCGCGGCGGCTCTGGCCACGTGGCGCAGCACGCGGGTGAGGTCGATGCCCTCCGCGACCATCTGCACCACGGGCTCGAGATCGGCGCAGCCCGCACCGTCGTGTCGCTCCATCGCTGCTGGTATCGGCACGCCGGCGAGGCCGCTGTAACCGTGTTCGCCCCCCGGACCCGTGCTCCGCCCGCGTGCGCGGCGCGGGTGGCACGGGGAGGGGACGTGGGCGACGTGGACGACGCGGGTGATGTGGCTGATGGGTGTGGGACCTGCGGGCGGGAGTCCGCCCCGAGGTTGTGCTCAAGGCGCGGTGGTGCGCCGTCGATGCAAGCTGCTGAGAGCTCGAAGGAGGCACAGGTGACTACGATCCGAGCGAGTTGCCCGACTTGTGGCGACATCCAACTGACACCGTCGGACCTGCTGGTCCGCGTCTGCGCCGACGACAACCAGGGCTCGTACTGCTTCACGTGCCCGACCTGCGGGTTCGGCGTCGCGAAGGACGCCAGTCCTCGGATCGTGGAGCTCCTCGTCTCGACGGGCGTGCGGATGGACGTGTGGCGGCTGCCCGCGGAGCTGACCGAGGCCAAGGACGGCCCCCGATTCACCCACGACGACCTCCTCGACTTCCACCTCCTCCTCGAGGAGGAACACTGGTTCGACGAGCTCCTCAGCAGCGAGGAGCCCTCCTCCGACCGCACCACCGGCTGAGCGCACCACCGGCTCTGCACGCCATCGTCTGAGCGCGTCACCCGCTGTCGACGCGCGCGGCCACGGGGACACCCCGGCCGCCCCGGTAGCATGGAAGCACGGCACCTGCCGAGGAGAGGAAGCCGTGCCCAACGTCGGCCCCGCCGAGATCCTGGTCATCCTGGTCGTCGCGCTGCTCGTCTTCGGGCCCCACAAGCTGCCCGAGATCGCCAAGCAGGTCGGCAAGGCGGTGCGCGAGCTCCGGCGCATGCAGTCGTCCTTGCAGGACGAGGTGCGAGACGTACTCGAGCCGATCTCCACCGAGGCGCCCGCGCCGACTCCGAAGCTGCCCCCGAGACCGGAGGGCCGCGAGGCGACGACCCGCGACGGCCGGGACGACGGGACGACGACCAACGGAAGGCAGGGCGACGACACGGAGCGCGGCGAGACACCGCGCGGCGAGTCGAGGACCGACGAGGCGGCGGCCGGCGACGCGGACAGCGAGGACGGCGGCGGACCTCCGAGAGCACCGACCCGCTGACCGTTGGCCCCCGACACCGCCGGTCCGACCGACGGCGGCGACCGCATGACCGTCGTCGACCACCTCGCCGAGCTGCGGCGGCGGCTCATCGTCTCGTTGGTGGCGGTCGTCCTCGGTGGGATCGTGTGCTTCGTCTTCTTCGGCACGATCGTGCAGTTCCTGCTCGACCCCTACACCGACATCACCGGCAACGAGTCGTTGATCTTCACCGACCCGCTGGAGGGGTTCACGACCCGGCTGCGGGTCGCCGGCTACGGAGGCCTCGTTCTGGCGTCGCCCGTGATCCTCTGGGAGCTGTGGCGCTTCGTCACCCCCGGCCTCTACCCGCGCGAGAAGCGCTACGCCGTCCCGTTCCTGGCCTCCTCGCTCCTGCTCTTCGGCGTCGGTGGCTTCGTCGCCGTCCACACGCTGCCCCGCGCGCTCGAGTTCTTGCTCACGATCGGGGGAGAGGAGCTGACCCCGCTGCTGACGGCGAGCCGCTACCTCTCGCTGGTCTCGCTGATGCTCGTGGCCTTCGGCGTCGCGTTCGAGTTCCCGGTCGTGCTCACCTTCCTCCTCATCGCCCGGGTGATCACCACCCAACAGCTCCGGCGGGCCCGGCGTTGGGTCATCATCGGGATCGTGACCTTCGCCGCGGTGATCACCCCCAGCGGCGACCCCTACGCCCAGCTCATGATGGCGACGCCGATGTACGTCTTCTACGAGGCGGTCATCCTCGTCGGGAGGATCCTGAAGCGATGAGCGTCCACCGCGCGTCGACCGGTCCGGTGCGAGCGACCTTCGAGGAGCGTCTCGGCTTCGTGCCGGACGAGTTCCAGCGTCGCGCGTTCGACGGGATCGACGCCGGGCGCTCCGTGCTCGTCGCCGCCCCGACCGGGTCCGGCAAGACGGCGGTGGCCGAGTACGCCATCGTGCGGGCGCTCGCCGCCGGGTTGAAGGCCTTCTACACGACGCCCATCAAGGCGCTCTCGAACCAGAAGCTCCACGACCTGCGACGCGAGCACGGCCGCGACCGGGTCGGTCTGCTCACCGGCGACAACGTCGTGAACCCCGAAGCGCCGATCGTCGTGATGACGACCGAGGTGCTCCGCAACATGATCTACGAGGACTCGGCCACCCTCGAGCGCCTCGGTGTCGTCGTCCTCGACGAGGTCCACTACCTCCAGGACCCCTACCGGGGCGCCGTGTGGGAGGAGGTGATCGTCCACCTCGAGCGCAGCGTCCGCTTCGTCTGCCTCTCGGCGACGGTCTCCAACGCCGAGGAGTTCGGCGACTGGCTCGCCAGCGTGCGGGGCGACACCGACGTCGTGATCGAGGAGCGCCGGCCGGTCGACCTCGAGCACCGCTACGTCGTCGCCCTCAAGGGACGCGACGACCTGATGATGTTCCCGACCTTCGTCGAGGAGCGGGGCGGCCGGGTGCCCAACCCCGAAGCGCCCCGCTACGACCCCCGCGGCCCGGCCCGGCGGGGACGCCGCCCGCCGCCGCGCAAGCGCCGCCACGGGCCCCGGCCGGTCACGCCGAGGCGTCCCGACGTCGTCGAGCTGCTCGCCGAGCGGGAGATGCTCCCGGCCATCGAGTTCATCTTCAGCAGAGCGGCGTGCGACGACGCCGTGCGCCAGTGCCTCGCGGCGGGCATGCACCTCACCACCGGGCGGGAGCGGGACCGGATCCGGGAGATCGCGGACCGGCACTGCTCCGCGCTCTCGGACGAAGAGCGCGACGCCCTCGGCTTCGCCCGCTGGGTCCGGGGCCTCGAAGCGGGCATCGCCGCCCACCACGCGGGCATGGTGCCGCCGATGAAGGAGGCGGTGGAGGAGGCGTTCACCGCGGGCCTCATCCGCATCGTCTACGCCACCGAGACCCTCTCCCTGGGCATCAACATGCCCGCGCGGTCGGTGGTGATCGAGCGCCTCAGCAAGTTCACCGGCGAGCGTCACGAGAACCTCACACCGGGGGAGTACACGCAGCTCACCGGCCGCGCCGGCCGGCGCGGGATCGACACGGTCGGCTACGCCGTCGTCCTGTGGAACCGCTTCGCCGTCTTCGACCAGATCGCGGGCCTGGCCTCCAAGCGCACCTACGAACTCCGCTCCTCGTTCCGGCCGACGTACAACATGGCCGCGAACCTCGTGCAGCGCTACGAGCGCGAGGAGGCCCACCACCTGCTGAACCTGTCGTTCGCGCAGTACCAGGCCGACCGCGAGATCGTCGCGCACGAGCGCCGGATCGAGGCCGCCCGCGAGGACGTCGAGGCTCTCGAGCGACGCGTGGCGTGCCAGCGCGGTGATCCCGTCGAGTACCTCGAGCTGCGCGAGGCGACGGCCTCCGCCCGCCGCGCCGAGCGGGGCCAGGCCGCCCGCGAGGCGGCGCTCGCCGACCTCCGACCGGGCGACGTGGTGCACGCGGGCGGCAAGATCGGCCGCGTCGTGGTCCTGCGTCGCGGCGGCGGCCGCGGCCCCCACAAGGTCACCGCGCTCAGCGAGCGCGGCAAGACGGTGCGGCTCGGTCCGGGCAGCTTCCGGGAGCCCCCGTCCCCGGAGGCGCAGATCCACCTGCCCGAGCCGTACGCGCCGAAGAACCCGGGCTTCCGCCGCGAGGCGGCGGCTCGACTGCGACGAGCGCGGGGCGGAGGCGGGCGCGCCCGGCGCCGCCGCAGCGACGACGGCGAGACCACCCGCCTCGAGGCTTCGCTCGAGGCCCACCCGGTCCACGCGTGCCCGGCGCGCGACGAGCACCTCGAGGCGCTCACGAGGCTGCGGCGCGCGGAGCGGCGACTGCGTGGCCTGGAGCGCCGAGCGGCCCGGGGACCGGCGACGCTCGCCCGTCGCTTCGAGGACGTCCTCGGCGTCCTCGAGCGGTGGGGCTACGTGAGCGGGTGGCAGCTCGCACCCGCCGGACAGGTGTTGCGGCGGCTGTACTCCGAGTCGGACCTCCTGGTGAGCGAGTGCCTGCGGCGAGGCCTGCTCGACGACCTCGAACCGGCCGAGATCGCCGCGGCGGCGTCGCTGTTCAGCTACGAGGAGCGCGGCCCCCGCACCGCGCGGGCCCGGGTGAGCTGGCCGACGGAGCGCCTCGCCCGGCGAGCGCATCGCATCGAGGACCTCTGGGAGGAGCTGCGGCGCGCGGAGTCGCGCGCCGGGCTGACCGAGACGCCCGCCCCCGAGCGCGGGTTCGTGGAGACCGCGCACGCGTGGGCGCAGGGCGAGACCCTCGACGACGTGCTCCTCGAGGAGGAGATGAGCGGCGGCGACTTCGTGCGGAACATGAAGCAGCTCGTGGACCTGCTCCAGCAGATCTCGGAGGCGGCCGACTCCGCGTCCGTCGCCCGCCGGGCGCGACAGGCCGCCGACGCGCTGTTCCGTGGAGTGGTCGAGGTGTCGTCGCGCGTCGGCACGTGATCCGTCGGGGCGAGCCGTGGGGTGGGCCCACCGATCGCGTCGCGGACGCCGTCGTGGACGGCGGCGACGCCGACCTCGCGGCCGCGGCGACGGGGGAACGGCACCCGACCCGGCTGCTGGCCTTCGCGCCCACCCGGCCCAGCGACCTCGCACGCACGCTCGGAGAGCCCGGAGGGCGCGCACGAGGTGGCCGCCAGGGCATCGCGGTCCCCGTGGACCTCCTCGAGCTCCGCGGCGACGGGATCGAGGCGGGCGACGCGGTCGGCCACGTGCTCGTCGGCGCCCACCCGACCCGCACCCGGTGGTGGACCCGCCGGTACCGGGTGACCCTGGAGGCGGACGGTCGTCGGGTCGAGGTCGGGGGCGCCAGCGGCGTGGTCGTGGCCAACACCCGACACGTCGGAGGCTCCCCGCTCGCGCCGCGCGCGCATCCGGGCGACGGCCTCGCCGACGTGCAGGTCTACGCGCTCGCGCGTCCCGAGCTGGGCGAGCTGCGCCGGCGAGCCCGGCGGGGCGACCACCTGCCCCATCCGGCCGTGATCGTGCGGCGCGCGCGGGAGGTACGCGTCGTTCTCGACCGTCCGGCCCCGGTGCAGCGCGACGGCCACGGGAGCGGGCACAGCGGACACGTGCAGGTGGTGGTGCGGAGCGGGTCCCTCGAGCTGCTGCTCTGATTCCCTGGGCGCGGCCGACTGGCGCCGGGGGCCGTGCCGCCGGCGGCGCTCCGGGACGGCGCGGTCGGCATCCACCGGTGCGCGGCGGCGGCCCCGGTAGCATCGGCTCTCCATGCGCTACGTCGCCGAAGAGTTCACGCCCGAGGAAGAGGAGATCCTGCGGCGCTACTTCACCAACCTCGACCAGCCGGTGTTCGCGCTGGTGAACCTGCCCGAGGTGGTCAAGGGTGCCCTCTTCGCCCGCTACTCACGGACCCACAAGAGCCTCCGCCGGCTCTTCCTCGACGAGTTCGTCGACGACCTCGACGTCAGCGGGGACGAGACCATCGACGCCACCGTGGGCCTGCGGCGCGCCGAGGACCTCTACGAGCGGGTGTTCTTCGAGTACGGCGACGACTCGGTCGCGCAGCTCGGAGGCGTCCACCTCGCCTGCGAGCAGGCGTCGAACCTGCTCACGAAGGTGCTCGAGTGGGGCCGGTTGATGGCCTACCTCGAGCAGTCGACTCGCTACATCCCCTACCACCAGCGCCTCGACGGGCGGTACCGGTACTGGCGCGACCCCGAGGTGCTCCAATCCTCGCTGGGCGCCCGCTACGTCGCCGACCTCGACGCGATGTTCGACGACTACGCCGCCATGTACCCGGAGGTCGAGGCGTGGGCGAAGCGGCGCTACCCGCAGGGCCCGGACGACTCGGACTTCGTGTACCGCCAGACCATCAAGGCCAAGACGTGTGACGCCCTGCGGGGCGTGCTGCCCGCCGCGACCCTCGCCAACGTCGGCATCTACGGGACCGGTCAGGCCTACGAGATGCTCCTGCTGCGCATGAGGGCGCACCCGCTGCCCGAGGCGCGCTACTACGCGGACCTGATGCTCGGCGAGCTGCGGAAGGTGATCCCGTCGTTCCTCGAGCGCGTCGACCGCGAGGACCGGGGGGTGGCGTGGTCCGAGTACCTGGCCGCGACCCGCTCCGACACCTCCGAGGTCGCCGCGAACCTGCTCGCCGGGGAGGAGCCCGAGCCCCGGCCCTCGGTGACCCTCGTCGACTACGACCCCGACGGGGAGGACAAGGTGCTCGCCGCGATGCTCTACGCGGTCAGCGACCTACCCGAGGACCAGATCCTCGCCCGGGTGCGGGGCCTCGGCGCGGAGGAGCGCCGGGCCATCGTGAACGCCTACGTGGGCGAGCGGGGGAACCGGCGCCACAAGCCCGGTCGCGCGCTCGAGCGCACCGACTACCGCTTCGACATCGTCTGCGACTACGGCGCGTTCCGGGACCTCCAGCGTCACCGCATGCTCACACTCGAGTGGCAGCGGCTCACCCCCGAGCACGGCTACGAGCTTCCCGAGGCGGTGGTCGAGGCCGGTGTCGAGGACCGGTACCGTGCCGCGATGGAGCGCTCCGCGGCGCTCTTCGAGGCCCTCGACGAGGAGCTCCCCGACCAGGCGCCCTACGCCGTGGCACTCGCGTACCGCGTGCGGTTCGTGATGCAGCTCAACGCGAGGGCGGCGATGCACGTGCTGGAGCTGCGCACCACCCCGCAGGGCCACCCCTCGTATCGCAGGATCTGCCAGGAGATGCACCGCCTCGTCGCCGAGCAGGCCGGACATCGCACGCTGGCGGAGGCGATGCGGTTCGTGGACCACGACCAGTACGACCTGGAGCGCCTCGAGGCGGAGCGCCGAGCGGAGGCGCGCCGGACCCGGAATCCCTCCTGACGAGGCGCCTGGCCCGAGTTTTTTTCGCGCCTGCTCTGACCTGGGCCGACGCGCGTCGCGGCTGGTCAGACCGGGTGGAGGGGCGCTTGACAGCACCGCCTCCGATGCGGCTGACTGTCTGCGGTCGGCGCTTCGGGACGCGAAGGTCGTGGGCCGTTCCACCGGGCGGATCCGCCCGGTGGGAAGGTGAAGCGTGCCGAAGCGTGTGGGGGTCCAGGAGGCTCAGTAGAGAACGCTGGAATAACCCGCCCGGCGAGTCCGGGCCGGGCTAAACAGCGGCCCCAACGGTCTCCTGGGCCCCTGTCGACCCTTCGTCTCGCACCCCGGGAGACCGGCGAGATCGTGAGCTCCAAGGCGGCGAGCGCGCTCCACGAGGTCCGACACACCTGCTCGATCGCCCTCGCGGGGCTCCGTGCCACGCCGCGGGCCCGGCGGTGGTGGAGGGACCTCGTCGCCCAGTCGCGGGCCCTCGCCGGCGTGACCGTCGTCCCGGTCGTGGTGGTGTCGCTCGCCTTCGGTGCTCTCGCCGCCCTCCAGGTCGGGGGCTTCGCCCGCGAGCTCGCCGCGGGTTCGGGAACCGCAGCGGGGGTGGTCCTCGCCGCGGTCGGGTGGGCGGCACCCGCGGCGACGGCGCTGCTGCTCGCCGGAGCCTGTGGCTCCGTGATGACCGCCGCACCGGCCCCGCCCGCGCTCGACCCCGAGCCGACGGCGGACGCCCCGATGCCGGACCGCGCGGTGTCGGACAGGCCGGACAGGGCGATGCCGGACAGCGCGGTGTCGGAGGGCGAGGTGCACGGTCTCGTGGCCGCGCGGCTGTGGGCCGCCGCGGTGATGGGCGTGCTGCTCGTCTGCCTGGCGTCGCTCGCCGGCGCCACCGGAGGGTTCCTCGTGGAGGTGGTGCTCCACGACGTCGACGCCGGGACGTACCTGGAGGCGGCCCGTCGGTCGCTCGACCTCGCGGCAGCCACCTCCTCGGTCTCGGTGGGGTTCGCGTCCGGCATCCTCGCAGCGACGATCGCCTCCTCCGCGGGACTCCACGTGGCGACCGGGCCCCGAGGCGTGGGGGACGCGGTCCACCGCAGCGTGGTCGTCACCGTCGTCGTCACCGTCGTCCTGGTCCTCGTCGCCTTCCTCGGCTTGACCCTCCTGCGCTCCGCGCTCTCAGCGGAGCAGCTCCTCCTCGTCCACCGCCCGCTCACCCTTGCCGGGTCCTGAGTCCCGATGGCCGCGCCGTTCGCCACCCGTACCTCCACCAGGCCCGGGGTCCGAGCGCTCGGCCACGGGCTCGGAGCTCGGCTGCGCTTCCACCTCGCGGTCCTCCGCGCCATCGCCACCCGGCTCCCCACGAGCCCGCGGGACCTCCGCTCGGCCTTCGCGTTGACGAGCGACGTCACCATCGGGGCGGGACCGCTGGTCGTCGCGGGAGCCGTGGTGACCGTCCTCTCGTCGACGGTGCTCATCGCCGGCACGGAGGTGCGAGTCGAAGGGTTCGAGGGCCTCGAGGAGCTCGGGCCGGGAGCGTTCAGCGGGCTGCTCGCGTCCTGGGCGACGACGCGGGAGCTGCTGCCGCTCCTGGCGGGGATCGCCCTCTCCGTGCAGGTCGGCGCCGGCTTCACCGCGGAGCTGGGGGCGATGCGGATCTCCGGCGAGATCGACGCGCTCGAGGCGGGAGCCATCCCGACCTTGGTGCACCTGTGCGCCACCCGCGTCGTCGCGACGCTGGCGACGATCGTGCCCCTCCACCTGATCGCACTGTTCTCGTCGCTCGTCGCCGCCGAGGCGGTGACCACCCGCGCCGTCGATCTCGACCCGGGCGTGTACGGCGCATCCCTGGACCTGCTCGTCCCGAACCTCGACGTCGTGTACTCGTTGCTGAAGACGACGGTCTTCGCCGTCGTGGTGGCGCTGATCCACACCTACCACGGGTACACGGCGGCGGGCGGCGCGACCGGGGTCGGCGCCGCCGTGGGGCGCGCGACGCGCTCCGCGATCGTGTCCGTCGTGGTGATCGACCTCGGACTCTCGTTGGCGATGTGGGGCGGCGACGCCGTGCGGATCGCGGGGTAGGGTTCCGTGCCGGTCGGCTGTCGTCGTGGGCTGACGGCCTCGGCGGGGCGCAGTTGCGCGACGGACCCGCGGCGCGTGCTAGACACCCGGATGCGGAGCAGAGCCGACGAGTGCCGGGGTTATACTCCGCGTCCCGTCACCCCCGGAACCGGCACGACGAGGTCCATGGCGCGCAGCGACACCGACGACGAAGCCCTCGACGCGGACGACGTCGAGGACGACGACTTCGACGAGGATCTCGACGGCGAGGATCTCGGCGAGGACTTGGACGAGGACATCGACGAGGCCTTCGCCGACGACGACTCCGACGAGGAGGACGACTCGGACACGGACGACGACGAGGACGACGCGTACGGGGCCACCGAATCGAAGGCGCCGAGCACCGGTGAGGGCACCGACGACGACTCGGACGAGGGCGACGACTCCGACGACGAGGACGCCGTCGTCGACCTCGAGGACGAGGAGCAGCATCCCGACGACGTCGAGCAGTCCCTCGACGTGATCCTCGAGCAGCAGATGCAGGCCGAGGACGAGGAAGAGGACGAGGAGCCCGAGGAGGCGCCCCGCCGGAAGCAGGCCGAGCCCCGCAAGCGGATCAAGGCCAAGCAACCCGGGGAGTTCACGTGTCGCTCCTGCTTCCTCGTCAAGCACCCGAACCAGCTCGCCGACGAGAAGGCCCTGCTCTGCAAGGACTGCGTCTGAGCGCGAGCGGGCACGGAGGGGCGGACACGCGCCGACCGGGCCGAGCCGCGGCGCACCGCTCGTCCGGTGGCGGGCGACCCGTCGGGTCCGGCCGCCTCGGCCGACACGGATCCCTCGGCGCGCGGGCAGAGCGAGCGGGCGAAGCGGTCGATGCGCTCGACGCGACCGACCACGCTGGCTGAGCGGGCGCTCCGCCGCATCCGGGCACCGGTCACCACCGGGCTCGCCCTCGCACTCGCGTTCCCGCCCTTCGACGTGGGCGCGCTCGTCTTCGTGGCGCCGGTGCCGTTGCTGGTGCGCTGGCGCGACACGACCCCACGGCGGGCGGCGTTCGACGGCTTCCTGGCCGGCGTCGCGTTCTTCGGGGTCCTCGTGGTCTGGACCGTCTTCTTCGGAGCGATCGCCTACGTCCCGTTCGTCGCGGTCCTCGCGGCCTACTGGGCGGCGGCGGGCGCGCTGGTCGGCGCGCTCTCCCGTCGCGGGGTCCACAGCCCGTGGGTGGTGGCTGCGGTGTGGGTGCTCTTCGAGGCGCTCCGCGGGCGCTGGCCCTTCGGGGGCTTCTCGTGGGGCGAGCTCGGCTACGCCACCCACGGTCTGGCGACGGTGCGCGCGCTGGCGGGGTGGGGCGGTGTGCTGCTCGTGTCGCTCGTGGCGGTGGTGGCGGCCGGCTACCTCGCCACCACCTGGACCCGAGCGAGAGCGGGGGAGTGGCCCGCGCTGGCCCGCCCGGCGGCATCCCTGCTGGCGCTCGGCGTGGCGACGCTGGTCGCCGCGGTCACGCTGCCCGAGACGGCCCCGACCTCGACCGTGCGGGTGGCGATCGTCCAGGGCAACGACGTCAACCGGGAGCTGACGCCGGCCGAGCGCCGCGCCCGGTACCTGCCGAGGAACCACCTGGAGCTCGCCGCCGGCCTCGGAGACGACGCGGACCTGGTGGTGCTGCCGGAGTCGAGCCTCGACGCCCCCCCGACGGACGACCCGTGGCTGTCGGGAGCGCTGACCGGGCTGGCGCGCCGCCTCGACGCCGCGGTCCTCAGCAACGCGGCGGTGCGCGTGCAGGGAGGCCGCCGGTTGGAGAACACGAACTTCCTCCACTCCCGCGACGGCGACCTGGAGGGGACCTACGTGAAGCAGCACCTCGTGCCCTTCGGTGAGTTCGTACCCGGGCGGAGCCTGCTCGAGGGCCTCGTCGAGGCGGTCGAGCAGGTGCCGCTCGACTACGCGCCGGGAGACCGCGAGGTGGTGTTCGAAGCGGGAGGGACGAGGTTCGGGAACCTGATCTGCTTCGAGTCGGCCTTCACGGGGATCTCGCGCTCCTACGCGCGCGACGGCGCCGAGTTCCTCGTCGTGTCGACCAACAACCGGTCGTTCCGGCGGTCCGCGAACGCGGCCCAGCACGTCGCCATCGGCCGGATCCGCGCCGTCGAGACGGGCCGCCCGGTCGTCCACGCCGCGATCTCGGGGATCAGCGCCTTCGTCGAGCCCGACGGCGACGTCGTGGAGTCCACGGAGCTCTTCAAGCCCACCACCCTCGTCGCGGAGGTCACGGGGCGCCGGGGCCGGACACCGTACGTGCGCTTCGGCGACTGGGTGGTCGTCGCGGCCGGCGCCGTCGTGGTCGTCGCCGCCGTCGTCGCCCGCCGCCGCGAGCGGTTCGATCCCCCCGAGGGGCGGTCGTAGACTCTGGAGGGACTCGGCCGGTTCGCCCACCGCCGGAGGCCACCGCCCGTCTCCTCCCGACCGGGCGCAGGTGCGGTCGAGGCCACCATCGACCCGCGACCATCGTCGACGACGGAGGCCCTTCGTGAGTGAGAACGGCCGCAAGGCACCCATCGAGGCGGCCCTCGAGATCGCCGTCTACGCGCCGATCGGGTTCGCGCTCTACGCCCGCGACGTGGTGCCCCCGATGATCGGGCAGTTCGTGACACGGGGCCGCCAGGAGGTCGAGCAGCTCGGCGAGCGCGTCGACAACCAGGTCGGCCAGGCTCGCGTCGTCGGGCAGTTCGCCGTCGAGCAGGGACGCGAGCAGGTGAAGAAGGAGTTGGCCGCGCGCCTCGAGGAGGTCCGCGAGCGCGGTGGCCGCCTCGCGCGCGACCTGGGGATCGCACGCGACGGCGGCGTCCCCTCGGCGCGCTCCGCGCGCTCGGCTCCGGCGACTCCGTCGGCCCGCGCGCCACGCTCGAGCGCACCCGGTCGAGACCGGGCACCCGCGGGGGACACGTCGGCAGACGTCACGACGCTGGCGATCCCCGACTACGACGAGTTGTCGGCCTCGCAGGTCGTCGCGCGCCTCTCCGGTCTGTCCGCGAGCGAGCTCGAGGCGGTGCGCGCCTACGAGTCCTCCCGGCGGCGGCGCAAGACGATCCTGACCAAGATCGAGCAGCTCACCAGGTAGCCGGGCCCGGCCTCGGGAGACGCATGGAAGGCTCGCGGCCGGCACGCAGCGACGACGTGGAGCGGATCGCGCAGCTCTCCCGGGAGCTCCGCGAGGAGGTCCTCACGACGCGGGGCGGGCCGCTGTGGGGACGGCGCGAGGCACGACCCGAACCGCTCGAGGAGGCCTACGCCGACCTCGTGGACTCGCCGGACGCGCGGGTGGTGGTGGGCACCTTCGACGACGCCGTCCTGGGATTCGGCGTCGGGGAGCTCGACCGCCTCCACGACGGCGCCATCCTGGGCGTCATCTCGGACCTCTACGTGGAGCCCGGGGGGCGCGCGGTCGGCATCGGGGAGGCGATGGCCGAAGCGCTCCTGGACTGGTTCTCCGAGCGCGGATGCGTCGGCGTCGACGCGTGGGCGCTGCCCGGCGCTCGCCAGACGAAGAACTTCTTCGAGGACCACGGATTCGTGTCGCGGGCGATCGTCGTGCACCGATCCCTGGTCTCCGAGGACGCCGAGCGCGCGGACCCGACGAACGGGACCGGTCGTACATCCGATGGCCGCTGACGGCCCCGAGGTCGCGGTCGGTGCCGTGGTCGTCCACGACGGGTGCCTGTTGCTGGTGTCGCGGGGTCGCCCGCCGGGGGAGGGCCGCTGGTCCGTTCCCGGTGGCCGTGTGCGCCGCGGCGAGGTGCTCCAGGAGGCCGTGGTGCGCGAGGTCGCCGAGGAGACGGGCGTGGACGTGGTGGTCGACCGGTTCCTCGGCCACGTGGAGCGCCTCGACCCGCCCGCCGGCGAGCACTTCCTGATCCTGGACTACGCGGCGATCCCGACCCGCCCGGATCCCGCACCCGTCGCCGGCGGCGACGCGGCGGACGCCCGCTGGGTACCCCTCGCGGAGGTCCCCGAGCTGGACCTGGTCGAGGGCCTCTTCGACTTCCTCGTGGAGCACGGGGTCGTCCCCGCGGCGCGCACCTTCGAGCTCTGAGATCCCCACCAGGAACCGGCGATCCCGACTAGTATCGTCACAGTGACCGAACGATCCCGCTCCGGGACACGCCGGACACGCCGATGTCGGTGGTGCGGCGCGCCCTTCGCGGTGCGTCCCGGCCCCGGCCGGCCGCCGCGGTACTGCCGCCGCAGCCACCGCCAGCGACGCTACGAAGCCGAGCGCCGGGGGCGGGCACGCGGGCTGGGCGCCGACGAGACCGTGGTCTCCACGTCGTCCTGGGAGGCACACCGCGACGCCATCTACATCCTCGAGACCGCGGTCGACGACGCCGAGGGGGATCTCGTCGAGGCGACCTCCCTCGTCGACCTCCACACCGCCGTGTCGGACCTGGTGCGCGCCGCTCGCGAGGTGCTCGCCTCCGCACCCGAGCCCCACGCCATCACCTGAGCTCACCTCGGACCACGCGAGCCCATGCGAGCCCATGTGCGCCCATGTGAGGCCGCCGTCTGACCTATCCAATGTGTGAGTGTGGTGCAGTCATATTGACTGCACCACACTCACACATCACCTCTCGTGGGCATGCATCCGCAGCGCCCATAATCCCCGTTATGTCAAGTACCCTCGGGTCGGGAGTCGGGCAGCGTGAACCAGATGCACGTGCCTCGCTCGGCCCCGTTGCGGACCCCCACCCTGCCGCCGAGGCGATCCACGCAGGTCTTGACGACGGCGAGGCCCAGGCCGGTGCCGGGGTACTCGTCGGTGCCGTGGAGGCGCTCGAAGACCTCGAAGATACGGCGCTCCTGCGCGGGGTCGATGCCGATGCCGTCGTCCTCGATCTCGACGACCCACTCGTCCGCTTCGCGCAGCGCGCGCACTTCGACGCTCGGTGCGCGCTCGGGGTCGCGGAACTTCACGGCGTTCGAGACGAGGTTCTGGAGGACCAGGCGCAGGAGGCGCCGGTCGCCGGGCACCGTGGGGAGGCCGTCGGCGTGCAGGCGGGCGTCCGCGTCGTCGAGCGCGACCCGCAGGTCGCCGCGGACCTCGTCGACGAGCTCGGTCAGGGCGACCGACTCGATCTCGAGGTCCTGGCGTTGCGCCCGGGAGAGGGTCACGAGGTCCTCGAGCAGGTGCTCCATCCGCTCGACGGCCTCGACGACGTGGTCGAGGAGCTCCCGTCCCTCGGGCGGCAGGTCGGCGGCGTGGCGGCGATCGAGGAGGCTCGCGAAGCCCGCGACGACTCGCAGCGGCTCCCGGAGGTCGTGGGAGGCGGCGTAGACGAACTGCTGGAGGTCGGCGTTCGCCTGCTCGAGCTCCACCGTCCTGGTGGCGACGCGCGCCTCGAGGCCGCGGTTGGCGGCCACGAGCTGCTCGGTCATCTCGTTGAACGCGGCGGCGAGCTGCTGGCGCTCGTCGCCCGGCCGGACGTCCACACGGTGGTCGAGGTCTCCCCGCCGGATGCGATCGGCCGCCTCGGTGAGGCGTTGGATCGGTCGGGCCAGGCGGTGGCCCACCACCCAGCTCAGGGCCAGCACGAGCACACCGGCGCCGGCGAAGAGCGCGAGGAGCCGGTTCCGGAGGTCCCGCACCGGCGCGAGCGCCTCGGAGCGGTCGATCTTGGCCACCACTCCCCACCCGACCTCGGGGAGGTGGCGCGTCGCCGCGTAGACCTGCTCGCCGCGGTAATCGACGGTGCCGGTGAGGCGCCCTTCGTGGCCTTCGAGCGCGCGCAGGATCGCGACCGGCTCGGAGCCCGGGAAGACCGCGCGCTCCGAGAAGTCCCCGTCGTCGAACCGCAGCGGCGCGACGAACTGCGCCCCGCCGCGGGGCGTCGAGCGTGCGATGAGGGTCTCGCCGGTGTCCCCGAGTCCCGTGTGGTCACCCACGAGGCGCACGAGGGGCTCGGCGCTGGTGGTGACCAACGCGGTCCCGAGGCGCCGCCCGCCGCGGCGCAGGCTTCCGGCGAAGACGATCCCGAACCCCTCCGGCGCGTCGCCGACCGCGGCGACGAGCTCCGCCTCGTCGCCGGTCCCGTCTCCGGCGCCGCCGAGCGCCCCGCCGGCGGATCCGTCCAGAGGGTCGTCGAGGAGGCCCGAGAGGTCGGCTCCGACCGAGATGACCCGGGTCCCGTCGGGCGCCACGATCGCCACGCCCTCGACGCTGCTGGTCGAGGAGAGGGCGTCGTCGAGGATCGCGCGCATCTGCTCCAGCGGGGCCTCCGCGCGCGTCTCCAGCCACTCCTCCAGGGCGATCCGGAGTTGGGTGCGGCTGGTGATGAGCGCCACGTTGTCGCGCTCGCGCGCGACCAGGTCGGCCACCCGCGCCTCCTGGATGGAGGCGACCGCGTCGACGTTGTCGAGCGCGTCGTCGCGGAGGCTCGAGCGCTCGCTGGCGAACGCCAGCAGACCGGCGACGGTGAGGGGCACGAGCGCCACGAGGACGAGGGCGAGGGTCACCTTCCATTGCAGAGACGACCGCCACCGCATCGTCGCCGCAGCGTACACCGCCCGGGACTATCGATCGAGGAGGATCGACCCGGTCGGACTGGGTCGCAGGTCCTCCCCGGCCGGGACCATCGGCGGTACCACGAATCGTGACCCTGGCCCTACAGAGCGTGTACCCTCGGGGGACCGGGCCCGACGCGGGAGAACCTCATGGAACGGCCGGCCACCGTCGTGCTCGTCGAGGACAACCGTCCCGACGTTCGTCTCATCGAGGAGCTGCTCGCCGAGACGGCGTTCGGACGCACGCTCCGGCTCGAACCGGTCACCCGCTGCCGCGACGCCGTGGCGAGGGTGCGCGACGGCGAGGTCGACGCGGTCCTCTGCGACCTCGGCCTCCCCGACTCCTCGGGTCTCGACACCCTCGTCCGGCTCCGCGCCGCCGACCCGCTCCTCCCGATCGTGGTGCTGACCGGCCACGACGAGTCGATGGCGATGCAGTCGCTCCAGGCGGGCGCCCAGGACTACCTGACCAAGGGTCGATTCGACGCCGACCTGCTCGCCCACTCCCTCCGCTACGCCATGGAGCGTCAGGCCCTGCTCAACCGCCTCGACGAGCAGCGCCGCGTCGTCCGCCGCGCCCGGGAGCAGCGGCTCTTCGAGATGCTCGACACGGCCGGTCGCGCCCTCGGCGGCCGTTGGGCCACCCACCGTCTGCTGCGCGACCGTGCGCCGCAGGTGTTCGACGACCTCGTCGTCCGCTACGAGACGGTCCTCGTCCCCGACACGCGCGTCGCCGGTGAGGCGGAGGACACCGAGATGGCGGTCGTCGCCGACCACCTCACCGCGTTCAACGCGGACGCCCGCGACGCCATCGCCATCCACCAGGAGGCCGTGGCCCGCCTCACGGCGCGCGAGCAGCTCACCCGGACCGGTGAGGAGGCGCTCTCGCCCCTCGTGGACCTGCTGGCGCTGCTCGTCACCCGCTACCGCGACTACGCCTGGTCCGCCGAGAGCGAGGAGCAGGCGTCCTGAGCGTCCCCTCGCCGAGGCGCGAGCTCAGGCGGGGCGCCAGACCGGACGGGGATCGCGAGCCGCACGCACCTCGTCGACGCGGGTCACCGGCGTCGAGCGCGGCGCCTCGGCTGCCCGGGCGCCACCGTCGGAGGCCGCCTCCTCGGCGACCGCCCGGAACGCCCGCGCCATCGCCTCGACCGTCTGGGGCGACTCGGTCTCGGTGGGCTCGACCATCAGCGCCTCGTGGACCACCAGCGGGAAGTACATCGTCGGCGGATGGAAGCCGTGCTCGATGAAGCGCTTGGCGAGATCCAGAGCGCTCGCGCCGTGCTCCTTGTGGATCTTCTCGGCGGACGCCACGAACTCGTGCATGCACGGGTGGTCGTAGGGCAGCTCGTACACGTCGCGGAGGCGCTCCTTCAGGTACCGGGCGTTGAGCACCGCCGCGTCCGCCACGCGGCGCAGGCCCTCCGCGCCGTACCCGCGGATGTATGCGAGCGCCCGGGCGAGCACCAGCGCGTTGCCGTGCCACGAGTGGATCCGCCCGATCGACGCCTCGGGCGTCGTCCAGCGGTACCGCCCCTCCTCGGCGTCGTGCTCGACGACCGGGCCGGGCAGGAACGGCGCCAGGCGGTCGGTGACCGCCACGGGACCGGCCCCGGGCCCTCCCCCGCCGTGGGGGGTGGCGAACGTCTTGTGCAGGTTCATGTGCACGATGTCGAAGCCCATGTCGCCGGGGCGGACCACGCCGAGGATGGCGTTGAGGTTCGCGCCGTCGTAGTAGAGCAGGCCGCCGACGTCGTGGACGGCTTCGGCGATCTCGAGGATCTCGGTCTCGAACAGCCCCAGCGTGTTCGGGTTGGTGAGCATCAGGCCGGCGACGTCCTCGTCGAGCAGCTCGCGGAGCCTGTCGAGGTCGACGAGGCCTCGCTCGTCGGAGGGCACCTCCACGGCCTCGTACCCGCCGAGGGTCACCGACGCCGGGTTGGTGCCGTGGGCGCTGTCGGGGATGATCACCTTGCGGCGCCGTGAGCCCTGCGCCTCGTGCCACGCCCGCATGAGCAGCAGGCCGGTCAGCTCGCCGGCCGCTCCCGCGGCAGGTTGCAGGGTCGCCGCCGTCATCCCGGTGATCTCGCAGAGGGCGGTGGTGAGGTCGTGCATCAGGGCCAGCCAGCCCTGGACCTGACCCTCGGGCTGCGCCGGGTGACATCCCGCCAACCCGGGGAGCGCGGCGACCGCGTCGCAGAACTTCGGGTTGTACTTCATCGTGCACGAGCCCAGCGGGTACGCCCCCAGGTCCACCGAGTAGTTGCGGTGGCTGAGCCGGCTGGCGTGCGCCACCAGGTCGCGCTCGGACACCTCGGGGAGCTCCGGGGCCTCGGGTGCGAGGTGCTCGGACGGGACGAGGTCCTCGGCCGCCCACTCGTCGATGCCGGTGTCGCGGAACGACCACGCCCGGCGCCCGGGCGACGACAGCTCGAAGATCGTCGGCTCCGAGTCGCGACCGACCAGGGGCGCGGAGGACGAGCGTCCCCCGCCGGGGTGGGTCAGGATGTCGGGAACCGTGCTCATCAGCGCACCGCCTTCTCGAACGCGGCGGCGAGCTCGTCGATCTCGGCTCGGGTCCGCCGCTCGGTCACCGTCACCAGGATCGACTCGCCGAGCTCGGGATGCTCCGGCGTGAGGTCGATGCCCCCGAGGATGCCCTCCTCGGCGAGGCGCTCGAGCACGTCCGCCGCGCGGCCCGGCACGCGGTACGCCTGCTCGTAGAGCGTCGGGGCGCTCACCGCCGGCTCGACGCCGTCGATGGCGGTGAGCTGCTCCCTCGCGTACCGGGCGCCCCGGGCGCAGCGCAGCGCCATCTCGCGCAGGCCCTCGGGTCCGAGCCAGGCCATGTGGAACGCGGCGGCGATGGCGATGACGGTCTGGTTGGTGCAGACGTTCGAGGAGGCCTTCTCGCGGCGGATGTGCTGCTCGCGCGTGGAGAGGGTGAGCACGTAGCTGGTGCGGTCCTCGGTGTCGACGGTCTCGCCGACGAGGCGCCCGGGGAGCCATCGACGGACGTAGCGGGCCTGCTTGGTGGCGAAGAGCCCCACGTAGGGACCGCCGAAGCCCAGGGCGGTCCCGAAGGGTTGGCCCTCCCCCACGGCGACGTCGGCTCCCTGCTCCCCGACGGTGCGCAGCAACCCGGCCGCGACCGGGTCGGTCGAGGCGACGAGGAGCGCGCCCGCGCCGTGCGCGCGCTCGGCGGCGCCGGCCACGTCCTCGAGGCAGCCCAGCGCGTTGGGGTACGCGGCCAGCAGCGCCGCCGGCTCGCCCAGGTCGTCGGGCCACCGCGTCGTGCCGTCCTCCAGGTCGACCTCGCGCACCTCGAGGCCCGAGCCCGCGGCGAAGGTCCGCACGACCGAGCGGATGTGCGGGTGCACGCCGCGTGAGACCCACACGAGCTTGCGTCGGGTGGCGGCCGAGGCCAGGTTCAGCCCCTCGAGCGCCGCGGACGCGCCGTCGTAGAGGGAGGCGTTGGCGACGTCCATGCCGGTGAGCGAGCACAGCATGGTCTGGTACTCGAACAGCGCCTGGAGCACCCCCTGGGCGAGCTCGGGTTGGTAGGGGGTGTACGAGGTCAGGAACTCGCCGCGCGACGCCATCGCGCGCACCGCCGCGGGGATCTCGTGGTCGTAGGCCCCGCCTCCGGCGAAGCAGACCAGGTCGCTCGCCGCGGGCCGGTTGGCGGCGCCGTAGGACTCGAAGGTCTCGAGCACCTCGGACTCCGAGAGCGCCGGACCGAGATCCAGGCCGCCCGCGACGCGCACGCCGTCGGGGATGTGCGCGTACAGGTCGTCGAGATCCTCGAGACCCAGGAACGCCAGCATCGCCTCGATCTCGGCTGCGGTGTGCGGTACGTGATCCGGCACCGGTCTTCCCCTCGTCGCGACGTGGCCGCGTCAGCGCCCGATGAACGGCGGCTGCACGACCTCTGCCTCCACCTTCTTACCGCGGACCTCCACGGTCACCGCCATTCCGGGTTCCACGTCGGCCCGGAGCAGCGCCAGGGCGATGCCGCGCTCGAGCGTGGGCGAGAAGTTCCCGCTGGTCACCCGCCCCACCTCGTCGTCGCCGACGAGGACGGCGCAGTCGTCCCGGGGGACGCGCCGGCCGGCGGTGAGCAGCCCACGCAGCCGACGCGACACCCCGCGCTCGCGCTCGGCCTCCAGCGCGGCGCGGCCCCGGAAGTCCGGCTTTCCCCAGGCGACCACCCAGCCGAGTCCGGCCTGGAGCGGCGTGATCCCCTCTCCCAGCTCGTGTCCGTGCAGCGGCAAGCCCATCTCGAGGCGCAGGGTGTCGCGGGCACCGAGGCCGGCGGGTGCGGCGCCGGCGTCCAGGAGCGCCCGCCACAGCGCGACCGCCGCCGGTTCGGGCACGTGGATCTCGACGCCGTCCTCTCCGGTGTAGCCGGTGCCCCCCACGACGAGCTCCTCGCCCTCCCAGGGCACGCGCGCCACCTCGAAGCGGCCGACCGACGCCGCCTCCGGCACCACCTTCTCGAGCACGACCCGCGCCTGGGGGCCCTGCACCGCCAGGAAGGCCCGCGTGGCGGTGAGGTCCTCCACCGTGTCGGGTGCGACCGCCTCGCGCATGGCGGCGATCGCGGGCTCGGTGTTCGACGCGTTCGGGATCACCAGGAGCTCGTCGGGCGCCACCCACCACACGATGATGTCGTCGACGACGTGGGCGTCGTCGGCGTCGAGCAGGTGCGTGTACTGGGCGCGGCCGGGGCCGATCTTGTCGAGGTCGTTGGTGAGCAGCGCTTGGAGGCCTCCGCGGGCGCGGGGACCCCGCACGTCCACCGCACCGAGGTGCGAGACGTCGAAGACCACGACCTCCTCGCGGCACCGACGGTGCTCGTCGAGGACGCTCCCGTACTGGAGGGGCATCTCCCAGCCTCCGAAGGGCGTCATCTTCGCTCCGAGGGCGCGGTGCTCGGCGTCGAGGAGTGAGCGACGGGTCATCCCCGCCAGCCTAGGACCGCGAGCGGCGGACGCGGATCGCTCAGCTCGCGTCCCGGCGGCGCTGCGAGGCCGCCCTGCCGGCGTCGTCGTGGCGGCCGGTGTCGCCACCGGTGCCCGCGTCGTCGAACCGGAGCTCGGCCACGTCCTCGGCAGCGTGCTCGGCGGCGTCAGCCGCGATGTGCTCTGCGGCGTCAGCCGCGGCCTGCTCGGCGATGTCATCCCCGCCGTGGCCGGGGAGGTGCTGGCTCGGCGGCTCCAGCCCGTACTTCACCAGCAGGCGGAGGTAGTCGCGCTGGTAGAAGATCTTCACCTTGGTGCCGGGGAAGCGCTCCCGGAGCTTGCGGACCTTGCGGTTCTTCTTCGTGACGAGCTTCTGGTTGAGCGTGGTGATCTCGATGAACAGGTCGTAGGCGGGGAGGTAGAAGTCGGGCGCGAACGCCTCCTGGGGGTTCCCCTCGCGGTCGGTGGCGAGCACGAAGGTCCGCGGCTCGTACTGCCACTCGATCCCGTAGAAGTCGAGGAGCTTGGCGAACTGGCGCTCCGAGTTGTGGGCGAAGCGCACGCCCTCGTGCGGCAGTGGCTCCTCGCTGATCGTGTCAGCCTTCCGCTGCGCGCTCGGCTCCACCGGGGCTCCCGGGAGCCCCGTCGGCGCTCGGCTCCGAGCGCTCCGCCGCGGGCGCGAGCTCGTGGATGCGGGCGTCGAGCTCCTCCTTGAGGCCGGAGAGCGGGATCACGTTGAGGACGCCCTGGCCCTTGTGGAGCAGGTCGACGATCTCCCCGTCGCTGCGGGTGAGGACCGAGTGGTCGCTGTCGATGACGAGGTTGGCCGACGCCAGCTCCTCCCCCAGGTTCTCGCGCAGGTACTCGATCGCCTTGCGCGCCCGCTGGAGGGAGAGCCCGCCGTCGAGGAGCTGCTTGACCACCCGCACCTCGACGAGATCCGTGTACGCGTAGAGGCGTGGTGTGCCGCTCCCCCGCGCCTGCGCCAGCGAGGCCGAGACGAGGCCGGTGCGAGTCCAGTAGTCGAGCTGGCGGTACGAGATCCCCGCGATCTTGCAGACCTCGGGTCCCCGGAAGCCGAGCTCCCCGAACCCGCTGTCACCGCCGCCGCCGGCGTCGCCGACCCGGCCGTCGCGGTCGTGCCGACGGTTCGAGTGGTCGGGACGACCGCCGTCGTCCTCGTCGAGCGAGAGCTGGCCCATCCGAAGTCTCCCATCCGCCTGACAGCCGTCACCACGGCCCGCCTCGCACCGGTGAGCACGCCCGTGGCCGCGCTCGGTGGGTGGCCGTTGTGGACGAGCACGAGGATCGACGTGCTCGCCCGGGTACATCGTGAATCACACGGGTGATTCACACGGGTGTAGTTACCTGCATGTCACGGTAGCCGAGGCCGGCGCCGCGGTCAACGTTCCACGAACGCGCCGGCCCCGCTCACCGGCTCGAGGAGACCACGATGCCCGCGAGGAGGGGGGAGGCCGAGCCTGGCGTGGCTCCCGTACGTCGTGGTGCGGACTCGCGAGGCCACGACCCCTCGGTGGCGAGTGCCCCGAGTCGGAAGTGCGGCGATGATTTCATCGGCCAGATCCGCCCCTGGCAAGGACGCAGGACGAAGGAGGTGCCAGAGCGCACCTTCGAGGACGAGGACGCAGCCAGGGGCGGATCTGGCCGATGAAATCGCGGCGAATTTTCGACTCGGGGCACTAGGTCGCGAAGTCCTCGGGCTGGACCTGGTCGAGGAACTCGCGGAACTGGGCGACCTGCTCCTCCTCGTCGTCGGGCTCGAGGGTGACTCCGGCCTCCTCGAGCACCGCCTCGTCGGCGTAGATCGGGACCGTCTCGTCCTGGCGCACCGCGAGCGCGATGGCGTCGGAGGGCCGCGAGCTGATCGTGTACGTGGACTCCCCCTGCACCAGCTCGAGCTCGGCGTAGAAGGTCCCGTCGCGCAGCTCCGTCACCGAGACCTGCTCGAGTCGGATGCCCATCTCCTGCCAGGTGTGCGTCACCAGGTCGTGGGTCATCGGCCTGGGGGTCTCGATGCCCTGGAGGGCGTAGACGATCGCGGTCGCTTCCGGCTGTCCGATGAAGATCGGCAGGTGGCGGCGGTCCGGCCCCTCCTCGCGGAGGAGCACGATCGGTTGGTTGGTCGCCTGCTCGACTCTGACTCCGACCAACTCGACCTGGATCACGGCCCGGCTACCTCCGCGTTGACGTCGATGCCTGAATCCGTGGGCGTCACCCTAGCATCGCCGGGAAGGGGGCCCGGCGTCACCGCTGCGCCCCCGGTGGGCGCTCCCGAACAGCTCGGGGACGTGCAGGTCCGGGTCGCCCTGGAGGCCCGCCAGGTCCCCGGAGACGATCGCGTCGACGTTGCGGTATCGCTCCTCCCAGTCGAGGCCGTACCCGATCACGAACTCGTCGTCGAGCTCGACACCGCGGTAGGCCAGGTCGACGGGGACGATCCGCCTCCGGACCCGGTCGAGGAGGGTGCACACCCGCAGGTTGCGCGGGCCGTGCTCGGACAGGTAGCGCAGGAGGTAGGTGAGGGTCAGGCCCGTGTCGACGATGTCCTCCACCAGCACCACGTCCCGGCCGCCGATGTCCTCGTCGAGGTCCTTGAGGATGCGCACCCTGCCGGAGTCGGGCGCGTACCGGGAGATGGCGATGAAGTCGACCGAGACGGGGCAGCTCACCGCCCGGACGAGGTCGGCGAGGAGCACCACCGACCCCTTGAGGACGGCGACCATCACCAGACCCTCGGGATGGTCGGTGGAGATGGCCCGCCCCATGCGCCCCACGGCCTGCGCGATCTCCCCGCTGCCGAGCAGGGGCCGGAGCGTCACTCCTCGAGCTCGTCGCGCAGCGCCAGGCGCAGCATCGCCGCCCGGAGGCCGCCGCCGAGGCGTGCCAGCTCCGAGACCGCGTCGCGGGCCTCCTGGCGGGCCTCCGGGTTGCGCTGGCGCAACAGCGGCGTGACGAGCTGGCTCACGAACCCCGCCTCGCGCTCCGCGAACGTCTTGTACATGCGCAGGTGGCGGGGCTCGACGCCGTGGCGGAGGAACCCGCGGGCGAGGCGCGCGACCACCACGGCCTGCTCGTCGTAGACCTCCTCGTCACCGGTGGACACCGGGGTCGGGAGCAGCCCGTAGCCCTCGAGCTCGCGGAGGGTGCGCTCGTCGAGGCCGGCGAGGCGCGCCAGCTCCGCCCGGTTCAAGGCGGCGCCGGACTCCCGCGCCCGCTCCCCGCCACCCGCGCCACGCCCCGCACGCGCAGCACCTCCGGCAGGGGAATCCCCGGAGCCACCCCCGGTGCCGGAAGCACCCGGAGCGTCCGAGGCGGGGACGCCCTCGTCGTGCTCGCCGCCCTCGTCGTCCTCGTCGCGAGGCGGGATGACCGCGTCGCCCGCGGGGACGGGCTCCGGACCGCGATCGATGCTCGGGGGTGGGTCCTCGGCACCGTTCCCGGTGCCGACGGCCTCGTCCTTCGCCCCGTCGTCCGTCGCGGCCTCGTACGTCGCGGACTCGTCGACGGCCCCCACCGCCCGGCGCTCCTCGAACTCCGTGAGGCGGCTCTTGATCACCCTGAGCGGCAGGTAGTGGTCACGCTGTTGGACGAGGATCCACCGGAGCCGCTCGATGTCGGGGCGGTAGAACTTCCGGTACCCCGATGGGGTGCGCTCGGGTGCGATCAGCCCCTGGCTCTCCAGGAACCGGATCTTCGAGACGGTGACGTCGGGGAACTCCTCGCGGATGAGCTCGAGCACCTCCCCGATCGAGCGGTGATCGTCAGTCATCCGTCCGCCCTCGACCGCGACCGACCGTCACGCAGGGACGTCCACCTCGCTGGTGTTCCCGTGGAACACGAGGCGGAACTTCCCGATCTGGAGCTCGTCGCCGTCGTGCAACGCCGCTTCCTCGACGCGCCGGCGGTTGAGGTACGTGCCGTTGAGCGATCCCGCGTCGGCGACGACGAAGCCCTCGCCGCGCCGGCGCATCTCGGCGTGCTGGCGCGAGACGGTGACGTCGTCCAGGAGGATGTCGGCGTCGGGATGCCGGCCGATGCGCACGACGTCCTGGTCGAGCAGGAAGCGGCTGCCCGCGTTCGGTCCCCGCGCCACGACCAGCAAGCCCGTGTCGGCGGGGAGGTCGTCCAACGACAGCGTCGGCCCGTCGTCCTCGTCGAGCGCGGCCAGCTTCGCCGTCGTCTCCTCCACGCTGCTCTGCTCCAGCTCTGCGCCACACGAAGAACAGTACGCGGAGCGCGGCGGGTTCTCGTGCCCGCACTGGTTGCAGAACATGCGGCCCAGCGTACCGAGGACCCCCGCCCCCGGCAACGATGACCGCCGTCGAGCGCGACCGGCGCACCGCGCCGCTCGCTCCCCCGTCGGCTACTCCTCCTCGAGGAGCTTCCGGTAGCCGGCCGCGTCGAGGAGGTCGTCGAGCTCGCTCGGATCGCTCATCTCGATCACGCACAGCCAGCCGTCGCCGTACGGGGTGTCGTTGACCCGCTGGGGGGCGTCCTCGAGGGTGGTGTTCACCTCGACGACCTCGCCCGCGACCGGCGCGTAGACCTCGGAGACCGACTTGGTCGACTCGACCTCGCAGCACGCCTCCCCGGCGGCCACCGTCGTGGCCGTCTCCGGCAGCTCGACGAAGACGATGTCGCCGAGCGCGTCCTGCGCGTAGTCGGTGATGCCCACGGTGGCGCGCGAGCCCTCGACGCGGACCCACTCGTGCTCTCGCGTGTACTTGAGTTCCTCGGGGAGATCCATGGGCGCTCACGCTAGCGGGCTCGCGCGGCGCGAGCGACCACCGGGGACGCGGCCCGGAGCCCACCCGTCGAGGACGTGCCCCATGCGCCCGAAGACATGCTGTCGACAGGCGCACCGGGTCGAGAGGACTGCGCGCTCAGTGCCCGTCGGGGTGCTGCGCCGAGCGCACGATGCTGCGGATCCTGCGCACGTACTCCTCGGCGAGGCGCCGCGCCTCGTGGTCGCTCGGACCCTCGGCCCACACGCGGGTGATCGGATCGTCGGGATCGGGAGCGACGAGCACCCAACCCTCGGGATGAAGCACCTTCACGCCGTCGACGAGCACCACCTCGCGCTCCTTGGTCTGCTCCACCAACGTCCTCATGACGGTGCCCTTCTGCTCCCACGCCGTCGGCACGGTGTCCTCCACCACGTGGAGCGCGGGGAGCGCGCGCACCACGTCCGAGAGGCGGCGGCCGGTCGTCGCCAACAGCTCCAGCAGCTTGGCGAAGGTCGCCACCGCGTCGTAGGCGGGGAGGAAGTCGGGCCAGAGGTAGCCGCCCTCGCGCGAGGCGGCGAAGTCGATGTCGCCCTCGACGGCGACGGCCATCAGGTCCGCGGCCGCGAGCTTGGTCCACACCACCTCGCCTCCGTTCGCCTCGGCGATCCGCTCCGCGTGGGCGCTGGCCGAGACCGGCAGGGCGACGCGGGCGCCCCGGCGGGCCTCGGTGACGAGCTGGGTCAGCGCGAGCAGGGTCTGGTCGAAGGTGAGGACCGTCCCCTCGTCGTCGACGAGCTGGATCGTCTCCCCGTCGGGGCCGAGGAGGCAGCCCAGGTCGCTCGCCGAGGTGTGCACCAGCTCGCCGACCCGGTGGGCGCGCACCCGGGCGTCCTCGATGGTGAGGCTGGCCGGGGCCGTCGACGCGAACGGGTTGACCGCCAGCACCTCGGCGCCCAACTTGGACAGCACGGTCGGCATCACCATGGAGGTCGAGCCGAACGAGTAGTCGAGGACGGCCTTGATCGAGCGCTCCCGGATCGCGGCCGCGTCGACGTGCTGCTGGAGCGCCGCGGTGTAGAACTCGACGGTGCGGGGCGGGAAGACGATGTCCCCGATCTCGCCGGCGAAGGCCCGGCGGAAGTCGCCGCGGGCGAGCTGGCGCTCGATCTTGCGCTGCGCGGCGTCGGGCAGGTCCTTGCCCTCGGAGTCGAAGAAGCGGACCTCCACGCTCTGGGGGTCACCGGGAACGAGCCGGACGGTGATCCCGCCGCTCGCCCGGTCGTTGCGCACCTGGAAGCGGGTGAGCGGGACCGGCGCCAGCTCGAGGTCGTCGACGTGGATGCCCGAGAGGTTCAGCGCCCCCTGGATCACCCGTTTGAGCGCCCGAGCCGTGCGGCTCGAGTCGCGGCTCATCGTCACGACCGTGCCCTTCGTGAGGGTCGTCCCGTAGGCGACCGCGAGGCGCACCCCCTGCTCGGGCCCGATGTCGACGTTGGCGAGGCCGGTGACCCCGCGGCGGCCGAACAGGCTGCGCGCGCCCCGGCTCTCCCAGATGATCGAGGCGTTGACCACCGCGTCGTCCTCGATCGTCTTGAACGGGTACACCTTGAGGCCCGGGTTGATGACGGCGTGCTCCCCGACGAAGCACTCGTCGCCGAGGACCACCCCCTCCTCGACGCGGCTCCCCTGCCGGAGGTCGCAGGAGCGGCCCACCGCCGCGCCGCGCACGTGGGCCGCCGGCGCGATGTAGGTGTGGTCGTGGACGACGGAGCGCTCCACGAACGCGTCGTGGCGGACGATCACGTCGGTGCCGAGCACGACGTGCGCGCCCACGTGCGCTCCGGCCTCCACCCGGGAGTTGTCCCCGATCACCACCGGCCCTTCGATGACCGCGTCGGGGTCGATGTCGACGCCCTCGCCGAGCCACACGTCGTCGCGGACCCGGAATCCCGGCACGTGCACGTCGACGGCGCCGCTCAGCACGTCGCGGTGCGCGCTGAGGTAGGCCTCGGGGTTGCCCACGTCCTCCCAGTAGCCGTCGACCACGTGACCGTGCATCGGGCGGCCCTTGTCGAGGAGGCCGGGGAACACCTCTCCCGAGAAGTCGACGGGCCGTCCCGTCTCGATGTGGTCGAGGACCTCGGGCTCGAGCACGTAGATGCCCGTGTTCACCGTGTCGGAGAAGACCTGACCCCAGCCCGGCTTCTCGAGGAAACGCTCGATCGATCCGTCCTCGCGGGTGATCACGATGCCGAACTCGAGGGGGTTCTCGACCCGCTTCAGCGCGATGGTCGCTGCCGCCTCGGCTCCGCGGTGGGCCTCGAGGAGCCGGCCGAGGTCGACGTCGGTGAGCACGTCACCGGAGATCACCAGGAACGTGTCGTCGAGCTCGCCCGCCGCGTTGCGGACCGAGCCGGCGGTCCCGAGCGGCTCCTCCTCCATGGCGTAGCGCAGGGAGACGCCGAGCTCGGATCCGTCGCCGAAGTAGTCCCGGATCTGGTTCGCCAGGTACGCGACCGTCACGACGATCTCGTCGAAGCCGTACCGTGCGAGCAGCGTGACGATGTGCTCCATCATCGGCCGGTTCGCCATCGGGAGCATCGGCTTCGGCTGGTTGCTGGTGAGGGGGCGGAGCCGGGTTCCCTCCCCGCCGGCCATGATCACGGCCTTCATCGACGCGCCTCCTCGGACCGACGTCCCGGACGGCCCGCGAGCGCTCCGGGGAGGCGGCGGGCGTAGTCGACGACGGCCTGGTACGAGAGCAGCACCCCCGGGACGGCGCAGATCCACGCCACCGCGAGCCAGAGCCCGTCGAGGCCGGTGTCCGCGGCGGCCAGCAGGAAGAACGGGAACGCGAACATGAGCGCGAACGCCCCCGCCTTGCCCACCCAGAGCACCTCCATCCGCTCGGCGCCCGCCAGCGCGAGGGCGAGCACCGCGAGCGAGACCGCGACCTCCCGCACGACCACGGGCCAGAACACGACAGCCGGTACGGAGCCGTCCACGTGGATGGCGACGACGGCGACGACGAGCATCAACCGGTCCGCGGTCGGGTCGAGCACCTTGCCGAGCTCGCTGACCTGCCCGAAGCGCCGCGCGATCCACCCGTCGACCCAGTCGGTCGCGCCCAACCCCCCGAGGAGCACGGCGGCCCCCACGCGGCTGTCCTGCCCGAAGAGCAACCAGAGGAAGACGGGCACGAGCGCGAGGCGGACCACCGAGATGACGTTCGGGAGCGTCACCACGCGCGAGCCGGTGGTCGCGGCGGGCTCCGCGGGCGTGGACATGCCCGCGAGTGTATGCACCCGCGTCACGCCTCCCGGGGCTACGACCTGCGCCCCGGATCGCGACCCGCTCCGGTGAGCGCGTGGGCCGCGTTGACCAGACCGACGTGGGAGAAGGCCTGCGGGAAGTTGCCGAGCAGCCGCCCGGTCGTCGGGTCGTACTGCTCCGAGAGCAGCCCCACGTCGTTGCGGACGGCGAGGAGGCGCTCGAAGCGGTCCCGCGCCTGCTCGGTCCGGCCCGCCAGAGCCAGGTTCTCGACCAGCCAGAAGGTGCACAGCAGGAAGGTGCCTTCCGCCCCGGGAAGACCGTCCGAGGTGGTCTCCGTGTCGTAGCGGCGGACGAAGCCGTCCTCGCAGAGGTCGCGCTCGATGGCTTCCACGGTGCCGACGACCCGTGGGTCGTCGGCCGGCAGGAACCCGACGAGGGGCAGCATCAGCAGGCTCGCGTCGAGGGCGTCGCCGTCGTAGGTCTGGGTGAAGGCTCCCCGCGCGGCGTCGTACCCACGGTCGCACACCTCCTCGTGGAGCTCCGAGCGCAGCGCCCGCCACCAGCTCCACGGGTCCGTCGAGGCCGTGGAGCTCGACGGCCCTGACGGCCCGGTCGAAGGCCACCCACGCCATCAGCTTGGAGTGCGTGAAGTGGCGACGCGCTCCGCGCACCTCCCAGATCCCCTCGTCGGGCTCCCGCCACACCGACTCCAGGTGCTCCATGAGCGCCTGCTGGACATGCCACGCCCGCGCGTCGGGTTCCGTCCCCGCGGTGCGGGCGCGATCCATGGCGTCCATCACCTCGCCGTACACGTCGAGCTGGAACTGGTCGACTGCGGCGTTGCCCACCCGCACCGGCGCGGAGCCCCGGAAGCCCGGCAGCCATCCGAGCTCGACCTCGGTCAGGCGCCGCTCCCCCGCCGGCCCGTACATGATCTGGAGGTCCTCGGGGCTGCCCGCGGCCGCCCGCACCAGCCAGTCGCGCCACGCGGACGCCTCCCGCTCGTACCCGCCGAGGAGGAGCGCGTGCAGGGTGAAGGTGGCGTCCCGCAGCCAGCAGTACCGGTAGTCCCAGTTGCGGACCCCACCCGGGTGCTCCGGCAGCGACGTCGTCGGCGCGGCGACCACGCCGCCGGTCGGCTCGTACGTCAGCGCTTTGAGGACCACCAGGGACGAGACCACCGCCTCCCTCCAGGGACCGTCGTACCCGCACGCTCGTGACCAGCCTCGCCACCACTCGGTGGTCTCGCGAACCAGCGTCGCCGCGTCCTGCGCGGGGGGCGGCTCGCGGTGGGAGCGGTGCCAGGTGAGGGTGAAGGGGACCCGATCTCCTCGGCGCACGACGAAGCGGGATCGGGTGCGCAGGCCCGCTCCCCACATCTCGACGGGACCCCGAAGGCACAGCGCGTCGGGACCCGCGATGGCGCGCAGCGTCCCCTCGCCGGACTCGACCCACGGCACGACCGAGCCATAGTCGAAGCGGATGGCGAGGTCCATCTCCATCTCCACCGAGCCGCTGACCCCTTCGACGACCCGTGCCACGTCGGCGGCGTCGCCCGTCTCGGAGGGCTCGGCGACCTCGGCGACACCGTCGGTCCTTCCCCCGGTGCCGTGGCCGTGCTCGCGGTGGGGCATGCAGTCCACCAGGCGCGCCGTGCCGCCGTCCGTCTCGAACTCGGTCTCGAGCACGAGGGTGCCCTCGCGGTAGCGGCGCCGAGTCCGGCGGAGACCGCCGGCGGGGGCGATGCGCCACCGACCGTGCTCCGGCGTGCCCAGCAGGGCGGCGAAGCAGGCGCCGGAGTCGAAGCGCGGGAAGCAGAGCCAGTCGATCGATCCGTCGCGTCCGACGAGGCCCGCGGTGTGGGTGTCCCCGATGAGCGCGTAGTCCTCGATCCGCTCTCCCACGGCCCTCAGCTCACGAGACCCGCGGCGGCCTCGCGGTCCACGACCAGGGTGCTCTCTTCGGTCGTGATCGCGCCCGCCGGGATGCCGGTGTCGCCCGCGTCGAGGCGTGCCACGGCCTCGGCCTTCTCGGCGCCGGTCACCAGCCACACGCGGGTGCCGGCGCGGTCGATGCACCGTGCTGTGAGGGTGATCCGCCGCCGACCGGCGTGCTCGCCCGTCGGCGCGACGTCCGTCTCGTCGCGCAGCGCCTCGTCGCCGGCGAAGAGCGAGGCGGTGTGCCCGTCGGCTCCGAGGCCGAGGTGCACCACGTCGAGGTCTCCGCCGCCTCCGGCGACCCGCCGGATCGTGCGCGCGTACTCCACGGCGGCGTCCTCGAGGCTCGACCTGCCGACCGGCATCGGGTGCAGGTTCGCGGCCGGGAGCTCGACGTGCGACAGCAGGTGTTCCCTGACGGCGGTGAGGTTGCGCTCCTCCGAGCCGTCGGGGGCGAGGCGCTCGTCGACCTGGAAGACGTGGACGCGACGCCAGGGGACGTCGAGCTTGGTGAGCTCCTCGAACATCCGCTCCGGCGTGGCTCCGCCGCTGAGCGCGACCGTCGCGACGCCGCGGTCCTCCGCGGCGCTCCGCAGTCGGTCGCCGACGATCTCGGCCGCCCGCGCGGCCGCCTGGTCTGCCGTGTCGAGGATCTCGGTGCGCATCAGGCCACCTCCGGTCGATGCCAGCCGGCGTCTCCGTCGAAGAGCTCCTCTGCCGCCTCCGGGCCCCACCCGCCGGGCTCGTACACGTGGAGCGGCGGTGGGTCGCCGAGCGCGGGGCCGACGACGCGCCACGCCTCCTCCACCGCGTCGGAGCGGGCGAAGCGTCGAGCGTCGCCGGCGAGCGCGTCGTCGAGGAGCCGCTCGTACGCGCCCCACCGCTCACCCAGCGCGTCGGCGTACGAGACCCGCAGGTCGACCGGTCGGCTCACGAGGTGCTCCCCGGGCTCCTTGGTCTCGAGGCCGAGGGTGACTCCGTCGTCCGCGCCCAACCGGAAGCGCAGGTGGTTGGGGTGTGGCGGCCCGGCGTCGGGCTCCGCGAAGAGCAGTCGCGGCGCACGACGGAACTCGACGAGCGCCTCGGTGGCGGTCGCTCCGAGGCGCTTCCCCGCCCGGAGGTGGAACGGCACGCCCGCCCAACGGAACGAGTCGATCTCGGTGCGCAACGCCACGTACGTCTCGGTGTCCGACTCGGCGGCGACGCCGTCCTCGTCGCGGTACCCGCGGTACTGGCCTCGCACGACGTCGCGCGGATCGAGCGAGCGCATCGCGCGCAGGACCTTGACCTTCTCGTCGCGCAGGGCGTCGGCGTCCGCGGCGACCGGCGGCTCCATCCCCAGCAGCGCGACGACCTGGAGCAGGTGGTTCTGGACGACGTCGCGCAGCGCGCCCACCCTGTCGTAGAAGCGTCCGCGCTCCTCGACACCGAAGTCCTCGGCCATGGTGACCTCGACCCGTGCGACGTGCTGCCGGTTCCACAGCGGCTCGAAGAGGGCGTTCGCGAAGCGGAACACCAGCAGGCTCTGGACGGATTCCTTGCCGAGGTAGTGGTCGATGCGGAAGATGCCGTGCTCGGGGTACGCGCGCTGCAGGCAGCGGTTGAGCTGGCGGGCGCTGCTCAGGTCGTGCCCGAAGGGCTTCTCCACCACGACCCGCCCACGCGCCGCCCCGATCCGCTCCAGGCCGTCGACCACGTCGTCGAAGAGATCCGGGGGGATGGCCAGGTACGCGACCGGGAGCTTCGCGTCGCCCACCGCTCCCGAGAGCCGATCGAAGGTGGCTCCCTCGCGGTAGTCGCCCGCCACGTAGGAGATGCGGCCGAGCAGATCCGACATCACGTCGCGCTCGACGGGCTCTCCGACGTCCCCGGCGTCCCCCGCGTCCTCGACCGCCTCACGCGCTCGGGCGCGCAGGCCGTCGTCGTCGAGGTCGCGGCTCGCCACGCCGACGATCCGCTCGGGCGCGCGCCCCTCTCGGGCCAGGTGGTACAGCGCCGGGAAGAGCTTCGTGCGCGCCAGGTCGCCGGTCGCGCCGAACAGCACGAGCACGTCCGCGCGCTGCTCGCCCTGCGCGCCGCCCCGCGCGCTCACGGCCTGCGCACCCCGTGGCCGCCGAACTCGCGGCGCAGCGCCGCCACCACCCGCATGGCGGGTGAGTCCTCCTGGCGCGACGCGAACCGGGCGAAGAGGGCAGCCGAGATCACCGGCGCCGGCACGGCGGCGTCGACGGCCTCGGCGACGCTCCAGCGTCCCTCGCCCGAGTCCTCGACGTAGCCCTCCACCTCCTCGAGGCCGGGATCGGCCTCGAGCGCTCCCACCAGCAGCTCGAGCAACCACGAGCGCACGACGCTCCCGTACCGCCACGCGCCGAGCGCTGCGGTCACGTCGATCTCGAGCTCCGACGCGTGGAGCAGCTCGTAGCCCTCGGCGTAGGCCTGCATGAGGCCGTATTCGACGCCGTTGTGCACCATCTTCGCGAAGTGTCCGGCGCCGGGCTCCCCCACGTGCGCGTAGCCGCCCTCGGGAGCGAGCGATCGGAACACCGGCTCGACGCGTGCCACGTGCTCGCCGGCGCCGCCCACCATCAGGGAGTAGCCCTCCTCGCGTCCCCAGATGCCCCCGCTCACGCCGGCATCGACGAAACCGACGCCGGCCCCGGACGCCTCGCGGGCGCGCCGCACGGAGTCGTGGAAGTTGGCGTTGCCGCCGTCGACGACCACGTCGCCGGCCTCCAGCGACCCGAGCAGCTCCCGGAAGGTGTCCTCGGTGGGCGCTCCGGCGGGGACCATCATCCACACGGCGCGGGGCGGCTCCAGCGCCTCGACCAGCGCGGAGAGCGAGGCGACGTCGGAGGACTCCGGCTCCCGGTCGTAGCCGACCACCTCGTGGCCGTCCTCTCGCAGGCGCGCCGCCATGTTGGCGCCCATCCGCCCCAGTCCCACCAAGCCGATCCTCACCGCGTCACTCCCGGGTCGCTCACGTCGGTCCCGCCCGGGTCGCCGGCCACGCCGTCGCTCCGCTGGCCGCGTCGATCAGGGCGTCGATCTCGACTCGCGCCGCTCTCAGGCCCCGGTCGCGCAACGCCTGGAGGTCGCCCGCGGCCTGCGCCCACTTGAGCCTCGAGAAGCCGTACCCGGCGCCGGGGATCTCCGAATCCTCCGTGTCGTCGCCGACGACCTGGAGGAACACCCCGCTGCGCGGGCCTCCCTTGTGGAGCTGGCCCGTCGAGTGCAGGTAGCGGGGACCGACACCGAAGGTCGACGCCACGCCCAGGCGCCGGCCCAGCTCGTCGGTCGCACGTCGCAGCGCCGCGGCGGTCTCGCTGCCCGGGTCGACGAAGGCCTGCACCGCCAGGTAATCGCCCGGGCCGACCGCTTCGAGCGCTCCGGCCGGCGAACGCCTCTCGATCTCCGGGAGGCTCCCGTCGAGCACGCGGGCGGTGGCCTCCTTCGCGGCGGCGACGTCCGGCTGGTCGAACGGGTTGACTCCGAGGATCCGCCCGATCGTCGCGGTCGCCACCTCCCAACGGACCACCTCCCTGCCGAGGTCGTACGGGTCGTCGCAGGTGCCGTGCGCGACCGGATGGCCCGCCTCGAGGTACGCGCCCGGCTCGGGGGCGCCCGGCTCGGGCACCTCGCCCAGGATCGCGAACAGCCGGTCGGCCGCGTAGTCGCGGGGGTGACGCAGGCCCTCTCCGCTCACGGGGACCACGCCGGTTCCCGCCTTGCCGGTCGACTCGGCGACGAGCTGCTCGATCCACGCCCCCAGCCCCGGCACCTGCGCGCTCGTGTGCAGGGTCAGCTTGTCGCGCCCTACCCGCGCGGCTGCCCCGACGAGGGCCCCGAGGCGCACACCGGGGTTCTCGGCCGCGGGCCGTCGGCACGCCTCGAGCTCGGTCAGCGCGCGGCCGAGCAGCTCTTCGAGGGAGGCGCCCACCAGCGCGGCGGGCACGAGGCCGAAGGAGGACAGCGCCGAGTAGCGCCCGCCGATGTCGGCGCGGTTCTCGAACACGGCCCGGAACCTCCGCTCCCGACCCAGGGAGGCGAGCGGCGAGCCGGGGTCGGTGATCACCGCGAACTGCTCGGGACGACCGACGCGCTCCCAGAAGTAGGCGAGGTGGCTGCGCGTCTCGATCGTCGTCCCCGACTTCGACGCGGCGACGAACAGCGTCCGCTCCAGCGGGACGCCGGCCTCGATCCGCCGGATCGCCGCGGGGTCGGTGCTGTCGAGGACGGCCACGTCGAGGCCCGCGGCGCCGTCGCCGAAGGTCCGCGCCGCCACCTCGGGGAAGAGGCTGGATCCCCCCATCCCCAGGAGCACCGCGTGGGTGAGCCCGGCGCCCGCCACACCGTCGGCGAACGCCTCCAGCGCTCCGACCCGCTCGGCCATCTGCGCGGGGCTGTGCAACCACCCGAGCCGGTCGGCGACCTCGGTCGGGTCGTCCTGCCAGAGCGTGTGGTCGCCGTCCCACATCCGCTCGACGAAGCGCGCCGCGGCCAGATCGGCGAGCTCGGCGTCGACGCGCTCCCCGACGGGCCCGCCGGCGACCTGGAGTCCGTGCACGTGTGCCACGCGCCCATCTTGTCGCGCAACGACCCGCCCCGCCCGTACACCCGGTGCTGCCCGAGCGCGCCCGGGTCGGCGCTCGCACGCGGCGAGCGGGCACCTCACGCGGCCGGGCCCGCCCCCTCGGGGGCGGGCCCGGCGCGTCCGGCGGACTCGAGATGTCCTAGAACTCGAACTGCTCCGCCACCGGCGACTCGATGTTGCCGGTCACCGCGTCGAGGGGATTGTCCTCGCCCGGGGTCACCGCGAAGATGCGGCTGCCGCGGGGCGGCACCCGCTCCTCGGCCGGACCGTACTGGTAGTCGCCGAGCAGGCCGCCGGTGCTGACGACGTCGAGGGACTCCATCGCCTCGATGATCGCGCTCCGCGACAGGTCCGGGTCGTCCGGATCCTCGGAGTTCGCGACCGCCTGCTCCAGCACCTGGGCGACCATCCAGGCCGCCGCGTACCCGAAGGTGAAGTAGAGGTCCGGGTTCTGGTCGGGTGCGTACTGCTCGATGTCCTCCATCATCCGGGCCATGCCCTCGACGGAGGTGTCGCCCCACTCGGGTCCCTCCGCGACGAGGTAGAAGTTCTCCGCCATGTACGGGCCCACCGCGGAGGCGGCGAGCGCGTTCACCCAGTTGGGCGACTGCCCGATCCACGTCGGCGCGTACTGCGCCTGCGCGGACGCTCCGAGGAGCGCGCCGAGCGTGGGCGCGAGCGCGGTGACGAAGACCACCGTGCAGCCGGCGTCGGAGAGCTGACCCACGTTCGGTCCGTGGGCGGCGGCGTCCTCGTCGCTGCTCGAGAACCGGACCTCGGCGGCGATGTCGAAGCCCATCTGCTCGGCCGCGAACGACAGGCCCTCGAACCCGGCGTCGCCGTAGGGGTCGTCGTGGCCGGCGAAGCAGACGGTCTCGTCCGCGACCTGCCCGCGCTCGAGCTGCGCCCGTCCCAGCGCGGCCTCGTCGCCACCACCGTCGTCGGTGGGCATGCCGTCGTCGACCCACTGCATCGCGTTGATGGCCTGGATCTGGTAGGGCGCGCCGGCGGCGATGAGGTTCGGCTCGCGGACCCAGAACGAATCGAGCGACGCGGGCTGGGCGACGATGCCGTCCTCCTCGAGCTGCTCGAGCAGCGCGTTGACGATCGGCGTGCCGAGGAGCTGGGTGAACAACAGCACCTCGTTCTTGAGCCGGTCGTAGGCCTGCACCGCCGTGGGCGCGTCGTACTGGCTGTCGGCGACGGTGAGCTCGACCGGGTACTGCCCGGCGATGCCGCCTTCCTCCTCGTTGAGGGCGTCGAAGAACACCTGGTTGCCCTTGGTGAGCGGGTTGCCGATGATCGCCACCCGGCCCGTCTGTGGGGTGATGACGCCGAGGTCGATGGTCTCGCCGTCGAACCCGACGACCTCGGAGGGGGCACCGTCGTCCCCGTCGTCCCCGTCGGCTCCGTCCGCGCCTTCTCCGTCGTCGTCGCCACCGCACGCCGCGGCGACCAGGAACATCACGGTGAGCGTCGACACCCACCGCAGCAGTCGTTTGGATCTCACGTGCTCTCCTCCCCGTTGGTCGGTTCTCCCGTTGCTTGCCTGTCCGTCGTTTGCCTGTCCGTCGCTTGCCTGTCCGGTTGCCTGTCTCTCCCGTCGCTTGCCCGGGTCGTCTGCGGTGGTCCCGGTCGGACCGTTCAGTACGAGAACGGCCACGACCGGAAGTATGCCTTGAGTCGCAGCCACGCGGCTGCCAATCCGCGCGGCTCGAAGACCAGGAACAGCACGATCAGCACACCGAAGAGCATCTGGTTGAGCGAGAACACGCTGATGACCCCCTCGGGGCCTCCCAGGTCGCCCGAGACCAGCGGCAGGTCGGTGTTGGAGCTGACCTCCTCGATCACGCGGGGCAACACCCCGAGCGTCACGGCGCCCAGGACGGCGCCGAAGATCGTCCCGAGCCCGCCGATGATGATGATCGCGATGAACTGGATGGAGAGGAACAGGCTCCACTCCTCGGGGCTCACGAAGCGCTGCACCACCCCGTAGAGGCCGCCCGCGACGCCGGCGAACGCGCTGGACAGCGCGAAGGCCCCCACCTTGTAGCGGGCGAGGCTCACCCCGATGACCTCGGCGGCCACGTCGCGGTCGCGCACCGCCTGCATGGCGCGGCCGGGCCGGGTGCGGACGATGTTCTTGGCGAGGACCACGGCCGCCACCACGAGGGCCCAGACGAGGAAGAACACCATCTCGCCGCGGGTGAAGCTGCGCCCCAGGATCTCCATGCCCGAGAAGTCGACGGGGCCGACCTCGAGGGGAGCGGCCGAGAGGGACGTCCCCGCCCCGCCGCCGGTGAGCGCCTCCCACTCGTGGAACACGTGGAGGCCGACGAACACCAGACCGAGGGTCACGACGACGAGGTAGTTGCCTCGCAGGCGGAGCGCGAACGGCCCGACGACGGCTCCGAGCAGCCCGCCGGCCGCCGCGGTCAGGGGGAGCCACACGTACAGCGGCCAGGTGAGCTCCGCGCCGAACCAGGCCGCCGCGTACGCGCCGGCGCCGAGAAAGGTGGCGTGGCCCAGGGAGATCTGGCCCGTGTACCCGGTGAGCAGGCTGAGCCCCACCGCGGCGATCGCGAAGACCCCGGCGTAGCTCAGCACGGTGAGCTGGAACGGCGAGAGGTAGTACGGCCCGGCGGCGATGGCCGCCAGCCAGAGCGCCGCGCCGGCCTTGGCCCATCCCGAGGGGAGCAGACGGAGCTGCTCCTCGTAGCGGACGTGGAGGTCGGCGGGCCGGCGGCGCAGCGTGGCCATCAGACTCGCTCCACCTCCTCGGTGCCGAAGAGCCCGTAGGGACGCACCATGAGGATCAGGACCATCACCACGTACGGCATGACGAGGTGGAAGTTGTTGCCGAGCCACGGCGCGTACTCGGGCGCGTACCCGGCGGTGAGCTGCTGCACGATCCCGATGACGACTCCCCCGACGACGGCGCCCCCCGGTGAGTCGAACCCGCCGAGGATCATCGCCGGGAAGGCGAGCAGGGCGAACAGCGAGATGCTGGGTCGCACCGCGGCCGAGCCGGTCGCGAGGCTCATGCCCGCCAGCGCCGCCACGGCTCCGGCGATCGCCCACGACACCGCGAAGACCCGGCGCACGCTGATCCCCTGCGCCATCGCCGCCTCCTGGTCGAGGGCGGTGGCCCGCATCGCGACCCCCATGGTGGAGCGCCGGAAGTAGAGGAAGAACAGGGCGAGCACCACGGCCACGATGCCGATGGTCCACAGGTCGCGCATCGCCATGACGACGCCGCCGATCTCGGTGTTGTCGATCCCCCACGGGTCGCCGAGGTTCAGGTTCTCGAACCCCCAGATCGAGGTGGTGATCTGCTCGAGGACGAACAGCAGGCCGATGGTGATCATGATCACCGCGAAGACCGGCTGGCCGACCATGCGCCGCAGGACCAGGACCTCCACCAGCGCCCCGACGAGCGCGCCGCCGAGGACCGCGAGGATCACGGCGACGCCGAAGGGCAGGTCCCAGGTGACGTTGAAGTTGTAGGTGAGGTAGGCGCCGAGCAGCACGAAGCCGCCCTGGGCGAAGTTGATCACGCCGGTCGCGCGGTAGATCACGACGAACCCGAGGGCCACGAGCGCATAGCGGCTGCCGATCGCGACGCCCTGGAAGCAGAACTGGAGGAGGTCGCTCACCGGTACATGCCCTCGATCAGCTCGCCGAACTGCTCACCGATCGCCTTGCGCTTGACCTTCTGGGTGGCGGTCAGCTCACCCTCCTCGTGGTCGAGCTCCTTGGG
>CAYTKN010000022.1:0-43899 GCA_964438505.1 uncultured Burkholderiales bacterium
GGATCGGTGCGGCTGGCGGGCGCGGTGGCGCTGCTGGCGGGCGCGGTGGCGCTGCTGGCGGGCGCGGTGCAGCTCTCGGGAACCCGCTCGGCGCTGCTGCCGGCGCTGCTCGTCGGCGCGGTCTGGACGTGGCGTCTGCCGGGGCTGCGGCGAGCGGTGTTCGCCGGCGCGGCGGTCGCCGGGGTGGGCCTCGCGGCGCTGGTCCCCGGTGGGGGTCAGGCGGCCACCGAGCGCGCCAACGCGGCGGCGACCGCCGCGACGGCGTCGGCCCGGACGGCGGTGTGGGAGGGCGCCGCGCACGCCACGCTGGAGCGGCCGGTGACCGGCTGGGGGCCGGCGCGCGTGCGCGAGGCGACCGCCGGCGAGGTCGGGATCGAGGTGACCCGCGGCGGGAACCCCGAGATCGCCTACGACGACGCCCACAACCTCTTCGTCGAGGTGGCGGTCACCACCGGCCTGGTCGGCCTCGGCCTGTTCGCCGCGTGGCTGTGGCGCGCGGCCCGCGGCGCGCGGGGAGGCCTGGCGGGGTTCGCGGCCGTCGCCGGGGCCGTGGGCCTCCTCCAGCCGCTGTCGGTCGTCGTGACGGCGCCGGCGGCGCTCGCCCTCGGGCTCTCGCGGCGCGACGTCGGAGCGCCGAGCGCCGCGGGCGCCGGGAGCAGCGCGGGCAGCAGTGCCGGCAGCAGTGCCGGCAGCAGTGCCGGCGGGAGCGGAGTGGGTCGCGCGGGCAGGGTGACGGGCACCGTGATCGGCGTCGCCGGCGCGGCGGTCGGTCTGGTGGCCTCCGGCGTGCTCCTGGCGGGCGAGGTGTCGCTGGCGCGGGCGGCCATCGACTTCTCCGGGCGCGACCTCGAGCGGGCCGAGCAGCTCCTGCCGCCGTGGCCCGTCACCGGCTTCGTGGGGTGGAGGATCGAGGCGTACGGGGCGATCACCGAGCGGGACCCGAGCGGATGGGACCGCGCCGCCCGCCAGGCGTCCCGAGCGGTGCGGCGCGACCCGAGCAGCTCGGTGGCGTGGAGCAACCTCGCCGACATCGAGCTCCGCCGCGGCCGGCCGGAGGCGGCGCGGCGCGCCTACGCGGCGGCCGTCGAGTTCAACCCGTGGTCGCCGCGGGGCCGCTCCGGCCTGGTCCACTTCGCCGACCGCGCGGGCGACGCCGCGGCGGTGAGGGAGCACTGCGCCGTCCTCGAGCGGGTCACCGGCGAGCGCGACTGCCTCGAGCGGGTCCGGGAGGCGTACGGGGACGCCCCTTCGCGGGTCGGAGCCCGGGCGGTGGTACCCTGAGGCGACCCGTGAAGGGGGTCCCGTGAGGCCCCTACGGAGGACGCCATCGTGACACCCGACTCGGCGGCGGGCGCGCCCGCCGAGCGCCAACCCAGTGCAGCGTCGACGGCTCCACCGAGCAGCCGTCTGGTCCGCCGTTCCCGGGTCTTCGACGCCCCCGACCTCCGCCGGGCCGTCACCCGCATCGCCCACGAGCTCGTCGAGCGCAACCACGGGCCCCACGACCTCGTGCTGGTGGGCCTCTACACGCGGGGGGTGGCCCTCGCCCGCCGGCTGGCGGAGTCCATCCGCTCCTTCGAGGGGGTCGAGGTTCCCGCAGGCGCCCTCGACGTCTCCTTCCATCGGGACGACTTCCGCACCCGCTACGTCGAGCCGCAGGGACCCACCGAGATCCCCGTCGACGTCACCGACCGCGTCGTGGTGCTCGTCGACGACGTCCTCTACACGGGCCGCACCGCGCGGGCCGCGATGGAGGGGATCATGGAGCTGGGGCGGCCCCGGGCGGTCGCGCTGGCCGTCCTGATCGACCGGGGTCACCGGGAGCTGCCGATCCGGGCCGACGCGGTGGGCAAGAACCTGCCGACCCGGCACAGCGAGGACGTCCGGGTCCGCCTCGAGGAGGTCGACGGCGAAGCCGACGGCGTCGAGATCTGGGGCCCACCGGACGGCGCGCCCCGAGCCGACGCAGACCGCGAGCAGCGCGAGCCGGGGGAGCACCGCGAGCGGGGTGAGCGGCCGTGAAGCACCTCCTCGCCGTGGCGGACCTCGACCGCCCGCAGGTCGACGAGCTGCTCGAGGTGGCCGGCTCGTTCCTCGAGGTCACCAGACGGGAGATCGCCAAGGTGCCGGCGCTGCGCGGTCGCACCGTCGCCGGCATCTTCTACGAGGACTCCACCCGCACGCGGCTGTCCTTCGAGACCGCCGCCAAGCGCCTCTCGGCCGACACCATGACCTTCACGCCCAAGGCGTCGTCGGTGAGCAAGGGGGAGAGCCTGCGCGACACCGCCCGGACGATCGAGGCGATGGGCGCCGACGCGATGGTCGTGCGCCACCCCAGCGCGGGCGCCCCCCACCGGGTCACCGAGTGGGTCGACGCCTCGGTTGTCAACGCGGGCGACGGCGCCCACGAGCACCCGACCCAGGCGCTCGTCGACGCCTTCACGCTGCGGACCCGCCTCGGTCCCACCCTCGACGGCGCCCACGTGGGCATCGTCGGCGACGTCGCCCACTCGCGGGTCGCCCGCTCCGACGCCATCGTCTTCACGCTCCTCGGTGCCCGAGTCACCCTGGTCGGCCCCGCCACCCTGATGCCGCCCTGCCTGGCGGGCTGGCCGGTGTCGGTGACCGCGGACCTCGACGAGGTGCTCGGCGACCTCGACGTCGTCTACCTGCTGCGCATCCAGCGCGAGCGGATCGACGACCCCCGCTTCCCCGGCCTGCGCGAGTACACGGCCCGGTGGGGGCTCACCGAAGGGCGCGCCGCGCGGCTGCGCTCCGACGCCGTGGTGATGCACCCGGGCCCGATGAACCGGGGCGTGGAGATCGCCGGGCCGGTCGCCGACGGGCCGGCCTCGCTCGTCGGCGAGCAGGCCTCCAACGGCATCGCGGTGCGCATGGCGGTCCTCTACCGGCTCCTCGGCCAGGAGGCGGCCGATGGCTGAGCGGGCGGACGGCGAGCTCGTGCTGCGCGGCGGGACGATCCTCGACGAGTCGGGTGAGCGCCGCGGCGACGTGGCGGTGCGCGGTGGGCGGGTCGCCGAGGTGGGCGACACCCTGCGCGGCGCGCGGGAGCTCGACGCCGTGGGTTGCGTCGTCGCCCCGGGCCTCGTCGACCTCCATGCCCACCTGCGCGAGCCGGGGGCCGAGGGGGCCGAGACGGTGGCCTCCGGCGCTCGCGCGGCGGCGCGGGGCGGCTACACCGCGGTGGTGGCAATGCCGAACACGGACCCGCCCGCCGACTCGGCCTCGGTGGTGGCCCACGTCCGCGAGCTCGGGCGCGACGCGCCGTGCGCGGTGCACCCTGCGGGCACCGTGACGCTGGGGCGCGCCGGCGAGGCCCTCGCGCCCCTCGGAGGGATGCACGCCGGCGGGGTGCGGATCTTCACCGACGACGGCGACTGCGTCGCCGACGCGCTCGTGATGCGCCGCGCGCTCGAGTACGCGTCGTCGCTGCCGGGAGCGGTGGTCGCCCAGCACGCCGAGGACCCCTCGCTGGTGCGCGGCGGAGCGATGCACGAGGGCCGCTGGTCCAGCCGCCTCGGCGTGCCCGGCCGGCCCGCCGCCGCCGAGGCGGTGATCGTCGCCCGCGACCTCGAGCTGTGCCGCCTCACCGGCGCCCGGCTGCACCTGCTGCACCTCTCCACGGCCGCGGCCGTGGACATGGTGCGCGCCGCGAAGGCCGCGGGGCTCGCGGTCACCGCCGAGGCGACGCCGCACCACCTGGTGCTCACCGACGAGGCCTGCCGCGGCTACGACCCGCGCTTCAAGGTCAACCCGCCGCTGCGCGACGCCGACGACGTCGAGGCGGTGCGCGCCGGGCTGGCCGACGGGACGATCGACGCGGTCGCCACCGACCACGCGCCACACCCGCCCGAGGCGAAGGAGCAGCCATTCGCCGAGGCGCTGCCCGGTATGCCGGGCCTGGAGACCGCGCTGGGGGTGGTGCTCAGCGAGCTGGTCCGACCCGGCGTCCTCGACCTGGCCACCGCGCTGGCGCGCATGTCGTGGGCACCCGCCCGGATCGCCGGCCTCGAGGAGCACGGCCGGCCGGTGGCGGTGGGCGAGCCGGCCAACCTCTGCGTCGTCGATCCGGAGGCCACCTGGGAGGTCGACGCGGGGCTGCCGGCGAGCCAGGGGCGCGACACGCCGTGGGCGGGACGCAAGCTCACCGGCCGGGTGCGCCACACGATCCTGCGCGGGGAGCCGGTCGTGGTCGACGGGGAGGTGATCCGATGAGCGCACGCGCGACGGCGGCGAGGCCCGAGCCGGCGCTGCTGGTGCTGGCCGACGGCACCGAGCTCGAGGGCGAGTGGTGCGGCGCGCGGCCCGAGGGGGGCGCGGCGACCGGCGAGGTCGTCTTCAACACCACCCTCACCGGCTACCAGGAGGTCCTCACCGACCCGAGCTACGCCGGGCAGATCGTCACGTTCACGTACCCCCACATCGGCAACTACGGCGTCAACGGGGGCGACGACGAGAGCGACCGTCCCGCCTGCCGGGGGGTGCTGCTGCGCGATCTGCCCCGGCGCCACTCGTCCTGGCGGGCCGAGGGGGACCTGGAGGCGTTCCTGGAGCGCCACGGCGTCCCCGGGATGGTGGGCCTCGACACGCGCCGCCTCACCCGGCACCTCCGGGACCACGGGGCGCTCCCGGCGGCGTTCGGGCCCGCCGGCGACGGCGCCTCGCGCGATCTGGTGCGAGCCGCCGCCCACGAGGCCCTGCCCACCGACGGCCTCGACCTCGTCGCCACGGTCACGACGGGGCAGGCCTACACGGTCGGCGACCCCGAGGCCCCCTACTCGGTGGTCGCCTACGACTTCGGCATCAAGCGCAGCATCCTCGAGCACCTGACCGGCGTGGGCTGTCGCGTCGAGGTCGTCCCGGCCGGCACACCCGCCGACGACGTCCTCGCCCGCGAGCCCGACGGCGTGTTCCTCTCCAACGGACCCGGCGATCCCGAGCCGGTGGCGGGCGCCGTCGAGGCGGTCGGCGGTCTGCTCGGGCGCGTGCCGGTGTTCGGCATCTGCCTCGGCCAGCAGATCCTCGGCCTCGCCCTGGGAGGCGAGGCGACCAAGCTGGCCTTCGGTCACCACGGCGGGAACCACCCGGTCGAGCACGTGGCGTCGGGGCGGGTGGAGATCACGAGCCAGAACCACAACTACGCCATCGAGGCCGACTCGGTCCCCGGGCCGGTGGTGGTCACCCACCGCAACCTCAACGACGGGGTCTGCGAGGGCCTCGCGCGCCGCGACATCCCCGCCTTCGGCGTCCAGTTCCATCCCGAGGCGGGCCCGGGGCCCCACGACGCGGCGCACCTGTTCGGGGAGTTCGTCGAGGTCATGGAGGACCACCGTTGAGCAGCGAGCACCACGTCGTCCCCGGCGCGGGTGACCCGCCGGGCGAGGGGAGGCCGAGCGATGCCGCGGCGTGACGACCTCGAGTCGATCCTGATCATCGGGTCGGGCCCGATCGTGATCGGCCAGGCCTGCGAGTTCGACTACTCGGGGACCCAGGCGTGCAAGGTGCTGCGCGAGGAGGGCTACCGGGTCGTCCTCGTCAACTCGAACCCGGCGACGATCATGACCGACCCGGAGTTCGCGGACGCCACCTACGTGGAGCCCCTGGCGCTCGACTCGGTGGTGCGCATCCTCGAGAAGGAGCGACCCGACGCCGTGCTGCCCACGCTCGGCGGCCAGACGGCCCTCAACCTCGCCATGGACCTCACCGACGCCGGGGTGCTCGACCGGCTCGGCATCGAGCTGATCGGCGCCAACATCGAGGCGATCCACACCGCCGAGGACCGGTCCCGGTTCAAGGCCGCGATGGAGGAGATCGGCCTCGACGTCCCCGGCTCGGGCTTCGCGTACGGACTCGACGAGGCCCTCGAGGTGGGACGCGAGATCGGGTACCCCGTGATCGTGCGGCCCAGCCACATCCTCGGGGGCGGCGGCACGGGGATCGCCGCGGACGCCGAGGAGATGCGGGAGGTCGCCGGGCGGGGTCTGGCGGCCAGCCCCATCTCCGAGGTGCTGATCGAGCAGTCGATCGCCGGGTGGAAGGAGTTCGAGCTCGAGGTGATGCGCGACCACGCCGACAACGCGGTGGTCGTGTGCTCCATCGAGAACATCGACCCCATGGGGGTCCACACGGGCGACTCGATCACGGTGGCTCCCGCCCAGACGCTCTCCGACCTCGAGTACCAGGCGATGCGCGACGCCGCGTTCCGCTGCATCCGCCGCATCGGCGTGGACACCGGCGGCTCCAACATCCAGTTCGCCGTCGACCCCGACAGCGGCGACATGGTCGTGATCGAGATGAACCCGCGGGTGTCGCGCTCGAGCGCGCTGGCCTCGAAGGCGACCGGCTTCCCCATCGCCAAGATCGCCGCCGAGCTCGCGGTCGGCTACCGCCTCGACGAGATCCCCAACGACATCACCGAGAAGACGCCCGCGAGCTTCGAGCCGACCATCGACTACGTGGTGACCAAGATCCCGCGGTGGGTGTTCGAGAAGTTCCCCGAGGCGCCCGGGGTGCTCGGCACCCAGATGCAGTCGGTCGGCGAGGTCATGTCGATCGGCCGGACGTTCTGCGAGTCGTTCCAGAAGGCCTGCCGGTCGCTGGAGACCGGGCGCCACGGCCTCAACTGCGACCCCGGGGAGGTCGTCTACCAGGACCTCCCCGACGACGAGCTGGTCCGCGCCCTCGCGGTGCCCACCCCCGAGCGGCCGTTCCAGCTCGAGGCGGCGCTGCGGCGGGGCGTCACGGTGGACCGCCTCGCCGAGGTGACCCGGATCGACCCGTGGTTCCTCGACCAGCTCGCCCGCGTGCCCGAGGAGCGCGCCCTGCTGGCGGAGCTGGGCTTCGACGGGATGGAGCGGCCCGACTGGCGGCGGGCGAAGCGGCTCGGCTTCTCCGACGCCCAGCTCGCCTGGCTGTGGGGCGTCCGCGAGGACGACGTGCGCTCGGCGCGGATCGCCGCCGGGGTGACCGCCACCTTCAAGACCGTCGACACCTGCGCCGCCGAGTTCGAGGCCGCCACCCCCTACCACTACTCGACCTACGAGGACGAGGACGAGGTCGCCCCCGTGGAGCGCCCGGTCGTCGTCATCCTCGGCGCCGGACCGAACCGGATCGGACAGGGCATCGAGTTCGACTACTGCTGCGTGCACGCCGCGTTCTCCCTCTCGGCGGCCGGGTACGAGACGGTGATGGTCAACTGCAACCCCGAGACGGTCTCCACCGACTACGACACGAGCGACCGGCTCTTCTTCGAGCCGCTCACGGTGGAGGACGTGCGCAACGTCTGCGACGCGCTCGACCCGGTGGGCGTGATCGTGAGCCTCGGGGGCCAGACCCCCCTCAAGCTGGCCAACACGCTCGCGGACGCCGGGATCCCGATTGCGGGGACCTCCCCCGAGTCGATCGACCTCGCCGAGGACCGCGAGCACTTCAACGCGCTCTGCGACCGCCTCGGCATCGCGCAGCCGCCCGGCGGCATGGCGACCAGCCCCGAGGAGGCGCTCGCGGTCGCCGAGCGGGTCGGCTACCCGGTGCTGGTGCGCCCGTCCTACGTGCTCGGTGGGCGGGCGATGACCGTCGCCTACGACGAGGAGGGGATGCGGCGGGCGATGGCCGAGCTGGCGCTCACCGGCAGCCTGGGGCGCGAGGGAGGCCTGTCGGCCGAGCGCCCGGCGCTCATCGACCGCTTCCTCGAGGACGCCGTGGAGGTCGACGTCGACGCGGTGCGCGACGCGACCGGAGACGTCGTCATCGGCGGCGTGATGGAGCACATCGAGGAGGCCGGGGTGCACTCCGGGGACTCGGCCTGCGCCATCCCCCCGCCGACGCTTCCCGGCGAGGTCGTCTCCCGCATCGAGGACGCCACCCGGCGCCTCGCCGACGAGCTCGACGTGCGGGGCCTCATCAACGTCCAGTACGCGGTCAAGGGCAGCGACGTCTTCGTGATCGAGGCGAACCCGCGGGCGAGCCGGACCGTCCCGTTCGTGGCGAAGGCGACCGGGGTCCCGCTCGCCAAGATCGCGTCGCGGGTGATGTTCGGCGCCACGATCGCGGAGCTGCGCGAGGAGGGCCTGGTGCCGCCGCCCCAGGAGGGGCACATCGCGGTGAAGGAGGCGGTCCTGCCGTTCGCGCGGTTCCCGCAGGTGGACAGCATCCTCGGGCCCGAGATGCGATCCACCGGCGAGGTGATGGGGATCGACTCCTCGTTCGGGATGGCGTTCGCCAAGAGCCAGCTCGCGGCGGGCACGGTGCTCCCCGAGCACGGCACGGTGTTCCTGTCGCTCGCGGACCGCGACAAGCGGGTGGGGATGCTCGCCGCGCGCAGGATCGCGGACCTCGGGCTGTCGATCGTCGCGACGGCCGGCACCGCGTCGGCGCTCGAGCACGAGGGCATCAAGGTCGACTCGATCGTCGCGAAGGTCGGCGACGCCACGGGGGTCGACGCCGTCGAGCTCATCGCGTCGGGGAAGGTCGACTTCGTGATCAACACCCCCCGGGGCCGGGGACCTCGGGCGGACGGCGCCCACATCCGCGAGGCGGCCGGGAAGTTCGGGGTGGGGTGCGTGACCACCATCGCCGCGGCGCTCGCGGCGGCCGCTGGCATGGCGGAGCGGGCCGAGCGCGAGCCGACCGTGCGCTCCCTCCAGGAGTACCACGGTCGGGACCAGCTCCGCCTGGGCGTATGAGTCGCCCCGGGGCCCGCCGGCGCCGCCGGGCCCGCGCCGCGGGCGGCGAGGTGGACATGGCCGTGCAGCTCGGCCCGATCGAGCTGGCGAACCCGGTGGTCGCCGCCAGCGGGACCTACGGCCACGGCGACGAGGTCGCCCGCCTCGGCGACCCGTCGCGGTTCGGGGCGGTGACGACGAAGTCGGTCTCCGCCGAGGCGTGGTCGGGGAACCCGGCTCCTCGCGTCCACGAGACTGCGGCGGGGATGCTCAACTCGGTGGGGCTCGCGAACCCCGGCGTCGAGGCGTGGCGGCGCGAGGAGCTCCCGCGCCTCGTGGCGCGCGGCGCGCGGGTGATCGCCTCGATCTGGGGTCGCAGCGTCGACGAGTTCGCCGCCGCCGCCGCCGAGGTGGCCGCGGCGGCGCCACGGCTCGTCGCGCTCGAGGTGAACGTGAGCTGTCCCAACCTCGAGGACCGCTCGGAGATGTTCGCCCACTCGCCGGGCGCGACCGCTGCGGCGGTGCGCGCAGCGGTCGCCGAGGCCGGCGGGCTCCCCGTGCTGGCGAAGCTCTCCCCGAACGTCACCGACCTCGCGGCGATCGGGGCCGCCGCGCTCGACGCGGGGGCGGTGGGCCTCACCCTGGTGAACACCGTGATGGGCATGGCGATCGACCCCGAGTCGCGCAGGCCCACTCTCGGCGCCGGCGGGGGCGGCCTCTCGGGGCCGGCGATCCGGCCGGTGGCGGTGCGCGCCGTCCACGACGTGTGCCGGGCGCTGCCGGGGACGCCGGTGGTCGGCACCGGTGGTGTCACCCGCGGGGAGGACGCGGTCGAGATGATGCTGGCCGGGGCCACCGCCGTCGGCGTCGGCACCGCGACGTTCCGGGACCCGAGGGCGCCCGAGCACGTGGCCGGCGGCCTGGAGCGCTGGTGCCGCGACCACCGCGTCGCGCGGGTGGCCGACCTCGTCGGCGCGGTCGATCCCGGCGACCCGGGCGACCCCGAGGAGCCGGGGGAGTCGGGAAGTTCCGGGGAGTCCGGGGAGGGTCGGGATCGGTGAGCGCGGCGCGCGAGCACCTGGTGTTGAGCCTCGACGTCGCCTCCGCGGCCGAGGCGAGGGCGCTCGCGGAGCCGCTGAGCCCGCACTTCGCCGTCGCGAAGGTCGGCCTCGAGCTCTTCGGCGCCGAGGGGCCGGCGGCGTTCGAGATGCTCCACGGCCTCGGCTACGAGGTGTTCGCCGACCTGAAGTTCCACGACATCCCCACCACCGTGGAGCGCGCCGCGCGCGCCGTCGGTCGCCTCGGCGTGCGCTACCTCGACGTCCACGCCGCGGGCGGCCGGGACATGGTCGCCGCGGCGGTGGAGGGCTTCCGCGCCGGCGCCGACGACGCCGGGCGCAGCGACGCCGTGCTGCTCGCCGTCACCGTGCTCACCAGCGACGCCGACACCTCCGCCTTCGACGAACGCCTGGGCGACGCCGCCGACGCGGGCGCCGGCGGCGTCGGCCGCTCCGCCCACGAGGTCGAGTCGGTCGGCGAGCGGTTCCCCGGGCTGGTGACGGTCGTTCCGGGCACCCGACCGCCCGGCGCGCGACACCACGACCAGGTCCGCACCGCCACGCCCGAGCAGGCGATCGCCTCGGGTGCCGACCTGCTCGTGGTCGGGCGGGTGGTGCGCGACGCCGCCGACCGCGAGACCGCCGCGGCGGCGGTCGCGGGCGGCGTCGAGCGGGGGTTGCGCACGCGCTCGCGGGCCGGTTGATCGACCGGGGGCGGTGCGTATACTGACCGCCGCGTCACGGGCAGCAGCAGAAGGGGCACGCGGTCATGGGTCACGCGGTCGACGATCACCCGGTCGGCGGTCACGCTGTCGACGAGCACGTCGCCGAGGGCGTCGCCGGTCGACACGCGGCGGTGGAGCGGATCGGCACGACGGGTGCCGCGAGGACTCGAGGGGTGCGCTGATGCCGTTGCCTCCCGCCCTGAGCCCCGAGGAGCGCCGAGCCGCGCTCGACAAGGCGGCGGCGGCCCGCCAGCAGCGGGCCGAGCTCAAGGAGAAGCTGAAGGCGGGCTCGGTCAGCTTCCGCGAGGTCCTCGAGGAGGGCGATCGCGACGAGGTGATCGGCAAGCTCAAGACCGTGACCGTCCTCGAGTCGCTGCCGGGTCTGGGCAAGGTGCGCGCACGCCGCGTGATGGAGGAGCTCGCGATCAGCGAGAACCGCCGACTCCGGGGCCTGGGCTCGAAGCAGCGCCGGTCGCTGCTGAAGCGCTTCGGCACCTGAGCGGTCGTGGCCTCCGCCGTGGACCGGTACCGATGGCTGCCCGCGTCCCGCCCCGGTGCCTCCCGGCCGCCCGTCGGAGCCCGCCCGGGCGCGGCGTCCGGGGCCGGCGAGGTCTGAGCCCGGCGTGGCGCTCGTGGTGATCACCGGCACGTCGGGCGCGGGGAAGAACAGCGTCGTCGACGGTGTCCTCGAACGGCACCCGGACCTGTGGGAGTCGGTCTCGATGACGACGCGGGCGCCGAGGCGCGGCGAGGTGCCCGGCGAGGACTACCACTTCGTCACCGACGAGGAGTTCGACCGGGTCCGCGACGCCGGCGGGTTCCTGGAGTGGTTCGAGGTCTACGGGCACCGCTCCGGCACCCCGAGGGCGCCGCTCGAGGAGGCCCTGGAGCGGGGCGACACCGCGGTGCTGTGGCTCGACGTGCAGGGCGCCCTCGCGGTGCGCGAGCAGCTCCCCGAGGCGGTGCTGGTGTTCGTGCAGGCGCCGTCGCGCGCCGAGCAGCGCCGCCGGCTCGAGCGGCGGGGCGACTCGCCCGAGGTGGTCGAGCGGCGCCTCGCCGAGGCCGAGTGGGAGGAGGCCCAGGCGCCGCGCTTCGACCACGTCGTCGTGAACGACGACCTGGATCGGGCCGTGGAGGAGGTGTCGGCTATCATCGAGGCGTCGCGCTCCACCGGTGCCTGACCGGGATCGCGCCCGACCGGTGCCGGTCGGGCCGGGAGCGCTCCGTCGACACCACGCCAGGGAGTCAGCATGGCCGAACGCCGCCCGTCGCTCATGGAGCCCCGCATCGAGCAGCTCCTGGGCAAGACCGACGCCAAGTTCACGCTGGTGACGCTGGCCGCGAAGCGGGCGCGGCAGATCAACTCCTACTTCAACCGCCTCGGCGAGGGCCTCGGGACGGTGGTGCCGCCGCAGGTCAACGCGATCTCGCGCAAGCCGCTGTCGATCAGCCTCCAGGAGATCGCCGAGGACAAGATCGTCGCCAGGCGGTTCGAGGAGGCGCCCGAGGTCGACGCCGACGCCGAGGAGCCCGGCGCCTCGGAGTAGGCGCCCGCCATGGCCGACCCGCGCTCGCCCGCGTCGTCCGCGGCCGCGCGTCGCGTCGTGCTCGGGGTCTCGGGTGGCATCGCCGCGTACAAGGCGGTCGAGGTGTGCCGCCGCCTCTGCGACCTCGGGGCGTACGTGTCGCCGGTGCTGACCCGCGACGCCCAACGGTTCGTCGGCGCGGTGACCTTCTCGGCGCTGGCCTCCGAGCCGGCGCGCACGTCCCTGTTCGACGCTCCCGAGCCCATCCCGCACACCCACCTCGGTCGAGCCGCCGACGCGGTCGTGGTCGCGCCCGCCACCGCGAAGGTGCTCGGCAACTACGCGGCAGGGATCTCCGACGACCTCCTCACCGCCACGCTGCTGGCGACCCGCGCCCCGGTGGTGGTGTGCCCCGCGATGCACACCGAGATGTGGGAGCACCCGGCGGTGCAGGCCAACGTCGCGACGCTGCGGTCGCGGGGCGTGCGGGTCGTGGAGCCCGAGTCCGGGCGCCTCGCCGGCGGCGACGAGGGCGCGGGCCGCCTCGCCGATCCGGGCTCGATCGTCGAGGCCGTCGAGGCCGTCCTCGCCGAGGGTCGCGACCTGGCGGGCGTGCGGGTGCTGGTCACCGCCGGTGGCACCCGCGAGCCGATCGACCCCGTGCGGTTCGTCGGCAACCGCTCCTCGGGGCGCATGGGCCACGCCGTGGCCGAGGTCGCGCACCGCCGCGGGGCGGCCGTCACCCTCGTGACCACGGCTGCGATCCCGGCACCCGAGGGGGTGGAGCGCGTGCAGGTCGAGAGCGCGCAGGAGATGCACGACGCCGTCGAGGCGCGCTTCGAGAGCTGCGACGTCGTGGTGATGGCCGCCGCGGTGGCCGACTTCCGCCCCAAGGCCGAGTCGGAGCAGAAGCTGAAGAAGCACCAGGGCGTCCCCGAGTTGGTTCTGGAGCCGACACCCGACATCCTGGGAGCAGTCGGATCGGCCAAGACGCACCAGTACGTCGTAGGCTTCGCCGCCGAGACCGAGCGCCTCGTGGAGCGCGCCGCCGAGAAGATGGCGGCCAAGGGCGTCGACCTGATGGTCGCCAACGACGTGTCGGCCTCCGACGCGGGGTTCGACACCGAGAACAACCGCGCGACGCTGCTCGAGCCCGGAGGGGACGAGCACGAGCTCGCGCTGATGTCGAAGCAGGACCTGGCCGGGGAGATCCTCGACCGGGTCGCCCGGGCGCTGGGCCGGGACTCGCCAACCGCAACCTGAGAGGGAGAGCAACCGTGAGCCGCTACACCTTCACGTCCGAGTCGGTCACCGAGGGTCATCCGGACAAGATGGCCGACCAGATCAGTGACTCGATCCTCGACTCCATCATGGCCGAGGACACCCAGGGGCGGGTGGCGTGCGAGACCCTGGTCACCACCGGCCTCGCCGTGATCGCCGGGGAGATCTCCACCGTCTCCTACGTCGACATCCCGCGCATCGTGCGCGACACCATCGTCGACGTCGGGTACACGAGCTCGGACTTCGGCTTCGACGGCCACACCTGCGGCGTGATGGTCGCCCTCGACGAGCAGTCGGGGAACATCTCGGCGGGCGTCGACGAGGCCGAGGAGGTCCGCGGCGGCGAGACCAGCGACCCCTACGAGGTGATCGGCGCCGGCGACCAGGGCATGATGTTCGGCTACGCCTGCGACGAGACCGACGACCTCATGCCGATGCCGATCTGGCTCGCCCACCGCCTCGCGCACCGCCTCACCGAGGTCCGCCGAGCGGGCGTGCTGCCCTACCTGCGGCCCGACGGCAAGACGCAGGTGACCATCGAGTACGAGAACGGCGTCCCCAAGCGCCTCGACACCATCCTGGTCTCCACCCAGACCCAGCGGGGGATCGACATCGAGACGCTGCTTCGCCCCGACCTCAAGGAGCACGTGATCAACCCGCTGCTCCCGCCCGGCATCGACACCTCCGACTACCGCCTGCTGTGCAACCCGACCGGCGTGTTCGAGGTCGGCGGCCCCCACGCCGACGCGGGCCTGACCGGGCGCAAGATCATCGTCGACACCTACGGCGGCTCGGCGCCGCACGGCGGTGGCGCGTTCAGCGGCAAGGACCCCACGAAGGTCGACCGCTCCGCCGCCTACGCCACCCGGTACGTCGCCAAGGCGCTGGTCGCGGCGGGCATCGCCAAGAAGTGCCAGATCCAGGTCGCCTACGCGATCGGGCGCGCCCAGCCGGTCTCGATCATGGTCGACACGTTCGGCACCTCGGAGATCGACCCGGAGCGCCTGCCCGGCCTCGTCCAGGACCACTTCGACCTGCGTCCCGGCGCCATCATCGACCGCCTCGACCTGCGGCGGCCGATCTTCGCCAAGACGGCCGCGTACGGCCACTTCGGACGGAGCGAGGAGAAGGACTTCACCTGGGAGCAGGTCGACGAGGTCGCCGAGGAGCTGCGCAGCGCCGCCGAGAGCCTGAGCTGAGCGCAGACCGCGCCGGTGCGCCGGCGCTGTGTCGGGTCGTACCCGACCTCCCGGCGGTCGACCGGGTCTTCGACTACACGGTCCCCGACGAGCTCGCCGCGGACGTCGCGGTCGGCTCGGTCGTGCGGGTGTCGCTGCGCGGGCGCCGCGTCCGCGGCTGGGTGGTCGGCCTGGGCGGCGAGACCGAGGCGCCCGGCGCCGAGCTACGACCCCTCGCGCGCGTGTCCTCTCTGGGACCTCCCGCCGAGGTGGTCGAGCTGGCCGCCTGGGCCGCCTGGCGTTGGGCCGGGTCGCGCCCGGCGCTGCTGAGGGTCGCGTCGCCGCCCAACGTGGTGGCGCCCGGCGCTGCGGCGCCGGCGTCGGGAGCGGGAACAGCGGGACCCGCGGGAACCTCGGGGACCGTGGCGGCGGCCGACGACCGGGAGGTCGAGGAGGTGGCGGCGCAGGCGCGCGGCGAGCGCGTGGGCCTGGTCCGCTGGCCCCCCGCCGCGCGGATGGCGGAGCTGCTGCGCCGGCTCGTCTCCGAGACCGGCTCGACGCTCGTGGTGGTGCCTGACGCCTGGCGCGCCGAGGCGCTCGTGGGCCATCTCCGCTCGGCGGGCGCCGACGCGGTGCTCATGGTCTCGGAGCTCCACGACGCCGAGCGGACGCGGGCGTGGGCCGCGGCGCGAGCCGGTGGACGGGTGGTGGTCGGGGGGCGGATCGCCGCGTGGGCGCCGGTGCCCGACCTGGCGGCGGCGGTCGTCGTCGACGAGGCGGACGAGGCGCACAAGGAGGAGCGGGCACCCGCCTGGCACGCCCGTGACGTGCTCGTCGAGCGCGCCCGGCGTCGCGGCGCGCGCCTGACGCTGGTGACCCCGGCTCCGACCCTCGAGGCGCTCGCGGTCGTCGGGGCCGGCCGGCTGCCGGGAGCGTCCCGAGCGAGCCACACCGGAGGCGCCGCCGACACGAGCGACACGATCGACGCGCGCGACACGAGCGAGACAGGGTCCCCGGTGATCCGCCCCTCGCGGGCCCGTGAGCGTCGGGGATGGGGACGCCTGGTCGTGGTGGACCGCCGCGACGCGCCGCCGGGGGAGGGGCTGTTCTCGGCGCGCCTCGTCGAGACGCTTCGCGCCGCGGCGGGCCGCGGCGTCGCGCTGTGCGTCCTCAACCGGAAGGGCCGCTCGCGCCTCCTCGCCTGCGACGGGTGCGGGCGCCTGGTGGTGTGCGACCGCTGCGAGGCCTCGGTCGTCGAGGAGGACGAGGGGCTGGCGTGCCGCCGGTGCGGCGCCCGCCGACCCCGGGTCTGCTCGGAGTGCGGGAGCACGTCGATGCGGCGGCTGCGGCCGGGCGTCAAGCGCCTGCGCGAGGAGCTCGAGGGGCTCGTCCCGAGAGCGAGCGTGGTCGCGCTCCAGGGCGACGATCCCGACGGTGACGTGCCCCCCGCGGAGGTGGTCGTGGGCACCGAGTCGGCGCTGCACCGGGTGCGGCGGGCGGAGCTGGTGGCCTTCCTTGACTTCGACCAGGAGCTCCTGGCGGCCCGATACCGGGCCGCCGAGCAGGCGCTGTGGTTGCTGGTGCGCGCGGCGCGCCTCACCGCCGAGCGGGAGGGGGCGGCGGTCGTGGTGCAGACGCGCCACCCCGACCATCCGGTGCTCGCCGCCGCGCGGGAGGGCGATCCGGGTGCGCTGGCGGGGCCGGAGGCGTCGCTGCGGCGGGATCTCGGGTTCCCGCCCTTCCGCTCGATCGCGACCGCCTCGGGCAACGCTGACGCGGTGGAGGCCCTCGCCGCGTCGCTGCGGGGCCTGGAGAGCGGTGTCGAGGTGCTGGGCCCGGTCGTCTCGGGCCGCACCCGCGAGGTGCTGGTGCGCTCCTCGAGCGTCGACGACCTCTGCGGGGCCCTCGCCCGCACCGTGCCCGGGGCGCGCGAGCGCGGACGGCTCCGCGTCGAGGTCGATCCCCTCCGGGTGTGAGGCGTCCGGGATCCGGAGCCCGCTCGGGACCCGAGCGGCACCCGACGATCCGGGGGCGCCGTCCGAGGCCCGGACGGCGCTACTGTTCCGGTCATGCGCATCCGGACGTGGGGTGACCCCGTGCTCAAGCAGCCCGCGGCACCCGTCACCGAGATCGACGACACCCTGCTGCGCCTCGTCGACGACATGCTCCAGACGATGTACGACGCGCCCGGGGTGGGCCTGGCCGCCCAGCAGGTGGGCGTCCTCCAGCAGGTGTTCGTCTTCGACGTGGGCGAGGGCCCCGGCGTGATCATCAACCCGGAGGTCGTCGAGACGCAGGGCGAGTGGACCTACGAGGAGGGGTGCCTCTCGGTTCCCGGCCTGTTCTTCCCGATCTCGCGGCCCGAGTGGGTGCGCATCGAGGGCCTCGACCGCGACGGCAACGAGGTCGGCTACGAGGGCGGCGAGCTGCTGGGACGGGTGTTCCTCCACGAGACCGACCACCTCGCCGGCCGGCTGCTCCTCGACCGCCTCGACGCCGAGACGCGCAAGCAGGCGATGCGGGCGCTGCGCGAGCGGGCGATGTCCGCCGACGGGGTGCCGGGCGCCCGGCGCTGAGGTGCGCCTGGTCTTCCTCGGGACGCCGCGGGAGGCGGCCGAGTCGCTGCGGGCGGTGCACGAGGCCGGCCACGAGGTGGCGTTCGCGCTCACACGCCCCGACCGGCGGCGGGGCCGGGGCGGGGAGGCGAGCCCGAGCCCGGTCAAGCGCGAGGCGCTGGACCTCGGGATCCCCGTCGAGACGCCCGCGAGGGCGACCGACCTGGTGGAGCGCCTGCGGGACTCCGGTGCGGAGCTGGGCGTGGTCGTGGCGTTCGGGCAGATCCTCCGCCCGGAGGTGCTCGAGGCGTTGCCGCACGGCTTCGTGAACGTGCACTACTCGCTGCTGCCGCGCTGGCGGGGCGCCGCGCCCGTGGAGCGGGCGATCCTGGCCGGCGACCGGGTCACCGGCGTCTGCCTGATGGAGGTCGAGGAGGGGCTCGACACCGGCGGGGTCTACGCGGCCAGGGAGGTGGAGATCGGCGCCGAGGAGACGGCGGGGGAGCTGCGGGAGCGCCTCGCCGGGGTGGGGGCCGGCCTGCTGGTCGAGCACCTCGACGCGATCCCCGGGGCGACACCCGAGCCCCAGCGCGGCGAGCCCACCTACGCGGACAAGCTGTCGGTCGACGAGTTCCGCCTCGACTGGCGGCGACCGGCGAGCGAGCTGGCGCGCACGGTGCGGGCGGGCAACCCGAGCCCGGGCGCCTGGACGCGGGCGGGACGCCGCCGCCTCAAGGTGTGGCGGGCCCGCGCCTCCGAGGCGTCGGGGGGAGCCGGCGCGCCGGGCAGCCTCTCGGAGGCCGGCGCGGAGCCCGAGCCGGGTGCGGGGTCCGAGCCGGGGGCCGGGCCGGGTGCAGGTTCCGAGGTGGGTCCAGGGTCCGAGCCGGGGGTCGCGCCGGGGGCGCCGATCGTGGCGACCGGGGAGGGCGCGCTGGTCTTGGAGGTCGTGCAGCCCGAGGGCAAGCGGGCCATGGCGGCGGCCGAGTGGTGGCGGGGCTTCCAGGGCGACTCGCTCGGCTGATCCAGCCCCCACCCCGTTCTTTCCTTCTTGGTGACGGCCATGCGGAAGCCGAGAGGAAAAGTCTGAGGGACGCCGCTCGCCGTGCATTCCTCGATCGCAGCCCTCTGGGCGTCAGAGAGCAGGAAAGAAGCGGGGAGGTCTCCGCCCCGTCCCCTGGGGAGCCTGCCGGGGCGCTGGGTAGGATGCTGCCATGACCCCGCGGAGCCCCGATGCAGGTGGTTCGGGTCGGAGCGTGCAGATCGCGCCCTCGATCCTCTCGGCCGACTTCGCCCGCTTGGCCGACGAGGTCGACCGTGTGGCTCCGGGCGCCGACCTGCTCCACGTCGACGTGATGGACGGACACTTCGTACCGAACCTCACGATCGGTCCGCCGGTCGTCGCCTCCCTGCGGCGCCACACCGACCTGTTCCTCGACTGCCACCTGATGGTCGACAACCCGGGGGAGCTGCTCGAGGACTTCGCCAAGGCCGGGGCCGACGGGTGCACCGTGCACGTCGAGCTGGGGGATCCGCGCCCCCTGATCGAGCGCATGCGCGACCTCGGCCTGCGAGTGGGTCTGGTGCTGAACCCGCCCACGCCCTTCGAGTCCGTCGAGCCGTACCTCGAGGCGATCGACCTGCTCCTGGTGATGAGCGTGCATCCCGGGTGGGGCGGGCAGTCGTTCATGCCCGAGGTGCTCGACAAGGTGCGCGCCGCGCGGGCGGCGGTCGACGCCGCGAACCTACCGGTCGAGATCGAGATCGACGGCGGCATCGACGCGCGGACCGCGGTCGACGCGGCGCGGGCCGGGGCGGACATCTTCGTCGCGGGCAGCGCGATCTTCGCGGGCGACGACTCGCTCGAGAGCGCGAGGCGGATCCGGGCCGCCGCGGAGTCGGGCGCGGGGAGGGCCTGATGGGCGACTCCGTGCTCATCGTCGACGACGACGCTGACATCCGGCGCTTCCTCGGGCTGACGTTGCGCCACGACGGCTTCGAGGTGCACGAGGCCATCGACGCCGACGACGCGCTGGCGACGGCCCGGCGCGTCGAGCCCGACGTCATCCTCCTCGACATCATGATGCCGGGGGTCGACGGGTACGAGGTGTGCCGCCGCCTGCGAACCGATCCGAGGACCCAGGAGCTGCCGGTCATCCTCCTCACCGCCAAGGGGCGGGCCGAGGACAAGATCCGGGGCCTCGACGTCGGCGCCGACGACTACGTCGTGAAGCCCTTCGACCCCGAGGAGCTCATGGCCCGGGTCAACAGCGTGCTGCGCCGGTCCCGCTCGCTGCGCGACGTCTCGCCGCTCACGGGGCTGCCGGGGAACCAGCGGATCGACGCCGAGCTGCGGAAGCTCGTCGCCGAGCCGGGCGAGGGGTTCGCGGTGCTCTACGCGGACCTCGACGACTTCAAGGCGTTCAACGACCACTACGGCTTCATGCGGGGCGACGAGGTGCTGCGCTACACGGCCGAGGTGATCCAGGGCAGCCTCGAGCGGCACCCGTCGCCGCGCAACTTCCTCGGGCACCTCGGCGGCGACGACTTCATCGGGGTCACGATGCCGGAGCTGGCCGACGACGTCTGCGCGGAGATCGTCGCCCGCTTCGACCGCGGCGTCCTGGAGTTCTACGACCCCGAGGACCGCGACCGCGGCTACGTCGAGACGGTCGACCGCTACGGCGACCGGCGCCGTGCCGGGCCCGTGGCGATCTCGATCGGTGTCGCGACGACCGCGCACCGTGAGCTCTCGACCCAGTGGGAGATCTCGGCCGTCGCCACCGAGATGAAGCACAAGGCCAAGGGTGTCGGCGGCTCCAACTTCGAGATCGACCGCCGTCGCGGCTTCGAGCGCGGCCTCGACCGTGACGACCTCGACCCCGAGGGACCGGACTCGGGCGCCTGACCGCCGTGTACCTGACCGCCGGGTGCCTGACCGCCTGACCGCCGCACCGCCTGATCGCCGCACCGGCCGGGGTGAATCCGGGTCGGCGAGGGAAGGTACGATTGACCGGGTGGTCAAGAGCGGGTCCACGGGGAACGGCGGGTCCCCGGGGAGCGCTCGTGGTCCGCAACGGCGGGAGTGACGAGGTGCCGTGGACGACGACGTCGCGATGCAACGGGCGATCGAGCTCGGTGAGCGCGCGCGCATCGGCGCGGCGGGCGACCCGTGGGTCGGCTGCGTGCTCGTCGCGGGAGGCGAGGTGGTCGGAGAGGGCGCCCACGACCGCCACGGCGGGCCCCACGCGGAGGTGATCGCGCTCGCGTCGGCCGGCGACGCCGCGGAGGGCGCCACCGCCTACGTCACGCTCGAGCCCTGCGACCACAGGGCCCGCACGGCTCCCTGCACCGACGCGCTCGTCGAGGCCGGGGTCGCTCGCGTGGTGGCCGCGCTCGAGGATCCCGACCCCCGCGTCGGGGGCCGGGGCGTGGCGCGGCTCCGCCGGGCCGGTGTGGCCGTGGAGGTCGGCCTCGGCGGCGACGCCGCAGCGGCGTCGCTGCGTCCCTATCTCCACCAGCGCACCACGGGTCGCCCGTGGTGCGTGCTCAAGGCGGCGGTCTCCCTCGACGGGCGGAGCGCCGCGGCCGACGGCTCCTCGCGCTGGATCACCGGGCCCGAGGCGCGCGCCGATGCCCACCGGCTGCGCGCGGGCTCGCAGGCGGTCGTGGTCGGCTCGGGCACGGCGCTGGCGGACCGTCCCCGCCTGACGGTGCGCGACAGCGACGAGCGCCCGTCGCGGCCCCCGTGGCGGGTCGTCCTCGACGCCCGCGGCCGGGTGCCGGCGGAGGGGCCGCTCTTCGACCTCGAGGCGGCTCCGACCACGGTGGTCACCACCGCCGGGGCGCCGGCGGAGGTGGTGGCCGCCTGGAAGGACCGCGGCGCCGAGGTGGAGGTCGTGGCTCCTGGGTCGCGGGGCGGCGTCGACACGGCGGAAGCGCTCGAGGTGCTCGGCCGGCGAGGCGTCGTGCAGGCGCTCGTGGAGGGTGGAGCCCGGCTCCACGGCGCGCTGCTGGGCGCGGACGCGGTCGACGAGCTGGTCCTCTACGTGAGCGGACTCGTGCTCGGCGACAGCGGGCGTCCCCTCGCAGCCGGCCTCGACGTGGGCAGCATCGGCGAGGCGCGTGGCTACGAGCTCGCGGACGTCGCGCGCCTCGGCGACGACGTGCGGCTCCGCTACCTGCGCGGCCCGGGGAGGCCCTGATGTTCACCGGGATCGTCGAGGAGCTGGGACGGGTGCACGCCGTTCGGGAGGTCGGCGGTGGCGCGCACCTCGAGATCGAGGCCCCCGGGGTCGCCGAGGGGCTCGAGGTGGGCGCCTCGGTGTCGGTCGACGGCGCCTGCCTCACCGCGACCGAGGTGGCGGGCGGGCGCTTCGGCGCGGACGTGGTGGCCGAGACGCTGCGGCGCACCGCGCTCGGCGCGCTGGCCTCGGGCGACGTCGTGAACCTCGAGCGCCCGCTGCGCGCCGGCGCCGCCCTCGACGGGCACCTCGTCCAGGGCCACGTCGACGCCGTGGGGACGTTGGTGGAGCGCAGCGCGAACGACGACGGGTCCCACGACGTGCGGGTCGCGGCACCGTCCGACACACTGCGGTACGTGGTGGTCAAGGGTTCCGTCGCGGTGGACGGAGTGAGCCTCACCGTGGTCGACGTGCTCGACGACGGCTTCACCGTGGCGATCGTCCCCCACACCGCCGCGTCCACCACGCTCGGGCACAAACAGCCCGGGTCCGCTGTCAACCTGGAGGTGGACCTGGTCGCCAAGTACGTCGAACGCTTCGTCGCGCCCCATCGCTGACCGGGAGAGGAGCCTCCGTGCCGTTCAACCAGGTGGATGCAGCCATCGAGGCGATCGCGCGCGGCGAGATGGTGATCGTCGTCGACGACGCCGACCGCGAGAACGAGGGCGACCTGATCATGGCGGCCGAGGAGGTCACGCCCGAGAAGATCGGGTTCATGGTCCGCTACACGAGCGGTGTCATCTGCATGCCGCTGGTGGGCAATCGCCTCGACGAGCTCCAGCTCCCGTTGATGGTCGCGGAGAACACCGAGTCGCAGCGCACCGCCTTCACCGTCTCGGTCGACGCCCGCGCCGGGGTCACCACCGGCATCTCCGCGACCGATCGCGCCGCGACGATCCGGGCGCTCATCGACCGGAGCACCCGGCCCGACGACCTCACCCGGCCGGGGCACATCTTCCCGCTCCGCTACACGGAAGGTGGGGTGCTCAAGCGGGCCGGCCACACCGAGGCGGGCGTCGACCTGGCACGCCTCGCCGGCCTGTACCCAGCGGGTGTGCTCTGCGAGATCGTCAACGACGACGGGATGCCGTCCCGCCTCGACGACCTCGAGCGCTTCGCCGAGCGGCACGGCCTCGTGATGATCTCGATCGAGGACCTCATCGCCTACCGGCGGCGGCACGAGAAGCTGGTCCGGCGGATCTCCGAGGCGCGGATCCCCACCGACCACGGCCCGTTCACCGCGTACGCGTACCAGTCGATCCTGGACGGCACCCACCACGTCGCGCTCGTGCGCGGCGAGGTGTCGGGCGAGCCGAACGTGCTGGTGCGGGTCCACTCGGAGTGCCTGACCGGCGACGTGTTCGGCTCCACGCGCTGCGACTGCGGCGTCCAGCTCGACGCCGCGCTCGCCCGCATCGCGCACGAGGGCCGCGGCGTGGTGACCTACCTGCGCGGGCACGAGGGGCGGGGGATCGGCCTCTCGCACAAGCTGCGCGCCTACAGCCTCCAGGACGCGGGCCGCGACACGGTCGAGGCCAACCTGGAGCTCGGCTTCCCCGCGGACTCCCGCGAGTACGGCATCGGCGCGCAGATCCTGGCCGACCTGGGGATCACCACGATGCGGCTCATGACCAACAACCCGGCCAAGTACACGGGCCTGGCCGGTTACGGTCTGGAGATCGTCGAGCGGGTGCCCCTGGTGGCGAGCCCGACCCAGGAGAACATCAGCTACCTGCGCGCCAAGCAGGAGAAGCTGGGGCACATCCTCGACCTGGGGGCTCCCGACGGCGGCGGGGTGGACTCCGCGCACCCCGACGGATAGGCGACAGGAGGCGCGGCAGATGTCGACGGGATCGCCGGGCTTCGGCGAGCTCGACGGGACGGGACTGCGGATCGCGGTGGTCACCGCCCGGTTCAACGAGGCGATCACCGAGGGCCTGGCCCGCTGGGCGCGCGAGGGGCTGCTCCGCCACGGGGTCGCGGCGGGGGACGTCTCGGAGGTGTCGGTGCCCGGCGCGTTCGAGCTGCCGGTCGTGGCGGGCCGGCTCGCCCGGTCGGGCGAGGTGGACGCGGTGGTCTGTGTGGGGGCGGTGATCCGCGGGGAGACCCCGCACTTCGACTACGTCGCCGGCGAGGCGGCGCGGGGGCTCCAGCAGGTCGCCCTCGAGACGGAGGTGCCGGTCGTCTTCGGTGTGCTGACGACCGACACCGTGGGCCAGGCTGAGGCCCGCTGCCGCGACGACGAGACGAACAAGGGCTACGAGGCCGCTCGGGCCGCGATCGACACGGCGCGGGTCCTCGAGCGGATCGAGCAGGAGCGGGGAGCGGGCCCGGGAGCGGGCTCCAGAGAGGACGGGACGCCATGTTGAGCATCGCCCTACCGAAAGGATCGCTGGAGCGGGCGACCCTCCGGCTCTTCGAGGAGGCCGACCTCCAGGTGCTGCGCTCGTCGGAGCGCGACTACCGCCCCACCATCGACGACCCGCGCATCGACGCGGTGCGCATCCTGCGCCCCCAGGAGATCCCGAGCTACGTGACCGAGGGCCTCTTCGACCTCGGGATCGCGGGACGGGACTGGATCGAGGAGACGGGGGCCGAGGTGGTCGGCCTCACCGAGCTGCGGTACTCCAAGACGACCCAGCGTCCCGTGCGGATCGTGGTGGCGGTGCCCTCGAGCTCGCCCGTCGACTCGGTGGAGGACCTCGCCGACGGCGTCCGGGTGTCGACCGAGTTCCCCCACCTCACCGGGCGGTACTTCGCCGAGCGGGGCATCGACGCCGACATCCGCCTCTCGTACGGGGCCACCGAGGCGAAGGTGCCCGACATCGTCGACGCGATCGTCGAGCTGACCGAGACGGGCTCGTCGCTGCGCGCGGCCGGGCTCAAGATCGTCGGCGAGATCCTCACCTCGTACACCGAGCTGTTCGCGAACCCCGCCGCGTACGACGACCCGCAGAAGCGCCAGGCGATGGAGCAGATCACCACCCTGCTCACCGGGACCCTCGAGGCGCGCGGACGCGTCCTCGTGAAGCTCAACGTCGACACCGCCAAGCTCGACGAGGTGATCGACCTGCTCCCGTCGATGAAGTCCCCGACGATCAACCAGCTCTACGGCGGCGAGGCCTACGCGGTGGAGGCGGTGGTCCCCAAGGCGGAGATCAACGTGCTGATCCCCGCCCTCCGGGACCACGGAGCCACCGACATCATCGAGGTCCCGATCGCGAAGATCGTGCACTGACGGAGCCGCCGATGCGTGCGCGAACGGCCGCCTTCGGAGTGCTGGAGGGTCGGGTGACCTCCTTCGACGCGCACCGCGGGCTCGGGGCGATCGAGGCCGCGGACGGTCGTCGCTACCCGTTCCACTGCGCGGAGATCGCGGACGGCAGCCGCGAGGTGGAGGAGGGCGCCCCGGTCGTGTTCCGGGTCGCCCCGGGCCACCTGGGCTCCTGGCAGGCGGTGACGGTCGAGAAGCGTTGAGCGCGGCGGGGCGGACGCGGCAGCGCGGCGGCCGCGGGAACGGAGCACCATGGAGATCTCGATGGGTCAGGACGAGCGGCGCGAGGGACGGCGGCTCGCCGTCGAGCTGCTCACGGAGCGCATCTCGGGCCGCGGCGAGGAGGAGTTCCTCGAGACCCTCGGCCGGGTCCTGGCCGACGCCGGCGACCTGAGCACGGTCGCCGCGACCCTGCGCGCGTCCACCTTCCTGGCCTCCTCGGCCCTGCGGACCTCCGCCGAGCGCCAGGGTGAGGATCCCGAGACGGTGCTGGCGCGCCTGGCGCTGTTCCTCGAACAGGAGGAGGGCGAGCCGTAGCCCCAGGGGAGCGCGGCCCGGAGGCGTGGGCTCGCAGGCATGGGCTCACAGGCGTGGGCTCACAGGGTTGGCCCGGAGGCGCTGCTCCCCGGGCTACTCCTCCTCGGAGGTGTCCTCGGACGAGGCGGGCTCACCGGCGCCGGGCTCCCCGGAGCCTCCCTGCTCCTGCTCTTGTTGCTGCTTGACCCGCACGAACGCGAGCCGGAGGTTGTTCAGCGCGGTGCGGAGCGGCTCGACGTGGTCGTCGAGGCGGTCCTCGACGCCGTCGAGCAGCGCCGACATGGCGTCGATGGCCAACTGCGCCTCGGGGAGGTCGGCGGGGCCGTGCTCCTCCTGGTCGAGGCCGAGGTGCAGCACCCCGAGCTGCCACAGCCCGATGGCGTGGTTGGCGACGATGTCGCGCACCGGCGTCCCGGCGAGCTCCCGGCGGGCCTGCTGGAGCTGCTCGCGGGCAGCGGCCATGTCCTCGCGGGAGGGCTCCTCGCCCCCGGCCCCCGGCTGCTCGCCTCCGGGGCCGGGACGCTCCGGCTCGTGCTCACCACCTGGTGTCCACAACGTGCTCATGCTGGTATCCTCACACACGTCGACAACCGAGTCGGGAAGTGGGGTTCCAGAGCGGGTCCCCACCCGGCCGCCGGCAGTGCCCACCAGACCGAGCAGACAGCGTCGGAGACCCCGACGCGAGCAGGGTCGGGCACCGCCGAGCGAGTCCGGGTCCACGCGACGACGGAGCGCACGAGCGCTCCGGCACGAGCGGCGGACGCTTCCCGGGTCCGCCGCTGTTCGCGTCGGGCCCCTCGGGGGTCGCACGACGGCACGACAGCGTGTCCCAGACGACAGAGCGTTTCCGACGAAAGGGTGGTCCGGCCATCGCCATCACCGACGCCAGGGTCAACGACCAGATCCGAGCTCGCGAGGTGCGCCTCGTCGACGACGACGGCAACCAGGTGGGCATCCGGCCGCTCCCGGAGGCCCTCGACTTCGCCCGGAGCAAGGACCTCGATCTGGTCGAGGTCGCGCCGAACGCGACCCCTCCGGTCTGCCGGGTCATGGACCACGGCAAGTTCAAGTACGAGCAGGACCAGCGCCGCAAGGAGGCTCGCAAGAAGCAGACGAACATCTCCGTCAAGGAGATGAAGTTCCGTCCCAAGATCGACGAGCACGACTACACCACCAAGGTCAAGCACGTCCAGCGCTTCCTCAAGCAGGGCGACAAGGTCAAGCTCACGATCATGTTCCGGGGCCGCGAGGTCAGCCATCCGGAGCTGGGCAAGCGGATCCTCGACCGGGTCGCGGACGAGGTCGCGGAGATCGCCGAGGTCGAGGCGTTCCCGCGGATCGACGGGCGGAACATGACGATGGTGCTGGCGCCGAGCAAGGAGGGGCGTCGCCGCGCCTCCGACGGCGACCGGGGAGAGCCCCAGCAGCCGGAGACACAACAGGCGGAGACACAGCAGGCGTCCGCGTCCCGCGAGTCGAGCTGAAGGAGCGAACGGATGGGCAAGAAGATGAAGACCAACCGCTCGGCCGCGAAGCGATTCAAGGTCACCGGGAGTGGCAAGATCATGCGTCGGCGCGGGTTCCGCAACCACCTGCTGGAGAAGAAGCCCTCGTCGCGCACCCGCCGCCTCGCCCGGCCCGCCGAGGTGCACGGTCACCAGCGGCGGCAGGTGCGCCGCCACCTCGGCCTGTAGCGCCGACCCGCACCGCAGCGACCACCACGGTCGAGCCACCCCGAGAGGAGCGCCGTCATGGCACGCGTCAAGCGAACGATCCCGGCGAAGAAGCGCCGCCAGAAGGTGTTGCAGCGCGCCAAGGGCTACAACGGCGCGCGCAGCCGGCGGTTCCGGACCGCGAACGAGCAGGTCCTCCACTCCTTCCAGTACGCGTACCGCGACCGGCGGGTCCGCAAGCGTCAGTTCCGCAGGCTCTGGATCACCCGCATCAACGCGGCCTGCCGGGAGCGCGACATCAGCTACTCGCGGTTCATCTCGGGGCTCAAGAGCGCCGGCGTCCAGGTGGACCGCAAGGTGCTCGCCGACCTCGCCGTGCGCGAGCCCGAGGCGTTCAGCCGTCTGGTCGACACCGCCCGGGAGGCGGCCGAAGCCGCCTGAGCGTCCCGGGACGCGGCCCCGGCCGTGGGCGAGGACGACCGGTCCCTGAGGTTCACCAGCGGGCGCGTCAAGCGCCTCCGCGCCCTGTTGCGCGCACGTGCCGAGCGTGCCGAGACGGGGCTCCTCGTGGTCGAGGGCACCCGCGCCATCGAGGAGGCCTTCGACGCGGGCGCCACGGTCGAGGCGCTCTACGCCGCGCCGGAGGCGTCGCGGCGCTGCCCCGGCCTCCTCGAGCGCGCCGCCGAGGCCGGCGTGGTCGTGGAGTGGCTCGCCGAAGGCGTGGCCGAGCGGGTCTCCGACACCGTCACGCCGCAACCGCTCTTCGCGGTGGCAGCCAGCCCGGTGATCGACCTCGGCTCCCTCGCCGCGGACGACCTCCTCGTCGTGCTCGTCGGGGTGCGCGAACCGGGCAACGCGGGCACACTCGTGCGAAGTGCCGAAGCGGCGGGAGCGTCGGCGGTAGTCTTCTGTCGGGGTTCGGTGGATCCCTCGGCGCCCAAGGTGGTGCGGGCCGCGGCGGGCGCCCTCTTCCACCTGCCCGTCGTCCGAGGCGAGGACCCCCGGGAGGTGCTCGACGTGCTCGCAGAGCGAGGGGTGCGCAGGCTCGCCACGTCCGCGCGGAGCGGCGAGGCCTACGACCTCGTCGACTGGGGCGAGCGCAGCGCGCTGGTGCTCGGCAACGAGGCCCGGGGACTGCCCCCCGAGCTCGACGAGGCGCTCGACGGGTGGGTCACCATCCCCCACGAGGGCCGCTCGGGTTCGATCAACGTCGCCATGGCGGGCTCCGTGGTGCTCTTCGAGGCGGCCCGCCAGCGGAGGCATCGTTGCCGATGAGCGGTGCGCGCGGCCCGCTGACGCCCCCGCGCGCGAGGTCGAGACGATGACCGGACGCTACGACGAGCTGCCCGACGCCGTCCTCGTGCTCGACGCCGAGCGGGTGATCGAGGAGGCCAACGAAGCCGCCGTCTCGATGCTCGGTCACCCGGCGGAGCAGATGGTCGGCAGCCGCGCCGACGAGCTCCTGGCCCCGCGGGGTCGCGACGGAGCGCCCGTGTGGGGGGGCGGCTGGCCGACGGCGGTCCGCCTGCGCTCGGTCGGACGGGTCCCCGAGCAGCGCGTGCGGCTTCGCCGAGCCGACGGATCCGATCTGACCGTGACGGCGACCGGCCGCTACCGCCGGGGCCCCGACGGCGAGCTCGAGGGCCTGGTCGTGATCCTGCGCCCGACCGGGCGGCGCGACCGGGAGGCCACCGCGGGCATCGAGGTCGTCTCGACCGTCTCCCACGAGCTGCGCTCGCCCCTCACCTCGGTCAAGGGGTTCACGTCGTTGATGCTCAACCGGTGGGACCGCCTCGGCGACGACCAGAAGCGCCAGATGGTCGAGCAGGTCCACGTGGACGCCGACCGGGTCACCCGCCTCGTGACCGAGCTGCTCGACATCAGCCGGCTGGAGACCGGGCGCCTCAAGCTGCGCCGCCAGATGGTCGAGGTCGCTCCGCTGGTCGAGAAGGTGGTCGAGGAGCTCCGCCACGTGCACCCCGACCTCGAGCCCAAGGTGCTCACGGACTCGGACCTCCCCGAGGTCTACGCGGACCCCGACAAGATCATGCAGGTGCTCACGAACCTGGTGGAGAACACCAGCAAGTACGCCGGAGCCGAGGGCGTCGAGGTCGAGGCCCGCGCCGACGGCACGGTCGGGTCGGCCGTGATCGAGGTCCGCGACCAGGGCCCGGGGATCCCCGAGGGAGATCTCCCGAAGCTGTTCTCGAAGTTCTTCCGCTCCGGAGAGGGCCGCCCCACCGGATCCGGCCTCGGCCTCTACATCGCCAAGGGCATCGTGGAGGCCCACGGCGGCAGGATGTGGGTCGAGAGCACGGTGGGCGAGGGATCGACGTTCGGCTTTAGCCTTCCTGCCGGAGTCCCCGAGGAGCTCGAGACGGGCTCCGAGGCCGACGCCGGGGGAGGCGAGTGAGCGCAGCGCAGATCCAGCAGCAGCTCGACGAGGCGCTCGAGGAGGTCCGCGCGGCGGTCGACGCCGCCTCCTCGACCGAGGAGCTCGCGGAGATCGACCGGCGGTTCCTCGGCAAGGGCTCGGTCGCCACGTCCGCCAGGGAGGCGATCAAAGACCTCGCCGGCGACGAGCGTCCGGTGGTCGGCAAGGCGGTCAACGAGTTCCGCTCCGAGGTGGAGCGTCTCGTCGGCGCACGCCGCGACGCGCTCGCCGAGGCGGAGGCCGCGCAGCGCCTCGCAGCGGAGCGCCTCGACCCCACCCTGCCCGGACGCGGCGGCGGGCGCGGGCACCTCCACCTGGTCTCCCAGGTCCAAGAGGAGCTCGAGGACCTCTTCGTCGGGTTCGGCTACGAGATCGCCGAGGGCCCCGAGGTCGAGACCGACTGGCACAACTTCGAGGCGCTCAACATCCCCGAGGCCCACCCGGCCCGGTCCATGTGGGACACCCTCTACGTGAGGCTGGGCGGCCCCGAGGAGGTGCTGCTGCGGACCCACACCTCCCCGGTCCAGATCCGGGTGATGGAGTCGCGCGAGCCCCCCGTCTACGTCGTGGCGCCGGGACGCTGCTACCGCAAGGAGACCCTCGACGCCCGCCACTCGCCGATGTTCCACCAGATCGAGGGCCTCGTCGTCGACCGGGGCGTCACCTTCGGGGACCTCGCCGGCACCATCGAGGCGTTCACGCAGGCCTACTTCGGGCCCGGCCACCACGCACGGCTGCGGCCCGCCTACTTCCCGTTCACCGAGCCCTCCGCCGAGTTCGAGGTGACCTGCATCTTCTGCGAGGGCAGCGGTTGCGGCACCTGCTCGCAGAGCGGCTGGATCGAGCTGGGCGGCTGCGGGATGGTCGACCCGAACGTCTTCGAGGCCGTCGGCTACGACTCCGAGGAGTACACGGGCTTCGCGTTCGGCTTCGGCCTGGAGCGCATGGCGATGACGCGCTTCGGGGTCGACCACATCAAGACCTTCTTCGACAACGACGTCCGCTTCCTCAGCCAGTTCTGAGGGGCCTTCCGAGGAGCTGCCACGGTGCGCGTCCCCCTCTCCTGGATCCGCGAGTTCGCCCCCGTCGAGGGGACACCCGGCGCGGTCGCCGACGCCCTCAACGAGATCGGCCTGATCGTCGACGCCGTCGAGACCCCGGGGCGGGAGGTCGAAGGGGTCGTGGTGGCGCGGGTCCTCGGCGTGACCGAGCACCCGAAGGCGGACAAGCTGACGCTGGTCGACGTCGACGCGGGCAGCCGCGAGGCCCGCGTCGTCTGCGGGGCGCGCAACCTGAGCGCGGGCGACGTGGTGCCCTACGCGCCCCCCGGCGCCGGACTGCCCGGCGGCCTGCGCCTGGAGCGGCGCGAGATCCGCGGCGAGGTGTCCGACGGCATGCTCTGCTCGGCCCGCGAGCTCGACCTCGGCGACGACCACGAGGGGATCCTCCACCTGGAGGCGGGAGCGGAGCCCGGAGCGGACGTGCGCGAGGTGCTCGGCCTCGACGACGCGGTGTTCGAGCTGGACGTGACGCCGAACCGGCCCGACGCCATGTCGGTGGTCGGCGTGGCGCGGGACCTCGCCGCCAAGCTGGGGACCGACCTCGCGGTGCCCGAGCCCGCCGTGTCGGGCGCGGGCCCGGCCGCCTCGCAGCGGTGCAGCGTCGAGGTGGTCGACGCGCGGCGCTGCCCCCGCTACCTGGCGATGACCGGCACCGTCGAGCCGGGAGCCACGTCGCCGGGGTGGCTGGCCCGGCGGCTGACGCTGGCGGGGATGCGACCGCTCTCCCCGGTGGTGGACGTGACCAACTACGTGCTCCTGGAGCGGGGCCAGCCCCTCCACGCCTTCGACCACCGCCGTCTGGGCGGCGGCGGCATCCGGGTGCGGCTCGCCCGCGACGGGGAGACGATGACCACCCTCGACGGCGTCGAGCGCACCTTCTCGGCCGAGGACCTGCTGATCTGTGACACCGAGGACGCGCCGGTGGCGATCGCCGGGGTGATGGGGGGAGCCGACTCCGAGGTGGGTGAGACCACCGACGAGCTGCTCCTCGAGTCCGCGTACTTCCAGCCGGAGAGCGTGCTCATGACCTCGAAGCGCCTCGCGCTGCGCACCGAGGCCAGCGCCCGCTTCGAGCGGGGCGTCGACCCCAACGGGATCGACGTGGCCGCCCGGCGCGCCTGGCAGCTCCTCGAGGAGGTGGCCGGCGGGACGGCCGGTGCCGGCGCGGTCGACGAGTACCCGGCGCCGATCGAGGCCGAGCGGATCCGGCTGCGGCCCCGGCGGGTCAACGAGGTGCTGGGCACCGCCCTGAGCGACGAGCAGATCGCCGCCCACCTGCGCTCCGTTCAGATCGACGTGGAGCCCTTGGAGGACGAGATTCCACCTGCCGACGGGTCGCTGACGGCCCGGGTGCCCACCTTCCGTCCGGACGTGACCCGCGAGATCGACCTGGTCGAGGAGGTGGCGCGCCTGTACGGCTACAACGAGGTGGCGCGCACCTTTCCCTCGACCGGAGAGCGCTCCGGTGGCCTGAGCGCCGCCCAGCAGGACCGGCGCAGCGTCCGCCAGGCCCTCGTGGGCGCCGGGGTCTCGGAGTCGATGGCGATCTCGCTCGTCGCCCCCTCCGACCTGGAGCGGGCGGGCCACCCCGGCGTCGGCGTCGAGGTCGAGAACCCCTTGCGGGTGGACGAGTCGCTGCTGCGGCCGGTGGTGCTGCCGGGGGTGCTCGACGCGGTCGCGTTCAACGCCTCGCACGGCCTCCCCGACGTGCGCCTCTTCGAGATGGGCACGGTCTTCCTCGCGCCCCGCGACGGGGAGCTGCTCCCCGACGAGCGCGAGCACCTGGCCGTGGCGATCGCCGGCAGCGAGCGTCGCCGCCCCCACGAGGACGACCGCCCCGTCGACGTCTACGACGCGGTGGGTGTCGTCGAGACGGTCGCCGAGGCCCTCGACCTGGCGGACATGCTGCTCGATCCCGCCGTGCGGCCCGGCTTCCATCCGGGCCGCTGCGCCGCGGTGTTCGTCGACGGCGTCGAGGTCGGGGCCGTCGGCGAGGTCGCTCCGGAGGTGGTCGAGGCGATGGAGCTGCCCGCCGCGGTGGTGGCGGCCGAGCTGGACCTCGGACGGATGATCGCCGGCGAGCGTCGCGTCCGCTGGTTCCGGCCGCCGTCGCGGTTCCCGGTCTCCACGATCGACCTCGCGTTCGTGCTGCCGGCGGACGAGCCGGCCCGCCACGTGACCGCCACGCTGCGCCGGGCCGGGGGCGAGCTCCTCGAGGAGGTGTCGGTCTTCGACGTTTTCGAGTCGGCCGCGCTGGGCGCGGAGCGCAAGAGCCTCGCGTTCCGACTGCGGTTCCGGGCGCCCGAGCGGACCCTCACCGACGAGGAGGTCGCGCAGGCGCGCCGGGCGTGCGTCGAGGCCGTGGAGGGCTCGCACCGCGGCGAGCTGCGCGGCTGACCGAGACCGGGCGAGAGAGATGGCCGGCGAGCGGGCGCTCGTGTGGCCTCGCCGGAGCGTGCCTGGGAGCCTGGAGGTGTGTGAGCCTGCCGGTCCGTGACCCTGTGGGGCTGCGGACCCGTGTGACCGGCCACGTTCGAGAGGGGAACGAGCGATGAGCGAGCGCGACTGGGCCACGGTGGCCGACGAGCTGGGGGACGTGCTGCACCTGCACGCGCCTCCGATCGCGATCACCTGGGCCGACGAGGTGCCCGGGGGAGTGGAGCGCTTCGACGCCCCCATGCCCGAGCCACTGCCCGACGGGCGCACGGGCCGGGTGTCGGCGCCGTGCGTGTTCTGGATGCACGCGACGTCCTCGACCTTCGCCACGGTCGAGGAGGACCACGGCAACTGCAGCGTCGGCCTGGTGACCCACGGTTGGCGGAGCCTGGACGAGGTGGCAGGCAACTCGGACGTCTCCACCCTCCTCGAGACCGGCTGGGTCACCGAGGAGGCGGCCGCGGCGATGCCGAGGGTGCGCGAGCGGCCCGAGGCGATGGTCTACGGGCCCCTCGCCGAGACGCCGTCGGACCCCGACGTGGTCCTGGTGCGCGTCAACGCCCGCCAGCTCATGGTGCTCTCCGACGCCCTGCCCGGCATGCGCCTCGAGGGCAAGCCGCAGTGCCACGTGCTCGCCGTCGCGAAGGAGGAGCGGGAGGTCGCGGCCAGCGTGGGGTGCATGCTGAGCCGGGTGCGCACCGACATGGGGTCCGGCGAGATGACCTGCGCGATCCCCGGCGAGCGGGTGGTGGAGGTCGTCGAGGCCCTCCGCGCCACCGACGGCACCGACTCGGCGGTCGCCAGGTACGCGGCTGAGGACGCCCGCCGCTTCGGCTGACGTCCCCTGTTCCCGAACCGCCAGCCCCCAGTTCCTGCACACACAGGAACTGGGGCGAGCGCGGCGGTGGATGAGGTCGTCGGGGACGTGAGTGACGCCCACCTGAGCTGGAGGTGACGTCGCCGGTGCGCGTCCGCGACGGTTGCGGGCGAAACGGGTGATTGTTACCGTTCATCGGCCCCCGTGACGCGAGCCATCGGGAGGGCCGGGGTGTCCATGTGGGCGCGTGCGACGACTCGACGGACGGTGGCGGTGGCCCTGGCCGTTGCGGTGGTGCTGGCGCTTCCCGGCTCGGTGCCGGGTGGCTCCGCGGCACCGTCGGATGTGGGGGAGTCGACCGAGCGGGTATCGGTGGCCTCGGACGGCACCGAGGGCAACGAAATCAGTGCGTCGACGTCGGTGAGTGCGGATGGCCGGTTCGTGGCGTTTGCTTCGTTCGCCGACAACCTGGTGTCGGATGACTCCAACGGCGTTCAGGACATCTTCGTTCGCGACCGGGAGACGGGTGTCACCGAGCGGGTGTCGGTGGCCTCGGACGGCACCGAGGGCAACGACGCGAGTGGTTTCATGGTCTCCATCAGCGGGGACGGCCGGTTCGTGGCGTTCGAATCGGACGCCGACAACCTGGTGTCGGGCGACTCCAACGGCGTTCAGGACATCTTCGTTCGCGACCGGGAGACGGGTGAGACCGAGCGGGTGTCGGTGGCCTCCGACGGCACCCAAGGCAACAACCCTGCTCGGAGACCGTCCGTGAGTGCGGACGGGCGCTTCGTGGCGTTCCACTCGATGAGCGACAACTTGGTGCCGGGTGACTCGACCATCTTTTTCGACGATGTCTTCGTTCGCGACCGGGAGACGGACGAGACGGAGCGGGTGTCGGTGGCCTCCGACGGCACGGAAGGCAACCAGGAGAGCGATTTCCCGTCGGTGAGTGCGGACGGGCGCTTCGTGGCGTTCGAGTCGAGTGCGGACAACTTGGTGTCGGGTGATTCGAACGGCGCGGACGACGTGTTCGTGCACGATCGGGTGTCGGCTGAGACGGAGCGGGTGTCGGTGGCCTCCGACGGCACCGAAGGCAACGGCCGCAGTTTCTCTTCCGCGATCGCGGAGTGGGCACCGGATGTGGCGTTCCAGTCGAAGACCGACAATCTGGTGTCGGGTGATTCGAACGGCGTCGACGACGTGTTCGTGCATCGGTTCCGGGCGCAGTCGGGATATGTGGTCCTTGACGCGGTGGGTGGGATCCACACCTTCGGCGACGCCGGGTTCCACGGCAGCCTGCCCGGTCTGCGCAACGCGGGTCGGAACATCCCGGCTCGTGGGGTGGATCTGGCGACGACGCGCTCCGACGAGGGCTACTTCCTGCTCGACACCCAGGGTGGGATCCACACCTTCGGCGACGCCGGCTTCCACGGGTCGCTGCCGGGGCTGCGCGACGCCGGTCGGAACATCCCCGCCTCGGGGGTCGACCTGGCGGTGTCGGCGTCGGGGAACGGCTACTTCGTGTTGGATTCCCAGGGTGGGATCCACACCTTCGGCGACGCTGGTTTCCACGGGTCGCTGCCCGGTCTGCGGGCGGGTGGCACGTCGGTGCCCGGCAAGGCCGTGGACATGGCGGTGACCCCGGACGGCAACGGCTACTGGGTGCTCACCGACCGCGGCGGCGTGTGGGCCTTCGGCACCGCCGAGTTCTTCGGGGACCTACCCGACCTCCGCAGCCGGGGCGCGTCGATCGCCGCGGACGCGACCCGGATGGCCGCGAGCCCCAGCGGCGGCGGCTACTACCTCCTCGACGAGGTCGGGGGTATCCACACCTTCGGCGACGCCGAGTTCATCGACTCGTTGCCGGGCCTGCGCAATGCCGGTCGGAACATCCCGGCTCGTGGGATGGATCTGGCGGTGACGCCCTCGAACGAGGGGTATCTGCTCCTCGACGCGCTCGGTGGGATCCACACCTTCGGCGACGCCAACTTCGTCGGGTCCTTGCCGGGGCTTCGCTCGTCGGGCACTCCGGTGGGCTCGGCTCCCTCGATCCGCCTCGACACCGTCACCGGCTGAGACCAGCGGCTCTTCGGAGTTCCCTGGGGTGAACTGGGACCGGGATGAGCTCGGGAGCTGGCGGCCAGCGGATTCCAGGTGAATGCTTATTCAAATCCGTGTATAGTGCGGGGGCCACGGACAGGCGGGGTCGCCGGGCCGCGGGGAGGCCCCGCGGAGGCCCCGCGGAGGAGAGGTGAGGACGATGGCAAAGGCCGCGGTGATCGGGGGGTCGGGCTACACGGGCGCGGAGCTGCTGCGCCTGCTCGCCGGCCATCCCGAGCTCGAGGTGAGCCGGGTGACCGCGTCGTCGAACGCCGGCGCGCGCGTCTCCGACGTGTACCCGGCCCTGCGCGCCGCCTACGACGGGATGGTCTACGAGGAGCTCGACCTCGACGCCGTCGGCGAGGGGACCGACGTGGTGTTCGTGGCGCTCCCGCACGGCGAGTCCCAGCGCCACGCGGCGGGCCTCCTCGAGCGCGTCGCGCACGTGGTCGACATCGGCGCCGACTTCCGACTGCCCGGCGACGGGTACGCCACCTGGTACGGGCGCGCGCACTCCTCGCCCGAGCTGCTCGGCCAGTTCGCGTACGGCCTCCCCGAGCTGTTCCGCGACGAGATCCGCGAGTTCGCCCACGTCGCCAATCCCGGCTGCTACCCGACCGTCGCCAACCTCGCGCTGGCACCCGCGATGGCGCGCGGCCTCGTCGAGCCCCGCGGTCTGGTCGTCGACGCCGTGTCGGGCCTGTCGGGTCGCGGCCGGAGCCTGTCGACCGAGAGCCTGTTCTCCGAGGCCAACGAGAGCGTCGCCGCCTACGGGCTGTTGAGCCACCGGCACACCGCCGAGATGGAGCTGGCGCTCGGCGCCGTGGCCGGCGCGCCGGTGAGCGTGCTGTTCACCCCGCACGTGGCGCCGATGACCCGGGGGATCATCGCCACCTGCTACGCGCGCCCGGCGGTGGAGCGGCTCTCGACCGAGGCGCTCTTCGAGCACTACCGCGACTTCTACCGGGGGGAGCCCTTCGTCCACGTCGTCGACGACCCACCCGCGACCGGGGCCGCGTACGGCTCCAACTCGGTGCTCGTCACCGTGCGCTACGACGAGCGCACCGACACCGCCGTGCTGATCGGCGTCGAGGACAACCTCGTGAAGGGCGCTGCCGGCCAGGCCATCCAGAACGCCAACCTCGTCATGGGCTTCGACGAGACCGCGGGGCTCCCCCGGCTGGGGCTGGCGCCGTGAGCGTCGTCGAGGCGTCCGGCTTCGAGGCCGGCGGGACCGCAGCCGGGATCAAGGGGGGCGGGGCGCTCGACCTGGCGCTCGTCTCCACCGTCGACCGCCGCTCGGTGCCCGCGGCCGGTGTGTTCACCACCAACCGGGTGCAGGCAGCGCCGGTGCTCGTCAGCCGGGCCCACCTGGACGACGGGCGCGCCGCCGCGGTGCTCCTGAACTCGGGCAACGCCAACGCCGCGACCGGCGAGCGCGGGCGCGACGACGCGGCCGCCGCGTGCCGGCTCGCCGCGGACTCGCTCGGTTGCGCCGGCACCGACGTGCTCGTGTGCTCCACCGGCCTGATCGGCTTCCCCCTCCCGATGGGGCCCTTCGAGACGGGTGTCCCCGCGCTGGTCGGAGAGCTCGGGTCCGACCCAGCGGCGGCGACGAGCGCCGCGGAGGCGATCATGACCACCGACACCCGCCCCAAGGAGGCCGCCGCGGTGTGCCGGATCCCCGGCGAGACGGGCTCGGAGGTCGCCGTCACCGTGGGCGGGATGGCCAAGGGCGCCGCGATGCTGGCGCCGTCCATGGCGACGATGCTGGCGGTGGTCACCACCGACGCCACCGCGGACGCGACGGTCCTCTCGGCGATGCTCGGCCACGCCGTCGACGCCTCGTTCCACGAGCTCACCATCGACGCCTCGACGAGCACCAACGACACCGTCCTGGTGCTGGCGAGCGGGGCGTCGGGGAGCGCTCCGGTCGAGACCGGCACCGCCGCCTTCCACGAGCTCACCGGCGCGCTCACCGGCGTGCTGCGCGACCTGGCGGAGCAGATGGCGGCCGACGCCGAGGGAGCCACCAAGCTCGTCCGCGTCCACGTGCGCGGGGCCCGCTCGCGCGAGGAGGCGCGCCGGGCGGCACGGGCGGTCGCCAACAGCCAGCTCGTCAAGTGCTCGCTCTACGGCCAGGACCCCTACTGGGGCCGCGTGCTCTCCGAGCTGGGCGCCAGCGGCGTCGGCCTCGAGGCCGAGCGCGTCTCGATCGCCTACGACGACGTGACGGTCTGCGCCGGTGGCGTCGCCGCGGAGCACGATCCCGCCGCCGTCGCGGCGGTGATGGGCCGGCGCGAGCTGACGCTCACCTGCGACCTGGGGCTCGGCACGGGTGCGGCCACCGTCCTCACGAGCGACCTGACCCACGCGTACGTCGACGAGAACATGAGGACGAGCTGATGGGGCCCGCCGAGCTGAGCGCCGAGTCGAAGGCCGCGATCCTCGTCGAGGCGCTTCCCTACATCCAGGAGTTCTGGGGGCGCACGGTCGTCGTGAAGTACGGGGGCAGCGCCATGACCGACCCGAAGCTGGCCGACTCCTTCGCGGAGGACGTGGTGCTGATGCGCCTCGTCGGGATGCGCCCGGTCGTGGTCCACGGGGGCGGCCCGCAGATCACCGACCTCATGGCGCGCCTCGGCAAGGAGCCCGAGTTCGTCGACGGGCTCCGCGTCACCGACGCCGAGACGGTCGACATCGTGCGGATGGCCCTCGTCGGCAAGGTCAACCGCGAGATCGTGGCGTCGATCAACCGCCACGGCCCCTACGCGGTGGGCCTCTCGGGCGAGGACGCCGGGCTCATCACCGCGAGCCGCCGCGACGAGCGCCTCGGCTTCGTCGGCGACGTCGAGCGGATCGACGCCTCGGTGCTCGAGCGGGTGCTGCGCGAGGAGTTCATCCCCGTGGTCGCCACGATCGGCGCGGACGCCTCCGGCCAGGCGTACAACATCAACGCCGACACCGTCGCCGGCGCGCTCGCCGAGTCGCTCGAGGCGGAGAAGCTCGTCTACCTGACCGACGTGGCCGGCCTCTACGAGGACGTCGACGACGAGGGGAGCCTGGTGGGCAGCATCGACGCCGCCGGCCTCGAGCGCATGCTGGAGGCCGGGCAGCTCTCGGAGGGGATGATCCCGAAGGTGGCCTCCTGCGCGTCCGCGGTTCGCCAGGGCGTCGCCCGGGCGCACATCCTCGACGGCCAGGTGTCCCACGCCCTGCTGCTCGAGTTCTTCACCCGCGAAGGCATCGGAACGATGGTGAGCGCATGAGACCCGGCCCCATGGCACTCCAGGACCTCCAGCGGCTCGACGCCGAGCACGTGATGCAGACCTACGCGCGCGTCCCCGTCGGGTTCGTGCGGGGGGCGGGCACGCGACTGTGGGACACCGAGGGCAGGGAGTACCTCGACTTCCTCTCCGGCCTCGCCGTCACCTCGCTCGGCCACGCCCACCCGGAGGTGGCCGACGCCATCGCGGAGCAGGCGCGCACCCTCCTCCACGTGTCGAACCTCTACTACAACGACCTCCAGCCCCGCCTCGCCGAACGGATCGACGACCTCCTCGGTTGCGAGGGCCAGGTGTTCTTCGCCAACTCCGGCGCGGAGGCCAACGAGTGCGCCTTCAAGCTGGCGCGCCGCCACGGCGCCGTCGCCGGCGGAGCGGAGCGCTTCCGGGTGGTGAGCGCGACGGACTCGTTCCACGGACGCTCGCTGGCGACCCTCGCCGCGACGGGCCAGCCCGGCAAGCAGGAGCCCTTCGGCCCGATGCCCGAGGGCTTCGACCACGTGCCCTTCGGCGACGCCGAGGCGCTCGACGCCGCGATGGACGCCCGGGTCTGCGCGGTGATCGTCGAGGCCGTCCAGGGCGAGGGAGGGGTCAATCCGGCGCCCACCGGCTACCTGGAGGCGGTGCGCGACCTCTGCGACGAGCGCGGCGCGCTCATGGTCGTCGACGAGGTCCAGACGGGCCTCGGGCGCACCGGGCGCTGGTTCGCCTTCGAGCACGCGGGTGTGGAGCCGGACGTGGTGACGATGGCCAAGGCGCTCGGCAACGGGATGCCGATCGGCGCGTGCTGGGCCCGTTCGGAGGTGGCGGCCCGCTTCGGCCGCGGCGACCACGCCACGACCTTCGGGGGGCAGCCGCTCGCCGCCAGCGCGGCGATCGCGGTGCTCGACGTGATGGAGCAGGAGGACGTGCCCGCCCGTGCCCGGCGCGCCGGCGAGCGGCTGCGCGACGGTCTGGTGGCGCTGCCGGGCGTGCGCGACGTGCGGGGTCTCGGCCTCCTCCTCGGCGCCGTCCTCGACGGCGGCGACGCCGGCGAGGTCGTGCGCGCGTGCCTCGAGCGCGGCCTGGTGGTGAACCCGGTGACGCCGGACGCGGTGCGCTTCGCTCCGCCGCTGCTCGTCGCCGACGACGAGGTGGACGCGGCGGTGCGGATCGTCGCCGACGCGCTCGAGGAGGTCGGGCCGTGAGCGGCGCCGCGCGCAGCGCCGCGCGCTTCCTGGAGGTCGACGACCTCAGCGCCCCCGCCGTGGCGGCGGTGCTCGAGCGCGCGATCGGCTGGAAGGCCGAGCCCTCCTCGGTGCCGCGGCCCCTGGCGGGCAGCGGAGTCGCCGCGCTGTTCGAGAAGCCCTCCACGCGGACGCGCACCAGCTTCGAGATGGCGGTGGTCGGCCTCGGAGGCCACCCGATCAGCCTCCGCGGGGAGGAGGTCGGGTTGTCCTCCCGCGAGATCCCCGAGGACGTGGCGCGCACGCTGGCGTCGTACTGCGCGGTGGTCGGCGCCCGGGTGTTCGACCACGGCGTGCTCGAGGCGATGGCCGACGCCGCGGCGCCAGACGGCGTCCCGGTGGTGAACCTGCTCTCGGACCGCGCCCACCCGTGCCAGGCGCTCGCCGACCTGATGACCCTCTCGGAGCAGCTCGGGCCTCTCGAGGGGAGGCGCCTCGCCTACGTCGGCGACGGCAACAACGTGTGCGCCTCCCTCGCGGTGGGCGCGGCGCTGACCGGCCTGGAGCTCGTGGTGGCGAGCCCGCCCGGCTACGAGCTCGACGAGGAGGTCGTGGGCCGCGCCCGGAACCTCGGCGGGTCGGTCGAGCTGCACCAGGACCCCCACGACGCGGTCCAGGGCGCCGACGCGGTCTACACGGACGTGTGGACGTCGATGGGCCAGGAGGCCGACGCCGCGGCGCGCCGGGCCGCGTTCGAGCGCTACCGGGTCGACGAGGAGCTGATGGACGCGGTCGGCGGCAAGGCCCTGTTCCTCCACTGCCTGCCGGCGCACCGGGGCGAGGAGGTCGTGGACGCGGTGATCGACGGTCCGCGGTCGGTGGTGTGGCAGCAGGCCGCGAACCGGATGCACGCGGTCCGCTCGCTGCTCGTGGAGCTGCTCGGGTCGTCCGGCGGTGGAGGTGGATGACGTGGCGACGCTCGGGAAGCCGCAGCGCCAGCACCGGATCGCGAAGCTGCTCGAGGAGCAGCTCGTCTCCAGCCAGGGCCAGCTCGTGGAGCTGCTCGCCTCCGAGGGGGTGAGCGCCACGCAGGCGACGGTGAGCCGCGACCTCGAGGAGCTCGGCGCCGTCAAGGTGCGGATCCCGGGCGGGTCGACCGCGTACGCGGTGCCCGAGCACGCGAAGGAGCGTCCGGTCCCCGAGGACCACCTGCGCCGCGTCATGGGGGAGTTCGTCGTGGAGGTCCGCTCCAGCGTCAACCTCGTGGTGCTGCGCACACCGCCGGGGTCCGCCCACGTCGTGGGCTCGGCGCTCGACCGGGCGTCGCTGCCGGACGTGATCGGGACGGTCGCCGGCGACGACACGGTGCTGGTGGTGTGCAGCCAGGCGACCCACGGGCACGAGATGGCCGCGGACCTCGCGGACCTGGCCGGCCTGGCGGACCTGCCGGACCTGGAGACCGAGACGTAGCGACCCGGGGAGCCGGCGACGCGACCGGGCCCCCGGCATCGGGGCGCACGGCCGGGCGCCCGGCGCACCCATCACGAGGAGGAGACGTGGCGAAGCGAGTGGTGCTGGCGTACTCGGGGGGACTCGACACCTCGGTGGCGGTCCGCTGGATGCGAGAGGAGTGGGGCGTCGAGGTCGTCGCCCTCGCGGTCGACGTCGGCCAGGACGAGGACTTCGAGGCGGTGCGCGAGCGCGCGCTGGGCGCCGGCGCCGTCGACGCCCGGGTGGTCGACGCCAAGGCGGAGTTCGCCGACGAGTTCGTGGCTCCGGCCGTCCGGGCCAACGCCCTCTACGAGGGGAAGTACCCGCTGGTCTCGGCGCTGTCGCGGCCGCTGATCGCCCGGCACCTGGTGCGCACCGCCCGCGACACGGGCGCCGACGCGGTGGCGCACGGCTGCACCGGCAAGGGCAACGACCAGGTCCGCTTCGAGGTCTCCAGCCGGGCGCTGGCCCCCGACCTCGAGGTGCTCGCTCCGGTGCGGGTGTGGGGGATGACCCGCGAGGACTGCGTCGAGTACGCGGCGCGCCACGAGATCCCGGTCACGGCGACCCTCGAGAAGCTGTACTCGATCGACGAGAACCTCTGGGGCCGGGCGGTGGAGTGCGGGGCGATCGAGGACCCGTGGACGCCCGCCCCCGAGGACGTCTACTCGCTCACCCGCGCGACAGCCGGGCGCGACGAGCGCGACGCGGTCGTCGTCGGCGTCCGCGAGGGCGTCCCGGTGTCGGTCGACGGCGCCGAGGCGCCGCTCGCCGAGCTGGTCGGCATCCTGAACGAGCGGGTCGGCCGTTTCGGCTGGGGCAGCGTCGACATGGTCGAGAACCGCCGTGTCGGGATCAAGAGCCGCGAGGTCTACGAGTGTCCGGGCGCGCTGGCCTCGGTGCTGGCCCACGCCGACCTGGAGTCGATCACCATCGAGCGCGACCTCGCTCGCGAGAAGCAGCGCCTCGAGGTGCGCTACGCGGAGCTGGTCTACGACGGCCTGTGGTTCTCGCCGCTGCGCGAGGCGCTCGACGCGTTCGTGGAGTCGTCGCAGCGGCACGTCACCGGCGAGGTGCGCCTGGCGCTGTCGCACGGACGCTGCGCGGTCTCGGGACGCCGGGCGGAGCGCCCCCTCTACGACTACGAGCTGGCGACCTACGATGCGCAGGACGCGTTCCGCCACGAGGACGCCGAGGGCTTCGTGCGCCTGTGGGGCCTCGGTCTGGAGACCTGGGCGCGGCGCCAGGGGAGCGAGCAGGGCGATGGCTGACGACACCTCCCCGTCCGAGGGGGACGCCGAGCAGGAGGCCGAGGGTGCGAGCCGGGAGACGGCGCGCACCCTCTGGCACGGCCGCTTCGCGGAGCAGCCGGCCGACGCGCTGATGGCGTTCACGGCGAGCCTGCCGGTCGACGTGCGCCTCGCCGCCGACGACGTGGCGGGCTCGCGCGCGCACGTGCGGATGCTCGCCGAGGTCGGCCTCCTCGACGGGGAGGAGGAGTCGCTCCTGCTCGCGGCGCTCGAGCAGGTGGGCGAGGAGCTCGAGGACGGCACGTTCCGGTTCGCGCCCGGCGACGAGGACGTCCACACCGCGGTGGAGCGCCGGGTGACCGAGCTGGCCGGAGCGGCCGGCGAGAAGCTCCACACGGCCCGCAGCCGCAACGACCAGGTCGCCCTGGACCTGCGGCTGTTCGTGCGGCGCGAGGGCGCCCGGCTGCGCGCCCGCCTCGTGGAGCTCCAGGCCGTGCTCGTCGCTCGGGCGGCGGAGGCCGGCGACACCTACCTGCCCGGCTACACGCACCTCCAGCGTGCGCAGCCCGTGCTGCTCGCCCACCACCTGCTGGCCCACTTCTGGGCGATCGGCCGCGACGTGGAGCGCCTCGACGAGACGCTGGCGCGGGCGGCGGTCTCGCCGCTGGGGGCGGGGGCGCTGGCGGGCACGAGCCTGCCGGTGCGGCCCGAGCGGGTCGCCTCCGAGCTGGGCTTCTCGCGTACCTTCGAGAACTCGCTCGACGCGGTCTCCGACCGCGACTTCGTGGCGGAGATGCTCTTCGTGTGCGCCCTCGCGCAGGTGCACCTCTCGCGCCTGGGCGAGGAGGTGGTGCTGTGGGCGAGCGAGGAGTTCGGGTTCCTCCACCTCGCGGACGCCTACTCGACGGGCTCGTCGATGCTGCCCCAGAAGAAGAACCCCGACATCGCCGAGCTGGCGCGGGGCAAGGCCGGACGCCTCGTCGGCCACGTGGCCGGGTTCCTCGCCACGCTCAAGGCGCTGCCGCTCGCCTACAACCGCGACCTCCAGGAGGACAAGGAGCCACTCTTCGACGCCGTCGACACGCTCGGCGGCGTCGCCGCCGCGATGGCGGGCCTGCTGGAGAC
>CAYTKN010000023.1:0-43093 GCA_964438505.1 uncultured Burkholderiales bacterium
CCTCGGCCTCGTAGATGTCGTCGACGGCGACGGCGCCGTCGCGGACCGGCCGGACGTACAGGTCGGCGCGCCCGTCGCCGACGACGGCGCGGGCGGCGACCTCCCGGTCGCGCCCGTGGGTGGCGAGCACACCGAGGCCGCCGGCGTCGTGGACGACGAGCGCGACGTCGACCACCTCGCCCTCGCGGGCCCGGAAGAAGTCGGGGGAGACCGGCCCGGCGGGCGCGTCGCGCCCGTCGAAGTGGACTCGCGTCTCCCAGAGGGACGAGTAGCTCTCGACGTCGAAGCCGGGCACGGGCCCGTCGAAGGTCAGGCGCAGGCGCATGCACTCGGGGTCGCCCTCGACCGTGGAGACCTCGAGGCCGGTCAGGTCGGCGGGTGTCCCGCCGCTGCCGTCCACGTGCCAGCGGCCGTGGCGGAACTCGCCGGTGTCGCAGGCCGAGGTGGCAGGTGGGTCGCTGGTGTCGCCGCCTTCGTCGGTGGCGTCCTCGGTGGTCGTGTCGCCTTCTGCGGTCTCGTCGCTCGTCTCGTCGGTGGTCGTGGCGTCAGCCTCGCCGTGGTGCGAGTGCTCGGTCGCGTCGCCGGAGGTGCCAGAGGTGTCCGAGGCATCCGAGGTGTCCGAGGCGACCTCGTCGGTCGGTTCCTCCTCGCTCGAATCGTCGGGAGACGGGTCGGGGGCGGTCGTCGTGGTCGAGGCGCTCACGTTCGAGGCGGGTTCACCGTTGTCGCTGGTGTGCTCGGCCGCCACGGTGCCGGCCAGCAGGCCCACCACGAGCGCCAGGATCGTGGTCGCCACGGTGATCAGGTGCGGGGTCCGGTGCTGCATGGTCGCCTCACTCCTCGGTGCTCGCGTCTTCGGTGTCGCTTCACCGGGGAGGAGTGACGAGCGAGCTGTTCCTTACAGAAAACCGTGAGCCCCGTCACCGGGCCCGTCGCTCTCAGGGACGAGTGGGTTACCCCTGAGACGACGTGGCGAGCACAGCCGACCTGGCGTCCGTAAATACTTCCGGGTGCGGACATATTTCTTGACAACGAGCCTATTCTGACTCAGAATAGGTCCGGAAACGGACGTATACTGGGACGGAGGGAAGGAAGAGGGGCCCCTCGTGGAGATGATGAGCACCGCCGAGGCGGCCGACCGACTCGGCGTGAGCGAGCGACAGGTTCGACGTCTCGCGACCGCCGGTGGCCTGACTGGACGTCGGGTGGGGGGCCGTTGGCTCATCGATGCCGATGCGGTCCGCGATCGCTCCCGCTCTGAGCCCAAGACGGGCCGACCGCTCTCGGCGCGCATGGCCTGGAGCTTCCTGGCTGCCATGGGGACCGTTCTCGAGAGCCCACCCGCGAGCGATCCCATGGAGGGCGAGGACCGGCGGATCCGGCATCGTCTGCGCACGCTGATCGCGCACGCGCCGCCCCCGGAGCGATGGGATCGCTGGTTGCGGAAGCGGGCGGCCAGGCAGCGGGTCTGGGTCCACCCGGGGGTCATCGAGCATCTCGGTGAGGATCAGCGCTTGTGGCCGGCGGGCGCTGACGTCGTCGCCGGCTCGGGTCTCGGAATCACCGGTGGTGATCGTGATCGCTTCTACGTCCACGAGGACGTCTTCGACGCGGTCCTCGCCGACCACCGCGCTCGACTCAGCGACGAAGGCCGAGTGACGTTGATGGTCGTGCTGGCCGAGGCCGCAGAGGTTGCAGAGGTCGCCCTCGGTCGACCTGGCGAGCCCGTGCCCTCCGCTGTCGTGCTCGTGGACCTTCTTGGCTCCTCGCACGTCCGCGAACGCCACCTCGCAGCTCGTGAGCTGGCGGTTGCCAGGCGCGAGCTGTGTCGGGCGTTTGGCGTCGATCGCGCTGCGTCATGATCCATCTTCACGGTCTGACGCCAGCGGCCGAGGAGGGCTGGTGGCTGCTCTTCGACTTGGGGAAGGTCGATTCTGAGAGTTGGGTGCTCTTCGGCGGCCAGATGATGCAGGTGCTCGGTGCTGAGCATGGTGTGGCGGAGATGGTTCGCCCCACTGACGATGTCGATGTCGTCGTCGACGTCCGAATGAGGCCCCGCGGCACGGAGTGGTTCGCGGTCTGGCTCCGAGAGCGAGGGTTCGTGTTCGAAGGAGCGAACGCCGATGGTGTGGGGCATCGGTTCGTTCGGGAGGTCGCCGGCGGCCGGGGCCGCACCATCTTCGATGTTCTGGCTCCTGAGGGTCTCGGCGATAGTACGAGTACGTACACCGTGCCGCCCGCACGTACGGTACAGACGCCGGGCGCGGTGCAAGCATTTCGGCGTTCTGAGCTCGTTACCGTGAGCGTGAGTGGGGTGACAGGGCGCGCCGACCGCTCCGGTCTCGTGAGGCGTCCAGACCTCCTTGGTGCCCTTGTCGCCAAGGCAGCGGCTACCGCCATCGCCGTTCGGGAGAACCCGGATCGTGACTGGCAAGACGCAGCGTTGCTGCTGGCGACAATTCCGGACCCGGTGAGCGCCGGTGACCTCTGCGACAAGAAGGATCGACAACGGCTTCGCCTGCTCACCCCACTCGAGGACCGTGATCACGTCGGTTGGGCACACCTCGATGACGAGGCGTACCGCCGCGGGAACGCCACCCTTGCCTTCCTCCTTGGTGCGTGAGGGATGCAGCCAATGAGGTTGTCCAGCGCACGTCGATGACCTGTAGCCCGTGGTCGGCGAACCGGCCCGGCGAGGTCTTCGACCTCGGCTGCGCGTTGGATTTGCACACCCCCTTCCTCGGGGACGAACACGACCGAGTCACCGGGCTCGAGACCCAGCCGCTCACGGATCGGCTTCGGGATGACGACCTGACCATTCGGTCCCACCCTGGAGGTCACCGGAAGAGCTTCCCGAGGCCGCGGCCGGTGGCACGCCCGGCGACGCGGCGGCCGATGCGGCGTCTCACCCGGCCCTTGCGGGTGGCGTTGACGTCACCGAGGATGCGGGCGAGACGGTAGAGGAGGGAACGAAAGCCGGTCATGGGTACTCCCTGGAAGCCTTGCTGGCGGCTGCAGTCGATCTGCACGGTAGAGGAGGGCGGTGACAGGTTCCGTGGGTGTGAACTCCAGGGCGTGGTGGCTGGCGCTGGCGGCGCTGGTGCTCGTCGCGGGATGCGCCGGCGACGAAGCGGAGCCCCCGACCTCGCCGACGACCGACGGGAGAGACATCACCACGAGCTCGGCCGGCGCTGAGATCACCCGGCGTGATCTGCCCCACGGCGAGGATCGGGTGGTGCAGCGGGTCGTCGACGGCGACACGCTCGTGGTCGACGGGGGCGAGCGGGTGCGTCTCATCGGGATCGACACGCCCGAGACGAAGGACCCGCGCCGGCCCGTGGAGTGCTTCGGACGGGAGGCCGCCGGGTTCGCGGAGTCGCTGCTCGCATCGGGCACCGAGGTGCGTCTGGTCTTCGACGTCGAGGAGGTGGACCGCTACGACCGCACCCTCGCCTACGTCTACCGGCTGCGGGACGGTTTGTTTGTGAACCTCGAGCTGCTGGAGGAGGGGTACGCGCAGGTCTTCACGGTGCCCCCGAACGTGGAGCACGCCGACGACTTCCGGGCGGCGGCCCGCCGCGTTCGCGAGCAGCAGCGTGGCCTGTGGGCAGCCTGCTGAGCCGCGGCCGTCTGCGGCGACCCAGGGAGCGGAGGAGCCGAGGACCCGAGGATGTCCGCTGCTTCGCCAGGGATGAGGGGCTGCGTCCGACAAGCGGCAGAGCCAGCGCCAGGTTCGCATGACAGCGGTTTGTCCCGTCGATACGGTCTCGTTCCGAGGGGGGTGTGGCGACGCCGGCGTGTCTGGCGAAGGGACGGTGCGGGATGGACGAGGTCGGCCGAGTTCGCGAGTCTGTGAACGCCGAGCTGGGTCCACGTGGCACGTGGCCCACGTGGCGGGGAGGATGGCCGGGCGAAGCCGACACGGCGCTCGTCGACAGCGTCTTCTCGACCCGGGCGCACTACGAGACGGTGGTCCACCCCCTCGTCGAGCGGTGGCGGGCCGCTCCCGAGCACTCGCCGGATGGACGGCTGGCAGCGCTCAAGAACATCGATCGGGATCGGCTCCTCGCGATCGTCGACAACCGGCAGTTGGTGCCCGGCCCTGCGGCGGACCGTCCAGTGAAGGTCGACGCCGTCCGTGAGGTCGCGTCCCGGCTGGTCGACCATGAGATCGACACCGCCGCCGACGTCCGCTCACGCGCCGAGCAAGCGCCGGAGGAGCTGAAGCGCCTCTTCACGCGCACCAGCGGAGTCGGCAAGGCGACGTACCGGTACTTCCTGATGCTGCTCGGAGTGCCGGGCGTCAAGGCCGACACGATGGTCGTGCGGTTCCTCACGAACGCGATCGGGCGCGACGTCAGCCAATCCGAGGCGGAGCGTTTCGTGACCGAAGCGGCCTCGCAGTTGGGGGTCGGCGCGACCGAGCTGGATCACGCGATCTGGCGCTACCAGAGCGGGGTGGCACGAGCGCGCTGAAGTGCTCTGACCTCTAGCCCCGTTCTCGAAGCGGCGCGCGCTCAGCGTCCGGAGACGGACTCCCGCGCGGCAGGGCGCTCCGAGGCCTGACGTACCCGCCGTGTCCGCCAGGTGCCCCAGCCGATCCAGGCGATGGCGATCGCGAAGCCGATCGACACGGCGGCGAGGACGGTGTGGACGGCCTTGAACCCGAACGACTCGTCGCCGCCCCAGAGGAGGACCATGCGGGTGCCCCACACGTAGAGCGTCCAGGCCGCGGCGGCGAGGAGGACGAGGGAGCGTCGAGGCGTCACGGGGCCAGCATCCAGTGCGGTGTCGTGTCGCCACAAGTCGCGGCGGAGGAGGACGCCGGGTCGCGCCCCGTGGGCACCCGCAGGGGTGGTCGACCCGGGGCGAGGAGAATGAGTGCCCCGCGATCTGGGAACCTGGAGGGGAGGACGACGAATGGTTGGAGGACGAAGCGATGGTGACCTCTTCCGAGACGACGGTACTCTCCCAGGTGCCGACCGGCCTGTACATCGACGGCGCGTGGCGCGACGCGACCGGTGGCGGCACCCTTCCGGTCGAGGATCCCTCGACGGGTGAGGTGCTCCGCGAGGTGGCCGACGCCACCCCCGAGGACGCCCTCTCCGCGCTCGACGCCGCCGACCGGGCTCAGGAGGAGTGGGCGAAGGTGGCGCCCCGCGAGCGCGGCGAGATCCTGCGGCGCGCCTTCGAGGCCGTGACGGAGCGGGCCGACGAGATCGCGCTGCTCATCACCCTCGAGATGGGCAAGCCGCTGGCCGAGTCGAAGGGTGAGGTGGCCTACGGCGCCGAGTTCTTCCGCTGGTTCTCGGAGGAGGCGGTGCGCATCGACGGGCAGTACTCGGTGTCGCCCGACGGCAAGGGGCGCATCGTGACGATGCCCCAGCCGGTGGGCCCGTCGATCCTCATCACGCCGTGGAACTTCCCGCTCGCCATGGGCACTCGCAAGATCGGCCCGGCGGTCGCGGCGGGCTGCACGATGGTGGTGAAGCCGGCGCAGCAGACACCGCTCACGATGCTGCTGTTGGCGCAGATCCTCGAGGGGTGCGGTCTGCCGCCGGGGGTGTTGAACCTGGTGACGACGTCGCGCTCGGGCGCCACGATGGAGCCGGTCATCAAGGACGGCCGGGCTCGGAAGCTGTCGTTCACGGGGTCGACGTCGGTGGGTCGCACGCTGATCTCGCAGGCCTCCGACCAGGTGCTGCGCGTGTCGATGGAGCTGGGGGGCAACGCGCCGTTCATCGTCTTCGAGGACGCCGACATCGACCGGGTGGTCGAGGGGGCGATGCTGGCGAAGATGCGGAACATGGGGGAGTCGTGTGTGGCGGCGAATCGGTTCCTCGCGGCGGAGCCGATCGCGGAGGAGTTCGCGAATCGCCTCTCGGAGCGCATGGGCGCCATGAAGGTCGGCCGCGGGACCGACGAGGGGGTCGAGGTGGGCCCGATGATCAACGGGTCGGCTCGCGACGGCATCCACGACCTCGTGAGCGACGCTGTCGGTCGGGGCGCGAAGCCGCTGGTGGGCGGTGAGCCGGTCGAGGGGGCCGGCTACTTCTACCCGCCGACGGTGCTGCTCGGTGTGCCGGGCGAGGCGAAGATGACCAGCGAGGAGATCTTCGGGCCGGTGGCGCCGGTCTCGACGTTCGATGATGAGGATGCCGTGGTCGCCGCGGCGAACGACACCGAGTACGGCCTGGTCGCCTACCTGTTCACGAGCGATCTGGAGCGTGCCCTGCGGGTCACGGAGCGCCTGGAGACCGGCATGGTGGGCGTGAACCGTGGACTCGTCTCGAACCCGGCCGGCCCGTTCGGTGGTATCAAGCACTCGGGCCTCGGCCGCGAGGGCGGCCGCGAGGGCATCAGGGAGTTCCTGGACACCAAGTACGCTGCCATCGCGCTGTAGGCGTGAGCGACGAAGCCTGTCGTCGCTCACACTGGAAGCGTGATTCGGTGCGGTGTGGCTGCACGGTCCGATCCAGTCTTCACGCGTGCACGCGACGAACCCAGGTCGATCGGGCTCGCGCGGCCTCTGAACCCCTTGGGCGATACGGGACTAGTGGCCGCGCTTCTTGCTCTTGGTCTGCGACAGTGCACTCGCCGCGGCCTTCTTCTGAGCTTTGGTCGAGTTCTTGCTTGCGAGGGTCCGTCCGGCAGCAGAGGCAGCGTTCTTGCCTGTTTGTCTCTTGTGAGCCATTTGTGTCACTCCTTGAGTGCTGAGTTCACGGGTATTAGCCGTTACGATACAACATGGTAAAGGTAGACGTGTAACACCGACGGGAGGGCGATGGAGACGAACGAGCTGGGCGCGCGACTCCGTGAGTTGCGAGAACGCGTGGGGATGTCACAGGTGGCTGCGGCCGAGGCGGTCGATATCAACCGCGTGCTCCTCAACTACTACGAGGCCGGCAGGCGTGAGGTGCCGCTCACCGTGGCGGCCGCTCTCGCGACGTTGTACGGCGCGACGTTGGAGGAGCTCGTGGGGGGCGTACGGGCGCCGGTCGTAGGCGAGCGCGACGTCAGCGGTGTGCTCTTCCGTGCAACTCCGGTCGAGCTCGGCGGTCGGGCCCGCGCAGGCTTGCGTCTGTTCGAACACCACGCGTCCGCTTACTTGGAGCTGGCAGACGACTTGGGGATCGAGCTGGCGTGGCCACGGCCGAGCCCGTTCCCGGAGGCCGCGGGGCACGCCCGAAAGTTCGCGGTGAGCGCGGCCCGTCGACTCCGAGCGTTCTTCGGATTCGGCGATGGTCCGCTCGAAGATCCGTTCCGTCAGGTGGACGAGCACGTGCTCGTGTGGCGGTTGCCGCTCGGCGAAGACCTCGATGATTCCCCTTCCGGGTTCTTCTACCGTCACGCTCGACTTGGCCAGTGTGTCGTTATCAACACGGACATGACGCTCGGCCGGCAGGTCTTCACGTTGGCCCACGAGCTGGCGCACGCGTTCTTCCATTCGCAGGCAAGCGACGTGGTGGTCTCCACCCGGCCCCAGCGGGACACGGGACGCGAGCGCTTCGCTGATGCCTTCGCTGGCGAGTTCCTCGTTCCCAGCGACACCCTGCGGGAGGCCGTCGCGGAGCTGGAAGCTTGGGAGCACCTCGACGACCCCGTCGTCGTCGTCCATCTCCAACGTCATTTCGGTGTCAGCTTCGCGACGTTGTTGGTGCGGCTTCGCCAAGAGCAGCTCATCGACGAGTCGGCCTACGAGGAGCTCGGCGCGGTGTCACCGAGCCGCCTGGCCCGGGCACTCGGCTACCCCGTGCATCCAGCCGATCTGGGTCGCTTCGACCTCCACCCACTCGAACGTTTTCCGGCCGCGCTCCTGCTGCTCGTGAGGAGCGGAATCGAGACAGGGGAGGTCACGTTGGGCGATGCCGCGGAGACGCTCGCATGCAGCACGGAGGACGTTCGCAGGCTTCTGGGACGACCCCGTGCGGACCGCAGTGAGCGTTCCGCTCACGAAGACCTGAAGGACGCTGCTCGGTTCAATTGAGCCCTCTTGTCGCCGACGCATCGGTGCTCCGCAACTTCGGCGTGCTTGGTTGGGGAGAGCATCTCGTGGCTCTCGCCGAGGGAGAGCTGTTGGTCGCGCACGGTGTCATGGGTCTCGACGACGATGAGCTCGGAGAGGTCGAGCGGATTCGAGCGGCGATCGACCGAAGAGCCCAGGAGGAGTTGGGTTCGGGGATCGGTAGCCAAGCGCTGGCTGCAGCTGATGGTCTCGCGAGGCTCCTGGCTTTGCGGTCGCGGGGAGTGAAGGTCAGCACGCTGAACGAGAAGGAACGTCGCCTCGCCGTCCGGCTCCAGTCGCGCGAGTCTGCTGACCGCGCCTGGCGCCAGAGCGATCTTGGTCTCCGGGCTCGGCGTCTCGATCTGGGCGAGTCGGTGTCGATCGCCATCGCAGTAGCTCGTGACCTGCCGTTTGCCTGTGACGACAGCGACGGTCAACGCGCCTACCGGGCGCTCGCTGCGGGGGAACCGTTCCAGACGCTTGATCTCGTCAAGCTCGCTGCCGAGCGTTCGCTCCTGTCACGCCACGACGCGTACATGGGCTACACAGAGCTCGTGGAATCCGATCTCCACCGTTTCGGAGGATCATCTTGGGTCTAGCTGTCGTTGATGTTGTCGGTGCCGTGCTCCTCAGGAAACATGGGTTCTGGCCCGGGCCACTCGTCGGGAAGCCCGAAGAACGCAGCCGGGTCCACGTCAGGCTCGCTGATTTCGATCTGACCGGACTCGGGGGTGACCCTCTTGGTGCGCCAGGGGGATTCGCTGAGGTCGATCGGGTGTTCGGCCGCCGGGTGGTGCCACAAGGTCACGGAGGCGTCGCTCGACCGACCAACGTTCCAGGGCGTCAAGAGTCGGCCGACGAGGACGCCAGAGACGCCTGTGTTGCGGGGTCCGATGGGGCCGAGCCATGCGCCGTTGCGCTCTCGTGTTGGAGTCGCTTCGGTCTCTCCGTTCGGCATCCGCCTGAAGATGGCCTGCTCTGTCCCGAAGAGTGCGCTGGTGACGTCGTGCTCAGCGACGAAGAGACTGTCGCTCAGAAGAGCGATGATGAATGGCTTCTCCAACGTCCCATACGCCTTCGCCTTCTCTTCGATCGCGCCGCGAAGCGGGCCGACGGTGTTGATGATGCCGTTGTCTCCGTGCTCCCAGGCGCCCACCACCTCATCTGAGTATCCCCGCGCTTCGGGCTTTTTCGGCATGGCACGGAATTCGATCTCCCAGTCCTGATCTGACCAGATGTGCTCGGGGAGGGCGCCGTACTGGTCGTAGGCGCCTTCGATCCTTTCGGACACCTCATCGGGGTCGAGCGAGGCGAGCCACTGCTGGAGTTCACGGCGCAGCGTCGCGACGGAGGGGGAACGGTTCGATTCCTTGCGCACGTCGAGCACGAGCATGAAGTTCGGCGACTCGACCCGATTGAGGGCCTTGCGGATCTGCCCGAATCGACGGCCTGCGGCACTGTCAGAATCTGACGCCATCACTGCCTTGGCCTCGACGTAGAACTCACCCCGGTCTTGGCGAGCCAGGAAGTCCGGTTGCCGAGAGGTTTCAGCAACTGTTGGGTGGCAGGTGACGTCGCATCCGAGCCGAAGGAGTGACTCGTGGATGTACAACTCCCAGAAGGCGGCCCAGAAGTGCTGCTGCCTTCCTGAGCGGAGGCGTTCTCGAATGTCGGCCTGGCTGTCGGCGCACATTCGATTCCACCAATTGTCGATCAGGGCTCGGACTCGTTCGAAGGGCACGGAGTCCACCCGGTTGAGGAAGTCGAACGTGCTCTCCAGCGGGTCGGCCGGTGATGGATCCTGATGATCGCCGAGGTCGAAGACGTTCTGTTCGGTTGTCATCGGGGAGGACCTTCTCCGGGTGAGCTGTCGTCACCCTGGTCGTCGGATAGCAGTACACGATGAGGAGCGCGATTACCGTCAGATGTTGCTTTCTCGAAGGCCACGAACGGGTTGCCGGGTTCGCTCGTGGGGGTGCTGAGGTTCTTGCCGTCCAGCGGGCATGATTCTCCGGGTCGCTGTCGGGAGCTAGGGCGCTTACAGCCTGGGCCACGCCAGGTCGACGAGGCGGGCGAGGAGATCGTCGAGCTGTTCGGCCGTGCGGTGGAAGACGGCCTTGGAGTTGCCGATCGGGTCGCTGATGTCGTCGTCGGGGTTGACGTCGACGAGGTCGATGAGCCGCCGACCTGCTGCGACGCGGAGTAGCCATTCGTCCATGGGTATGTTGCCGAGGCGGGGTCCGGCTTGACTTGCGCGGTGGACGAGCTCTTTGAGGGTGAAAGTGCGGGGCCAGGTGTCGGGTGCGAGGGCTGCGATCTCCTGGACGTGGCGTCGCTCCATGGTGACCACGAGGTCCGCGACTTCGACGATCTGACGGTCGAGGGTGTGGCTGGTGCGATCGCTGATGTCGATGTTCCAGCCTGCTTGGAGGGCTTCGACCGCGAAGGGGTGTGGTGGTTGCCCTTCGGTCGTCAGCCCCGCAGATGCGACGTGGGCGGGGATTTCCCTCTGGTCGAGCCGTCGCGAGAGGAGCCCTTGGGCCATCGGTGATCGGCAGATGTTGGCGGTGCACACGATGAGGATGGCGGGGGTGTGCATGTCCACTGGTGTTGTTCCTGCTCGCATGGTCTGGGTGGTTCGAATGTCGAATACCGATCGCCTCGGGCTCCCAGGAGCCGCTACTCGTTGGATGGAGCGGAGGTGGTCGAGGACGTGCCGTCCGATTGGGTGGCCGGTTCGTGATCGGTGCCGAGAACGACGACGAGTTGGGCGTCGTCGACGCCGTCGAAGGGAGACGGGTCGGGTAGCGGTTCGGTGTCGATGGTGCCCGGGCCGAGCTCGGCGACGACGGCTCGGGCGTCGCCCTCGTAGCCGTCGCGGTGGTAGACGGTGGTCGTGTCGGTCGCTGGGGCGTTGGCCGGCTGAAGTGTGGCGTAGCCGAGCTCCGCGAGACGCTCGCTGACGTCCGCGGCTGCGCCTTCGATGCGGGCACCGTTGAGGACGACGACGTCGACGCTGCGGGGGGAGTGGACGCTGGGTGTGACGGCGGTGGTCGTGGTCGTCGGCTCGGAGGTAGGGGTGGTCGTCGGTGCTGTGGAGGTGGGGACGATCGTCGGTTGTGAGTCGGCGAGCGCGGAGGAGCTCTCCATCTCGGGGGAGACGTCCGGGATGCCGGCGATGAGTACGCCGAGTCCGACGCCGAGGGGCAGCAGGAGTACGAGTCCGAGTCGCTGGCCACGCATGAGAGCAGACCCTATGGGATCCGGGAGCTTTGATGCCTTGTGGGTGCTGGTGGGCTCACGACCTTCCTCCAGAGAGGGCACAAGTTGGGTGCCCTCTTTTGCACACACCGCCGGTGTTCCAGCAGATGTTTGGTCGTGAGCAGGTCACGCATCCAGGTGCGACAAGCGGCGGGGGTCGGCGTCGACTTTCGTAGGATGGCCGGGCATGGGTCGAAACGACGACGGTGATGCCGGCAGTGCCGATCCTCCGGGCTCACCGGTTTCCGCACCAGAGCGAGGCGGCCCATCGTCTGGCGCCGAGCGGGTGACACCTCTGGTGGGCTCGAGGGGGGCGAAGGCGAGCAGCGCGAGCGCCACACACCGCCACTTCGGCGGTGTGTGGCGCTGGGTGGGCCGCACCGGTTGGGTGCTGATCACCGTCGGTGTCCTCATCCTGCTCTTCGTCGCGTACCAGCTTTGGGGCACCGGCGTGTTCACGGCCCGCGAGCAGCGGGCGTTGAAGGCGGAGTTCGAGGAGCGTGTCGCCCTCGAGGAAGGCAAGGTCGCCGACTCGTCCGCCTCCGAGGGCCCGGCGTCGGGGGCCTCACCGGGCCGAGCAGGTCGGGATGCGACCTCGACGACGGTTGTCGAGCCGACACCCAAGCCGGCACCGGCGCGGGGTGAGCCGGTCGGTCTCGTCGAGATCCCTGCGATCGGGGTCGAGCATGCGGTGGTCGAGGGTGTGGGTGTGGCTGATCTGCGTCGGGGTCCGGGCCACTATCCGCAGACGCCGTTGCCCGGCCATCGTGGCAACGCGGCGATCGCGGGGCACCGCACCACGTACGGGGCGCCATTCAACGAGCTCGACGAGTTGGAGGCGGGTGACGAGATTCGGGTGACGACGCTGGAGGGCCGGTTCACCTATGTCGTGTCGGGTCGGGAGGTGGTGGACCCCGGCGCGGTGGAGGTGTTGCGTTCGGATGGCGGCGACCGTCTGACGCTGACGACCTGCAACCCCGAGTACTCGTCGCGTGAGCGACTAGTGGTCAGCGCCGAGCTGGAGGGCGATCCCATCAGCGCATCCGAGGCGACGGCTCCTTCCGAGAAGGCGTCGTCCGGGCCGGCGCCCTCGCAGATGCGGTCTGCGGAGCCGGGGCCGAGCGGCGGGTCGAGCGTGAGTGACGGGGTGGCATCGTCGGGCGCGGTCGGGACGGTCGAGTCGCTCGACGGCACCCACGCTTCGGGGTTCGCTGCGGTTGATGCCGCCACGGTCGCCACCGGCCTCGGGGTGGTGTTGGTGGGTGGTGCGTGGTGGTGGGTGTTCCACCGCCGTCGGCGTTGGACGACGTGGCTGGCGGGTGTCCCGCCGTTCGCGGTGATGTTGTTCCTGTTCTTCGTGCAGCTCGAGCAGGTGCTCCCGACGAGCTACTGAACGGTCAGTGGCGGGGGAGGAGGTCGCTCCACCCTTCGGGCGGGTCGTCCGGGCCCCTCCGGGGGTGGGTGGGGGAGGTGCGCTCGCCTGGGCGGGGGTCGTCCTCGGGGCCGAGCTCATGGTCGAGTTCGTGATCGTGTTCGCGGTCGTGCGTATCCCCGGGCTCGCGTGGATGCGACGGGCGTGGGCGGGGGTCGTCGAGGGGTGGCAGCAGGGAGTCGGCCGAGCGTGGTGCGGGTCGGTCCGACGCCGGGGGGGTCGGCGGGATCGGGTCCTCGGGTTCGTCGCGGCGTTGGGTGCCGTTGCCGACGAAGAGGTCGTCGCTCAGCTCCATGGGCGGTGCAGACGGTGTGGAGCGCTTCCGTGACCGGGAGCTGTACCCGTAGCGGTAGCCGTACCCGTAGGTGTCGCCGTAGCCGGTCTCCGGGCTGACCTGGTTGAGGACGGTGCCCAGGAGGGGTGCGTCGACCTGCTGGAGGATCTCGGCGGCTCGCTGGAGGTCGCGCCGTGAGGTCATCTCGGCGGTGGCGACGAGCAGCACGCCGTCGACCCAGCGGGCGAGCACCGATGCGTCGGTGACGGGTACGGCGGGTGGGGAGTCGAGGATCACGAGGTCGAACCGGTCTTCGAGGTGTCGGATGATCTCGCCGGTGCGTTGCGAGGCGATGAGCTCGGAGGGCAGCGGTGGGACGGGCCCGCAGGGCAGCACCGAGAGGCGCGGCACGTGTTCGACGTCCTGGAGTGCCTCGTCGAGGGGATGTTCGCCGACGAGCGTCGAGGTGAGTCCGGTGTCGCTGGAGAGGTCGAAGAAGGTGTGGAGGCGCGGCCGGCGGAGGTCGCAGTCGACGGCGACGACGCGCTGGCCTGCCCGGGCGAAGAGCACGGCGAGGTTGGCGACGGTGGTGGTTTTGCCTTCCCCGGCGGTGGAGCTGGTGATCTGGAGGGTGCGCATCTGGCGTTCGAGGCCGAGGAACTGCACCGAGGTGCGCAGCGCCCGGTACGACTCGGCGGTGTTGGCCTCGGGGTCGCTGAGCGCCACGATCCGGGGTTGCTCGGGGTGTTTCCAGTCACGCACGACCGGGATCATGCCGAGGGTGGGAGCTCCGCCGGTGGCCCGGTCGACGTCGTTGCGGTCGCGCACCGAGTCGTCGAAGTAATCGAAGAGGAAGGCGAGGCCGACGCCGAAGACGAGTCCGACGACTCCGGCGAGTGCCCCGGAGCGGATGGGGGTGGGTCGCACCGGCTCGTCGGGCGGTTCGGCGGGGGTGACGACCTGCGCGCCGCCGGTCTTGAGCGCCGCGCCGACTTGGATCTCGTCGAGTTGTCGGCGGAACAGCGCCTGTTGGGAGATGAGTTGGTCGCGTTCGGCGCGCTCCGCGTCGGAGAGCTCGCCGTCGGCTGCGGGCTCCCCGGTCTCGCCTCCGTCGTCGGGTTGGGCGGCGGCGTCGATCGCATCGATCTGGGTTTGGAGCTCGGTGATCTTGGCTTGGATCTCCTCGGCGGCTGCGAGGAGATCGTCGACGTTCTGGGTGCGGCGGAAGTCGATGTACGCGTTGGCGTAGGTGTTGGCGATGAGCGCGGCCTGCTCGGGGTCGGTGTGCTCGACGGCGAGGGAGACGACGTCGGTGTCGCGGATCACCGACGCGTCGACTTCGGGCACCTCGGTTCCGAGTTCGTCTTCGACGGCCCGGTGCACCGGTTGGGATTCGACGACCTCGATCTCGGTTTGGACGTTGCGTTCGGGGTTGCGGGCCTGTCCGGTGTTGGGGTCGAAGAGGTTTTCGGAGCGTCGCGGTTGGATGAGCACCTCGGTCTCGCCTTCGTAGACCGGGGTTTGGAGGAACGACGCGGTGAGTGCGCCGCCGACGACCACGATGACGGCGAGGGTGATGATGGCTTTGCGGCGCCGCAGCACCCGCAGGTAGTCGCGCAGGTCGAGCTCGTCGGGGGCTGTGGGGGTGTCGGGCACCGCGTGCATGGGTGGTGATGCTCTCGGAGTCGGTTCGACGACGGAGGGCGGGGGCAGGCGGTCGGCGCCGCCCTACCCCCGTGACGCGGTGGAGGCCCGGTTGCCGTCGAGGTCGGTCAGACGCCGACGGTGTCGCGGGTGGCGCGCCCTTGGCGGGCGCGTTGGCGTTGGACGCTGATGCCGACGAGGACGAGGCCGACGAAGAGCACGAGGCCGGCGGTGCGGAGCATGCCACCGGTGCCCGACGAGCCGGTCGCGGCGAGCTCGTCGCCGACGCCGGTCTCGCCGCCTTCGCCTTGCACGACGATGTCGAAGCTGACGGTGCGGGCGGTGCCATCTGCGCCGGTGCCCCGGAACTCGAGGGTGTGGTCGCCGGCGGCAGCATCTTCGGGGATGGTGACGTCTCCTTGGGCGGTGCCGTCGGCGTCCGCGGTGAAGTCGCCGATGTCGGTGGGTTCGGAGAGCAGGAAGATGTCGCCTCCGCTGTCGGGTTCCCAGCCGGGCAACTCGTAGCTCACGGTGCCGCCGGTTCCGACGGTGGTGCTGTCGAGGGCGCCTTCCCCGTCGTCGCCTCCGTATTGAGCCCATGCGGTGGTTGGCGCGAGGAGCGCCAGGGCGGCCAACAGCGTCAGGATCGACCGCATGACATGACCTCCATGTGGCGCACCTGCGCAGCGCGCCGTCGACAAACTTGCACGATCGCCAGAGTCTGGCGCGTTTGGCATTGCGTGTCCAGTGTTGGGCCGCTCGCGGCGCTATTGAACCTTGCGGCTTGCCGGGTCAAGAGCCGTTTCGCAGGTTTGTGGGAGCTGCGAGGGTGGTGTCTTCCTCGAGCGTGAGCTCCTCGTCTACGAGGGTGGAGCCCTCCGACTCGGACACCTTGACTGCGACGGAGGCGGGCTCGACGAGGGGTTGGTGAGCGAGCGTGAGGCGGTAGTGGCGCTCATTGTCGGCGATGGGGAGGGCGATCTCACCGCGGAGGTGCAGCTCGAGGGTGCGGGTGGCGCCGGGCGGTACCTGGAGGAACTGTGAGAACACGTTGCGGTCGAGCTCGTGGGCGGACTCCATGAGCAGGTCTTCGCCGTTCCAGGTGGCGTCTTCGAGGCCCAGCGGCGTGTAGACGGAGAGGTACGTGCGGTTGACGCCGGGCTCGGCGACGTTGCCGCCGATGACGTAGGTGGGGAGCCCTTCGGCTGGCGCGTTGTTGCGCAGCTCGACGTGGAGCGTGGCGGTGGTCTCGCCGGTGCGTGGGTCAACCACGGCTCGGTAGCGCAGTCGGCGTTCGAGGAACGTGTCGATCTTGCTCTGGCCGGCGTTCTGCACGACGACGCCGAGGAAGTCGCTGCGCACCGGCGCCATGGCGTCGGCGAGGCCGACCTGCTCGAAGAACGCTTGTTCGTCGTCGTGGATGCTGTGGAGTTTGAGGCGACCTTGGCGGACCATCGGCCCGAGCACCTCGGCGAGGCGCGACGGGCCGGGGAGCGACCCGCCGGTGAGACGCTCGAAGGTGGCACGGGCGGCGTGTTCGAGGAAGTCGACCCGCTCTGTCTGCTCGTCGGCGAACACGACGTATTGGTCGTGCAGGAGGAGGTCGGCGGCGTTCTCCGATGTCAGGGGTTGGTCGAGCTGGGGGACCGGCACCGGCCCGGTGAGTTCGAGCAGCGCCGCGAGGGCGACGGGGTCGACGCTGATGACCCCGTCGACGCGGTGGCCACCCGACTGCGGGTAGAGGCCTTCGGCCACCTGGGCGACGTGGGGGAAGTGGGGCGAGAAGGTCACGTCTTGCCAGAACTTCTGCACGTCGAAGCGCCCGTAGCGCTCGACGTAGTCGTCGGGCCCGACGAGGCGTCGTGATTCGGGGTCGGTCGCCGAGTTGAGGTCGCCGTTGCGCCCGAAGTCGGTCATCTCGATCGAGCCGTCGGAGACGGTGAGCTCGGCGTAGTTGCCGATGATCCCGCCGCTCGCTCGCGCCTCGGCGGGGTTCTGGAACACCACGAGATAGCGCCGTGGGCCCTCACCGCCCAGCAATGCAGGCGCCACCCGTGCCGCCGCCAGGGCGTTGCGCGCGTCGGGCAGCGCCCCGGCCACCCGGCTGCGGAGGTCGTCGGCCTCGCGGCGCACCTGGGGCAACAGCCACGGCGATTCGACCGCTCGCGCCGCCGATTCGGCTGCCTCGAGGGTGTCGACCGCCTCAGCGAGTGGTTCGTGGAGGCCCCGCACCGCGGCCAGGTCGACGGTGCCGTTCCGGAGCTGGACCGTGTCGGGGTCGCTGGCCCGAGCGGTCGCTGCTGCGGTCCGCGCGAGGCGTTCGCCGATCTCGACGAGGTCTTCGACGGCTCGCGCGTTGTGGCTCACGACGGGAACGAGCTGGCCGGGTCGCGTCCACCAGGCGGTCAGTCGTCGTTCGGCGCGTTCGAAGCGCCGCGCGGCGCGCTCGAAGCGAGTCACGGCCTCGTCTTGGTCGACGCTGCGGAGCGAGTCGACACCCGCTTGTACGTCGTCGACGGCGCGGGTGAGCTCGCTGCGCACGCTGAGGGCGGAGCCTCCGGCGAGCAGCGCTGCGATGGCCACGGCTCCCGCTGCGATCACCGCAACGAAGCCTGCGCGCCGCCGTCGTGGCCGGGTCTGAGTTGCCACCCAGCCCCAGGCCAGCACCGCGAAGATTCCTGCTGCGGCGAGTGAGCTGTCGCCGTGGAAGGCCTGCCAGTCGAGGCGCAGCATCACGTTCACGGCGATGCCGGCGCCGGCGCTGCGTGCGGCGGCGCCGAGGCGCCCGTGCCACCAGCCGGGAACCATGGCCGCCACCGCGCCCGCGCTGGCAGCCTGGAGCGCGAACCGCTCGCCGGCGACGGCTGCCGTGAACGCACCGGCCGCCGCGACGGTCACCGCGAGGCGCCTCGCGACTCCGCTGGCCCCGGTCAGCGAAGCGGTGAGTGCGAAGCGGATGCCGGCATCGAATGCCGGGAGTCCGGTCGCCGCACCTTCCGCCATGACCCCAGCGAGTCCTGCGGCGATGGCGAGTAAGGCAAGATCGACAGCGTGCGCGCTGCGTCGAGTTGGGCGTCGGCAAGAAGAGTTCAGTGTACGGATTCCCGGCGTCGGGGTCTGAGGAAGACGGCGGTCGAGCGCGCTGCGCTCCGTTTGCATGGTTTGGCGGCGCAGACTATAAATCGCCCATTGTTAGGCCATCCACCGCTGGCTGAACGTGACAAGACCGAAGTCGACAGCGGGAAGGTTGGTCTGTGTCGTCCGCGGCGGGTGCCCGTCAGCAAGGCGTATCGAGGCCGGAGCGCGCCAGTTCCGTCCCACCACAAGTCCGGCGGACGCTCGCGGCGAAGAGGCTGATGGACCTCACCCTCGGCTCGGTTCTCGCCGTCTTCGCTCTCCCGGTGATTCTGGTCTTGACGCTCGTGATGGCCTGGTCGCTACGCGCCTGGCCGCTCTTCGTGCAGCGCCGCATCGGCCGCTACGGCCGGGAGTTCTCGTTCCCGAAGATCCGGACGCTCCCGAAGACGATCGGCGAGTACACGAGCAAGAACGAGTTTGACGACACAGCGATTCCGCGGCTCGGTCAGTTCTTGCGCCGCCGGCACCTTGACGAGCTGCCCCAACTGTTCCTCGTTCCGTTCGGGAAGATGAGCCTCGTCGGGCCCCGGCCGAAGATGCCGGACTCTATTGAACCCATCGATCCTGAGTACGGACGCCTCCGGATTCAGGTGCAACCAGGCTGCACGGGCCTGTGGCAGATCGGCGCCCACGCGCACCGCCAGGTCTCCGAAAGCCCAGGCTACGACCTCTTCTATCTCCGCTACGGCTCGCTGCGCCTCGACCTCTGGATTCTCTGGCGTACGGCCATTACTGGATGCCTCGGTGGCTCCGGCATCCACCTCGATCGGGTTCCCCGGTGGATTCGAGGCAATGGGCTCCTTCCAACCGAGCAGGTCCCCACCGAGATCGACGTTACCCCGACTGACGCCCCCGAAGTCGTGGCGGTGGCCGGACGTTGAAGGCCGTGCGGTGCTCATCGGCTTCGCTCGTAATCGGCTCGACCGACGGGTCGGTCCGAAGGAGACGTCTGGGGGGGGGCGTGGCAGGGTGGCTTCCAGAGCCTGACCCTCTACGGTCCGACGAGAGGTTCACACGCTCACTTCCTGTCGAGGACGAATCGTGATGCATCCCGATCGGTATCCCGGTTCGCGGTGAGCCATCTGGCGCTGCCGACCGCTCGCCGCTACCTGCCACGCACTCGTCGCGAGCCACGAGAAAGGCGGATCCTCTTCACGTTCCAGTACTATCCCCCGCTTCGGTTGGGCGGGGGGGAGGTGGGTGGCGAAGCACTTGCCGGCGCTTTGGGTGGAGAGGCCGACGTCCTCGGCCTGGCGCCCTCCTGGGGAGGACAGGTCGGTCCGCGACCGGCCCTGAAGACGTTCCCCTGGGACGGCCGGCCCGGATCCGTGGCGGATGCGGCCCGGATGCTTGCCGTCGCGACGCGGGCTGCGCGGCGGACCATTCAGGCCTTCGAGCCTGACTGGATCCTGGCGAACTCCCCTCCGGCGGCGGTGTGGAGTGTTGCGGCGGCGATGTCGACGCGCCCCCGCCCCCGGGTCGCAGTCCTCGTACGAGACTACGGGTGGTGGTGCCCGACACACGTCTGCCGCCTCGCCCAGGGTGCACCGTACGCAGACTGCGGGACCGTCCGGTTCGCCCGCACGTGCGCGACCGAGACGATGCGCCGGTATCGGAGCTCCCGCAGAGGCCCCTCGTACTGGATGGGGCTCATGGCACGGTGGGCCTATGCACGTCTCAGCGCGGCAGCGACCCGACGAGCCGATCGGGTGTTCACGGTCTCTCAGCACCTCGCAGATACGTGGACGGCCAGGTCGGGGATGGCTGCCCTTCCTCTCGGGAGCGGGGTTCCGCTCCCGACACCGAGATCAGGTGCCGGTAAGGGGACGTCAGGGTTCACGGTGGCTTTCATGACGCGTGGATCTCCAGGGAAGGGAGCTGAAATCCTCGTCGAGGCCGCGCGCCGATTGAAGCACCCCGACGGCGACTGGCACTTTGTGGCCTACGGAGTCGCCGGCGACGTCGACGAGCAGGGTGTCATCGAACGTCACCCCCCGGTACCGCACGACGAGGCGCTCCGAATCATGGCCGGTAGCGATCTCGTCGTGGTTCCATCCGTCTACCCGGAAGCCCTGCCTCGCACCGCTGTCGAAGCCCAGCTCGTGGGCACTCCGGTCGTGGCGGTTCCGAACAGTGGGATCGCCGAAGCAATCGCGCCGAACGGCGGCGTCCTCGCTTCCCGCCTCGACGCCGAGGCGTTGGCCCAGGCCCTGCGCGACGCCCGGAGACGCCTCGAGTCGGGCGACTTCGATCTGGTCGAGGCTCGCCGCTGGATCGTCCACCGTCATGGGATCGAGGGGGTCCGTGATCGCATCCTCGAAGAGCTGGGGCGATGAGGGAGCGATCAGTCCTGTTCGTCTTGCCGCCGGGCGGAAGCTTGGCCGACCTCGAGAGGGTGGGGCAGCGGACGCGGTTCCTCAGTCATTATGTCGGGAGCTACGCTGCCCGGGGCTGGCGGGTCGGCCTCCTGAGCTGTGGCGCGCTCGATGAGGAGTCCCGGCTCGCGGGAGAAGCGCCGCTCGTAGCGTTGATCGCTCCCCGTCGTTCTCGGCGGTGGCTGTGGTGCCTCTGGGCACCGCTGCGTCACGCTCGTCGACTCCGCGAATTCGCCGTCTGCCGAGCCACCCAGGCCCGGAGCACGCCGACCATCCTGCTCGCCCGGGTCACGGCAGGCACTCGAGCCGTGACCACCTTTGGGTACGACTACGAGGAAGACGCCCGGCGTTCAGGTGGTCGAGCGAAGGCCGTACTGCTCCGCAGCCTGCTCCGGCTGACGCTTCCCAGTTGTGATTTGGTTCTCGTCACCAGCGAGGCGACCGCTGCATCTGCGCGAGAGCTCGGCGTCGATCCCACTCGAATGAGGAGCCTGCCGAATGCGGCTCCGGTCAGCGCCATGCCGGTACGCGAGCGGGACGCGGGAACCGTGCTGTGGGTGGGAAGGCTCGCACCCCAGAAGCGGCTTGACCGGGCCCTCGAGATCGCCGCTCGCGCGCGACTTCACCTCATGGTCGTCGGGTCCGGCCCCATCGTGGAGCGAGACCAGCTCCGCTTGGCGCAGGTCGGGGAACACCTGGGCGCTGTTCCCCATGACCAAGTGCTCGAGCTGCTCGATCACTGTTCGATCTACCTGCTGACCTCGGAGTGGGAGGGCGTCCCCAAGAGCCTCGTCGAGGCACTGGCTCGGGGGACGCCATCAGTGGTCCCGGATCTTCCCGAGCTGGCGTGGTTGACGAGACGCACCGGCGAGCCGCTCGTTGCTACCTACCCACCCGGAGACGTCGACGAGGCGGTCGCGGTTGTCGAGGAGCTCGTTCGGGACGACGCCCGACGAGCGCAGCTCGGTGCCGCGGCGCACCGCTTCGCTCGCCGAAATCTCGACCTCCGCCCGACGATCGAGCGGGAGATCGAGTTCCTGGAGGAGGTCGTTCGGCCGCGTTGCCGGATCGTCTTCGCTCCCAAGGGGACCCCACGGGTCGCGAGCTCCCGGTATCGTGTCCATCTCCCAGCACGATGCCTCGCAGAGGAGGGTCATCGTGTCGGGGTTTTGGTCCCGCCTCGTCCGTCGACCGCCGTCTCCGCTCGTGTCCTGGACGCCGGTCGAGACCTCTCGACCCTCGTTCGGGTGCGGCCCGAAGTAGCGGTCTTTCAGCGGCCCGGTCGACGGCGTGAGCATCTGTGGTATGCACAAGTTCTCCGAGCGTTCGGCGCTCGGATCGTCGTCGATCTCGACGACCCGATCGATACCACGAGTCCCGTGACGTCCGGGGTATTGGGTCTGGCGCACGAGATCATGGTGGGCCATGAATCGCTGCTCTCCACCCTTGCCGTCCGGGAGCGACGTCGTTCGAGAGCGCGCGTGACCCCCGTCCCCGTCGACCTGTACGCGGATCCAACCCATCGGTCGGATCACCCTGAGGTCCCGATCGTGGGCTGGATCGGTGACGGATGCTCACAGGCCGACCTCGTGCACCACCTGGTGGGTGACGTGCTGCATTCCCCGCATCTGGAGGAACGACGGTTCGGTCTCCGGCTCGTGGGTGTCGAGCCACGCGAGCTTCGCCTGGTCCCTGAGGTTGCCGCTTTCGAAGAGCGGGTCGAGTGCATCACCGACGTGCGTTGGGACGATGAGCAGGCCGTCGCGGCAGAGTGCGCCCGCTTCATCGTGGGCCTCGCCCCATACCGGGGGCAGCCCGGCGTGGCCTTCAAGGTCATCCAGTACCTGGCCGCGGGGGTGGTGCCCCTCGTGGATCGACAGAGCCCGGGAGTGGATCACCTTTCGGCCCTGCCGGAGTGGTTGCGGTCCATGTGCGTGACTGACTTCTCGAACTCGGCCTCGTGGTGCCATTCGCTGGCGGGCCTCCTTGATCTCGTCGGGCAAGCGGATGCCCGGAAGCAGGTTCAGGGAACCCTGGTCGAGGCGGCCCGCGCCTTTGACGTGCGCGCCTTCGCCCGTTCCATGGTCGAGCGATGAAGACCTCGACGTTCCGATCTGGTCCGCTCCGCTCATATGCGGGGAGTAGTGCCGTCCAGAGCGCGTCCGTGGCTACGGCGCTGGTGCTGACGTTAGTGATCGGACGTCGATTCGGGGCCGACGGTCTGGGCGTGTACGCGTTTGCGACCTCGACCGCGGCGCTCGCCGGGGTCGTGGCACATCCCGGGTTGGCGAATGCCACCATCGTCGCGGAAGCGCGCGGAGAGGAGTCTTTCGGCGCGTGGGCCCTCCGGCGCCGCGCCATCCTGGCCCCCGCCACGGGACTCCTGATCCTGCTCGTGGATCTCCTTCCCCTCGCAGATGGTTTCGAATCCGGGACTGCCTGGGCAGTTCTCGCCGTGGTGGGCGCGGCCCAGGCGGTCACATCGCTCGCCGACGCCGTACTCACCGGTCGCCGGGCTTTCGGCACCCTCGCCAGCGTGCGCGTGACCGCCGGGGTTTCAGCCGTCCTGGTGGCCTTGGCCCTCCCGCAGGATGGGGACCCCACCTGGATCGCGGTGGCCTTTCTGGGAGGCGGGATGGTCAGCCAAGCGTGGGTGCTGCGGATCCTGTCTATTTGGCGAGGTTCCGGGAATCCGCCGCCTGGGACGTTCCGGGAGTTCGGCCGTGAGATGAGTCTGGTGAGCGTGATCAGCGGGGTGGAGGGTCGGCTCGACGTGTTCGTGGTAGGTGGGTTCGACGGCGCCGTGTCTGCGGGAACCTACGTGTTGGCCCGACGAGTGGCAGAGGCGCTTAGGCAGGTCTGGGTCGTGGTTCACCGCGTCGTCCTCCCCCGCTGGAGTAGGGAGGACGACGATCGTGCACGCGAGGAATCCCGGCGGCTCGCTCTCCGGGCGCTTGGAATGGGCCTGTTCGCCACGCTCGCGGCTGCGGCTGGCGCCGGGTTCCTCGCCGACGCGGTGTTCGGCGCCGTGCCCGATCGGTTCGTCCTCCTGGCCTCGGTCGTGGTCGCGACGGCCGCGCTGGGACTGGTGGGGGCCGCGCTGGAGACCTACTTCGCAAGCCGCGCCACCGGCCGGCCGGTCCTGGTCATGCGCCTGATGCCGGCGACGGGCTTCTTGCTGTTTGCGGGACCGGTCGGCGTTGCCTATGGAGCGCTCGGCGTCGCCTGGCTGCGGCTTGGCAAGGCAGCGCTGGGTTCCCTGGTGGGGGTCCTGCTGTTCCGGAGGACGAGACGATGATGACCGGGGTCCGTGAGCGCATGCCCCCGCGATCCTGGCTGGCACGAATCCTGGCTGCAGCGGGAACCGCCGGAGCAGGGCTGCTGCTCGGTCTCACGGTGGTTCGGCTCGGCCCCGCCTTTGCCCTCCTCGGTGCGGGCCTTGTGGCGTCCGTAGTGCTGATCGATCGTCCGGCGGCGGCTCTCGTCGTCGTGACCGCGGGTGCCGGTCTAGCAGGGGAATTCTCGATCGCAGCAGGGGTCGGCGGCGTTTCGCTCCTTGCCTTCGCGTGCGTTCTCGCCGTGCGCCCCTCCGCCCGAAACCTGCGCGCCGTGACGCGAGGGCAGTTGTGGATTCCCGCCGTCCTCGTGGCGTTCTGGGCGATCTCAGCAGCCGCTGGTGGCGATATCTTCTCCGCGCGGCACTACGTGACCCGTCTCGTCGTCTTCCCGCTCCTCCTCGGAGTCGTGGCGGCTCGGGTGGTCAAGAATGATCCGGGGCTGTCGCGCACGGTCGCGTGGCCCGTGTGGTTCACCGGGATCGCCCTGTCGGCGGCCGTCGTGCCCTTCGTCGATGGCCGGCTCGCGCCCCTCGGGGCGTTGGGGAGTTGGTCGACGTACCTCATCGTGGGTACGGCGGCTGCCGTGAGGCTGGCGGACGGTCGCCGCCGGGTCCTCATAGTGCTGCTGCTTCCGATCGCCGCGTCGGTGATGGTGAGCGGCACGCGCAGCAGCGTTCTGGGAGCTGTTGTCGCGGCCGTTCTCGCCGCTCGATGGACTGACGACGGCAACTTCCGACGCCGGGCGCGGCGAAGGATCGGGTCGCTGGTGCCGGCTCTCCTGATGGTGGGCGTCGTGATCTCACCGGTGGGGAGCAACGTCGTCGACCGAGTGGTGGATCCTGATATCGGCACGCGTCGCTCGACTGAGAATCGTGAGCGTCTGACCGAGACGGCACTCGGCGTCGCAGCGGACCACCCGGTACTGGGTGTCGGTCCCGGCCGGTTCTCCGAGCGCTTTCCGGAGCTGCGCGATGAGGTCGGTGGTGCCCCGGTGCTCGACGCCGGAAGAGACAGGGTGGAAACCCACGGCTTCTACACCGCGGTGCTCGCCGAGACCGGCGTGCTCGGCTTCGTGCTCGTGACCGGGACCCTGGTGGCGTTGGTGCGAACCCGGCTGGATCCGCGGTGCGCCTGGCTGCGGGCAGCGCTCGTCGGGCTCCTACTTGCCGGCGTGGCCCAGAACATCGAACTCCACCCGAGCCTGTCGCTGACGATCGGGATCCTCCTCGGCGCGTCGAGCGCCGTTGGCCGCGGGTCGCCGGCCGAGTTCCGTGACGATCGTGGGCTCGCATCAGCAAAACATCGGGGAGAGAGCGCGTGAGCTCCAGGCGTGTTGTCAGCGAGCCATCCCCGCTTCACGATATTCGTCCACGACCTTGCCGGGTCTGCTGCGGATTCTCGGGCCCCCGGGAGGAACGCCTGGCCCAGCACGCTCGGGGCCAGGTGCCCGATGAGGCAGTCAACTTCGTGCCGAGCCTGCGCCACGAGAACATCGTGCCTGTCTTCTCGGACCGCTGGACGCGACGCGGCGGTGTCTTGGGCTTGGCGTGGTACGGCGTCGAGCGGTGGTTGATCCGGGCAACGGGGGGAGGGCTTCGACTCCACCACGCAGCACGCAGCCTCGCGAGCTGCCGGAGCGCGGACGTCGTCTATGCCACCATCGACAGCCTCGGTCTCGCCTACGCGTTGCTCGGACGATTGCGAGCGCATCGGACTCCACTGGTGTGGCAGTCGGTGGGATTGGCCGACCGACTGGATCGTACGGCCGGCTGGATCGCCTCACGCTATGGCGGGCTGCTCGAGCACGCGGGAGCCGTGGTGGTCTTCAGTGATCACGAGGCAGCGCGTCTCCGCCGACACGCGCCCAGGGCTCGGATCCGCACCCTACCTCTGGGCATCGATGTCCGCTTCTGGTCTCCCCGGGAGGAGCGGGAAGCACCGTGCGTGCTGAGCTTCGGGCGCAATCCCGACCGGGACTTTGACACCGTCGTACGCGCTTGCGTCGAGGTAGGAGTGCCGCTGAAGCTCGTGACGGGGTCAGGTTTCGAGCCCAGGGGCCTGCCTCGCAGCGTGTCCGTGGAACGCGATCTGCCGCCTGCCAAGGTACGAGAGCGGATCGCGGCGGCCGCGGTGGTCGTGGTGATGAGCCGCGAGGTCGGTTACGCGGCCGGCCAGACCTCGGTCCTGAATGCGCTGGCGATGGCAAGGCCCGTCGTGACGACCGACGCGCCGTGGATCCGCGAATACGGATTGGAGCCGGGGCGACACCTCCTCACCGTTCAGGGCGGCGATCGGCGTGCTGTAGCGACCGCTGTCTCGACGTTGCTACGCGATCGTGGGCGGGCAGCTCGCATGGGCCATGAAGCGCGGAGGCTCGTCGCAGGCCGGTTCACGACCGACCGGTTCGCCGCGGACCTGGCCCGGCTCTTCCGAGAAGTCGTTGAGCGCCGTGACGCCCACCCCCGCGGAGGCGCTCAGTGTCCGTGATGCTGGCTGGCCGCCTCTCCGTGCTGCTCCCCGTCCGCAACGAGGCCCACATCGTCGCCCATTCCATCGAGCGGCTGCTCCCGGTACTCGAGGGCGCCAGCCTCATCGTGGTCGACGACGCGAGCATTGACGGGACGGGCGACGTGGTTCGAGGTGTCGCTCCCCACGCGGAGATCGTGCAGGGCGAGGGGCGCGGGCTCGCGGCCGCGCTGAACCGGGGGCTGACAGCAGTGAGAACCCGGTACGTCGCCCGTATGGATGTGGATGATGTTTCCCATGCTGGGAGGTTTCGCCGCCAGGTCGAACTCCTCGAACGCGATCGACGGCTGGTGGCCTGCGTCACCGGTGCTCGCGAGGTCGGACCGGACGGCGAGACGCGGACCGTGGTCCCTCCCTCTGATCTGGAGCAACTCGTCGCCCTGCTTCTGTGCCGCAACCCCCTGGTCCACGGAACGCTCGCCGCGCCGCTGGAGGCGCTGCAACAGGTGGGCGGCTACGACGAAGACTTTTCCTTCGCGCAGGACTACGAACTGTGGCTCCGTCTGAGCTGTATGGGACCGATCGGCGTCGTCCCGCAGGTTCTCTATACGCGGCGTCGCCCGACCGGGAAGGAGTACCGGCAGAAGCGTCGCCGGCAGGCCCGCTTCTCGGCTCACGCGCAATGGCGTCACTTCCGTCGGACGGGGCGACTCTGCTGGCGCGGCTTTGCGCGCAACCTTCTGAGCGCCTGCTGGCCAGGCCCGAGGATTGAGCGATGACGCCGGGATCCATCGGCATCATCTCCGGAGGGATCGCAAGGTTGCTCCTGGGCCAGGGCGACGAGTCGCCGGACCGTCGACGCGCGGGTCGCCTGAGCCCAGCGATGGCCGAATACCGCTCGGCTCCGGTTGATCCTCAACTCAGGCCAGCGGTGAGGCTCGTCGAGCAGATTGACGAGTTGGCCGATGTCGCCGACCGCGAATGCTGCTCCCGAGTCCTGGAAGATCTCTCGATGGGCAGGGATGTCACTCCATGCCACCATGGCTCCGACGGCCGCGGCCTCGAGCGCTGTGAACGGACGCCCCTCGCTTTCACTCGACAGGACGACCAGACCCGCGTCCATCATGAGCGCGGGGAGATCCACGACCTCCCCTGTCAGGACGACCCTCTCGCCAATTCCGAGTTGTCGGCTGAGCTTGGCGAGTTCCCTCCGATGAGCCTTTGTGCCCCCCGCAGTGCTGCCAACGAACACCATCCGCGGTGGCGACGTACAGCGGCTGGCAGCCCGCAGGACGTCCGCGAATCGCTTGACTCGGTGGTAGGCGCCTGGAATCAGTACCTCGGAGGAGCTCACGTCTGGCTCGCGTGGTCCGGCGGTCGGTTGCACCTGTTCGGGGTCGATCGTGTTGGGGAGCAGCCATACCGGTGTCTCCGCGAACCCGTACCGAGCCTGCCACTTCGCCCGTTCTGCCTCACCGACCATCACGTACGCGGCGGTCCGGCGCTGCAGCAGTTTCTGGACCAGTCGATCGAGGAAGTCGGTCAGTCGGGTGGCGCTCGGATGGACACCGTGAGGCGTGAACACGATCGGTACCCGGGAGATCCATGGAGTCACCCGTCCGCTCACTCCTGCCGCTCGACCGTGCAGGTGAACCAGGTCGAGCTGGCGGGAGCGCGTCCATCGCCAGATTTCCCGTGCCGTGCCCGGCACGTTTCGGGGCCTGCTGTGAAGGGGTGTGTGAATTGCCGGTCCCGGGAGATCGGAGATCCGCTCACCGGGAGGGCTCAGGACCTCGACGCCATGTCCTGCTTCCACGAGGGCGCACGCTTCTGCCACGAGCGCGGTGAACCCACCGCGGGTGGAGGACGCCGTCACGAGTCCGATGCGACACGTCACGCCGTCACGGTACCGATCGTCGGATGAACGTCGAAGGATGACGAACGATCTCGGCCCGACAGCAGCCGACGTCGAGCGGCGGATTGCCCAACAGGCCCGTCGAGCTTCGATCCGCGAGGCCCGTGTGCTCGGTGTTCCCGTCCGGTTCCGTTACGGCAGACAGATCGCACTCTGGTCCTGGCATCTCCATGTGACGGTCGTGGGCGACGACGGTAGCGAGGGAATCGGTGTCAGTCCGGGGTACCGCGCCACGGCGAGCCCGTCGCTGCGACGGATCGCCGTGCAGGTTGGTGGTGAGGACATCGATCGTCGGCATCTCGAGGCCGATCCCGCGGCGCTGGCCGCCGTGGACCTAGCACTGTGCGACCTCCTGGGAGCGAAGCGACTGGGGCTTCCGTCCAAGCCGGTGCTGCTCGAGGGCCTCCTCTGGTTCGGTGAGCGTGCCGGTGTCGAGCGGGAGGCACGGATGCTCGCCGAGCGCGGAATCCGTGCTATCAAGTTGAAGCTCTCCGGGGACCACGCGAGGGACCGAGAGGTATTCCTCGCCGCCGCCCGGCACGTCCCCCCATCGGCGATCCGGGTGGATGCGAACCGCGCATACACCTCGGCTCACGACGCCCTCCGCGTCGCCGAGTTCCTCACCGATCAAGGATGCCGCTGGATCGAGGAGCCGCTCCGGGATCCGCGTACGTGGCCTGTGCTGACTGAGAAGACGGGCATCAAGGTGCTCGGTGACGAGAGCCTGATCACTCCCGACGCGATTCGACGGGTCTTCGACGAGGGTCTTGTCCAGGGCGTCAACATCAAGCTGGCACGGGTAGGGGGGATCGTCCACGCGCTCGCGTTGGTGGAGCAGAGCCGGCGAGCGAATGTCGAGCCCTTCGTGGGGTGCTCCGAGGACTTGGCCTCTGGTATGGCCGCAGTCCTCCATGTTGCCTCCTGTACCCCCGCCGTGGCGGCGGAGGGCTGGGGAGCGTACCGCCTGGGCCTCGAAGCCGCCGACCGGGTTGTCGAGCGTCTGCACGACGGCCGGGTGACCTCTTGGCGGCAATTGGGAGATACGCCCATTGAGCTGGGAGCCGCAGGCCGCCGGTACGTCTTCCTGGAATACGGTTCCCGGCTGCGGCTCGTGTCGAGTAGGTTCCGAGTCGCCCAGGCGGTGGCGTCGCGCATGACCCGGGTGGTGCAGAGCTTGCCCCGACGCTTGGGGCGGTTCGACGTTCTGTCGCCCTCGCTCGGATGGGAGCCGAGGCCGGTGCGCGGCGGTTCGCGATACGAAAAGCTCGTGTCGGCCATCCTTCTCGACAGCGGTGACACTCGGCTGCTCCTTCCCGCCGCCCGCGACGGCGGACTGCCCCAGGGGCCGAAGGTTGGTCGTCTATGGCTTCCTCGGGGCAACCGTCCACTCGTGCTGCTGGCGTACCTGCCCTTCCAGCTCGTGTTCGAGCTGTGGCGCACGCGGGCCCGCGTACTCCGGCTGCACAGTGTCTCCCATCTCGGCCTCCCTGGGGTCGTCGCTGCCACGATCGCCCGAGGGATTCTTCGCCGTCCCGTGCGCACCGTGGTCCACGTCCACCACGTCGAGGTGACCGGGACCTGTGACCAGCCTGGAGGTCGTCTCCGCCGACGCCTGGACCGCCTCGTGCTCCGCCGAGCAGACCGAGTCGTCGTGCCGTCGCGAGCGACCGCCTCCGACCTCGAAGGGTACGGTCTCGTCGACCCGGACCGGATCCGGGTCGTCCCGAATGCGGTCCCTGGCTCGGTCATTGCCCGGCGACACGAGCCCAGAGGGGGCGGGACCGAGCTCCGACTGGCGTTCATAGGCTCCCTCTCCGAGCGGAAGCGACCCCTCGACTTCCTCATCGCCTGTCGGCTGGTGGGGGAGCGCCGACCATGCGCCGGGTGGATGGTGGGCTCGGGGCCGCTCGCAGGGGAGGTCGATCGGGCTCGGGCAGATCTGCCCGTTCAGCGCCACTCGGCGCTCACCGATCTCAGCGATGTCTACGGCTGGGCGGACGTCGTGGTGTGCACCTCGAACGTCGAGGGATTCTTCCTCGTGGGCTTGGAAGCGCTACAGCACGGGACCCCGGTGCTTGGCTACGACATCCTGGCCCTCCGTGAACTCCTGGGGAGCGGGCTGCGCGAGTGGCTCGCTCCCAACGGTGAGCTGGGCCTGCTCGCCGAGCGTCTGGCTGGTCTCGAGCATAAGGAGCTGGTTGATCTCCGGCGGATGGCGCTGGAACGGGCACAGGCGTTCGACGTGGACGAGTTCGCAGCCCGCCTGGGATCTGTGTTGAGTGAGGCCTCCCATGCATGACTCGCTGGACGTCCACGGCGTGATTGTCCACGAGTGGTGGACCAAGGTGGCGGGCTCGGAGAAGGTCGTAGAGCATCTCCGCCGCGTGTTCCCGACCTCGACGCTGGTGACGTCGATGTACTCGCCGCCCCAAGCCTCCGATCCGGGATGCGTGCGCACGTCGTTCCTCCAGCGCTTCGCCACCGCGCCAGGGTCCCACGTCAGATGGCTTCCGCTCGTCCCCCTGGCCATGGCCAGCGTCTCCATGCCCGAGGGCGACGTATACGTCACGAGCTTCCACACGTTCTCGCTGTATGCGCGTATCCCGCGAGGAAGGCCTCATCTCGTCTATTGCCATACCCCGCCCCGGTTCCTCTGGCGGACCTGGGAGGCGGGGAGCGGACGTTCGCTTGGTCTCGCTCAGGGCGTGGGGTTGCTGCAGGCGCTGCGCAGGTTGGACCGGTGGCGCGCGGCCCGACCTGCGAGATGGGTGGCCAACTCCCACGAAGTCGCTCGCCGCATCCGCGACGTCTACGGGATGGACGCCACCGTCGTGCACCCGCCCGTCGACATCGACCGATTCCGCCGGGGGATCGTCCCCGCCCGCGAGGACTTCTATCTCTTGGTCTCGCGACTCGTTCCGTACAAGCGCGTCGACCTCGCCGTCGAGGCGTTCCGGCGCCTGGGGCGGCGCCTGGTGATCGCGGGTTCCGGGCGTTCGGAGGCGGATCTCCGTCGGCAGGCTCCACCCAACGTGGAGTTCCTGGGGTACGTATCCGACGAGGAGCTCGTGGCGCTGATGCGCCGGGCGCGGGCCCTCGTGTTCCCCGGTCTCGAGGACTTCGGCATCGTCATGGCAGAGGCGCAGGCGGCGGGAACCCCCGTGGTGGCCTTCGGGGCGGGAGGAGCGCGCGACATCGTGGTGAACGGCGCCACCGGCGTGCTCTTCGAGACGCAGGACTCGCAGTCGCTGTCCGAGGCGATCCGCGAGTTCGAAGGAATGTCATGGGACCATCGGGCTATCTCCGCGTCGGCCGAACGGTTTCGACCCGAACGGTTCGCACAGGAGATGGGGCACGTCGTCGGGGAGGAGATGCGACGGTATCAGTGAAGCCGAGAGCATGAGGAGGAACGTTGAGGGGAACACCGGCTCGGACCGTCCGCGGGGCCGAGCGGTTCGTACGGGGGTGGAATGCCGTGTGGAGGCGCGTGGTTCGGCTCAAGCGCGAGTGTCTGCTCTTGGACGGCCATGACGTCTCGGCGGGCGAAGCGGCGATCAAGCCGCACCTGGCGGGCCTGTATTGGGAGGTTCGGAGCCGCCGCCCGTCGCTGGTCGTCGAGATCGGGACACGCGGAGGGACGAGCACCGCGGTGTTGGTGGCGGCCGTCTCCACCTACGGCGGCGCCGTTCTCTCTGTGGATCCCGAGCCCACACCGTTTTCCAGCTCCTACAGGAGGTGGAGGTTCGTACAGGCTCCCGGGCAGCATGTGGCCCGCGAGCTGCGCTCCGTCGCTCGTGACCTCGGGTGCGAGCCTCGGGTTGACTTCTGGCTTCTTGACAGCAGCCATGAGTACGAGGAGACCTGCGAGCAGCTTGAGCGGTGGTCGCCCACCTGGGGAGACGATGTGCTCCTCGCCCTCCACGACACCAACATGCGACGGCTCTACCGTCGTCCCGATGGAACCCTTGGTCTCGGGTGGCAGAATCAGGGGGGGGTACGCCGAGCCGTGTGCGACGTGCTAGCGGTGGAGTTCCCTCGCGAAGCGTGGTGCGTGATCACCTCGGGCGGGTGGTTGGTGCGCCACTGCCCGTACTCAAGCGGCTTCACCTACCTCACCCGCGGACCGGGAGGATGAGGGCTTCGATGAGCCTTGAACCGGGGGCACCGCGTGAGCGCCGGCACACGTCGCTCCGTCCGTTTCTGCGGCTGCTGAGGTGGGCCGATCGTCGGGGCAAGGCTGCTTCCGCCCGGCTGATGGTGGTGACGCGACGCTCGGAGACGCCGAAGCACCCGAAGCACCTCGTACCCAGGGGTGATTCGGAGCTCGACGTCATGAAGAGCGTGTGGGAATCGCGCTCGCTCGTGCTCGACCTCGGTTCCGGAGGAGGCGACAAGACAGCTCGTCTCGCCGAGGAACTTGATCTCGTCGCGCTGGACCGGGCCGGGGAAGCACTGACCCGAGGCCGCCTCGAGCGACGGGTTGTGGCCGACCTCGAAGAGGGGCTGCCGATCCGCTCGGAAGCACTGGATGGCGCTGCCCTGCTGGACGTCGTCGAACATGTGTCGTGTCCGGAACGACTCCTGAACGACGTCAATCGATGCCTCCGGGACGGAGGGAGGATCGTGGCAACGCTGCCGAATGCCAATACTCCGTGGAAGCAGCGCCTCCGGAGGGCGGGCCTTCCCTGGCACGCGGACCCCGACCATACGGTCGAGTTCACGCTCGCCGAGGCACGATTCCTCATCGAAAGCGAAGGGTTCCGGGTCCTCCACGAGGAGCCCGTTCGGAGCTTCGACACGCCTCTTGCTGGTCTCCTCGACCTCCTCGGTGTTTTCTCGGTGAGCTTGTACGGACGTGTGGCGCGCTCCTACAAGCGGACGCGTCTCCGGCGCCGACCTGAAGGGACACCGGGTTGGGTTTTCGTCGCCGAGCGCCGACCACCGCCGTAGCCTGATCGTTCACGCGTAGCGCTGGGCTTGGTGGGTGTCGGAGAGACATTTACCATCCCAGGCCCCGCTTATGGCTTCGCTGATCTAGGCTCATTGAGCATAAGGGGCGCTTCGGATCTGAGCGGGGTGTGATCGGGTGGCGGGGTCCACCGGTCGCGTCACAGGGGCTCCGAGAATCGGCTGGTCCTACCCATGCCGAACCTCGGGAGCCCCTGTGGAGTGTGACCCTATGCGGATGTGCGAGCTGCTCGTCGGTTTGCCGGACGTGAACGTGCTCGCGGTCGACGACCAACCCGACTTCCCGATCGTCGTGTACGTCGAGTCGTGCCCTGGGCGAGCGTGGTGTCGTGGGTGTGGGGTGCGAGCGACCGTCAAGGACCGCCCGCTGGTGGAGCTTGTCGATCTGCCGTGTTTCGGTCGAGCGGCCCGGCTGGTGTGGCGCAAGCGCCGGTGGTGTTGCGTTGAGCGGGCATGCCCGCGGCGTTCGTGGACGCATGTCGATGAGCGGATCGCCGCGCCACGGCTGGCGATGACGACCAGAGCGGCGCGGTGGGCGACCCGTCAGGTCGGTGAGCTCGGCCGGTCGGTGAACGAGGTCGCCGGCGATCTGGGCTGCGACTGGCACACGGTTAACGACACGGTGATCGCCTGCGGCGAGGCACTCCTCGAGGCCGACACCGAACGCGTCGGCGAGGTGGACGCCCTGGGCCTCGACGAGACGTTGTTCCATCGCAGCGGGCGGTGGCGGACCCAGCAGTGGGCCACCTCGATCGTGGATGTCGGCGGCGGCGAGCGCGACGCGCAGCTCATCGACGTCGTTCCCGGTCGCTCTGCCGCGTCGGTGATCGGCTGGCTCGACGACCAACCCGATGCGTGGCGGGAGACGATCCGTTATGGCGTGTTGGACCTCTCGGGCCCCTACCGCAAAGTGTTCGACGACGCCCTCGAGCACGTCACCCAGGTCGCCGACCCGTTCCACGTCATCAAGCTGGCGAACTCGAAGCTCGACGAGTGCCGCCGCCGCGTCCAGAACGAGACCCTCGGCCACCGAGGCCGCAAACACGACCCCCTCTACCGCGCCCGCCGTCTGCTCACCAAGGCCCACGAACGCCTCGACGACCGCGGCGGCACCAAGCTGCGCGGCCTGCTCGCCGCCGGTGACCCCCGCGGCGAAGTCCGCACCGCCTGGCACGCCAAAGAGATCGTCCGCGGCCTCTACGACATCGCCGAACCCGACACCGCCCGAGCATTCGTCGCTCAACTCGGCCTCGACCTCCAAGACCACGACTGCCCCCTCGAAACCCAATCCCTCGGCCGCACCCTCCAGCGCTGGCTCGACCAGATCGTCGCCTGGCACCGAGCCCGAGTGAGCAACGGCCCCACCGAAGCGATCAACAACCTGATCAAACGCATCAAGCGGATCGGGTTCGGGTTCCGACGGCTACGCAACTACCGCATCCGCGCCCTGCTCTACGCCGGCCGACCCAACTGGGAACTACTCGCCACCATCACACCCCGCTGAAATCCGAAGAGCCGGTTATGTACCGATGCACAGACTACCAGAATCTGGTAGAATTCGACAGCGTCGTTGAGCGCGCGACCGACGAGCGGGCCACTTCGGTTGGAGAAACGCGAGGAAGAGTCAGGGATGAGCAGCGAAAGGTTCCGAACAGGCTTCCCCTTCGCGGGCGACGAGCTCTACGAGCTGCGTCGCGAGCAGCGCGCCGCTCTCCGGGGCCTTCCGACATGGATGATCCACCGCGTGGCGCTGGAGCGCTGGAAGCACCTCCCGCCCCCACCAGGCGACGAGCGGTTTGCCGAGCTGGCGCTGCGGAGGTCGCTGCGCACTCTCTGCGAGGACGAAGCCCTCTCCTCATGGCTCGAGAATTCGGCCCGGTTCGAAGAGCAGGCGATCCTCGAAGCCACGTTGCGTGGAGTCGACGAAGCCAACGACGGCGACGCCCCGCGCCTGCGTTCCATGATCTCGGAGGCTCACCGCGCGGCAAACCGTGTCGACTTGGAAGGTGAGCTCGACGACCCCAAGCTGCGTGGGTTGCTTCTCACCGTCATCCCGCTGCTCGCCATTGCGGACCAACTCGCTGATGACGGATACGTGGACAGCCGTGTCCGCGAGCGCTCCGAGGCGCACGAGAGGCTGTGATGGGACCCGAAGAGTCGCCGCTCCTCGTCGACCGCACGGCAGTCGCTGTACCCACCGAGGCCGACATACGAACCTGGATGACCGGCCAGCGGGTGTTCGTCTCGAGCGTCATCGACTCCCTCCGAGCGGAGCGAGATGCCGTGGCGTCGACGATCGACGAGATCGGCGCTCACGCCGTTCGGTTCGAAGACTTCGGAGGTCGGGATCAGGATCCCCAGGCGGCGTACCTGAACGAGGTGAAGTCCAGCCACATCTACCTCGGACTCCTCGGTGATCGCTATGGGCACATGCTTCGCTCGGGTTTCTCGGCGACCCACGAGGAGTACCACTGCGCTCGAGAGCAAGGGTTGCGAAACAGCCCGTGGGTGAGGGAGAGCCCGGACATGGATGGCCATCAGCGCCGCTTCCTCGACGAGTTGCGCGTGTTCCATGTCACGGGGTCGTTCACGACTCCCGACGATCTCGCCGCTGGGGTGCGTCGCCGGTTGGGTGAGCTGGCCGCCGAGGCCCTCTCACCGTGGTGCAAGCTCGATCGGGTGATCTTCCGCGCCGAGTCGGTGACTGATCGGGGCGCGGAGCTGGTCGTCGTCGCTCGCGTCCACTCTCAGGACGTCGCCGCTGCGCTCCAGGCGATGGCGCGCGACTCGAACGGGTGGAGGGGCGGCGCCGAGGCGCAGTTCACGTATTCCGACCGCTCGCTGCCAGTCTCCGTCGAGGCCGTCGAGACGGTCACGACCGCAGCTGCTGCTCGCGAGGTGAAGGTGAAGCTGCGCGCCCGCGAAGCCCGATCGGATGTCCTTGGGGCAGGGATGAGCTACAGGGTTGGAACCTCGCAGTACACGCCAGAGGACGTGACGGAACTCGCGGTGCGCAGCACGCTCTTCGGCGAGGAGAATCCTCTGGGCGGGTTCGGCTTCGCGGCAGGCATCGGTGACCTGGTCGGTGTGCTCCGCAGCCTGGAGCTCTCGGAAGAGTGGGTCGAGGGGGTCGCGCGGGTCCTCCTCACTGAGGAGCTCGTGGGCAGCGGTCGAGCCGAGCGGCTCAACGAGTTCCGGCTCGGTCCACCTCGTGCGGGTCGGCGGCGGGTTCGCCTCGCGTGGGTGGCCCCGAGTCGCTACACCAACCTCTCGCCCGAGACTCGGGTGGTCGAGGGAGACATGCCGGTCTGAGCATTGCCGAGAAGATCGCCGTGTTCGTGGCCTGGGCTATGGCGCGCCGAGCAGGCAGCGAGGAAGTCGACCCTTCCGTGGCGCCGCGACGAGCTGGCGGCGCCGGGCCAGCGAGGGCGCTGTAGCCTCGGTTCAGTGCTATACGAACGGCGGAAGATGATCGAGGCGAACGAGCGCCGCGAAGCAGCAGGTGAGGCTCTCTGGTCCAGCCACTTCGACTCACGAGCGCGCACACGTCTTCAACGACTACTTGAGACCGTCGGTGTCGCCGTCGCGGGCCAATGGTGGGATGACTTCGCGTTCGGGGTCTCTGAGACAGTGGCACGCCAAGTTGGATTCGAGATTGTCCCCGATCGCCGCTTCGCCGGAGATTCGCTCAGTCGGTTCATCATCGCGGAAGGTGCTGACGAACAGATTCCATCGGTACTCGACGCTTTCATGGTGCAACTCACGAAGGATGGGTCCTACGAAGCTCTTGCTCACGACCTAGAGAAGCAGATCAACGAGATTCTCAGTGAACATCGAATCGCCTTTTCGATGATCGGGCATCACATGATCGATTTCGAATCTCAGGAGATGCACGAGGGCGTTGTAGCCCCGACCCTGCGCCTCCTATCTGGTCGCCCCGGATGGCAGAAGGTGGAGTCCGCGTACCAGGAGGCGCTACGAGAGATCGGAGACGACCCGAAGGACGCGGTCACAGATGCGGCGAGAGCCCTTCAGGGGGCTCTGCGCCTCCTCGGCTGCAATGGGAACTCGCTGGGAGCCCAGCTCAAGGATGCGAAGAGGAAGCGTCTCCTAGCGCCTCATGACGAGACGCTCGCGGACGGGATCGGGAGGATCATCGACTGGGTCTCAGCCGACCGGGCCGAGAAGGGCAGCGTCCACAAGGAGCCGAAGTCAGACCGAGAAGACGCCTGGTTTGCCGTGCACGTGGTCGGCGCCCTGATCCTCCGATGCACGGGTGAACCTCGCGGGTAGGACGGGTTCCGAAGGTTGCGACGTATCGGCTCGCGCATCTCAGTCCTTCGCCCCGCGACCCTGATCCCAACGAGAGAGAAGGAGCCGAGTTCTTGAGTCACCTGGCGAAGCGACTGGGTGGGTCGCTCGGTCTCGCGCCGCGGACGATTGCCGACAAGCTCACTGGGGCGAGCTACGCGGACCTCGAGTAGGTGGTCGGCGTGGTCAGCCCGCTGAGCCCCTCTCATCTGGATGCTTGAGTAGCAGCGTCTCGAGTTTCTGCGGTCGCCCATCGATCTCGTCGATCAAGAACGCGAGCGCGAGCCGGAGCAGCAGTGACAGGTGCTCCGCGAGATCGTCACGCAGGCGAAGGACCGAATCGTGCAGCCTCTCTGGGTTAGCGCGATCCAGGCGCAGCTTCCGATGGTCGCTGATGAACGCTCGCTCTTGTCGCGTCAGTGCGATCTCGTTGAAGGGGACGTTGAGCACACTGACGCCGAAGAACTCCGGCTTCCCGCCACGGTGTAGGAGTCGAGCGAAGCCCGTTACAGAGGTCGAGCGAATGTCGGCGTGGTGCAGGCCGCATTCCTCGGCGAGCTCGCGCTCCATGGCGCGGGCCAGCAACTGTCGCAGGTGTCGAGCGCCCTTGGCGTCAGCGAGATCCACGGACCCTGAGCCGGATGGTGCTCCCAACCCAGCCGACTGAGCGGACTCACGAGATTGGATGGGAAGCACCAGGCTGCCCTCCGAGGTGACGGCGATCGTGGACACACCGATGTGGTTGGACACAGGGCTCTCGGCGAGATCCATGAGGATGCCGTTGTTCAAGACGAGGATGCGACCGTCGTACGCGAGCGAGTCGGTGTTCCGGGCTGCGACCCGCTGTCCCGTCAGCTCGTTCGTCACCTCGCTCGCGAAATATGTCGTCCGCTCGAGACGTATCGGCCTCCCCGATTCGAGCTGGCGGGGTGTCAGGTCCGTCGCAAGCCGGACCTTCCGGCTGTTGAACACGATCCGACCTGATCGGACCGCGTCGGCGAGCACGGTCGGCGCGACCACCTTGGCCGTCTCAGGCAAACGAAAGGCAGCCTTGGGCGGGTCGACTGGCGGCGAGACAGAATCCGAGAGGAGACGATTCGTCTCGCGGGAGAAAGCAGCGACACCGTCGCGAGCCTTCCAGCGCTCGAAACCGGCGTAGGTGTCCGAGAGCTCGGCATCCGCCAGCGCGCGCAGATCTCGAGGTCCGATGAGGTAGTAGTCGTGAGACCGGCGCCGCAGATCCGAGAAGTCTCGTAGCACCAGCAACAGATCGAGCATGAGCAGGATGGCGGCGAGAAGACCGAGCCTCGGTTCGATGAACGCGAGGGCGATGCTGGCTGCGACGACGCCAAAGCCGACCAGTGACCACTGGTAGTTGGCCGCGAGGAACCGCCAGAGGGCGAGTCGACCGCGCAGCCGATACAAGGTGGGAGCCAACATCAGCGAACCAGATCGCGATCAGCAGGGATGCCGGGGTGCCAAGCACGGCCGGCCGTTGGGCGGGAGCCTACCTACGGGATCGCCTGTGTGCCGCGACCCCCCGACATCGATGTGTCGTACTTTTCCACCCCGCGAGGGGCGAGTGTGGCTCCCAAGGCGGCAGGAGGCTCTGGGATGAGTGAGGGCGGCTCCGACTCGCACGCCTTCGATCCTGGCAGCGCCTCTGCGCACCGGTTCTGTTCCTGCATTCGTCGGGAGGGCAACGCGTCTCTATCCTGGCTTCTGTTCGAACCGGGGAGGCAGCATGACGATCATGCGCGTGGCAGTCGCGGTTGTATTCAGTGCATTCTTTTATCTGAATCCGGGACCGAGTGCCGCGGCGCATCCGGGCAACACCGCATCCGACGGCTGCCACTACTGCCGCACCAACTGCGACGAGTGGGGCGTGGCATACGACGAGCGCCACTGCCACAACGGTGGTGACAGTGGCGGCGGTGGCGGCGGAAGCACGGACACGACGAGCCCGCCGGATTCCAGCAGCTCCTCGTCGACGACGAACCCGCCGCGGACCACAGCGCCACCGAGCACCGAGACCACCAGCCCGCCGGCCACCAGCGCGCCTCGCGAGGATTCGACGACATCGTCGACGACCACCACCACAACGGTCGACTCCACACCTCCCGAGCCTGCTGAGGTCGCCGTGTCACCGCCGGAGGTGGGGGAGGCCATGACGGTCGTCGAGATCGAAGGCGAGCCGGCCACGTCTTTCGAGGTCACGGTGGAGAGCGAACCTCAGGTCGAGCGGGGCACCCTGGACGAAGACGGCCGTGCGGTCGTGGAGCTGCTCGTCGACAACGGGGAGCACACGGCGACCGTGATGCTTGTCGACGACGAAGGCAACGCCTCGGAGCCGGCCGTGGAGCGCTTCACCGTCGATCTCCCTCCCCCCGAAGGGGCTGAGTACTCGGTGGTGACCAGCTCGGAAGGGGAGACCATCGTCGTGAAGGTCAGCGGCGGCCCACCGCAGGGTTCAGCGACAGTGACCGCCGGTGACGACGAGGCGACCACCTCGCTCGACGAGGACGGCGAGGGGCGGGTGACCCTTGCGCCGGGTGACGGCGAGTGGGCCCTCACCGGATCCGTGAGCGACTACCAGGGTCAGCGATCCGAGGAGGTCGCCATCGAGACGGTCACCATCGGCGAAGTCAGCGACGAAAGCGGCCTCGGCGACACCGTCGGCGGTCTGTTGACCCTCCTAGCCCTCGGCGGTGGCGGTCTCTGGTACTACCGACGACGTCAGGAACACCGCGTCGTCACGATGGCAGACGACGCGGCCTCGGCCCGCAGGCGATCAGCAGCACTGGAGCCACCCACGCCGAGCCCCGAGCAACAGCGCGCTGCTCCGCCGCCACCACCTGACGACGAACCGGAGTGACCCCACAAGCCTCCTCCTCGAGAGGGGAGTGGGTGGCAGCAACCGAGACAAGCGAGAACGATCCGGAGGATTGCCATGGCTGTCAAGACGTCCCCCTACCACTCAGTCGATCCCAGGGATCCAGACGTGCACCACGACTACGAGGATTGCCCATCGGGCCAGCAAATCCCTCCGGAGAACCGACGAGAAGGCACGAATGGGTGGCCGCGGTGTCGACACTGCATCAAACTCGACGGCTGACGGCACCATCATTGCCGTCACGGATCCGGCTCTGGGCGGTGATCGTGCCTACCGATCCGTTTCCGCTGGGGTGTCTTGGTAGCGCTCGACGAAGGGATCCGCGAGGTCTTTGATCGAGGGATGGCGATGCTGGTTGCTGCACCTCGTGTTGGAACAGCGCGAAGACCAGGTGGTCACCACCCGCGGCAACGGTTGACGCCCCCTGAACACGGCGGAGAGGCTCAGACGTTGCGCGTGCGACGCCGACGCACGAAGACGGTGCTGCCGCCTGCGGCGAGCGCCACGAGGACGGCGACAGCCACGATCGGCAACACTGCGCTGCCTCCGCTGGTTCCGTCCGCCGCTGCGAGCGCGGTCGCGGCGTCTTCACCGCTGTCTTCTTCGCTCGTCGCCTCCGCGGTGGCCTGACCGGGGCCCGCCGTGGTCGTCGACGCGTCGCCGGAAGCCACGGCCGTTGACTCGTCGTCGTCCGGCGTGGGTTCGGCCGTCGAATCGCTGGAATCGCTCGACGAGGGAGCGGGTTCGGACGGGCTCTCGGTCGAACCGTCGGCGTCGTCGGCGGTCACGTGGAAGACGGCCGAGCGGGTGAACGCGTCACCGTTCGCGTCGACTCCGTTGGCGTAGATGCCGTGCTGGCCCGGCGCCGCGCCGTCCGGGATCGTGACCGTCGTGGCGTAGTGGCCCTCCGCGTCGGCTGTGACGCTGCCCAACGACACCGGTGTGGAACGGAACTCGAGTGCCACGTCGGTGAACGCGCCCGCTCCCGCACCGGCGATCTCGACGGACGTGCCGCCGGTACCCGAGCTCGTCGAGAGCAACAGCTCGCAGGTGCCCGGCCCGTAGCCGTCGCGACCCGAGTCGCCACCTTCGCCCGGTGCGTTGCCCGGAGCGCGTCCCGGTGGTTGCCCGGGTGGGCACTGGGCGGCCGCCCCCGGGTTCGCTGCGCTCCCGAGCACCAGCGCCAGCACCACGCTGACGAGGGCGGTTCCGACGACGCTTCGCTTGCGCATGAGTGACTCCCTCCGCCGCTGCGGGCGACACGCTACACCAAAAGAGTTGCGATGCAACCAATCCCAATCTGAGAAAAGAGTGTGCGGTTTCGGTGCTGGTCGGCGTGAAGTCGACGAGCTCGGAGTCCGTGATTGCAACACGTGAGCAGAGGTGGTAGGCAACGAGGGTTGCCAAAGGGGGCAGCGGCCAAGTTCCCTGTCGATGTCGAGGAGGCTCAGACATGGCCGAGGCGATCGCCGCCACGTTTCGCGAGTTCCGCACGAGGGCGACAGCCCTCATGGCCGCGGTCATCATCGTGGCCGCGTTGATCGTCGGGACGGTCGGGAGCCGCCCCGCCTCTTCGGCGGTGAGCCTCGACCCCGGCTACTGGGTGATGGACAGCACGGGCGGTGTGTTCTCCTTCGGCGGCGCCGGCTTCCACGGCTCGCTGCCCGCCCTACGGGCCGGGGGCGCGCCCGTGGGTAGCGCGGACGTCGTCGACATGGCGTCGTTCCCGTTCCTCGAGGGGTACTGGATCGTCGACGACCAGGGCGGTGTCCACACCTTCGGCTCGGCCGGGTTCCACGGTTCCATCCCCGGACTACGTGCCGCGGGCGTGCCCGTCGGGCCGGCCAACCCCGTGACGATCGAGCCGACCCCCAACGGAGACGGCTACTGGATCCTCGACGTCACCGGAGGCCTCCACGCCTTCGGCAACGCAGCGTTCTTCGGCTCGATCCCCGCGCTTCGTGCCGCGGGCGTGCCCGTCGGGTCCGCTCCGATCGTCGACATGGCCTCCGCCGTTGACGGGCGCGGGTACTGGATGGTGGACCGCACCGGCGGCGTCCACACCTTCGGCTCGGCCGACTTCTTCGGTTCGATCCCGGCGCTTCGCGCCTCGGGTGTGCCGGTCGGGCCCGCCGACATCATCGCCGTCGAGGCGACCCGCAACGGCGACGGCTACTGGATGGTCGACCGCAGCGGCGGCGTCCACACCTTCGGCTCAGCCGGGTTCTTCGGCTCCATCCCCGGGCTGCGCGCCGGCGGGGTGCCCGTCGGCAACGCTCCCGCGGTGGACTTCGGAGTGACCCACGACAACAGCGGCTACTGGATCATGGACGCCGACGGCGGCGTCCACACCTTCGGCTCGGCCGACTTCGAAGGCTCCGTACCCTCGCTGCGGAACGCAGGAGTCTCGGTGGGCAACGCTCCCGTGCTCTCCTTCGAACCACGGCCGCCGCTCGCCCTCAAGGTCGACGCCTTCTCCGGCCAGAGCAGTGGCGACCTCGTTTCCGCGTGGGAGCAGAGCTCCGGCGACTGGCAGCTCCGCCTCACCGCGGACGGTGGTTCGACCCCGGCGGGCGCACGAGTGCTCGGCGTCGAAGGGCTCACCGTCACGCAGCTCGGCACGATCGGGTTCACGTTCGACGCGGGAGCCTGCACCGGAAGCACACCACAGTTGGTGCTCCACACCGACTCCGACGGCGACGGCAACGCGGATACGACCAGCACCTTCGACTGCTCAGGAGGTGGCACCCAGTCGTTCACACCCGGCCTGCCCGGTGGCGACGTGGTGACCGCTCTCGACATCCGCTTCACCGCCGACGCCACGGTCCGTCTCGACGACATCCGAGCCGCCGGCATCACCGTGGAGGACTTCCTCACCCACGCGAGCTGATCGGGCCCGTCCGACACCTGTGTCGCGGGTCTCGTCACTTGCTTCGAGATCACGTGTTCGAGACGTGAGCACGTAGAGGAGCGTCAGGATCCCGGCGAACGTGCCGAAGGCGATGGGGTTGCGGATGAGTCGGATGGCGAGGCCGGCGGCGGGGATCCGCAGCCAGCGTTCGCCGATGATGTC
>CAYTKN010000024.1:0-42041 GCA_964438505.1 uncultured Burkholderiales bacterium
CGAGCGCGTCGAGGGCGCCGTGCCCGAAGCCCTCGTCGTGGCCCTTGGGGCCGAGGTCGCGGGCGGTCGCCGTCAAGACGGTGGCGAGGTCGGCGAACCCGTCGACGTCGAGGACGAGGGCGGCGGCGCCGGCCGCGTGGGCGGCCGCCATCGAGGTGCCCTCGAAGAACGTGTACTGCCAGCCGTCCACGTAGGTCTGCTGGAGGACGCCGTCCTGGTAGTCGTCGTCGTTCTGGTCGACGTCGAGGTCGCCGCCGGGGGCGACGAGGTCGATCTCGGGTCCGGTGTTCGAGTACGAGACTCGCTGACCGTCGTAGCGCACCGACCCCACCGCGACGGAGGCGTCGCAGGCGGCCGGGTACGAGATGCTGTCCTCCCCGTCGTTGCCGACCGCGGCGACGACGAGCGCGTCGCTCGAGACGTTGGCGACGGCGTCGCAGAGAGCCTGCGACCGGGTGCTCCCCGACAGGGAGAGGTTGATGACGTGCGCGCCCTGGTCGCGGGCCCACAGGATCCCGTCGATGACGTCCGAGTAGCTGCCCGCGCCGGAGGCGTTGAGCACCTTCACCGGCAGGATGTCGGCGGAGGGCGCGACACCGGCGGCGCCCTTCCCGTTGCCGGTGGTCTGCGCCACGGTGCCGGCGATGTGGGTGCCGTGGCCGTGGTCGTCGGCAGGGTTCGTGTCGTCGTTGACGAAGTCGCGGCCCGAGAGAATCCGGCTGCGAGCGAGGTCGTCGCCGCCCTTCTTCACTCCCGTGTCGACGACCGCGACGACGATCCCCTCCCCCGAGGCGTGCTGCCAGGCCGGCGCGACGTTGGCGGTGCCCTTGTTGGAGGAGGAACGGGCCTGGAAGTTCCACTGGTGCTCGAACAGCGGGTCGTCGGTGGAGGCGATGGTGGCGGTGCCGTCGACCTCGACGTAGCGGACGCCGGGGCGCGACGCGTAGTCGGCCAGCGCGGCGTCGACGTCGTCGACCTCGACCACGTCGACGCTGAGCTCGGGAACCTGGCCGCGGATCTCGCCGCCGACCTCGTCGTGCGCTTCGGCCACCGCTCCGGCGGCTTCGGCAGAGGGGACGTAGCCGACGATGACGGTGCCGGAGCTCGGGGTGGTCTCGTCGGGGTTCGCCGCCAGGGCGGGTGTGGAGGCGGCGGCGACGAGGAGGACGATCAGACCGCAGATCGTCGTGGAGAGCTGAGTTCGCATGGTGTACGTATCGATCAAAACCGGTCAACACTTGAACCAACACGCGCCCAACTGCCCGCGATGTCCGAAATGACTCCCCGTTTCGACCCATGTGGGCATCGTGGCGCACGCCCCGGAACGGGTCTCAGCCGTGGACCCGCGAGGCGAGGTCCTCGAGGAAGCGCCGGTAGCGCTCGGTGACCGCGGCCCAGTCGTAGTGGGATCGCACGTAGGCCTCGCCGCGCGATCCGAGTCGGGAGCGCAGCCTCGGGTCGGAGGAGAGGCGATCGAGCGCCGCCTCGAAGGTGGGGTAGTCGTCGAACCACAACCCCCCGCCCGAGCGCGCCGCGTGGCCGCGGGTCACGGCGCAGCGTCCGTTGACCAGCGCCGGGAGCCCCGCCAGCCAGGCCTCCATCAACACGATCGAGAACGACTCGTACGGGGAGGGCGTCACGAACGCCTCGGCGTGGCGGAGGAGGGTCCACTTCGTGGTCTCGTCGACGGCGCCGGTGAGCAGGACGTCGGGGTGGGTGTAGCGCTCGGTCTGGGTCGCCGGGCCGGTGAGCACGAGCCGCAGGTCGCCGGGCCGGCGCTGCTTGTACACCTCGAAGCAGCGAGCGAGCAGCCGCGACCCCTTGCCCTCCTCGACGCGACCCAGGCACACCAGGTACGGGGTGTCGGCGAGCTCCTCGGGCAGCGCCTCGGCGCCGGGGAACGGATCGGGAGGCGGGTCGACGCCGAGGCCGAGGACGGCGCCGGGCCGGTGGGCGACACCGAAGCGCTCCTCGACCAACGCCCGCTCCTCGGCCGTGTAGTAGACGAAGCCGCCGGCCGCGCCGAACGCGTCGTGGTAGGCGCGCAACCGCAGCAGCGGCTCGTCGTGGGCCGCCGGCGCCATCACGGCCCGCCGCCCCACTCGGGGCACCCCCTGGAGCGTGGGAGCGAACAGGTAGGGGGTGAAGACCACGAGGTCCGCGTCGCTCGCGGCGGCGGCGTCCACCATCGCCGGGGAGCTCGGGCCCAGCATCTCGACCCACCGACGCCCCTCCTCCAGGCCCGCCGCGCGGGGGGCGTGCATGACGCGGCCGGCGAAGTCGGGATCCTCGTCGAAGCGCACCCCCCGCGAGGAGAAGCGGTGCACGGTCACCCCGTTGACCAGCTCGTCACCCTCGGGGAGCGCGTCCGCCCACGTGAAGTGGTCGAGCGCCCGGGTGGTGAACACCTCCACGTCCCATCCCGCGAGAGCGACGAGGTGCTCGGCCACCCCCCGAGCGGCCGTCTCCGCGCCGCCGCGCACCTCCGGGGCCCACCGCGGCACCACGAAGGCGAGCTTCACGGGACCCTCCGCGTCGGGCCGCGCTCCGCGGCCGGCGCGTGGCGCTCGAGGAACGGGGTCAGCGCCTCCACGAGCCGGGCGCGGCTGCGCTCGAGCGAAAAGTCGGCGAGGCGCCCGGCCGCGGCCCGGGCGAGGCGCTCGCGCAGCCCCGCGTCGCTCAGCGCCCGGTCGACCGCGGCCGCCACGGTCCACGGTCGCTTGTCGGGGAGCAACAGGCCCGCGCCCGCCACCGTCTCGGGCACCGCCGCCGCGGCGAACGCCACCACCGGCACGCGGTGGTGCATCGCCTCGAGCACCGGGATGCAGAAGCCCTCGTGCTCCGAGAGGCAGACGAACACGTCGGCGGCCCGGTAGTGCGCGGCGAGGCGACCCTGGTCGACTCCGGTCTCGATCGTCACCGCTCGCTCGAGGCCCAGCACCTCGACGGAGTCGCGCAGCGCCGCCAGGTACCGTCTCGGCCCCTCGCTGCCCAGCAGGTGCAGCCGGGCCCGCGGGTCGGCGTCGCGGCGGTGCAGCGCGAACGCCTTGAGCAGGTCGTGCTGGGCCTTGTTCGGCGCGAAGCGGCCCACGAAGAGCCAGTCCGCGCCGCCGCGCCGCTTGGCCCGCTCGAGCTTCGCGAGCGCCCGCCCGTCGACCTCCCGGTCGAAGGCCGCTTCGAGGTCGAGGAGGATCGGCACGACCGCCGTCGGGCACCGATAGCCGTGCTCCACGAGGTCGGCGACGTTGAAGGCCGAGTCGGCGAGGGCCAGGTCGACGCGCCGGGCCAGGCGCTGCATCTGGCGCCGACCCACGGTGGTGCGCATGACCTCGACGTCGTCCCAGCCGCTGAAGAAGTGGGGTGGCGTGATGTTGTGGTAGTCGACCACCTTCGGTTCGGGGAGGCTGAAGAACAGCTCCGCCGTGGACGAGCCGACCGCGAGCTGGTACAGGACCCCGGCCCGGGACGCACGCCGGCTGCGGGTGTGCTCCACGTAGTCGTCGACGTGGAGGGTCTCCTCCGCCACGTCGGGATGCGCGGTCTCCACGAAGATCTCGGATTCGAGGCCCAGCTCGCGGAGCGCGTCGCGCACCCGCAGCGTGTGGCCGCCGACCGCGTCGCCGGAGCGCAGCGACGGCACCATCTGGTGCAGCGCCTGCATCCCTCCGGCACCGCCGGCCCCTCCGGCTCCTCCGGTCGCCACCGCGCCCGTGCCCCCGTCCGTGCCCCCGTCCGTCACGCGGCCTCCAGGACCGGCTCGATCACCCGGCAGAACCGCTCCCGGGCCTTTCCGAGGTCGAGCTGGCCGAGGCGGCGGGTGCCGGCGGCGACGAGGGCGGCGCGCAGCGCGGCGTCGCTCGTGCACCGCTCGATCGCCTCGGCGACGGTGGCGGGATCCTTCTCGGGGAGCAGCAGACCGCCGCCGCCGAGCGTCTCGGGGACCGCTCCCGCCTCGTAGGCCACCACCGGCACCCGGTGGTGCATCGCCTCGAGCAGGGGCACGCAGAAGCCCTCGTGCTCCGAGAGGCACACGAACAGGTCGGCGGCCCGGTAGTGGGCCGCGAGCTGCGCGTCGGTCACCGGCCCGGGCAGCGAGACCACGTCGTCGAGCTCGAGGGCGGCGACCAGGCCCCGCAACGCCCGCTGGTAGCGCGGCGACGCCGCGGCGCCGACGAGGTGCAGGCGCCCCGGCGCTCCGTGCAGGCGCCGGCGGGCGGCGAACGCCTTCACCAGGTCGTGCTGGGCCTTGTTGGGGACCAGCCGGCCGACGAAGAGGACGTCGGGCCCGCCGCCCGCCTTGGCGTCCTCGAGGCGTTCGAGGGTGGCGGGATCGGCTTCGCGCTCGAGGCTCGAGGGGTCGAACAGGACCGGCGCCACCGCGGTGTCGCGGTAGCCGAGCTCGACGAGGTCCGCCTCGTTGAACCTCGACACCCCCACCGCGAGCTCCGTGTGCTCGGCGAGGTCGCGCATCTGCCGTCGCCCCACCTCCAGCTCCACCGACGTGTGCGGCTCCCAGGCCGCGAAGAACTCCGGAGGGGTGAGGTTGTGGTAGTTGACCAGCTTGCGCTCCGGCCGCTCGACGAGGAACTCCGCGACCGGCGAGCCCGTCGCCGCCTGGTACAGCAGCAGCTCCCGGCCCGGGCCCGGCTCGTACGAGCGGTAGAAGCGCGCCAGCGGTCGCACCTCGCCGCGGGTCTCCTGCACGTAGATCTCGGAGTCCACCCCCAGCTCGCGCAGCAGCCGCCGGACCTCGATCGTGTGACGGCTCACCGCGTCGTTCGGCACGAACGAGGAGACGAACTGGTGGACGGCGGCGGCCGTCACCGCACGCGGACGCCGGTGAGCATGAAGTCGCCCTCGGCCACGACGTCGGAGTGGCGGACCTCCAGGTGACCGAAGCCGGCGCGGTCCAGCAGCACGCGCCAGGTGTCGGGATGGAACGGCCGCCCGGGAGCCAGGTCCACGACCGGCCGGGACGCTCGCCGCTCCCACGCGTCGGGGGTCAGCCCGACGAGCGCGACGGTCCCGCCGTCCGCGACGGCGCGGGCCAGCTCCGAGGCCAGCGTCACCTTGGCCGCGGGCGGCAGCCGGTCGACGCATCCGGTCAGGACGGCCCCTCCCAACTCGCCGTCGCCCACGCGGCGCAGGTGGGCGAGCACCCGATCGGCGCGGAGGTCGGCGCGCTCGCCGTCGGCCCGCGGGTCGACGCCGTAGGCATCCGCGCCGCTCTCCACCAGGCGGTCCACGAGCGCTCCGTCGCCGGCCTCGCCGTGGAGCACCCTCCCCTCCACCTCGCGGAAGATCGCCACCACCGCATCGCTCCAGCGCGGATCGAGCGGCACCGGCCCGGCGAGGGCGTCGAGGTCGGTGGAGGTCTCGGGGAGGCGCTGCTCGACGGCCTCGAGGCGCGCCTCGAGCGCCTCGACCCGGTCGCCGAGGAGCCGCACCCCCCGCGTGGTCGCCGCCGCGAACGTGGAGAGCTGGCGGACGACGTGCTCCATGTACCAGAGGATCAGCTTCTGCACGCCCCGCTTGACCTGCGAGAAGCCGAACCGCTCGTCGTCGACGGGGGCGTGGAGGTCGATCAGCGAAGCGCGCTGGGCCCGGTCGAGCACCGCGTCGAAGTCGTGCTCGTTGAGCCGCTCGGGGACGAGGTCCTCGAAGAGGGCGTCGAGCTCCCGCTCGAGCCCTGCCGGGTACTCGCCGGACTCGCGCTTGCGCCGAGCCTCCTCCCGGATCTCCGCGACGACGTCGCGCAGGTCGGCGGGGACGTTGCCCTCCCCGCCGACGGTCCCGCCGGCCCCGGTGCCCGCGGCCGTCACGGCGTCCGCTCCTGCTCGAACGCGGTGGGCTCGGCCGCGGCGTCCGAGGTCTCGTGCTCCACGGTCACGGGGAGGTGGATCCGCCCGGTCGCCCGGCCCGGGTTCATCACCTCGAAGCGGTCGCGCCGCGCCCGCCAGTCGTAGACGGTGCCCCCGCCGACGTCGGTGATCTTCACGCTGACGAAGTACTCGCCGTCGAGGAGCGGCACCTCGTCGAGGTGGAACGAGATGGTGCCGGGCCCCTCCAGGGTGGGGAGCCGCGTCCCGAGGATCTCCGTGCTGGTGCCGAAGAGCTGGTCGTCCTTGCGGTCGTAGACGGCGAAGGAGACGACGACGTCGTCGACGGGGACCGCCGCCTGGTACCCGACGTGCACCGTCAGCGGCTCGCCGGAGACCAGATACGGGCGCTCCCCCTTGCCGGGATGGTCGAGGTCGACGCCCCGGATCCAGAGGCGGTCGCCGGACGCCGCGGACTCGCCGGCCTCCTCGTCGGCGGCGGAGGCCGCGGCGCGGCGGTGGGCGCCCACGGCGAAGAGCGTCTCCCGCATCGAGCGCACCGCCTCGCCGGTGGGCCCGGTCATCACCAGCTTCCCGTGGTCGAGGACCGCGGCGCGGTCGCAGATCTGGCGCACCGTGTCGACGCTGTGGCTGACGAACACGATGGTGCGGCCTTCCTTCTGGAGCTCCCGGACCCGGCTCAGGCACTTGCCCTGGAAGGCCTCGTCGCCGACCGCGAGGACCTCGTCGACGAGCAGCACCTCGGGGTCGACGTGGATCGCGACCGCGAAGCCGAGGCGCACCACCATCCCCGACGAGTAGTGCTTCACCTGCTGATCGATGAACTGGTCGAGCTCGGAGAACTCGACGATCTCGTCGAAGCGGCCCGCGATCTCCTCCTCGGGGATGCCGAGGATCGCGGCGTTCAGGAACACGTTCTCGCGGCCGGTCAGGTCGGGGTGGAAGCCGGTCCCCAGCTCGAGGAGCGCCGCGAGGCGGCCCTCGGTGTGGATCGTCCCGGTCGTCGGCCGCAGGATCCCGGCGACGAGCTTGAGCAGCGTCGACTTCCCCGAGCCGTTGTGGCCGAGGATCCCGAAGGTCTCGCCGCGCTCGACGGTGAGGTCGAGCTCCTGGAGCGCCCAGAAGTCCTCCGCCGAGCTGCGGCCGAGGTGGATCACCCGCTCCTTCAGCGACTGGGGCCGGTCGTGGTAGAGGCGGAAGCGCTTGGAGACGCCCCGCACCTCGATCGCCGCGGTCACCGGCGCTCACCTCCCGGGGCCACCCGCCCCGCGCTCCGGGCATCCCACCACATCACAGCTCCTCGGCGAAGTTGCCCTCGAGGCGGCCGAAGAACCAGAGGCCCCCGAGGAAGGCGAGCACCGCGAGCGCGGCGAGGGCGCCGAGGTGCGTCGCGTACCACAGGACGTCCATCCCCCGCGGCAGGATCCCGAGGACGTCTCCCGCGGTCTCCGGGATCGGCTTGATCGACGCCCGGCCGCCGACGGTCTCGACCACGTTGTAGATGCCGCGTTGGAACACGAGGACGATCGTGGTCATCGGGTTCAGCCACTGGATCCACGCGTAGGACTGGTCGGCGAGGCGGTCGGCGACCAGCCGGTGCGGGTAGACGATCGGCGTCATCCAGAACCAGGCCAGCAGCGCGAGCTCGACGAGGTGCTGGGTGTCGCGCAGGTAGACGTTGGCGGCCGCGACCAGGAACCCGAACCCGGCGGTCAGCACCACCAGGACCACCAGCGCCAGGGGCACCGCAGCCAGGTGGGCCAACGACACGGCGTGGTCGGCGAACAGGGCGACCGCGACGAGCGCGAGCAACAGGACGATCGCCTGGAGGAAGAAGTGGACGACCGCCGCGCCGACCGCGGAGAGCGGCAGCACCTCGCGGGGGAACGACACCTTCCCCACCAGCGGCGCGTTCTGGGTGATCGACGCCGTGGCGCCGGTGAGGCCGGTGGTCCACACGTTCCACGCCAGCAGACCCGACAGCAGGAAGATCGCGAAGCGCGGGATGCCGCTGCCGAGCACCACCTGGAAGACGACCCAGAAGACGCCCAGGTACAGGGCCGGGTTCAGCAGCGACCAGAAGAAGCCCAGGACGCTGTTCTTGTACTTCACCTGGAGCTCCTTGCGCACCAGCCGGCGGAGGAGCTGGCGGGACGCCCAGATGTCGGCGAGCTGCTCGAGCAGGCTGCGCCGGGGTCGCACGACGCGCGCGCCGACCGACGGTGACGGCTGTCGGGACGACGTCGAGTCGACGCCGTCGCGGAGGCTGGGTGCGGGCGCGCCCGCGGAATCTCGAAGGCTCATGCTGATGACACGGCTTCCCCGGCGCGCGGGCCGACCGCGTGCGGTAGGTGGCGATCAAAGTAGTGTACGGGCGGTCCGGACCCACGATGCGAGAACCGCGGTGCGATCTGCGGGAAGGACCCGCGTGCCACCTGCGGGCACGACCCGCATCCCGACCCGGAGGAGCCCTGGACCGTGGCCGGCGCCGCACCCCACCTGAGCGTCGCGCTCGACGTGACCCCGCTGCTCGGAGCCCGCACCGGGATCGGGTGGTTCACCGCCGAGCTCCTCCAGGCGCTGCGCGACGCGCGGGGCGTGGAGCGGCTCGTCCCGTACGTGCTCAGCCGCCGCGGCGACCCGACGGCACCGGAGCTGCCGCCGGGCACGCTCCGCCACCCGCTGCCGGCCTCGCTCGCCGTCCGGCTGTGGGGCACCCTGGGCGGCCCCGCCTTCGCCCGGCGCCTGGGCGGCGCCCGGGTGCTCCACGGCACCAACTTCGTGGTCCCGCCCGCCCGCCGTCTCGGCCTCGTCGTGACCGTCCACGACTGCGGGTTCGTGCACTTCCCCGAGCTCGGACCGACCGCGTCGCGGGGCTACCGCCGAGCCGTCTCCGCCGCGGTCCGCCGGGGCGCCTGGGTGCACACGCCGAGCGAGACCGTCGCCGCCGAGGTGCGCGAGATCTTCGACACCCCCCGCGTGCGCGCCGTCCCCCACGGCGTCCCCACGCTCGAGACCGTCGACGAGGGCGAGGCGGCCACGGGCGAGGCGGCCCGCCCGGGCCGGATCGAGCCCGACGAGGACCCGCGCCCCGACGGTCCCTTCGTGCTCGCGCTGGGAACCCTCGAGCCACGCAAGCGGCCGGAGGTGGTCGTGTCCGCCTTCGGCCTCCTGGCCTCCCACCACCCGGGCCTCCGACTCGTGCTCGCCGGCGCCGAAGGCGCCGCGCGGCCCGCCGTCGACGCCGCGGTCGCCGCCCTCGATCCCGGCGCCGCGGAGCGGGTCCACGTGCTCGGCCACGTCGACGCCCGGCTCCGCTCGCGCCTGCTGGCGGACGCGGCGGCGCTCGTCTCGGCGTCCCGCTACGAGGGGTTCGGGCTGCCGGTGCTCGAGGCGATGAGCACGGGCACGCCGGTGGTGACGACCGACGGCGGCGGGGCCGTCGGCGAGATGGCCGGCGACGGTGCCCTCGTCGTCGACGGCTCGCCCGAAGCGCTGGCGGAGGGCACGCGACGGGTCCTCGAGGACGAGGACCGGCGGCGGTCGCTGGTCGACGCGGGGCGGGCCCGAGCCGCGAGGTACACGTGGGCGGCCACCGCACGCGCCATGATCGAACTCTATGAGCAGGCCGCACGAGGCTGAGCGCGGCTCCGGCGCCGGGCCGGCGACGACCGACCCGGCGGTGGCCCTGCACGCCGGTCAGCTCCTCCAGCGCGTGCCCGGCGGCATCGGACGCTACGTCGCCGAGCTGCTCCCGGCGCTGTCCGATCTCGGCGTGCCGGTCACCGTGTTCGGCGCCGGCCCCCGCCCCGGGACCGTCGACGGCGACTACGTCGACCTGGGCTTCCCGCGGGGCCGGATCCGCTACGACCTCTGGCACCACCTCCGACGACCCGGCTTGCGCGTGCCCGGCGACGTCGTCCACGCCACCAGCCTCGCCGTCCCCCCGCCCGGCGACCGCCCCCTCGTCGTGACCGTCCACGACCTCGCCTTCCTCCGCCATCCCCAGTACTTCACGGTGCGGGGCATCCGCTTCCACGAGCGGGGCCTCGCGCTGGCGCGCCGCGACGCCGCCGCGGTGATCGCCCCGTCGCGCTTCGCCGCCGACGAGCTGCACCAGGAGGGGTTCGAGGCGGAGCGCGTCTTCGTCGCGCCCCACGGCATTCGCTCGGTGGCGGCACCGGAGCCGGACGAGACCGCGGAACGCGTCCGGCGGCTCGGCCTCGAGGGACGGTTCGTGCTCTTCGTCGGCACGCTCGAGCCCCGCAAGGGCATCGACACGCTCGTCGCCGCGTGGCGGCACCTGCGGCTCGCCGTCCCCGACCTGACGCTCGCCCTGGCCGGGCCCCGCGGCTGGGGGAAGCTGCCCGACCTGGACCTCGCGGGCGTGGTCCGGCTCGGAGCGGTCAGCGAAGCCGACCTCGACGCCCTGTACCGCTCGGCGCTCGCCCTCGCCTACCCCTCCCACTACGAGGGGTTCGGGCTGCCGGTGCTCGAGGCGATGGTCCGCGGCTGCCCGGTCGTGACGACGCGGGCGACGAGCCTCCCCGAGGTGGTCGGCGACGCCGGCCGCCTCGTCGCACCCCGCGATCCCGACTCGCTCGCCGGCGTGCTCGCCGAGCTCGCCGGCGACGACGACGAACGGACCCGACTCGCCGTGGCGGGTCGCGAGCGCGCTGGGACCTTTACCTGGCGCTCCTCCGGCGAGATCCACCGCGACGTCTACCGGAGCGTCACCGGATCCGGACCGCCCGGGACCGGCGGTCCGTAGACTCCTGGCGTGCGCGTGCTCCTCGACGTCAGCGACGTCCCCGACGAACCCGACGGCACCGGCGTCTACGTCGTCAACCTGGTGCGCGCGCTCGACGCCGGAGCCGAGATCCGGCTCGAGCTCCTCGCCCGCAGCGGCGACCGCGCCCGCTGGCGGGCCCTGGCGCCGCGCTCGCGCGTCCACGACCGGGTGCCCGCCAACCGGATCCTGCGCCAGGGGTGGTGGCAGGTGGGTGCCGCCCGGACGGCCCGGCGGCTCGGCGTGGAGCTGTGGCACGGACCCCAGCACCGGCTGCCGGCACGGCTCCCGACGCGCTCGGTCGTCACCGTCCACGACATGACGCCCTTCGACCATCCCGAGTACTACGCACGCTCCGTCTCGACCCGCGAGCAGGACACGATCCGGTCGTCGGTGACCGCGGCGGACGTCGTCGTGGCGGTCAGCCGGTCGACAGCGGAGCGAGTCCGGGAGCTGCTCGATCCCCGCGGACCGGTGCTCGTCGCCCCGCACGGCGTCGACCGCTCGCGGTTCCGTCCGATCGACGACGAGCGGGGCCTCGAAGCCGACCGTCACGCCCTCGAGGAGGTCGGTGTGCGCTCCCCCTTCCTCGCGCACGTGGGCGCCATCGAGCCGAGGAAGAACGTCACCGGCCTGGTCGCCGCGTTCGCCCGTCTGATGCCCGCTCACCCGGACCTCCAGCTCGTCCTCGCCGGACGACCCGGCTGGCACTCGGACGACGTCGAGCGGGTCGTGCGCGACCACGGCGCGGGGGAGCGCGTCCGCACCCTCGGCTTCGTCGACTCCGCCGTCGTCGCCGCCCTCTACCGGCGGGCCGAAGCGGTGGTCGCCCCCTCCCACGCGGAGGGGTTCGGGCTCCCGGCGCTCGAGGCGCTCGCCTGCGGCGCGCCACTGGTCGCCTCGGCGGGCACCCCCATGGAGGAGCTCGCCGCCGGTGCCGCGGTGTTCGCCCGGCCCGGCCACGACGAGGAGCTCGCTTCCGCCATCGGGAGGGTGCTCGACGACCCCCGCCTCACGGAGCGACTCCGGGCCGCCGGGCCCCGAGTCGCCGGCCGCTACTCCTGGGGCCTGTGCGCCCGCGCCCACATCGACGCGTACCGTCACGCCACCGAGCGGGTCGCCGCGTGAGGTCGTTCGTCACCGGGGCCACCGGCTTCGTCGGACCGCACCTCGTCGCGCACCTCCGGGACTCGGGCGACGAGGTCGTCGCGGCGGGGGGCGACGAGCTCGACGTCACCGACCCCGCCGCGGCCCGGGACCGGATCGTCGCCGAGGCACCCGAGGCCGTCTACCACCTGGCGGCGCTGAGCCACGTCGGCGCCTCGTGGGACGCGCCGAGCCGGTCGTTCCGCGTCAACGCCGAGGGGACGCTCAACGTGCTCCGGGGCTGCGTCGAGGCGTCGGTGCGGCGGGTGCTCGTCGTCGCCAGCGCCGACGCGTACGGCGCCGCGGGAGCGGACGGCCTGCCCCTGGCCGAGGACGCCCCGCTGCGTCCCCTGACCCCGTACGGAGCCAGCAAGGTCGCCGCCGACTACCTGGCCCTCCAGGCGCACCTCGGCGACGGCCTGGCGACGATCCGGGCGCGTGCGTTCAACCACACCGGGCCCGGCCAGCCGGCCCGCTTCCTCGTCCCCTCGGTCGCCGAGCGAATCGCGCTCGCCGAGCGCGCCGGCGAGACGCGGCTCGCGATCGGCAACCTGGAGCCGGTCCGTGACTTCCTCGACGTCCGCGACGTCGTGCGGGCGTATCGCATGCTCGTCGAGCACGGGGAACCCGGCGGCGTCTACAACGTGTGCTCGGGGACGGGCCGCAGCGTCGCCGCGGTCGTCGGGGCGCTCACCGAGCTCGCCGGCTCGGGCGTCGAACCCGCCGTCGACCCCGAGCTCGTCCGGCCGGTGGAGGTGCCCCGGCTGGTCGGCGACAACGCAGCGCTGCGCCAGGCGACCGGCTGGACGCCAGCGATCCCCTTCGAGCAGACGCTGGCCGACGTCCTCGAGGATCAGCGCCGCCGCGTCGCGGCCCGCTCCTGATCCGCTCCTGATCTGCGAACTTGGCTTCTTTGCTGTCGTATGACGACAGCAAAGAAGCCAAGTTGGGGACAGGGCGACCCGACGGGTGGCTTCAGGGGATGTCGACCTCCGAGTCGTCGCTCAGCAGGAACCGGTAGGCGCGGGGACCCCCGCCGGCGCGACGCACCACCGCGGCCCGGCCGATGAGGCTCTCGTCCACCCGGCCCACCCCGTCGATCCGGGCGCCGTCGAGCACCACCGAGTGCTCGATCTCCGCGTCGACGATCCGGCAGTCGGGACCGATCGACGAGTACGGGCCCACGTACGAGTCGACCACCCGGGCGCCCGGCCCGATCGCCACGGGCCCCCGGACGACGCTGCGGCTCACCTCGGCACCCTCGCCGACCACGACGTTGCCGGTGACCCGCGACTCGCCGTCGACCACGCCCCGCACATCGGCGGCGATCGCCTCCAAGACGATCCGGTTGGCCTCGAGGAGGTCCTGGCGCTTCCCGGTGTCGATCCACGGCCTGGTGAGGACGTGGGGGCGCACCGTCCCGCCGTCCTCCACCACCCACTGGATGGCGTCGGTGATCTCCAGCTCGCCGCGCCACGACGGCTCGATGGAGCGGACCGCCTCGTGGATCGCGGGGTCGAACAGGTAGAGACCCACGAGCGCCAGGTCGGAGGGCGGCTCCTCGGGCTTCTCCACGAGGGCCACGAGGTTCCCCTCCGGGTCGAGCTCCGCCACGCCGAACTGGCGGGCGTCCTCGACCTTGGTGAGCAACACGAGGGCGTCGGGGCGCTCCCGCTCGAACTGCTCGACGAACTCCTCGATCCCGCCCATGATCAGGTTGTCGCCGAGGTACATGACGAACGGCTCGTCGCCCAGGAAGTCGCGGGCGACGAGCACGGCGTGGGCGAGGCCGCGGGGGGCGTCCTGCCGCAGGTAGGTGACCTCGAGCCCGAACCGCGAGCCGTCGCCCACCGCCTCCTCGATCTCGGCCTGGGTGTCGCCGACGACGATGCCGACCTCGGTGATCCCGGCTTCGGCGATCGCCTCGAGCCCGTAGAACAGGATCGGCTTGTTGGCGAGGGGGACGAGCTGCTTCGCGCTGGTGTGCGTGATCGGCCGCAGGCGGGTGCCGGCGCCTCCCGCGAGGACGAGGGCCTTCATGGCGGCGAACGGTACCAGGGACCCGCCCACCGCCTATCGTCCGCAGCGATGTCCCGATTCCCCGACGGTGAGACCCGCCGCGCGGCCCTGGCGCTGGCGCGCCTGTACCTGTGCGTCCCCGATCGCCCGGATCTCGGCTCCTTCGTCGACTCGGTCTGCGCGGCGGGCGTCGACCTGGTGCAGCTCCGCGAGAAGGATCTCGAGGCCCGACCGCTGCTCGAGCGCGCCGGCGTGGCGCGCGACGCCGCCCACCGCCACGGGGCGCTGTTCGTCCTCAACGACCGTCCCGATCTGGCCCTCGCCTGCGGTGCCGACGGCGTCCACGTGGGCCAGGACGACGCGCCGCCGTCGCTGTGCCGGCAGATCCTGGGCGGCGAGGTGATCGTGGGGCTCTCCACGCACGCGCCCGAGGAGCTGGAGGCCTCGGCGACCGAGCCCGTCGACTACGTGAGCGCCGGACCGGTGGAGCCGACCCCGACGAAGGCCGGGCGTCCGGGGACGGGCCTCGAGTACGTGTCGCTGGCGGCTCGCGAGGCGCGGCATCCGTTCTTCGTCACTGGCGGGGTCTCCCCCGAGACCCTGCCCCGCATCGCCGCGGCGGGGGCTCGCCGCTTCGTGGTGGTCCGGGCGCTGACCGAGGCGCGGGATCCCGCGGCGGTGGCCGCGGAGCTGCGATCGCTCGTCGACACCCGTCCCCTCGACGGGTGAGGCACAGCGACCTCCACGACCCAGAGGACCTCCACGGCCCAGAGGGAGGCGTCAGCCCTCCCGGCTCGCCCGGCTCTCCCGGCTCTCCCGGCTCTCGCTCGCGTGGCCCTCCCGGCCCTCCCGGCTCTCCTGGCGTGACATCCACCCGGCCAGCAGCGCCACCACCCGGGGGTCGTGACGGAGCCGGTGACCGCCGCCGGCGAGGATCCGGTGCTCGGTCTCGGGACCGGCGGCCTCGGCGAACGCGGTGGACGCGGAGGGGGGAACCACGGCGTCCTCGGCGCCGTGGAGCACCAGGAACGAGCGGGGTGGGATCTCGCGCGCCGCGGCGATCGGGTCGAAGTCGGCGATCTCACGCGCCCACGCGGCCACGTCGGGCGGCGAGGCCCCCTCCCGGATCACTCCGAGCCGGCGCGCGTGCTCGAGGAACCGGGGAGCGTTGTCGACCCAGTGACGGAGGGTGGCGGGCGCCGCCATCGTCGCGACCCCGAGGACGCGGGGATCGCCGGCCCCGTGGCCCACGCACATCGTGCCCCCCGTACCCGAGCCCGCCAGCCACACGCCGGTGACATCGGAACGCTCGTCGAGGTGGCCGACCGCGGCGTCGAGGTCGGCGAGCCACCCGCCGACCGAGAAGAAGCCCGAGGAGCGTCCCGTGCCGCGGAAGTTGAACGTGAGCACCGCCCACCCCGTCTCGTGGGCGAGCTGGTCGGCGAGCATCGGGTAGGTGCCTCCGGCGGTGGCCGCACCACCCGGCCCGTGTGGGAACCCGTGGCAGAGCACCAGGCCGGGCACGCGCCCCACGCCCGCCGGGCGCGCCAGGTGGCCCGCCAGCCTGACGTCGCCCGCGTCGATCACGAGATCCTGCTCGGGCACACTCACCTCCGGTCGTCCGTCCTCCGTCGGGCCGCGATCGGCCCCGTGACTATCCTGACCGACATGTCATCGACTCGCGCTCCCGCGTTCAAGGAATGGGCCGTCATCGTCAAGGCGCTGATCGAGGGTGAGCAGGTGGTCGACGTCCGCAAGGGCGGGATCCACGAGGAGGGCCGGCACTTCGGCCTCCACGCCACCCGTCTGTGGCTGTACCCGACGTACCTGCACCAGCGTCGCGACCTCCTCAAGCCCGCCTACCAGACCGCCCTCGACCAACTCCTCGCCCGGGCCCCCGGCGAGGACGTCATCGAGGTCCCCAGCTGGGCCGACGTGGTCGGCGTCGCGAAGCTCACCGGCCCCGCGGAGCTCGAGACCCTCGACTCGAAGTTCATCTGGACGCTCGACTACGCGGCGTCCCGGCTCAAGTGGAAGAAGCGGGACCCGCTGTGGGTGCTGGCGTTGCGGGTCCACCGCCTCCACGAGCCGATCACGATCCCCTACCGGGAGGAGTACGGGGGCTGCACCTCGTGGGTCGGCCTCGACGAGCTCCCCGAGGACCCGACGTCCGTGCCCAGCACGCCGGTCCTCTCCGACGAGGCGTTCAAAGCCCGCCTGAAGGGCGTGGAGGCCGACCTGCCCGGCGTCCTGGACGAGCCACACGTCATCGAACCCACCGGCTGACCACCACGAGCCCCTGCTGAATGTGTGAGTGTGGTGCAGTCGTATTGACTGCACCACACTCACACATTCAAGCCCCGACGGCGGTCTCCTCGTCACGACCGTCACTGCCGCTCCGGCGTCCGATGCAGTGGCGGCAGGCGCGGTAGCCGCGGTTGCGGGCCTCGGGCAGCGTGTCGGGCCCGAACGCGGCGAAGCGCTCCGACTCCATGAGCTCGTCGATCCCGCACGCCTCGACCGCCTGGTCGAGGTCGTGGACGCGCTGGTAGCGCTTGTCACCGAGGTAGCGGTGGTCTGCGAACCGTGTTGGTCGTGCCATGACCGGCAATCTACCGCCACCCAGCGGGCCACCCGCCAACGGCCCACCCCAGCGAGGGAAGCGGGGACCGACCGCAGGGACGGCCCGCAGCGCCGGTGCCCGGCCACACGCGCGGCAGGAGGGGGCCACACGCGACACGAGGGCCCCGAAGGGCCCTCGTGTCGATCGGATTCCGACTGGAAGATCGGCGCCGGCAACTCGTGCAGGTGGGACCAGCTCCTGCGTCGGCGACGACAGTGCGGCGGTTGGACTCCGCAGGCCACCGCACCGGGGCTCACGCCCCAGGTGGTCCAGCCGTCGGCCTAGCGGCCGCGCACCTCCAGGGTCCCAAATCGCAAGTCATTCACGTCTGGACCACCTCCTTTCTCTGGTACGAGCATTCATAGCAGACGCGTCAAGCCCCCCCCCGGCTCACCCCGGCTCCTCGCCCGCACCGGGGTCCTCGTCCGCGCGCTCGCCGATGGCACCGATCGATCGGAGGTAGCCGAGCTGGGTGTCGATCACGGCGTGGACCTGCTCCGGCGAGTAGGTGACGCCCGCCCTCGCCGCGCGCTCCACGATGAACTGGACGGTCTCGGAGCCGCCCACGATGACCGACCCCTTCGGCGCCGAATCCTGCCCGTTGCGCGACACGCCCTTGCGGCGGAAGTAGTCGAGCTGGAGCTCGATGATCCGGTGGACGTCGTCGAGGGTGAGGGTGCCGGCCACCTCGTCGGGGATGTGGTGCACGACCCAGTCGACCGCCGCCTCGTAGTCGAACGGCCGGGTCGGCGGGTCGCGCTCCATGCGAGCGCTCTCGCGCAACACCGCCACCGCGGCGACGAAGAGCACGAGGGCCACGACGACGGCACCGACGACGACCACGAACACCATGACGGGCAGCGTAACGCCGGCGCACGCACCCCTTCGCGGGTGCCCACCGGACGCCCGCCGTCCGGTCCCTCCACCGTCGGTCGGCCACCACGGCCTCCTCGAGCGGCGGCCAGCCACCACGGCCTCCTCTACCGTCGGCCAGCCGCCACGGCCTCCTCTACCGTCGGTCGGCCGCCACGGCCTCCTCGAAGACCGACGCCACCTCCCCGGCGGCGCCGTCGCCGGACGGATCGAGGAGGCGGGGCCGACGCGCCCGAGCCGACGCGTCGCGGGACGCTCCCTCGAGCGCTCCGGCGAGGGCTGCGGCCAGCCGCTCGGCGTCGCCGGGCGGGACGAGGCGCACCGCTCCGGCGGTCGCCCGCGCCGCCACCTCGGGAAGACCCCCGGCGTCGGTCGCGACGACCGGCGCGCCGCTCATGAGCGCCTCCACCGCCACGAGCCCGTACGGCTCCGGTTCCGTGGATGCCACAGCGACCGCGTCGCTGTCGGCGAGCAGATCGGCGACCTCGGTCGTCGCGCCGCACCAGACGACCCCGGGCGTCGCCGCCGCACGGACCGCCAGCTCCGCGGCGTAGTCCTCCTTGCCGGCGACGACCGGACCGGCCACCACGAGCCGGGCGCCCGGGCACCGCGCGGCGACGTCGGGGAACGCGTCGAGCACGACGTCGACGCCCTTCCAGGTGTCGATGCGGCCGACCACGCTCACGAGGGGGACGTCGTCGGGGATCCCGAGGTGCCGGCGGAACCGTCCGGCGCGCTCGGGACCGAACTCGTCCGGGTCGGCGGCGTCGTAGCGCACGACGACGTTGGCGGGGTCGAACTGCGCGGCGACCGCCTCGGAGATGGCGACGAGCCGGGTGGCGAAGCGGCGGGCGAGGAACCGCTCCAGCGCCAGGGCGGCGCGCGACTGCACGACGATCTCGCGCGCGTGCCACACGTGGGGGCGCCGGGTGAGCGCCGCGGCCGCCCACCCGTACCACGAGTGGATCGAGTTGGAGTGGACGACGTCCGCGTCGAGGCGGCGGACGAGCCGGGCGAGGCGGGCCACGGCGAACGGCCAGCCCGCGGCGTAGGCGAGCCAGCGCGACGTGCGTCCCGAGCCGGTGATGCGGCGCATCGGCACCACGTGGACCCTCGCCCCCGCCGCGCGGAGGTCGTCCTCCAGCGGGTGGGGAGCCGGGGCGACCACGTGCACCTCGAAGCGCTCGCTCGGCAGCGTCCGGATCATGCGCAGCAGCGCACGGTCCGACCCACCGGCCTCCGCGACGGGCTGGATCGACACGATCCGGATCACGGCGCGGAGCGTACCGGCACCGCGCTCACCACACGCGCCGCCCTCGCCGCCCTCGCCGCCCTCGCCGAACGTTCCCTCCTCGCTGCCCGATGGGCGTCAGAGAGAAGGAAAGAACGGGGTGGGGAGACGAACTGGCTCAGATGCCGATCCGCTGGGCGAGCAGCTCGCGGTGGTAGGTGGCGTCGCCGAGGTAGGTCTCCGACGACTTGGCGCGCTTGAAGTACAGGTGGGCGTCGTGCTCCCAGGTGAACCCGATCCCGCCGTGGATCTGGATGTTCTCGGCGGCGCAGTGGAAGTACGCGTCGGAGCAGTAGGCCTTGGCGAGCGGCGCCACGGTCGGCAGCTCCTCGTTGTCCTCCGCTGCCGCCCACGCCGCGTAGTAGGCGGCCGACTTGGCCGACTCCACCTCGAGGAGCATGTCGGCGCACTTGTGCTTGATCGCCTGGAACGACCCGATCGGCCGGCCGAACTGCACGCGCTCCTTGGCGTAGGCGACCGACATGTCGAGGGTCTCCTGGGCGCCGCCCACCATCTCCGAGGACAGGCACACCGCCACCTGGTCGAGCGTCTTCGACAGCGGCTCCCATCCCCCTCCGGCCTCTCCGAGGAGCTGTGCGGGTACGCCGGAGAGCTCGAGCTTCGCCTGCTTGCGGGTCTGATCCATCGTCTCGAGCGCCGTGCGGGTGAGGCCCTCGGCGTCGCCGGCGACGGTGAAGAACGACAGGCCCTCGGTGCCCGACGACCCGCTCTCCCTGGCCACGACCACGATCAGGTCGGCGTTGTGGCCGTCGATCACGAACATCTTCTCGCCCGAGAGCCGGTAGCCGTCGCCGGAGGCCTCGTAGGTCGTCTCGATGCCGTCCGCGTCCCACCGGCCGGACGGCTCGGTGAACGCGACGGTGGCGATCTGCTCGCCACCGGCGATGGCGGGCAGCAGCTCCTTCTTCTGGGAGTCGTCACCGGCGTTGAGGATGGCGTTGGCCGCCAGACAGACCGTCGCGAAGTACGGGGCGCACAGCAACCGGCGACCCATCTCCTCGAGGACGATCCCGAGCTCCACGAAGGTGAAGCCCTGGCCTCCGTACTCCTCGGGGATGTGGAGGCCCTGGAGCCCCATCTGCTGGCCCATCTGCCTCCAGACCTCGGGGTCGTACCCCTCCTCGGTCTCCATGAGGCGTCGCACCTCGGAGGACGACGACTTGTCCTCGAGGAAGTTGGCGACGGTCTCCCTGAGGGCTTCCTGCTCTTCGGAGAAGGCGAAGTTCACTGGATCGTGCTCCTGCTCGTCTGATGGTTCCCTTGTTAGCCGACTTTGGGCTCCCGGGGCAGCCCGAGGACCCGCTCGCCGATCACGTTGCGCTGGATCTCGCTCGACCCGGCGTAGATCGTCTCGGCCCTGCTGTTGAGGAAGCTGCGCTGGAAGGCGTCGGGCTCGTAGCCGTCGCCGACGACGGCCCCGTCCGAGCCGAGGACGTCCATCTCGAGCTCACCGAGGTCGCGGTGCCAGGTGCTCCAGAAGAGCTTCGCGATCGAGGCCTCGGGGCCGAGGGAACCGTCGTGCGCGAGGCGGGTGAGCATCCGGTAGCCGTTGAAGCGCATGATCCGCAGGCCAACGAAGGCGCCGGCGAGGCGCTGGCGCATCACGGGATCGTCGGCCGAGCCGCGCTCGCGCGCCTCGTCGAGGAGGCTGCTCAGCTCCTCCGCGAAGGCGAGCTGCTGGCCGAGGAACGCCGTGCCCCGCTCGAAGCCGAGGGTGGCCATCGCCACCTTCCAGCCCTCGTCCACCTCGCCGATCACGTGGTCGCGGTGGGTGCGGGCACCGTCGAAGAAGACCTCGTTGAACTCGGCCGACCCGGCGATCTGCCGGATGCCCCGCACCTCGACGCCCTCCTGGTCCATGGGGCACAGGAGGTAGGAGAGGCCGCGGTGCTTGGGGGCGTCGGGGTCGGTGCGGCAGACGACGAAGCACCAGTCGGCCTTGTGCGCGAAGGTCGTCCAGATCTTCTGGCCGTCGATCACCCACTCGTCGCCGTCGAGCTCCGCGCGGGTGGAGACGTTGGCGAGGTCGGAGCCGGCGTCGGGCTCCGAGTAGCCCTGGCACCAGAGCTCACGCGCCTCGAGGATCGGAGGCAGGAAGCGCTGCTTCTGCTCCTCGGTCCCGTAGGCGATGCAGGTGGGACCGAAGAGCTGCTCGCCGAAGAACGAGATGCGGCCGGGCGCGCCGGCGCGGGCGTGCTCCTCGTGGAAGATGACCTCCTCCATCACCGACGCGCCGCGCCCGCCGACCTCCTCGGGCCATCCCAGACCGATCCACCCGCCCTCGGCGAGGCGCCGCTCCCACTCGACGCGGACGTCCCAGTTGCGGTCGTCGGCCGGCCCCGCTGCGGGACCGACCGCCCTGAGCTCGTCGGTCAGGTGCTCGTCGAGCCAGGCGCGGACCTCGTCGCGGAACGCCTCTTCCTCGGGAGTGAACTCGAAATCCATGGGGGTGGTGCGGGGCCTTCCGGGCGGTGACTCCCGAGGCACATGGTGGCCCGGGACGTCGACGCACGCTACTAGACCGACCGGTCAAGTTTCCAGAGCGGGTTTCCAGAGCGGAGGGCGTGCTCCTACCCTGCCAGTCGTGGGTTCCACGACCAACCGGCCACCGCACTACGAGTCGAGCCGGGTGCGGATCGACAAGTACGTGGTGGGGCCGTTCGAGAACAACGTCTACGTGGTCCGGTGCAGGAGCACCGGCGACGCGGTCCTCGTCGACGCCGCCAACGAGCACGACCTGCTCCTCGAGGTGGCCGACGCGACGAACGTCCGCAAGGTGCTCACCACCCACGGCCACTTCGACCACATCCAGGCGGTCGAGCCGATGCGGGACGCGGGGATCGACGTCGCCGTCGGCCCCGAGGACGCCGAGATGCTGCCCTCCTACGACCTGCTCATCCACGACGAGTCGGTGGAGGAGGTCGGCGAGCTGCGCCTGGACGCGATCCACACGCCCGGCCACACACCCGGGTCGGTGTGCTTCCTGATCGAGGGCGAGCCGGTGCTGCTCTCGGGCGACACGCTGTTCCCCGGCGGCCCGGGCAACACCACCTTCGAGGGCGGCGACTTCGACACCATCATCGAGTCGATCGACGAGAAGCTGTTCCGCCTCCCCGGCGAGACCCTGGTGCTGCCGGGCCACGGCCTCGACACCACGATCGGCACGGAGCGCCCGCACCTCGACGAGTGGGTCGAGCGCGGCTGGTAGCCCTCGGTCACCACGGCGGAGCGGGCGCGGGAGCGGGCGCGTCAAGGCCGCGTCAGCGGATGCCGGGCGCGGAGGCGAAGACCGAACGCGTCAGCGGGGAAGCGTCGCGTGGAGTCGCGCCCGGAGATCGTCGAGCGTGAGCTCCACCAGGGAGTCCACCACCAGGTCGGCGTCCCCGAAGTCGAGAGGAGCGGTCACCTCGCTCGGCACCGCCACCGTGAACACGCCAGCGGCCTTCGCCGAGGCGACCCCGGCGGGCGAGTCCTCGAGCGCCACCGCTTCCTCGGCGCCCACCCCCACCCCCGACATGGCGTGCAGGTAGACGGCGGGGTCGGGCTTGGCCCGCTCGTCGACGTCGGTGCGCGTCGAGACCTGCTCGAAGCGCGCCGCGAGCCCCAGCCGCTCCAGGTGCCCCTCCACCCAGTGGCGTGGGGACGACGACGCCACCGCCAGGCGCAGACCGGCCTCGGAGGCCGCGTCGAGCCACTCCTCCACCCCGGGGTTCGGGGGACGCGCTGCGAGCAGCTCCTCGTGGAGGGCGGCTCTGCGGCGCGCGATCTCGTCGCGGTCCACCGGCCGCCCGGTCAGACGCTCCAGCTCTTCGTACTCGTCGAGGTAGCCGGCCTGGCCGCGGATCGTGCCGACGTTGGCGCGGACGAAGTGCTCGGCCGGGAACGCCACCCCGTGGCGCTCGTACTCGACCGCCCACGCCTCGAGGATCGCGGTCTCGGTGTCGAGCACGAGGCCGTCGAAGTCGAAGAGGAGGGCACGGAGTCGGGTCACGGCACGCCGGCGGTCAGAAGGTCGGGCGCCGCGGCGTGTGCACGACGGTCAGCCCGTCGGGGATGTCGACCACGTGCAGGTGCTCACCCTCGACCTCGATCGAGAGCGAGCCGCCCATGAACGGGACGTCCTCGAGGTGCATCCTGCCCATCCACTGCGGCACGGCAGGAGCGATGCGGACCTCGCCGTTGCGGATGTCGGGCTCGAGGCGCAGGATCGTGCGCAGCATCAACAGCGGCGCTGCCGCTGCCCACGCCTGGGGCGAGCACGAGGTCGGGTATCCCACCGGGAAGGGGAGCTCGTCGCTGGAGAACCCGGAGAACAGCTCCGGGAGGCGGTCGTCGAAGGCGGGGGCCGCCGCGGTGAGCGCCTCCATCACCCGGTGGGACTCCTCGACGAACCCGTAGCGCATCAACCCGGCGGCGACGATCGCGTTGTCGTGCGGCCACACGCTCCCGTTGTGGTAGCTGATCGGGTTGTAGCGGGCCATCGAGCGCCCCAGGGTGCGGACACCCCAACCGCCGAACATCTCCTCGGAGAGCAGCCGGTCCGCCACGAGCCGGGCCTTGTCCCGGTCGACGATGCCCGTCCACAGGCAGTGGCCCATGTTCGAGGTGAGCGAGTCGATCCGGCGCTTGTCCCGGTCGAGGCCCACCGCGAACCATCCCTGCTCGTCGAGCCAGAAGTCGCGGTTGAACGCCTCCTTCAGGCCGGCCGCCCGCTTCTTCAGCTCCTCGGCGCGGTCGAGGTCCCCGTGCTCGGTCGCGAAGTGCGAGCGCGCCACGAGCGCGGCGTAGACGTAGGCCTGGACCTCGCACAGCGCCACCGGGGGCTCCGCGATCTCGCCGCTCGCGAAGCTCACGCCGTCCCACGAGTCCTTCCACCCCTGGTTGCGCAGACCGCGCTCCGAGGTCCGCTCGTACTCGACGTAGCCGTCCCCGTCGCGGTCGCCGTAGCGGTCGATCCACTCGAGCGCTCGGTCGGCCGCGGGGAGCAGGGCGTCGACCTCCGACTGCTTGTAGCCCCACCGCTGGAGCTCGCCGAGGAGCATCACGAACAGCGGCGTGGCGTCGACCGCGCCGTAGTACACGCGACCGCCCCCGAGGGAGAGCTCGGCCGACTCCCCGAGGCGCATCTCGTGGAGGATCCGGCCCGGCTCCTCCTCGGTGATCGGGTCGACCTCCCGGCCCTGGAAGCGGGCGAGCGTCTGGAGGGTGCCGAGCGCCAGGTCGGGGTCGACCATCATCGACATCCACGAGGTGACCAGCGAGTCGCGGCCGAAGAGCGTCATGAACCAGGGAGCGCCCGCGGCGACCACGACCCGATCGGGGTGCTCGGGGTCGAAGAGGCGCAGCGAGGCGAGGTCCTCGGTGGAGCGGTCGACGAGCGCCTGGAACGTGTCGTGGCCCACGGCGATGTGCGGCAGGTCCCGCCGCCACCGCTCCAGGCGCTCCACCGGGGTGGCGCGGTGGACCGGCTGGCCGCAGCGGTAGCGGGGCTCGACCTCCTCGCCGTCGATCACCGGGCTGAGCTGGAGGCAGGTGCTCCACGCGCCCCGGGCGGGGACGACCACCTCGTAGGAGGCCACGGAGCCGTCGAAGTGGGGCGGCTCGGAGAAGTCGAGGTGCATGCCCCGCGTGAACTCGCCGTGGCGGTAGGCGAAGGAGACGCGGCCGTGCTCGGCCTCGACGACGAGGTCGCCGGGCTTGGCCACCCGCATCTCCTTCACCTCGAAGATGTCGGCGAAGTCGCACTCGACGAGCAGCTCGATGGTGCAGAACGCGGGCTCCGAGCCGAAGTTCCGCACGACGAGGTCCTCGCGCATCCCACGCCCGACGTAGCGGTGCCGGAACACCACGAGGTGGGAGTCGGCGGCGCCGGGGGCGGGCTGGTCGCGGGCCACGAACGCCGCCGAGAACGGGTCGAGGTTGGTGGCGCTGAGCGGCTCCGGCTCGGCGCCGTTGACGCGCAGCTCGAAGCGGGAGAGGAAGCGGGTGTCGCGGAAGAACAGCCCCTCGGGGAAGTTGGGGTGCACGGTGCCCGAGCGTCCCGAGATGCAGAACGCCGAGCCCTCGACGAGCGTCACCGTGCCGCCGGTGCGCCCGCCCAGGGAGGCGCTGGCACTCGATCCCCACGGGTCGGCCACACCTGCACGCTACCGTCTGCGAGCGAGCCGGACGCGACGGGCGGGACGAGCACGAGGAGGAGCGATGCGCATCGCGGTGGTGGCACCCGTCTGGTACACCGTCCCGCCCCGCGGCTACGGCGGAATCGAGCTCGTCTGCTCCCTGGTCGCCGACGGGCTGGCCGATCGGGGCGAGGACGTGACCCTGTTCGCGAGCGGCGGGTCGACCAGCGCGGCCGAGATCGTCTCGCCGTTCGAGGAGCCACCCGACCCGGCGTTGCTGGGCAACGTGTGGTTCGAGGCCTCCCACGCGCTCTCCACGTACCTCCGTGCGGACGGCTTCGACGTCGTCCACGACCACTCCGGGATCGTGGGGCCGGCGCTCGCCGCCGTGCTGGAGGGACGACCGCCGGTGGTGCACACCCTCCACGGACCGTGGACCGAGCCGGCCCGCCGCTACTACTCGCTGCTGCACGACCGGGTGCACCTGGTGGCGATCAGCGAGTCGCAGCGGGCCGACTTCGACGAGATCGACTACGCGGCGACCGTCCACAACGGGATCTCGCTCGACGACTACCCGTTCGTCGCCGAGAAGGACGACTACCTCGTCTACCTGGGGCGATCGAACCCCGACAAGGGGCCGGCGCTGGCGGTGGAGGTCGCCAAGCGCGCCGGGCTGCCGTTGAAGATGATCGTGAAGAAGTCGGAGCTCTTCGAGATCGACTACTGGGACCACGTCGTGGCACCGCAGCTCACCGACGACGTCGAGGTGTACGAGAACGCGCCGCTCGAGCTCAAGGCCGAGCTGCTGGGGAAGGCCCGGGCGATGGTGTTCCCGATCCGTTGGTCGGAGCCCTTCGGGCTCGTCATGGTGGAGGCGATGGCGTGCGGGACGCCGGTGGTCACCGCGCCGCTCGGAGCCGCGCCCGAGCTGGTCGACGAGGGGGTGACCGGCTTCCTGCGCCACTCGATCGACGACATGGTGGCGGTGCTCGAGCGCATCGACGAGATCGACCCGCGCGCCTGCCGCGACCGTGTGAGCCGGCACTTCTCTGCCGACTCGATGGTGGACGGGTACCTGGAGGTGTTCCGCCGGGTCACGTCGGGACACCTCCCCGGACGCTGAAAGGCGACCCCGCGGTCGGGATTTTCACTACCTCGATAGTGGTTATTAGACTGATGAGGCGATGGACGCTCTGCTGACGGTCGAGAACCTGCACGTCGCCGGTCACGACGGCGCCCCCATCCTCAACGGCGTCGACCTCGAGGTCCGTCCCGGCGAGGTGCACGCCCTCATGGGCCCCAACGGCTCGGGGAAGTCCACCCTCGCCCACGTGATGATGGGGAGCCCCGACTTCGAGGTGACCCGGGGACGCATCCTCTTCAAGGGTGAGGACGTCTCCGAGCTCTCCCCCGACGACCGCTCGGTGCGCGGGCTCTTCCTCGGCTTCCAGTACCCCGAGGAGATCCCCGGCGTCACCATGCTCAACTTCCTGCGCCGGGCCATGGGCGCCCGCAAGGACTTCGACATCTCGGTCCTCGAGGTCCGACTCGAGCTGATGGAGTGGATGAAGCGGCTCGGGATGGACGAGCGCCTCGCGGACCGCTACCTCAACCAGGGGTTCTCGGGGGGCGAGAAGAAGCGCAACGAGATCCTCCAGATGGCGCTGCTCGAACCCGACCTCGCCGTCCTCGACGAGACCGACTCGGGGCTCGACATCGACGCCCTCAAGACCGTCGCCTCGGGCATCGAGGAGATCACGCGCGAGCGCGAGCACCTCGGCGTGCTCCTCATCACCCACTACCAGCGGATCCTCGACCACCTGACCCCCGACCGCGTGCACGTGATGCTCGACGGCCGGGTCGTCGAGGCCGGGGGCATGGAGATCGTCGAGCGCCTCGAAGCCGAGGGGTACGACGCGTTCCGCGCCGCGGCCGGAGCGAGGTGACGATGGCGCAGACGACACCGCTCTCGGGCTCCGCCTCCGCGGACCTCGGCGCCGTGAAGGACGACTTCCCGGTGCTGCGCCGCGAGGTCAACGGCCGGCCGATCGTGTTCCTCGACTCGGCCGCGAGCAGCCAGAAGCCCGAGGCGGTCCTCGACGCCATGGACCGCTTCTACCGGACCAGCTACGCCAACATCCACCGCGGCGTCTACACCATCGCCGAGGAGGCCACCCGCGCCTACGAGGACGCCCGGCGCAAGGCCGCCCGGCTCGTCGGCGCGAGCGACCACCGCGAGGTGGTCTTCACGCGCAACACCACCGAAGCGATCAACCTCGTCGCCCACTCCTGGGCGCGCACCCACCTCTCGGAGGGCGACGTCGTCGTCACGACGATGATGGAGCACCACGCCAACATCGTCCCCTGGCACATCCTCGCCGAGGAGCGCGGCATCGAGCTGCGCTGGATCCCCCTCACCGAGGACGGCCACCTCGACCTCGACGACCTCGACCGGCTCCTGGACGGAGCGAAGCTCGTCACGGTCGCCCAGGTGTCCAACGTGCTCGGCACCGTCAACGAGCTGCGGTCGCTCGCCGACGCGGCCCACCGCGCCGGCGCCCACTTCCTCGTCGACGCCGCGCAGTCCGTACCGCACATGCCCGTCGACGTCGGCGAGATCGACTGCGACTTCCTCGCCTACTCCGCCCACAAGCTCTGCGGCCCCACCGGCATCGGCGTGCTCTGGGCACGCCGCGAGATCCTCGAGGAGATCCCACCCTTCCTCGGCGGAGGCGAGATGATCATGGACGTGCGCCTCGACGGGTTCACCCCCAACGAGGTGCCCCACAAGTTCGAGGCCGGGACCATGCCCATCGCCGAGGCGGTCGGCCTCGCCGCCGCCATCGACTACCTGGAGGCGATCGGGTTCGACGCCGTCCGCCGGCACGAGCGCGAGCTCACCCGCTACGCGCTCGACCTGCTCGACGACCGCTTCGGCGACCGCATCCGGATCTTCGGACCGGCGAGCGCGGACGAGCGCGGCGGCGTCCTCAGCTTCGAGCTCGGCGACGTCCACCCGCACGACATCAGCCAGGTGCTCGACGAGTACGCGGTGTGCGTGCGCGCCGGCCACCACTGCGCGAAGCCGCTGATGCGCTCCCTCGGTGTGCCCGCGACCGCCCGGGCGTCGTTCTACATTTACAACGACGAGGCCGACGCCGACGCGCTGGCCGACGCGCTCGTCGAAGCCGAGAAGTTCTTCGCCATCTGAACGACTGAACGACCCGCACGACTCGCAGGACCCGCAGGACCCGCCGACCGAGGAGCACACCCCATGCCCGGCCTCGAGGACCTCTACCGGGAGATCATCCTCGACCACTACCGCTCGCCGCGCAACCGTGGCGAGCTGCCGAGCCCTCCGGCCCGGACGGCCGAGGGCTTCAACCCCCTCTGCGGCGACGAGGTCGTCCTCTACGTCGACCTCGAGGACGGCTCGCTCAGCGACGTCAAGACCTCGGGGCAGGGTTGCTCGATCAGCCAGGCGTCGACGTCGATGATGAGCTCGGCGATCAAGGGCAAGGACGTCGGCGAGGTCCGCAAGCTCATCGGCGCCTTCAAGGCGCTGATGTCGATCCACGAGAGCAAGCTCGAGGGTGAGGGCGACGGCGACGACCTCGCCGAGCAGCTCGAGGGGGTGCGCCTCGGCGACCTCGAGGCCCTCCAGGGCGTGGTGAAGTTCCCCGTCCGGATCAAGTGCGCCACCCTGGCCTGGAACACCCTCCAGCAGGTCCTCGACGAGGCCGAGCAGGAGTCCGCGAGCGCGTAGACCCCTGGATCGCGTCCGACGCGGACGCGGGACCGGGCGCTGGTGGTGCACCCGGTCCCGGTCGCTTGCGGGGAGGATGGGGCGTGAGGTCCCCGGAACCTCCGTGTCCGACCCGGAACATCCGGCTCAGTGCCCCGAGCCGTGGTGGGCCGAGACGCCGATCACCGCGGTGACGTCCCGACCTCCGGAGGCGTCGGAGCCCTGCGGCGTGCCGGCGCCGTCCGGAACGTCGGACCCGTCCGGAACGTCGAACCCGTCCGGCGCATCCGGCGCGTCGGGCGCCTCGCCGCCGTCGAGCGCGTCCTCGACCTCGCCGGTCACGGCGTCCACCTGCTGGTCGGCGTCGTCGAGCACCGAGGTGATCAGGGACGCCACCTGCTCCCGGCCGAGGTACTGGCCCACCAGGTAGTCGACGGCGTAGTCCCGCACGAGGTAGTCGCTCAGGTAGCACTCGACCAGGTAGTCGAGGTAGTCGTCGTGGTCGCTGCGATGGCAGACCTCGTTCTCGTACACGTCCGAGCCGGCTGCCCGCACGACCTCGCGGTAGACCTCGCCCGGGTCGGGAACGTCGGCACCGCCGTCGTGGTCGCCGTCGTCGTCACCGGGAACCAGCTCCTGCGGGTCGACGTCCTCGAGGTCACCGGGAACCAGCTCCTGGGGATCGACGTCCTCGAGGTCACCGGGGTCCGGCTCCGAGGGCTCGGGCAGCTCCTCCAGGAGATCCCCGAGGGCCTCGGTCGCGGGCGTCGGATCGACGCCTCCCTCGACGTCGAAGGTCACGCTGCCGTCCTCGCCCAGGCAGGCGGACACGCTCGACGTCGCGAGGGGCTCCCCGGCCTCGAGGCTCCCCGTGCGGCAGCCGAAGGGCGAGGGGTCGTCGGAGCCTCCGTCCCCGGGGTCGCCCACGGTGTCGTCCACCCGCTCCTCGAGCGCGCCGGCGAGACGGTCGGTCTGCTCCTCGGCGTGGTCGCGGGTCTCCCCGGCCTGCCACTCGGCGTGGTCGCGGGTCTCCTCGACCTGCCATTCGACGTGGTCGCGGAAGGCGCCGGCCTGCCCCTCGGCCTGGTCTCGGGCCTCCGCGACCTGCTGCTCGATCTGGTCGCGGGTGTCTTCGGCGGCTTGCTCGGGTGACGCCAACGCGGGGCCGGCCACACCGAGGCCGAGTCCCGAGACGGCGAGTGCTGCGATGAAGGTCCGCATCGTGTGCTCCTTGTGGGTCGCGTCCTCCGGCGGAGATCCGCCGGGATGCTTCGGTCTGACTAGTCACTGGGACGAGACCCGAGGCCCGACGCGACGACGCCGACGACCTCGGAGCACGGAGACGTCCGATTTCCGCAGTTCCTCACGGGAACCGCAGCTCTGCCCGGAGGACCAGGCGAGGAATCAGGCGAGGAACGCTCGGACCAGGCGGGCGAGCTCCTCCGGCCGTTCCATGGGGAGCAGGTGGGCCGCGCCCTCCACGACCTCGAGGCGGGCGTCGGGGAGCTCGGCAGCGAAGGTCTGCGCGTACTCGGGCGGCACGAAGGTGTCCCGGTCGCCCCGCACGACCAGCGTCGGCACGTCGATCCGGTGCAGGCGCCGGCGCAGCTTCGGGTCGTGCAGGTAGGGGTCCCACCCGATCTTCGCCGTCGCCGACAGCGTCTTGTAGAGCGGCAGCACCAGGTCGATCGGCACCTCGGTCTGCTGGCCGGCGTCTCCCGTCCACTCGCCCAGGCTGCGCATCATCTGCGCCATGGGGGTGTCCTGGTCGGCGAACATGTCCTCGGCCAGCTCCTGGGGCTCGCGGCCGAACAGCTCCTTGATCGGGTTGCCCTCGAGGTGGATGCCGACGGGGTTGACGAGCACGAGCCGTCCCACCGTGGCCGGCCACCGCGTCGCGAGCTCCATGGCCAGCCATCCGCCGAGCGACAGGCCGACCACCGCCGGCGCCTCGAGGCCGAGGCGCTCCCACACGTCGAGGAGGTGGAACGCGGCGTCCTCGATGTCGTCGATCTCGTCGATGCCCTCGGAGTTCCCGAAGCCGGGGAAGACCGGGACGAGGATCTCGTGGTCGTCGGCGAGCTCCTCGAGCGCCCCGTGGGTCGTCTCCCCGGCCGCCGAGTGGAGGTACACGATCGGTGCTCCCGCTCCGGCCCGGAAGAGCTGGATCTTCCCGACCGCGGTGTCGAGTTGCTCCTCGGTCAGCGAGACGGGCATCAGGCGACCTCCTCGGACGCGCCGTCGCGCTGGACGGGCCCACCGTCGGGGAACTCCTCACGCAGCTTCGGCATCACCTGCTCCGCGAAGAGCGTGAGGTTCTTCTCGGTCAGCTCGGCCGGGAGGCTGCCGAGCTGGAACAGGCCCAGCAGGTTCCCGGTGCCGAGCCGCTTCAGGTACTCGACCATCTTGTCGCGCACCGTCTCGGGCGAGCCGACGATGGCGTAGGCACCCTCCTCGACCTCGTCCCAGCTCTCGAGGTTGAGCATGAACGAGCCGGCCCCCTTGAGGATGTTCTCGAGGGAGCGCACCGAAGTGTAGCCGGGCGGTTGGATGGTGATCCCGGGGAGGAGGCGCTTCACGAAGTACCAGAGGTGCTCCTCGTACTCGCGCCTGGCCGCCTCGTCGGTCTCGGCGACGTAGATCGGGACCAACCACCCCTGCTGGAGCGGGCTGGGCGGCTCGCCGTTGGTCTCCTCGTAGATCTCCCGGAACTGGTTGAAGATCCGCTCGAAGACCTTCACGTGGAAGTAGGGGATCCCCATGTACGAGTAGCGGTTGCGTGCCACCAGCTCCATGGTCTCGACCGAGCCGACGCCGGGGATCCACACGTCGGGGTGGGGCTGCTGGATCGGCTTCGGCCACGGGTTGACGTAGCGGATCCGGTAGTGCTTGCCGACGTACTCGAACGGCCCGGGCTCCGTCCACGCCTTGATGACGAGCTCGTGGGCCTCCCGGAAGCGCTCGCGGGCGACGGCCGGGTTGATCGAGAAGGAGTAGTACTCGGGGCCCCCGCCGACCACCATGCCGGCGATGAGCCGTCCGCCGCTGATCACGTCGATCATGGCGTACTCCTCGGCGACCCGGGTGGGCGGGTCGTAGAGGGGCAGGGCGTTGCCGACGACGGCGATCTTCACCCGCTCGGTCTGGCGGGCGAGGATCGAGGCCATGAGGTTGGGGGAGGGCATGTTGCCGTACGCGTTCTGGTGGTGCTCGTTGACGCACACCCCGTCGTACCCGAGCTGCTCGGCGAGGATCAGCTCGTCGAGGTACCGGTTGTAGAGCTGGTGCCCGCGTCGGGGGTCGTAGAGGTCGTTGGGGACGGTCACCCACGCCGGGCCCTCGTACGACGGGTCGAGGTCGCTGTAGGGCATCAGGTGGAACGAGAAGAACCGCATGCTCGGACTCCCTCCCGGATCTCCGGCCGTGCGGCCCCGAGCCTCCCGCGAGTTGACCGACCGGTCAAGCACCACCACCGCAGCCGCCCCACCCCGTTATTGGCTTCTTGACTTTCGTATGACGACAGTCAAGAAGCCAAGAACGAAGCTGGACGTCTAGAAGTCGAGCTCGTTGGCGCCTTCCTGGGTGAGCGGGCCCTCGACCTCCATCGCCACGCCGCGCCCGGCCTCCTGGCCGGCCGCGACGTCGTCGCGGCGCTCCAGCTCGATGCCCAGCTCGCGCGCCAGACCCTCGTACCCCGTCTCCTCGAGCTCGCGAGCCAACTCCGGCCCACCCGAGCGCACGATCCGCCCGCCGAGCAGCACGTGGACCCGGTCGGCCTCGAGCTCCTCGAGCAGCCGCGCGTAGTGGGTGATGGCGAGGACCCCGAGCTCCTGCTCCTCGGTCATCGCCTCGACCCGCCGCGCCACGTCGCGCAGCGCGTCGATGTCGAGACCGGAGTCGATCTCGTCGAGGATGGCGATGCGGGATCGCATCGCGGCGAGCTGCACGGTCTCGGTCCGCTTCTTCTCCCCGCCCGAGAAGTCGACGTTGAGGGAGCGGGCGAGGAACCGGCGGTCGAGGCCCACGCGGTCGGCCTCCTCGCCGAGGCGCTCCGCGAGCTCGCCGTCGACCGCGCGACCGCGGGCGGCGAAAGCCTCCGCCAGCACCGACTCCAGACGCACACCCGGCACCTCGATCGGGTACTGCATGGCGTGGAACAGCCCCCGCGCGGCGCGTTCGTGGGTGGGCAACGAGAGCAGGTCGTCGCCGTCGAGGGTCACCGAGCCGGCGGTCACCTCGTAGCCCGGGTGGCCCATGATCACGTTGGCGAGCGTCGACTTGCCCGAGCCGTTGGGACCCATGATGACCTCGACACGGCCCGACGCCACCTCGAGGTCGACCCCCTCGAGGATCTCGGTGCCCTCCACCGAGGCGTGCAGCCCCTCGACCCTCAGCACACTGGGCACACTGGACTCACCGGGGGACTCGTCGGGAACGGTGGGGTCGCTCATCTCAGGGCAGCTCCGCGATCACGTCGTCGCCCTCGACGCGCACCCCGTAGACGCCCTGCGGGCGCGTCGCGGGGAGCGTGAGCGCCTTCCCGGTGTCGAGCTCGAACACCGAGCCGTGCAGGGGGCACTCGATCTCGCGGTCCTCGGGCCACAGGTCGCCCTCCGCGAGCGAGGCCTCCGCGTGGCTGCACCGGTCGTCGAGCACGTACCACGCCTCGTCGTCGCCCTCGCCGAGGCGGACGACCACGAGCCGGTACCCGTCGGTGTCGACGCGCTTCGACGAGTCGGGTTCGATCTCGGAGACCGAGCAGAGCCGCACGTCAGCCACCGTCGCCTCCCTCACGTCGCTGTTCTCCCTGTTCTCCCTGATGTTCTGGTTCTCGCTCGTCGGCCGCCTCCGCGGAACCCGCCAGGGCGGCGCGGTCGGAGACGTCGCGGCGCTCGAACTTCTCCCGGACCGTGTCCCGCAACGGCTCGGCCAGCGCGCCGACGGGGAGGCGCTCGAAGACGTCCTCGAAGAACCCGAACACGACGAGGCGCTCGGCGATCTCGGGGGGCACGCCCCGACTCTCCAGGTAGTAGAGCTCGTCGTCGTCGATCGGTCCGATCGCGCTGGCGTGGGTGCACTGCACGTCGTTGGCCAGGATCTCGAGGTTCGGGACCGACTCGGCGTGGCTCTGGGGCGAGAGCTTCAGGGTGCGGTTGCTCTGGTGCGCGTCGGCCTTGTGGGCGCTCTTGCGGAGACGGATGAGACCCGAGTAGACGCTGCGCGCCGAGTGCTCCACGGCACCCTTGAACACCAGGTTCGACGCCGAGTGGGGCGCCGAGTGGTCCTGGAGCGTGCGGAAGTCGAGCATCTGCTCGCCGTCGGCGAAGTAGACGGCCAGCAGGTCGGCGGAGCCTCCCTCGCCGTCCACGAACGACTCGCTGCGCAGCCGCCCGTACCAGCCGCCGAGCGCCACCGACGACGAGGTCACCGAGGCGTCGCGGCCGACGTGGGCCCGTTGGAGCGCCACCTCCCAGGCGCGATCACCGTGGCGCTGCACCCCGAGGTAGTGGACGTGGGCGGCGTCGGAGGCCAGCACCTCGGCCACGGCGGTGGCGAGCAGCTCGACTCCCGGCGAGGAGGAGCGGTGCTCGACGACGGTGACCTCGGCCTGCTCGCCGACGTCGACGAGCACCCGCGGGGCCACCACGGCGCCCTCCGCGTCGGCGAAGTGGAAGACCAGCACCGGGTGCTCGACCACGACGCCGTCGGGCACGTGGACGGCGGCGCCCCCGGTGAGGAGGGCGTCGTGGGCGAGGGTGAACCAGTCCGGCGACTCGTCGACCGCGGCGCCGAGTCCCACGGGGGCGGCGTCGAGACCGGCGATGTCGGCGACCGTCACGCCCTTGGCCGCGTACACGTCGTCGATCTCGACGTGGGACACCCGCCCGTTGTGGGTGACGACGAGCGCGGCCCGCTCGCCGAACGACTCGACCATCGGAGCGATCGCGTCGGGGACACCGTCACCGGAGGCGTCGGCGACGAGCGGCGTGAACCGCTCGGGGTCGAACTCGTCGACTCGGGAGTACCGCCAGATCTCCTCGTCGGTGGTGGGGAGCTCGGTCTCGGCGAGACGCTCCGCCGCCTGCACCCGACGCTCCGCGAGCCACGAGGGCCCTCCGAGGTCGCGGACGGTGTCGGGGCGGTACGGGTGGTCGCTCATGATCGCGGGAGGCGAGCTCGGATCCTGCCCGGACCCGGGTGGCGGGTGGCGGTGACGACCGGCCCGGGCCCGGGAGCGGTGGGCGGCACCGTGGTGCTCAGCCGACTGCGCCCTCCATCTCCAGCTCGATGAGGCGGGACAGCTCGACGGCGTACTCCATCGGCAGCGTCTTGGTGATCGGCTCGATGAAGCCGTTGACGATCATCGAGGCGGCCTCGATCTCCGAGAGGCCCCGGCTCATGAGGTAGTAGAGCTGGTCCTCGCCGACCTTGGAGACGGTCGCCTCGTGCTCGATGCGGACGTCCTGCTCGGCGATCTCCTGGTACGGGTAGGTGTTGGAGATGCTCTCGTCGTCGAGGATCAGGGCGTCGCAACGGACGTTCGACTTGATGTCGGTGGCGCCCTCCTCGACCTTCACGAGGCCCCGGTAGGTGGTCTGGCCACCGTCCTTGCTGATCGACTTCGACTCGATGATCGAGGACGTCTCGGGGGCGGCGTGGACCATCTTGGCGCCGGCGTCCTGGTGCTGGCCCTCTCCGGCGTAGGCCACCGAGAGGACCTCGCCGTGGGCCTTGCGGCCGGTGAGGTACACCGACGGGTACTTCATCGTGAGCTTGGAGCCGAGGTTCCCGTCGATCCAGACGACGGTGGCCTCCTCCTCGGCCTTGGCCCGCTTGGTGACCAGGTTGTAGACGTTCGGCGACCAGTTCTGGATCGTCGTGTACTGCACCCGGGCGCCGGGCTTGGCGATGATCTCCACCACGGCGGAGTGCAGCGAGTCGGTCGTGTACACCGGTGCCGAGCAGCCCTCGACGTAGTGGACCGACGCGCCCTCCTCGACGACGATCAGGGTGCGCTCGAACTGGCCGGCGTTCTCCGAGTTGATCCGGAAGTAGGCCTGGAGCGGCATGGGCACGTGGACGCCCTCGGGCACGTAGATGAACGAGCCGCCCGACCACACCGCCGAGTTGAGGGCGGCGAACTTGTTGTCGTTGGGCGGGATGATCGTCCCGAAGTGCTCCTTGACGATCTCGGGGTGGTCGCGCACCGCGGTGTCCATGTCGCTGAAGTAGATCCCGAGCTTCGCGAGGTCTTCCCGGTTCTTGTGGTAGACGACCTCGGACTCGTACTGGGCGGTGACGCCCGAGAGGAAACGCCGCTCGGCCTCGGGGATGCCGAGCTTCTCGTAGGTGTCCCGGACGTTGTCGGGGAGCTCCTCCCAGTCGTCGACCTGGTCGCCCGCCGGCTTCAGGTAGTAGTAGATGTCCTGGAAGTCCAGGTCCGGCATGTTGACGGCGAACCACGGCTTCATCGGCTTGCGCTCGAAGCGCTTGAGGGCCTTGAGCCGGAACTGCCGCATCCAGTCGGGCTCGTCCTTCAGCGCGGAGATCTCCTCGACCACCTCGCGGCTGAGCCCCTTCTTGGGTTCGAACTCGTAGTCGACGTCGTCGTGCCAACCAAGCTTGTATCGACCGAGATCGACCTGTGAGGTCGCCATCAGCGGGTCCCCCTCCTCTGCACGGGGTGGTGACTTCTGCCTGCCGCCTGAATTTCCACTACCCGCATAGTAACAACTCCGTCCCCACGCACCAATCCCGTCTCCGGTGGCGTCGTGCACATCCGGCCCGCGTCGGGACGCACCGACGACAGCACCGGGGAGCAGCACCGGAAACAGCACCGGGGGCGCTCCCGGCGAGCGTCGCCCCCGGGTGCGCCGCATACCCGGGCGACGAGACGAGGGTACCCAGTCACCCAGTCACCCAGTCACCCAGTCATCCAGTCACCCCGTCACCCCGTCACCCCGTCACCCCGTCACCCCGTCACCTGTGGGTGTTGGTGAGCGCTCTCGTGGAAATCCACCGCTGGTGTTGTTGATGTGGTTAACGTAGACTGCTGATGAAGATGCGACTGCAAATGCCCCGTTTCCTGACCGGCCCCCGACGCGCCGAGGCACCGGTGCCCACCAAGCACCCGGCTCCCCCCTCGGCCATGCGCGTCCTCGGCACCCGACCGACCGAGCCCGCCCCGGAGCCTCCCGGCCCGGCCCCCCGAGCGCCGGATCACTCGGGCTGGTACCGCTGCGACGCGGCGGAGGGCTTCCGCCTCCTCGACGGCTACCGCTGGGGCACCGCCGCCGCGCAGGTCGCCTGCGACTTCGACGACCCACCGGCCCCCGACCTCGACCCGGCGTGGGCACGCCGCCTCCGCCCGGGGCCCACGGCCGCCGGCGGGCTGCTCCCGGCCCTGCGCGACGACGCGGTGCTGGCGAGGGTCGCCTCCCGCACCGACGCCCTCGTCGACGCCGTCGAGCGCATCGAGACCCTCGAGGACGAGCTCGACGAGCGATTCGTCGACGTGGTCCACCACGCCGACCTCGTCGAGGGCGAGTCGCGCCGTGCGAAGCTCGCCGCCGAGGTCTCCCGACTCTCGGTGGAGCTCAAGGCCGAGCTCGACCGGCGGCTCACCGAGCTGGCCCGCGCCGTGGCGCGGAGCAACGAGCGCTCCGCCACCATCGACCACCGTGGCCCCCTCGACCTCGCGGACGCCCGCCGCGCGGAGATCATCGTCGAGCACCTCACCGAGCAGACCAAGGTGACCGACATCTCCGAGGCCCGCACCGCCTCGTAGCACCCCCGGAGGCTCCGAGCGCTCCCAGAGCCCCAGACCCTGTGTGTGCACAGGAACGAGGGGTCGGTCAGGCTTCGGCCGGCGGTGCGGTCGCCGTCGACGTTCCCTCCGAAGAGCCGTCGCCGCCGGAATCCTCGCCGTCGGAGTCGCCGCCGGAGTCGCCGTCGGCGCTGCCGCTCTCGCCCTCCTGGAGGTCCTGGGCCCGGGAGATGAGGTCGCCCATGCGCTCGACCTCCGACTGGTACCGGCCCAGATCACCGTCGGCGAGCGCCTGCTGGGCGTTGCGGAACGCTTCCCGGGCCTGGGTGAGGAGCTGGGCGACGGTCTCGCTGATCGCCGGCTCCTCGGCGTCGTCGTCCGAGGGCTCCTCGGAACCGTCGTCCGAGGGCTCCTCGCCGTCGGGCTCGTCGGGTGCCTCCACCCCCTCGAAGAGGCGCGCCAGGGCCGCGTCGAGGCTGGTCTCCATCACCGCGTCGCCGCCGTAGAAGACGATGACGAACTCGAGCTGGGGGAACTGGGTCTCCCCCGAAGCCTGCACGTACAGCGGCCGCACGTAGAGGATCGAGTCCTCGATCGGGATGAGCTGGAGGTTCCCCTGGAGGACCGAGGACCCCTCCCGGTTGAGCAGGGTGAGCTGCTCCGAGATCTCGGTCGTCGTGTTGATCTGCGCGTTCACCTGCGTCGGACCGAACACCTGCCGGCCGCGGGGCATCACGAAGGCCTCGAGCTCGCCGTAGCTGCCCGGGTCCGACTTGGCGACCATGAACGCCAGCAGGTTCCCCAGCTCCTGGCGGGCCGGCGGCGAGTACGGCTGGAGCAGCACGAACTCCTCGCGGGGCTGGTCGGGGAGCCGCATCATCAGGTAGTAGGGCTCCATCCGCCCCTCCCCGGTGGTGGTCGCGGAGAGCGCGCGCCCACCCGCCGTCGCCGTGGTGCGCGTCTCACCGGTCGCCCCGTCCGTGGGTCCCCCCGTCTCTCCGAGCTGGACGGCGCCGGAACCCGGGTCGCGCGCGATCGCCCACTGGTCGGAGCGGTTGTAGAACTCCCGGCTCCCCTCCATGTGGTAGCTGGCGTAGAGGTCGGTCTGGATCCGGAACAGGTCGTCCGGGTAGCGGAGGTGGGCCCGCAGGTCGTCGGACATCTCGTCGCCGTCGACGAAGAGGTCGGGGAACGCCTTCCGGTAGGCCTGCACCAGCGGGTCGCTGTCGTCGATCACGTAGAAGGTAACCTCCCCGTCGTACGCGTCGACCGTGGCCTTCACCGAGTTGCGGACGTAGTTGAGGCGCCGGTTGAGACCGCTGGCGCCGCTGATCCGATCGGGCACCACCGCCTGCGAGTACGGGTAGTCCTGGGTCGCGGTGTACGCGTCGACCACCCACTGCACGCGGCCGTCGACGACCACCGGGTAGGGGTCGGCGTCGAACTCGAGGAACGGCGCCGCCTTCTCGACCCGCCTCCGGATGTCACGCTCGAAGACCACCCGGCTTCCGGCCGTGATCTCGTTGGAGACGAAGAACCGGAAGTCCGCGAAGCGCAACCCGAACGACGCCCGGTCGAAGAAGTTGTTCATCTCGACACCGCCCTCACCCTCGTAGCGGGTGGTGACCGCCTCGGTGCCCTCCGGTTGCGGGTAGTCGAACTCCTCCTCGCGGCTGTTCACGATGGCGAAGCCGCCCATGCGCTCGCCGTAGTAGATGGCGGGCTCGTCGATCGTGATGTCCTCGCTCTCGGGCGGGATGTCGCGCATGAGGAACGTCGGCTCGCCGTCCTCGTCCACCGCGTTGGCCGGCGAGATGACGACTCCGTAGCCATGGGTGAAGACGAGGTGGCGGTTGATCCAGGTGTCCTGGGGCAACTCGCTCAGGTCGAGCTCCCTCGCCGAGAGGACGGTCTGGGTGGGCTCGCCGTCGACGACGTAGCGGTCGATGTCGACGTCCTGGAACTCGTAGAAGTTCCGGATCCGCTGGAGCTGCCGGTAGGTGTCGGGGAGGAACTGGGGGTCCCACAGCCGGACGTTCTCGACCGTGGGCTCGTTCTGGGCCAAGTCGTCGCCGGTGAGGGCCTCCTGGTACGGGAAGTCCTTGACCTCGACGTCCTCGAGGCCGAACGCCGCCCGGGTCGCCTCGATGTTGCGGTCGATGTACGGGGCCTCCCGGCTCAGCTCCTCGGGCTCCACCTGGAAGTTCTGGATGATGGCCGGGTAGATCTGGCCGACCACCAGCGAGACGAAGGCCCACAGGCCGACACCGAGCACCGGGAGGACCCAGCCGCGGCGCCAGATGTTCACGACGAAGAGCGCCGCGCCGACCAGCGAGATGACGAGCAGCAGATTGATGGCGGGGAGCTGCGCGTTGATGTCGGTGTAGCCGGCGCCGTGGACCGCGCCCCGCGTCGAGAAGTTGAGCTCGAAGCGGTCCAGCCAGTAGCCGAAGGCGCGCACCAGCGCGATCACGGCGAGCAGCACGGAGAGGTGCGCCTTGACCGCGGGAGTCACCTTCTCGAAGGGGCTGCGCACCCGGATGCCGCCGTTGAGGTAGTGGGCGACGGCGACGACGAGGAACACGATGATCAGCGCCGCGAACGTCCACTCGAAGATGAACTCCAGGAACGGGAGCTGGAAGACGTAGAAGCCGACGTCGGTGCCGAACTGGGGATCCTGGACCCCGAAGTCGACCCGGTTGTTGAAGAGGATCCACTCGTGCCACCGCGCCGAGACACCACCGCCCGCGATCAGGGCGAAGACGAGCGCGACGCCGACGCGGAGGCGCCCCGCGTACGGCTTGATCACCTCCCGGTAGCGCTCGACGAACTCCTCCTCCGGACCGGCAGGGATGAACGTCGGCGCCAACCGGTCGGCGATGACGAGGTTCACGAGCAGGACGACGAAGAACACCGCCGTGAACACCACGGCGGGGAGGAGGCGGGCGGTGAGGAGGCCCTGCCACACGCTCTCGAAGCCGGTCGCCTCGAACCAGAGGTAGTCGGTGTAGAAGCGGGCGATGCCTCGCAGGCTCAGCAGCGCCACGAACAACGCCACCGCGGCGGCGACGAGGATGATCCGCCAGCGCCGCGACGGGCCGCGGCGCCCCCTGCCTTCCGGTCGCTCTACTCGCACGAGGGAACCTTACCGATGCCGCCGTCCGAGTCGGGACCGGCCACCGGCCGTCGGCGGAGAGCGCCGGTGTCGCGCCGGGCCACCACGACCGCGCTCAAGCGGGCAGCACGAGGCACTCGCACCCCGCGTGCGCGGGAGGACCGCGATGGCCGGTGGGGAACTCGGCTCCCTTCTCCACCGACTCGAGCGTGTTGTCCTCGCAGTCGGGGCACGGACTCGTCTCGCCCGTGACCCAGCGCAACCGGACACCCGGCGGCAGCGCGGCGTACAGACCTCGGGAGAACGCCGCCCCCAGCGCCTCGCGCGCCGCCTGCTCGACCCGCCGGCCCTTCCACTCCCGGTAGCGGGCGCGGACCCGCTCCTCCACCCGACCGTCGTCCGCCGTCGCGGCTTCGGAGAGCGCGTCCGAGAGCCGGGTCCGCAGCGGCTCGCTCACCGAGGAGACCAACTCGGCGACGACGGTGGCGACGACATCGGAGTCGGCGCCGGCGTCGGTCGAACCGTTGGATCCGCTCGATCCGAGCGCTCGGGCGGCGTCGGCGCCCGCCGCCACGGCCTCGCCGAGCAGGTGACCCGCCGTCGCCGCGAGCGCCTGCTCCTGCTCCTCGGGGGCGGGCAACACCGCATCGGCGTCGGGCACCGTGCGGTGCTGACGCACGCCCTGGAGCACCACGTTCTCCTCGTCCCGGACGGTGCGCTTGATCGCTCGGACGAGGGCGGAGGTCCGCTCGGCCACCAGCTCGTCGCGGCGCTCGAGGAGCGCCATGGCGCCGCCCGGACCCCGACTGTCGGCCGGGGAGGACTCCCCGGTGCGAGGCTCGTCGGCAGCACCCTCGCCGGCGGCACCTTCGCCGGCGGCAGGGGACCCTCCCGAGACCGACTCCTCGGACTCGGGCCCCTCGGACGCTGCCTCTTCGGACGCTGACTCTTCGGACGCCGGCTCCTCCTCCTGCTGGGCGCGGAGCTTGGCGAAGATCGCCTCCACGTCGTCGGGGCGCGGCGTGCGCGACGTCTCCGACGTGTGGGGTTGGTCGGACTCCCGAGCCTCCTCGGCGGCTCCGACGGTCTCGCGAGTCTCTCCGGGTTCGGCGGTCTCCTCGGGTTCGGCGGTCTCGTCGGGTCGCTCGGCTTCGTCGGGCGCTCTGGTGCCCCCGACGGCTCCCTCGGCTTCCGCGGCTTCCGCGGCTTCCGCTGGTGCCGCCGGTTCGGTACGGCCGCCGGGGGCGTCGACGATCCGCACCCCCGAGGGCTCGCGGCTCCGGACGACACCACCGGGCGGGACGAGCGGTTCGGCGGGCCCGGATCCCACCGGGCCGTCAGGGAGCTCCCCGAGGGTGAGCGACCCGACCCGCGGCGGCCCGCGCTCGGCGACGGTCTCGTCGGGCTGGGCCTCGTCGACGTCCGCAGCCTCATCGACGGGCTCGTCGGGCTCGCCAGCCTCCCCGACCTGGTCGACGCCCGCAGGCTCGCCGGCGCGCGCCGCGTCCGACACCTCGGTGGCCCCCTCGGGTTCCCCGAGCTCGGCGACCTCACCGGCCTCACCGGCCCCGTCGGCGTCGCCGACGTCCGCCGCCGCGTCGGCCTCGGCGGCCTCGTCGGTCTCGGCGGGCTCGTCGTCGGCCTCGTCGGGGCCGGGCCCGGCGGCGGGCTCGGCGGTCTCGGCGGGCGGGTC
>CAYTKN010000025.1:0-38215 GCA_964438505.1 uncultured Burkholderiales bacterium
AGGTGCGCTTCGCGCGACCCCGCGTCTCACCCGTCCGCTCCGCCAACCACTCGTCCGCCGAGCGGTGCCCGTCGCGCTTCCACGCGTGCGCCTTCGCCGCGCGGGTGGCCGCTCGCGTCTTGCCCGACGCGCATACCCGCTCCCCGCGGACGAACACAGCCATCAGTTCTTCGGCGTCGTCGGCGGCCATCACGTCGGGGTCGAAGGAGTCCACCGCCTCCGCCAACTCGTCGACCAACTCCTGCACCTTCGTGAGCACGAACACATGTTCGCACCCGCCTGTGACAACAACGTGCCCGATCCGGCCCCAGCCACAAAGAAATCTGAAAATCCCGGTGCCCGTGGGTTCGGAGCCCCATGGCTGCGCTGGCGCACGGCCGCGGCCACGGCGGGGAGCGTGGTGTCGGGGGTCGATCGCGCAGCCTGGCGGGAGGGTGGGGCGAGCGAGCGCAGCGAGCGAGTGGCCAGCGATCGAACCCCCGACACCACGCGACTCAGGCCGGCATGTCACTCGCGTCACCGGCGGCCGGCCGAGACGGGAGAGGGCAGTACCTCCCCACCCTTCGCGTTGCGACGTGGAGCTACGCCGTGCAGCTCGCCCCGTCGCGCGTCGACGGCACCTGCCAGCTCCCGCCCTCCGGACGGTGCGACGTCAGACGATGCGCCGTGTACACCCGGCAGAACTCACCGCCCGTGATCCGGATCATCACACGGTCATCGTCGCCGGGAAAACGCAACACCACCTCGCCGCGAAGCTCCTGTCCCGACGGGACCGTGCTCTGCGCGTGCACCAGCGCGGCATCGACCGCAGCGCCGTATGTCGAGCTGGTGCGACCGAGACTGCGCGCCGGCACCGCGTCATCCGCGGTCTCCGTGCCTGGACCGGAGCCACCGAGGAGAACGACGCCAACAGCAAGCCCGAGGATCGAGGCGAGCGCTCCGATCGCCACCCTGCGAACCATCGAACATCCCGATCCTCGAACGGCGTCGTCTGTCGGCCCGGGACCAGGAGGCCCTTCGCGCTACCGACGGATCACCCCATCGACATGACGCTGGACCTCCGGTGATTCCGTCCCGAACGGTGACCACACCGGGGCCGTAGAGCGCCATCCCACACAGATACCCCAATGTGTGAGTGTGGTGCAGTCGATGTGACTGCCCCACACTCACACATTGAAGGAAGAAGACGAGTAGCCCCAACGGGATTCGAACCCGTGCCTCCGCCTTGAGAGGGCGGTGTCCTAGGCCACTAGACGATGGGGCCGGCGAGTTCGCAGGTTACCGCGAGGGGTTCCGGCCGCAGGACTCGATCTCCCCCACGGTCGCAACCCCCTCGGAGGAGCCGTCGGGCCGAGACGAGGTCGCGCGCCGCGGGCGACGCAGCGCCGATCAGCGGGACGGTCAGCAGGTGGTGTGGAAGAGGCCCGCCACCCGCCGGCCCTGCGCGGCGAGCTCGTTGTAGCGGTCGATCGCCGCCTCGGTCCGCTCCCGCACCACCTCGACGCCCCGCTCGTCGAGGAGCGAGAGCGTCTCCGGCGCGGTCTCGAGGCGCCGCTGGCGTCCCCGCGAGAGCACCACGACGTCGGGCACGTGCTCGAGGAGCTCGGCCACGTCCGCGGGCTGGATGCCGGGGCGGTGCCGCGTCCCCGTCTCGTTCCAGTCCCAGCCGCGGGCCCCGCCGGGCCACAGCTTGGCGTCGCGGTACGAGCCGTGCCCCTCGACCTCGATCGACCGCCAGCCGTTGCGGCCGATGGTCGGCGATCGCTCCTCCTCGCCAGCCATGTCGGCAGCCGTATCGCCAGCCATGTCGCCAGCCTCCTCGCCAGCCATGTCGCCAGCCTCCTCGCCAGCCATGTCGCCAGCCCTGTCGCCAGCCATGTCGGCAGCCTCCTCGCCAGCCCTGTCGCCAGCCATGCCGACAGCGTAGGACCGTCCGCAGCCACCTCCCGTCCCGTTCCGGTGTGCCAGGCTCCCTGTCGATGGCACAGCGCGGATCGGTCGACGCGGTCGTCGTGGGAGCCGGCCCCAACGGGTTGACGGCGGCGATCACCCTCGCCCGAGCCGGACTCGAGGTGGAGGTGCACGAGGCCGCCGAGACCGTCGGCGGCGGCGCCCGCACCGAGGAGCTCACCGCGCCGGGGTTCCGCCACGACGTCTGCTCCGCCGTGCACCCCCTCGCCGCCGCCTCTCCGGCGTTCGCCTCGATGCCCCTCGCCGAGCACGGCCTCGAGTGGCTCGAGACGGACCTCGCGCTCGCCCACCCCCTCCCCGACCGCCCGGCGGCGACCCTGGCGCGCTCGGTGGAGACCACCGCCGCCTCCCTCGGCGCCGGCGCCGATGCCTACCGCCGCCTCGTCGGCCCGCTGGCGCGGCGCTGGGACGACCTCGCCGGGGACGTGCTCCGGCCCGTCACCGCCGGCCTCCCCCGCCACCCGCTGCTCCTCGCCCGCTTCGGCCTCGCCGCCCTCTCGTCGCCCCGCAGGCTGGCCCACCGCCTCGGCGGGCCGGCGTCGGCGGGCGCGGCGCTGCTCGCCGGGGTGGCCGCCCACTCGGGCGCGCCGCTCGGCGCGCCCGTCACGAGCGGCATCGGCCTCACACTGATCCTCGCCGGCCACGCCGTCGGCTGGCCCGTCCCGCGCGGCGGCTCGCAGGCCGTCGCCGACGCGCTCTCCGCCTCCCTGCGCTCCCTCGGCGGCCGGATCGTCACCGGCCACCACGTCCGCTCCCTCGGCGAGCTGCCCGAGGCCCGCGCCTACCTCCTCGACGTGGCACCGGCGAACGTGGCTACCCTCGGCGGCGGCCGGCTCCCCGGCCGCTACCTCGCGCGGCTCGCCCGCAACCGGCCCGGGCCGGGCGTGTTCAAGCTCGACTACGCGCTCACCGAGCCGGTCCCCTGGAGCGACCCGGCCTGCCGGCGTGCCGGCACCGTCCACGTCGGCGGCCACCTCGACGCCGTCGACGCGTCGCTCGCCGCGGCGGAGCGGGGGACGGCGCCCGAGCGGCCGTTCCTCGTCACCGCGCAGCCGAGCCTCGTCGACCCCGGCCGCGCCCCGAGCGGTCACCACACGTTCTGGGCGTACGCGCACGTCCCCCACGGCTGGGACGGCGACCTCACCGAGGCGGTCGAGGACCAGCTCGAGCGCTTCGCTCCCGGCTTCCGCGACGTGGTCGCCCACCGGGCGGTCGCGGGACCGCGCGACCTCGAGGCGCGCAACCCCAACCTCGTCGGCGGCGACATCGGCGGCGGCGCGGTGCGCGGCCTCCAGGCGCTGTTCCGTCCCCTCGTCGCGTGGCACCCGCACGCGACACCCGACCCCGCCGTGTTCCTCTGCTCCTCGGCGACACCGCCGGGACCCGGCGTCCACGGGATGTGCGGCCACCACGCAGCCCGCCTGGCCCTCCGCCGGCGCTTCGACAGGGACCTCGCGCCGCCGGAGCCACCCGCGGCGCGCTGAGCCACCCGCTGCGCGCTGAGCCACCCGCTGCGCGCTGAGCCACCCGCGGCGCGCGGAGCAGACGGCGACCAGTCCGGGAGCCAATACCCTGGTCCGCGGAACCGTGGCAGCCGACCGGGGTTGAGCAGCGATGGACTGGCTGACGGCACCCGAGATGGCGTTGGGCCGCATGCTCTTCCAGCGAGCCCTGGCCGCCGTCTACCTGATCGCGTTCGTGGCGGCCGCCAACCAGTTCCGACCGCTCCTCGGCGAGCGGGGCCTGCTGCCCGCGCCGCGCTTCCTCGAGCGCGTGCCGTTCCGGGCCTCACCCAGCCTCTTCCACCTCCACTACTCGGACCGGCTCCTCACGGCCGTGACCTGGACCGGCGCGGCCCTCGCCGCGCTCGCGGTCGCCGGCGTCCCAGACACGTGGCCGACGGTCGCCGTCATGGCCCTGTGGGCGGCCCTCTGGGTCCTCTACCTCTCGATCGTCAACGTCGGGCAAACCTTCTACTCGTTCGGCTGGGAGTCGCTCCTCCTCGAGACCGGGTTCCTGGCGATCTTCCTCGGGCCCGCGCGGGTCGCACCTCCCCTGCTCGTCATGTGGCTCCTGCGGTGGCTGCTGTTCCGCGTCGAGTTCGGGGCCGGCCTGATCAAGCTCCGCGGCGACCCGTGCTGGAGGGATCTCACCTGCCTCGAGTACCACCACGAGACCCAGCCCATGCCCAACCCGCTCAGCCGCCTCTTCCACCTGCTGCCGCGGTGGATGCACCGCGCCGAGGTGGCGGGCAACCACGTCGCCCAGCTCGTCGCCCCCTTCGGTCTCTTCGCCCCCCAACCGGTCGCCACGGTGGCCGCGCTGGTGATCGTCGCCACCCAGGCCTGGCTGGTGACGAGCGGGAACTTCGCCTTCCTCAACGCGCTCACCATCGTGCTGGCGCTCTCCGCGGTCGACGGCGCCGTGATCGAGGCCGTCCTCCCGTTGGAGGCTCCGGCCATGGTGGGCATGGCGGCGTGGCACCACGGCCTCGTGATCGCGCTGACCGCCGGCATGGCGGTGCTGAGCTGGTGGCCGGTCCGGAACATGGCGTCGCGGCGCCAGCGCATGAACGCCTCCTTCAACCGCCTGCACCTGTGCAACACCTACGGCGCGTTCGGGAGCGTCACCAAGGAGCGCTACGAGGTCGTCGTCGAGGGCACCCGCGATCCCCTCCCCGGTCCGGGCTCCGAGTGGCGGGAGTACGAGTTCAAGGGCAAGCCCGGTGACCCGACGCGGCGGCCCCCGCAGGTCGCCCCCTACCACTTGCGCCTCGACTGGTTGATGTGGTTCGCGGCGCTCTCCCCCGCGTACGCGCGGGGCTGGTTCGAGCCGTTCCTCCGACGGCTCCTCGAGGGCGACCGGCCGACGCTGCGGCTGCTGCGTGAGCAGCCGTTCCCCGACGGTCCGCCCGCGGTGGTGCGCGCCCGCCTCTACCGCTACCGCTTCACGACCCGCTCGCAGCGCCGTGAGCTCGGCGCCGTCTGGCAACGCACCCTCGTGGGCGAGTTCACCCCTCCGGTCACGCTGTCGGCCGAGGGGCGGCTGACTACCGTCTTCGACGAGGGGGCGGGCCGGACACCGCCGCGCTGAGCGACCTTCGAAGTGCCCGGCGCGCTCGGCCGCGGCCTGCACACGCGCGAGCGCCCCGCGCACACAGCCCGGGACACGGGTGGCCGACGTGGGGGCGGTGCGTGCCGGCCGACCCGGTGGGGTACGTTGCGGTCCGAGGGTCGGCATGCAGGGAACCGAGACAGAGGCCGCCGGGACACGCCACTCCCGCGGCCTGCGCCCGCGCCCTCGCGGCCTGCGCCGGCGTCCCCTGCTCCTGACCGTCGCCGTGGCCGGCCCGCTGGTCGAGCTGGCCCTGCTCTGGTGGCTGGCGCCGGCCTCGATGCTGCCCCTCGCCCCGCAGGTCACCGCTCCCGAGCCCCTCGGCGTCTTCCACGACCTGCGGTGGCTGCTCGTCTACCACCCCTCGTGGGCGGCGTTCGTCGTCGAGGCGATCGCCATGCTGGCGTTCCGCAGCACGGTCGCGGCGGTGCTCGTGTCGCAGGCGTGGCCCGACGAGGTCGAGCGCCCACCGTTCACCCGGATCCTCGCGCCGGTGGCGGTGTTCACGGCGGTCACCGCGGTGCTCCTCTCGCCGTGGGCCGCGTTCGCGTTCGGCGTCGGCGTCATGTCGCTGTCGTGGCTCTTCTTCGTCGCCATCCCGGTGACGCTCCTCGTCGGCGTCTTCATGCACCACGGGGTCGTCCGGGGGCCCTGGTGGCGTCAGCACCCGCCGTTGCGGACCGTCGGGTGGGTGCTGCTCAGCTTCGTGGTACTCACCGTCGCCGGCGGTCTGCTCGTGGAGGTGCCCGCCGCGCTGCGGGTGCCCGTGGTCGCCGCCACCGGCCTGTTCAACGCGTGGGCGTGGACGGGCATCGTCCACGGCGTCGTCTGCCACCGACCGAGCGTGCGCGTCCCCCTCGCCCCCATCGGGGTCGCGGCGCTCGTCGCCGTCGCCGCGGTCGGCACCGTGGTGGGCTTCCGACTCGGCCGGCCCGACGGCGACCCGCACGCCGTCCCGGCCGGTGCCCTCGACGAGGGACGGCCCGTCCTGGTGGTCACCGGCTTCGGGACCGGGTGGGACGGCCACCCCCAGGAGCGCTTCCCCGGCAGCTTCGAGGAGCGGCGGTTCTCGTACCGGGGGACGGCGCTCTCCGGACGGGCCGTCGGCTACGAGGCGGAGGACACGCTCCGCTCCATCTCCGAGCTCGTGTTCCGGATGCGGCGGCAGGTCGAGGCGTTCCACTCCGAGACGGGCCGGCAGGTGAGCATCGTCGCCGAGAGCGAAGGGGCGCTGCTGGCCAAGAGCTACGTGACCGCCTATCCGGACGCCCCCGTGGACCGCCTGGTGCTGCTCAGCCCCCTCGTGCGGCCCGCCCGCGTCTACTACCCGCCGCAGGGCCAGGACGGCTGGGGTGTGGTGACCTCCTGGGAGCTGCGCGGCCTCTCCGCGCTCATCCGCGGGTTGACGCCGATGGAGGTCTCCACCGACACCGAGCTGTTCCGCTCCGTCGCGGACAACGCCCCGGTGCTGCGCTCGGTGCTCGCCTGTCCGGCCCCGGGGATCGACGAGCTGGCCGTCGTCCCGGTCGCCGACGCCGTCGCCAGCGCCGAGCTCGACGTGGGCGGTCTGCGTGTCCTCAGCGTCCCCGCCTTCCACGGCGGGCTCCTCGGCAACCCCGACGTGCAACGCCTCGTCGCCCTCGAGCTGGCCGGTCGCGAGCCGCAGGGCTCGAGCGCGTGGACCCTCGGCGCTCGGGCGGTGCGGGCGATGGCGGCGACCTGGCAGGTGCCCGAGCTCCCGCTGTCGCTCAACCCGGCGTGGGACGGCGTCGGCGACCGCGGCTGCGCGTCGATGGGCGCCGCGCTGCGTGCCGAGCGCGACGGGAAGCGCTGAGCGCCGTGCGCCGGAGGATCGTGCGGGCCCTCGTGGCCCTCGCCGTCGGAGCCGCGACCGTGCTGCTCTGGAGCGTCCCCGCCTCGGCGCACGCCAGCTTCGTGCGCGCCTCGCCCGGCCCCGGCTCGGGCCTCGCCCAGGCGCCCGGCGAGGTGGTGATCCGCTTCACCGAGCCGCTGGTCCACGACCTCTCCTCCATCGAGGTCGTCGATCGGGAGGGCGACGACGTCACCCGGGGACCGACGGCGCCCGTGGAGGGCGACCCCGAGGCGATGCGCCGTCCCCTCGAGCTGCTCGAACCGGGCTCCTACGAGGTGCGCTGGACCACGGTCTCGCCCCTCGACGGACACACGCTGAAGGGCCGCTACTCCTTCGCGGTGGGCACGAGCGCCGCGCCCGTCGACAGCGTCGACGAGGGCCCGGTCGACTCGGAGGGGTGGCTGGGGTTGGCAGGCCGGTTCGCCGCGCTCGGCGGTCTCACCCTGTGGGCCGGCCACGCGCTCCTCGCGGGCGTTGCCCGCCGGGCCGGTGTGTCCGAGCGCCGGCTGCGGGTCGTCGGCCGGGCCGCGCCGGCGGCGGTCGCTTCGGGCACGGTCGCCTCGTTGCTGTCGAGCGCGCTGGTCGCCACCGGATCGCCCTCCGCGCTGGGGACCGTCGCGCTCGCGTCGACCTCGGGACGCCTGCGCCTCGGGCTCGTGGCCCTCGGCGTGGCCGGCCTCGCGGTCGCCTCGCGGGGCCGGTGGGTCCGGCGCGGGGTCGTCGCCGCGGCGTTGGTTGCGGAGGCCGGGTCGGGACACGCGGCCTCCTCTCCGCTGCCGCTCGTCGCCGTGCCCTCGTTCGCCGTCCACCTCGCGGCGGTCGGCGTGTGGAGCTTCGCCGTCCTCGCGGCGGTCCTCTCCCGGGAGCGGCTCCGGAGCGTGCTGGCGTCCTTCACGCCCGTGGCGGTCGGCGCCGCGGGGGTGGTCGGAGCGACCGGGGTGCTCAACGCGGGCGTCGAGCTCGAGCACCTCTCCGACCTCACCGGCACCGGCTACGGCAAAGCCGTGCTCGCCAAGGGTGCGGTGTTTCTCGGGGTCGCCGCCTTCGGTCTGCTCCACCACCTGGGCCGCAAGCGACCGGGGGTGGGTCTCGACACGCTGGCGCTCCCGGTGCGCGGTGAGCTCGTGGCGCTCGCCGGTGCCCTCGCCGTGGCCACCGCGCTCGTCGGCTTCCCGAACCCGCCCGCCGACGCAGCCGCCCAGGAGCGCGCCACGCGAGTCGACCCGGTGCTCGCGGCGCTCGAAGGCCGCGAGGCGGTCTCGCTCGCCGAGGCCTCGGGACGCTTCACCGTCGCGCTCAGCCTGCTTCCTCCCGAACCGGGACGGATCGAAGCCCGGGTCCAGCTCCTCGGCACCGAACCCGGCGACGGTGTGCGCGACGGACGCCTCAGCGCCACCTCGCGCGCCGGCGCCGGGTCGCGCGCGCGGACCGCGCTGGAGACGTGCGAGACCGGCTTCGGGTGCTACCGGGGACGGCTCCGTGCCGACGCCGAGGGGACGTGGCGCTTCGATGTCGACTTCGCGTCGAACGTCGGACCGATCGAGGCGTCGTTCGAGGTGCCGCTGCCCACGCCCGACGGCACCGCCGAGTTCGAGCGGATGCGCGAGGCGATGCGCTCACTGGACTCGGCTCGAGTGCGCGAGGACCTCTCCGACCGCACCGACGGGCCGGTGATCGTCTCCCACTACACCTTCGATGCTCCGGAGCGGATGCGGTGGGCGGTCGAGGGCGGCTCGACCAAGGTCGCCGTGGGCGGAACCGGCTACTCGCGCAGCGACGACGCCGACTCCTGGGACCGCTACGAGTGGCCCGAGCCGGGGTTCTCGTGGCCGACGGGCTTCTACGACTCCTTCTTCGCCGTATCGACGACACACCGGATCGTGGGCACCGAGGTCCTCGACGGTGTCGAGACGCGGGTGCTGGCGTTCGCCCAGCCGGAGTTCAAGGCCTGGTACCGCCTGTGGGTCGGCGTCGACGACGGCCTCGTCCGCCGCCTCGAGATGCGCGCCGAACGCCACATCATGGACCAGACCTACGGTGGGTTCGACGAGGACGTCACCGTCGAGGCACCGCTCTGAGCGCGCTCAGGGCTCCTCCGGCGGTGGCGGGGGCTCGGGCAGCTCCGGCGGCGGCAGGGGCTCGGGCAGCTCGGGGAGGTCCGAGTCTCGTGCCCCCAGGCCGAAGTGGAAGCTGGAGCCGAACGCCGTATCGAAGGGATCCAGCACGGCCGCGAGCCCGAGTGGCGACGAGGACCGTCCGCTGACCGCAGGAGCGTCGACCGAGACGTCGCTGCCGAAGTCGGAGAGCGTGAGGGTCATGCGGGTCTCGATGGAGCTCTCGAAGCCGTCGGCCCCGGTGTGCTCCGCGTCGGCGCGCACGTCGAGCTTGCGGACCACGCCGTCGTCGACACCCACCCAGGCGTCGACGGTCCCCTCCGCGTCGGTACCCCGGGGAGCCAGGACGGAGTGGGCGAGCGCGAACCGGTGGTGGCGGACGCGCACGCCGTCGAGCTCCTCCTCTCCCAGGTCGCGCACGTCGCCCCGCGAACCGCGCAGCAGCGAGGCGACACCTTCGGCGTCGGCGATCACCGGTCCGAGTGGGCCGGAGACGCCCGGCACGGAGAACCACTGGCCGCCGGGCTGCTGCACGAAGGTGTCGTCACCCGTCACCGTCACGCCGAACGATCTCGGCGTGCCGTCTCCCGCCAGGGGAGGCTCGGCCTCGATCACCTCCATCGCGCCGGTGATCTGCATCCGCTCTGGGAAGACGACCGCCCCACTGCCCGTGACGCGGGCGCGGAAGGAGAACTCCCGCGGCACGCTCACGCGCTCGATCGCGGCCCGCGCGTCCTCCCGGAGCTGCTCGAAGCGCTGTCGCTGCTCCTCGATGCGCTGCTGCTGCTCCTCGACGATCTGCTGGCGGCGGCGGCGCATCTCCTCGACCTGCTGTCGGTGCTGCTCCTCCATCTCCTCGCGCACGTCATCGGGGAACCCTTCGAGGTCCGGCAGGGGCGGGGGCTCGAGGTCGGGCAGGGGCGGGGGCTCGGGGATGGACGGCTCGGGGATGGACGGCTCGATCAGCTCCACCTCCGGGCGGGGCACGGCGGAAGCCGGCATCCGCACGGTCATCGAGGTGGTGCCGTCGAGCTCGACGCGGGCCGTGCCCGCCCCGAGCGTGTTCCCGGCCGCCGTCAGGAGCGGATCCACCTCCTGCTCACCCGACGGGTCGCCGGGCACCAGCGCCAGCACACCCACGACGAGGAGCAGCACCGCCGCCATGGCCGTCGAGACCAGGAGCGGGCCGCGCCGCGGACCGTGGACGAGCGAGGCACCCCGGCCCTCACGCGCCCGCCGGCGCGACCCGAGGTCGGCGACGGCAGCGCCGCCGGGAGCAGTGTCGTCGGTGGTCTCGGAGGCCTCGGTGGTGTCGGAGGCGACGGCTTCGCGCACGCCGGCGATCACCCGATCCGCGAGGCCGGCGGGAGCGGGTCCCGGCGCGAGGCCGCGCGCGTGCTCGGAGACGGCACCGAGGTCGCGGGCGAAGGCCCGGCAGCGATCGCAGCGGTCGAGGTGCTCGGCGACCGCGGGGTCGATCGAGCCGTCGAGGAGAGCCCGGCGGCAGGTGGCGTGGCGCATCGTCACCCTCCCATCGCCTCGTCGCGGGCATCCGCGAGCGCCCGAGCCAGCTTCTCTCGCGCCCTGCTCACCCGCGAGCGCATCGTCGAAGGCGGCACGCCCACGATGTCGGCGGCCTCCTCGCGGGTGTGGCCGGCCATCTCGACGAGGCTGAAGGCCTCCCGCTCCTCGTCGGGGAGGCGCTCGAGGGCGCCTTCGATCGCCACCCGCAGGTCGGTCCGCTCGGCGGGCCGCTGGAGCCGCCGGACGTGGTCGTCGAGCGGCACGGTCTCCACCTTCTTGCCCCGCACCTTGTCGATGCAGGTGCGGTGGCAGATCGAGAGCAGCCACGTGCTCACCTTGGACTCGCCCCTGAAGGTGTGCAGGTTGCGGTAGGCCTTGAGGAAGGTGTCCTGCACCGCCTCCTCGGCGAGGAAGTCGTCGCGGACCAGCGATCGGGCCATCCGCCACGCGGCGTCGGTGTGGAGGCGCACGAGCGCGTCGAACGCGCGCTCGTCGCCGTCGGCGAACCGGCGCACGAGCTCGTGGTCGTCGATCACCTCGCTGCGCACCTCGCTCGGATCGTTCCCGGCGCTCCCCCGGACGTCACCCACCCGTCGCTGGTCCGACCGGTCGGAGCCCACCGGCGCGGAGCGGTCACGGAACGTCGTCATCGTCGCAGTACCCGTCACACCCTCTTGGACGAGAGCTCGACCGCGATCCGACGACGGAGTCTCCGGGTGTCCCGGGAGTTGCACCCTGATTGTGCCTGATTCGTGCATCGTGTCCTGGGATGACGGCATGTCCTGCGATGACGGCGTGTCCGGGGACGAGCGTTGGCTCGGGCACGACCGTTGGTTCGGGAGCGACCGTCGGTTCGACGCGACCGGTCGTTGCGGACGGCTGGCGTCAACGCTTCGACGACGTGCCGAGGACCACGTCGGTGACGAGCAGGGTCTGACGGGCCTCGAGCTCGACCTCGACCCCCTCCTCGCCGAGGTGACCGGAGGTGCGGGTGACGAGCTTGCGGACCACGTGGTCGTCGACGCCGATCCACGCGTCGACGCTCGTGCTCACCCGGTCGTGGTCGGTCGAGAAGCTGACGTGGCGCACGGTGACACCGTCCATCTGCTCCGTGCCGTGGCCGGTGACCTCACCGTCGGCCCCGCGCAGCAACGCGGGCACCGACGTACCGTCGCTGAAGGGCGGCATCGGGAAGCCGTCCCAACCGCCGTGCATCGAGAGGGAGGCGCCGAAGGTGCCCTCCGCGTCGACGATGTCGGGATCGCACGCGACGTCGGCGTCGCCGTCGACGTCGATGGTGCCGGGGATGCTCATGGTCCCGGAGCCCTCGAACTCGAGCTCGCAGCGGATCTCGTCGGGGATCCGCGCGAGGTGCTCCTCCATGTGGGCTCGGATCCGGGATCGCATCTCGGAGCGGTGCTCGCGCAGCTCCGAGCGGGCCTCGGCGTGCGCCCGTGCACGGGCGCTCTCCATCCGCTCCCGCAGACGTTCGCAGACGTGCTCGGGCATCTCGCCGGCGTGCAACGGCATCTCGCCGGCCCGCCCGGGCATGTCGCCGCAATCGAGCTCGGGAGGGATCGGCGGTGCCGGCGGGGGCGACGGCACGGGTGGCGGCACCGGCGGCAACGACTCCGCGGTCTCCGAGATGCGCTCCGGGAAGCTCCCCAACTTCGTCTCGGTCCGCGTGTAGCCGGTCACCCGCACCTCAGCGCTGCCCACCTCCTCGGTGGCTCGCGCCGCGGTGAGCAGCACCTCGGGTGCCACCGGATCGGGATCCGACCCCGACGAGCGGGTCGCGAGGGCGAGGCCCGCCACCGCGAGCATGCCGGCGACGGCTGCTGCGAGGGTCTTGGTGGCTGCGATGCAGAGCGGCGAAGCCATGGTTCCGGTTCCTCCTCGTCCGTGTTGGTGTGACGTCGCGGCCTCGCGTGCAGGTGGGCCGCCCTGTTCGCTTCGTCACCCCATACGACGAGACCGGAACCCGGTTTCGACGACACCGACCGCGGACCTGTTCGCGCTGCGAACCGTCCACTCACCGCGCAGCATGGAATGCTCGTGCCCGATAGGGGGTTTTCCGGCCATGCCCGATGGTGAGGAGCAGGTGACACCCGACGACCCGTCCACGCCCGACGACCAAGGGAGCGTGACGCTGACCGGAACGGTGCTCGCCCGCACCGAGGCCCTGTGCCCCACGTGCCTGGCGGTGGTCCCGGCGAGGACCGTGGAGCGCGACGGGAAGGTGTTCCTGAACCGCCGATGTCAGGACCACGGCACGGCCGACACACTGGTCCTCTCGGACGCCGACTGGTGGAGGTGGAGCCGCCGCTTCGTGCGGCCCGGTCGCCGGCCGGCCCACGCGGCCACCGAGACGCACCACGGGTGCCCGTACGACTGCGGGTTCTGCCCCGAGCACCAGCAGCACGCCTGCGTGACCGTGTTCGAGATCACCGAGGCGTGCAACCTGGCCTGCCCTGCCTGCTTCGCGGGCGAGGCGCACGCCGTCCACGCCGGCCGCGACGACGTCGTGGCGATGGCCGAGGGGCTGGTGCAGGCCGAGGGGGGCGAGGCCGACGTGGTCATGCTCTCCGGCGGCGAGCCGACCCTCCACCCCGACTTCCTCGAGATCGCCGACCTGGTCGCCTCGTACCCGATCCGCTACCTGATCGTGAACTCCAACGGGATCCGCATGGCCCGCGACCCCCGGTTCGCCCGCGAGATCGCGGAGCGGGACATGCTCGTGTACCTCCAGTTCGACGGGTTCGAGCCCGCCACGTACGCCGGCCTGCGCGGGCGCGACGACCTGCTCGACCTGAAGCTCACGGCGCTCGCCAACCTGGAGGAGGCCGGTGCCCGGGTGGTGCTGGTCTCCACGGTCGTGAAGGGGGTCAACGACCACGAGGTAGGCGAGGTCGTGCGCTTCGGAGCGCGCCATCCGGCGGTCCGGGCGGTGTCGCTCCAGCCTCAGTTCGGCGAGGGCCGGTTCGTGCCGTTCGACACCTCGGAGCGCATGACGCTCACCGACGTGATCGCGGCCGTCGACCGCGACAGCGGCATGTTCGCCCGCGACGACTTCGTCCCCGTCCCGTGCTGCGACCCGATGTGCACGGCGGCGACCTACGCCTGGGTCCACGACGGCGAGGTCGTCCCGGTGACGCAGATGGTACCCGTCGAGACCTACCTCGACTACCTCGAGAACGCCCCCATGCCCAACCTCTCGGAGGCGTTCCGTGAGGACGCCGAGGAGATGCGCGACACGCTCCTCGGCCTGTACTCGAAGTCGGCGCCGCCGGGGACCGAACGGCAGGCCGAGGCGTTCTTCTGCGCCTGCGAACCGCTGCTCGGCGAGCTGGACCGGATCGACGACCTGCCAGACCAGATCTTCGCCGTCACCATCGAGGGGTTCATGGACCGCCACGTCTTCGACGTCTCACGGGTCACCCGGTGCTGCATCCAGGAGGCCCTCCCCGACGGCCGCATCGTGCCCTTCTGCGCCTACAACACGCTCTACCGCTTCGCTCCCGACCACCGACCCGTGCCACCCGGGACGGGCACCCCACCGTCGTGACCGGCGAGCGCGGCGCGATCGCCGCACCCACCCCTCCGGTTCCGGCGGTCGACTTCAAGTGCCGGTGCGCCGACCTGTGGGCCCATCCGGCCGTCCGCCTGCTGCTCGGCGACGCGCTGCGGCCCGGCGGCACGAAGCTCACCGGGGCGTTGCTCGACACCCTGGATCTCGAACCCGGATCCCGCGTCCTCGACGTCGGCTCGGGCACCGGCGCCACCCTCGAGATGCTCGGCGAGCGCGGGGCGACCGGGATCGGCATCGACTACAGCACCGCGCTGGCCACCGAAGCGTCGGAGCACGGCTCCGTGACGGTGGCCGACGCGGAGGTCCTGCCCTTCGCGGCGGGCGCCTTCGACGCGGTCACCGCCGAGTGCGTGGTCTCCGCGCTGCCCGACAAGCAAGCGGCACTCCGCGAGCTCGGCCGGATCGTCCACTCGGGAGGACGCCTCGCCCTCAGCGACGTGACCGCCGAGGGAACGCTCCCCGAGCCGCTGGGCACGATGGTCAGTTGGGTCGCGTGCGTCGGCGGAGCGCTGTCGGCGGGCGACCACCGCGCCCTCCTCGACGAGGCGGGCTTCGACGTCCTCGCCGTCGAGGACCGCCGCGACGCCATCGAGGGGCTCCTCGCCAAGGCGCGGCGTCGCGTCGCCCTGCTCCAGGCCGCCGTCAACGTCGGGGTCGTCCCCGGTCCCGAGTCGCTCGTCGGCGACGAGCTCGCGACCGTCGTCGACGGGCTCGCGGGCGACGAGGAGGATCTCGGAGCGGTCGCCCAGCGCCTCCTCGCGCAGGCTACCGAAGCCGTCGACGAGGGCGCGTTGGGATACGTGTCGCTCGTCGCCCGACGCCGCTGACCGGCGACGCTCACCGGCGCTGCTGACCGGCTCACCGACCCGCGTCAGCGCCGATGCTTCTCCTCGCGGCGCGCTCCGGCCGCGGCGCGGGACTCCGCAGCCGCCTTGGCCGACTCCATCGCCTCGCGCACCCGCCGCTCCCACACGGGACGCACGAGGAACCGCGCGGCGAGGCCGCCGACGAACCACAGGTCGAGGCCGATCTCCCCGCGGTAGACGAGCTCGGTGCCCCGGTCGTCCTCGGAGAGCACGAACTCCTCCTCCGCGTGGGGCACGGGGCCTCGCACGTGCCGGAACGCCACACGTTCGGGAGCTTCGAAGCGGACCGTCTCCACCGTCTCGGCCGTGTAGAAGGCGACCGGCGTCCGGTGGAGGGCGAGCACCACGCTCTCCCCTCGCTCCAGCACCTCCAGGTGCTCGCGGGCCTCTCTCGGGGTACGGCCCAGGTACGGCGACGAGAGCTGCTCGAAGACGAGCTCGCGTGGGGCCTCGACCGACACGACGATCGGCCCGAGAGGGTGGAGCGAGCGACCCCACCGCAGGTCCAAAGTCAGGCGGCCGAGGAACATCAGCGTCAGCAACGTGAGGAAACCCGCCACCAGGGCCGCGACGAGGAACCAGACCGTCATCGCGCTCCCGATCGCGGCAGCGTCGACGTCCTTGCGGCTCGGTCGCCCGACGACGCGTCCGCGCCGTCGGCGGACTCGGCGGACTCGGAGGACTCGGAGGACTCGGAGGACTCGGCGCCGGAGGACTCGAGATCGGAGGGTCCCGCGTCGGGCCGTGAGCGGAAGAAGGCCCAGACCAGCGCTGCCACGATCACGACGCCGAAGACGACCGCCCAGAAGCCCGGTCGGGTCCCGAGCTGGTCGGCCAGCCAGCCCTGGATCTGCTCCAGCCATCGGAACCCCGCGCCCCGCGCCGCCAACGGGTCGCGCAGGTTTCCCACCCAGTAGGCGGTGATGTACGCGCCGGCGAGCATGAGGACGGCGCCCGAGACGCGTCCCACGTACGGCATCAGCGCCCGGACACGACGCACCACGCCGTCGCGAGCCAGCGCGAGCGCCAGGGTGAGGACCACCAGGAGCATCGACATGCCGACGCCGTACACGACGAACGTCAGGACGCCGGAGACGAAGTTGGTGGTCGCGGTGGCGGTCGCCACGACGGCGAGGAAGACCGGGAGGGCGCAGGAGAGCGACGCCACCGCGTAGGACACCCCGAAGACGAACATCGAAGCGCTGCTCCGCGACCGCCCGCCGCGTCCCACCTCCGGAAGGCCGACCTGGGGCTCGTAACCGAAGAACGACATCGCCGCGCCCAGGACCACGAGGAGGACGCCGACCGCCAGCGCGGCCCACGGGATGAGGTCCACGACGGAGCGCAGCCCCAGCGTGACGAGCACGCCCGTGACGCCGAACACGAGGAGGAACCCCGCGGAGACGACGCCGCCGATCACGAGCGCCCGACCCACGCCACCCGGCGCGTCCGACTCGGCGCCCATGAAGTAGGAGAGGTAGGCGGGGAGCATGGCGAATCCGCACGGGTTGACGGTGGCGACCAACCCGGCCGTGAACGCGAACGCGACCGGGATGTCGATCATGCCGACTCCCCGAGGTGCTCCTCGACGAGCGAGCGCAGTCGGCCCTCGCTCAGGGCGCCGTTCGCCTTGTGGGCGATCTCACCCTCGGGGGTGACGAACAGCGTGGTGGGCATCGAGAAGCCGTCGACAGCGGCGTAGAGACGTCCGTCGGGATCGAGGCCCCACGGGTATTCGACACCGGTCGTCTCCACGAGCTCGGCAGCGGCGCTCTTCGTGTCCTGCATGGCGACGCCGAAGAAGTCGACGCGCTCGCGGAGGTCCGCGTAGACGGTCTGGAAGTCCGGCATCTCGGCCCGGCACGGCGGGCACCACGACGCGAAGAAGTTGACCACGAGGGGCTGCTCGTCGAGCACGCCGCCGAGCGTGGTCGTGCCGCCCTCGGACGGCTCGATCTCGACGTCGGGGAGGTCCCCGGACGCGACCTCGCCGCCGTCGGTCGACGGTCCCGAGGGCGATCCGTCGGACGCAGCATCGGACACGGCGTCGGTGTCCGACGGGTCGTCCCCGCTCGCACACGCGGCGGCGACGAAGGCCAGCGCAAGGAGCATCGCGAGGAGTCGGAGGGGCCGTCGTGTGCGGCGCGTCGGACCGTGCATCACACCCGAAACCTATGCGGGACCGGCGGTCATTCCGCCACCTCGACAGGGCCGGCCCGTGCGGCGGCGCGCGACCGAGCGCCCGGAACGGAGCCGGCATGGAGACGACGCCGCGGGGACTTGCCCTTCCGGTCGACTGGAGGTCGTACGTTCGAGATGCGACGACACCGCGAGAGTCCGCGAAGGAAGGACGTGATGAGGGAGCAGCGGTTCCGAGTCGAGGAGATCCACTGCGAGGGCTGTGAGCACGCCATCCGCAACTCGCTGGGTCGCCTCGACGGGGTGAGCGTGGTCGAGCCCGACCAGGCCACCGACGAGGTGACGGTCGGCGACGACGAGAGCGCGATCGAGCCCGAGGCGATCGTCGAGCGGCTCGCCGATGCCGGGTTCCCACCGGCGGAATGAGCAGATCCGGGACGCCGTGACGACGGACGAGGCCCGATCCGCCCCGGACGACGCGAGCGCGCCGGAGGGTGCGGACGACCGGCGCTCCGCTGCGAAGCTCCAGATCGGCATCGGGGGGATGTCCTGCTCCTTCTGCGTCTCGTCGATCGAGAAGGCCTACTCGCGCCTCGACGGCGTCGACGACGTGTCGGTGAGCCTCTCCCACCAGGAGGGGTTGATCTCCTACGACCCGGAGCTGGTCTCGGAGCGCGAGCTGAAGGACCGTCTCCTCGACATCGGGTACTCGATCCGCGATCCGGACAAGCTGGTGCGCTTCGAAGAGGAGAACGCGGAGCTGCGCAGCGCCCGGAACCGCCTCCTGGTCGCGGCGGGCTTCTCGGTGGTGGTGCTCTCGCTGATGGTGGCGATGGCGTTCACCGAGATCCGCTTCGAGCTGCTGCCGTTCCTCCTCGCCGCCATGGCCCTCGAGACGGTGTTCGTCGCGGGCTGGCACATCGTGCGTCAAGCCATTGTGAGCCTCGAGAACGGGATCCTCAACCAGCACGTGCTCCTGGAGTTCGGCGCCGTCGGGGGCCTGATCGGCGGGGCGGGGGCGATGCTCTTCCCCGACAGCTTCACCCTCTCCGAGATCTTCGGGCCCATGACCGGGGTGGCGGAGTTCTTCGGCGCCTCGATCCTCATCACCACCTACCACCTGCTCTCGGGCTGGACGAGCCTGCGGCTCCGCACCCGCACCTCCCAGTCGGTCCGACAGCTCCTCGCGCTCCAGCCCGACGCCGCCCGGGTGGTGCGCGAGGACGAGGAGGTCGAGGTGCCCAGCGACGAGGTGCAGGTCGGCGACCTGGTGCGGGTGCGCCCCGGCGAGTCGCTCCCGGTCGACGGAGTGGTGCGCGAGGGGGCCTCCAGCGTCGACCAGTCGCTCGTGACCGGTGAGCCCATCCCCGAGGAGAAGGTGGCCGGCGACGAGGTCGTGGGCGGCTCCGTCAACCAGTCGGGGACCCTGCTGGTCGAGGTGACCCGGGTGGGCGAGGAGTCGTTCCTCGACCAGGTGGCCCACCACGTGGAGGAGGCTCGGGCGCTCAAGCCGGGGATCCTGGTGCTCGTCGACCGCATCCTCGCCGTCTACGTCCCCTCCGTCCTGGTGATCGCGGGGGTGTCGTTCCTGTTCTGGACGGCAGGTGCCTGGCTGCTCTTCGGCGAGATGGAGGTGGCGCGGGCGCTCTTCGCCGCGCTGGCCGTCGGAGTGATGGGCTACCCGTGCGCGCTGGGGATGGCCACGCCGCTCGCGCTCATCCGCGGCGGAGGGATGGCCGCCGAGCGGGGCATCCTCATGCGCTCCGGCGAGGCGTTCCAGGTGCTCGGCTCGCTCACCCACGTCGTCCTCGACAAGACCGGCACCATCACCGAGGGCAAGCCCGCGGTGATCGAGGTGGTCGCGCGCTCCGGCGACGAGGAGGCGCTGCGCCTCGCGGCGGCGGCGGAGTCCTCGTCCGAGCACCCCCTGGCGCGGGCGATCGTGGACGCTGCTCGCGAGCGCGGCCTGGAGGTCCCCGGAGCGGAGGCGTTCACCTCGCACTCCGGCCAGGGTGTGGAGGCGACGATCGAGGGATCACGGGTCCTGGTGGGCAAGCCCGGCTTCGTCGAAGCCGAGGACGTCGACCTCACCCCGTTGCGGGAACGGTTCGAGGCCCTCGAGGCCGAGGGGAACACCGTGGTGGTGGTCGCCGCCGACGGCGAGGCGCTCGGTCTGGTGGCGATCGCCGACACCCTGAAGCGCGACGCCGCCGAGGCGATCACTCACATCAGGGACACCGGGATGACCCCGGTGATGCTCACCGGCGACAACGAGCGCACCGCCCGGGCGGTGGCCGCCGAGGTCGGCATCGACGAGGTGTTCGCCTCGGTGCTCCCCGACGAGAAGGCCGAGCGCATCCGAAGCCTCCAGGCCGACGGAGCCCGCGTGGGGATGGTGGGTGACGGCATCAACGACGCCCCCGCCCTCATGCAGGCCGAGGTCGGCATCGCCATCGGAGCAGGCACCGACATCGCCATCGAATCGTCCGACGTGGTGATCATGGGTGACCGGCTCGGCGCCGTCGTCGACACGTACGAGATCGCGGTGAACAGCTACTCGAAGACCAAGCAGAACCTCGGGATCGCGTTCGCCTTCAACGGACTCGGTGTACCGGCCTCGGCGACCGGGCTGGTGAGCCCGGTGCTCGCCATGCTGGCGATGATCCTCTCGGTCACCGGCGTGCTCACCAACTCGTTCGCCGGCCGGCTGCTCGCGGGCGGGCGGGTCACCTCGGGCCGCGACGAGGTCTCCCGGCGCCTCGCCGAGGAAGTGCCCCGGTGACCGAAGGGAGCGGAGCACGACGGAGCGCAGAGGTGGCGAGTGCCGCGGAGCGCGTCGCCGTCAGGTACCGCGCCGAGCTCCACCGCCTCCTCGTGGCGGGCATCGTCATCGCCGTGGCGATCCTCGCCCTCGGTGTCGTCGTGGTCTACGGCCTCGACCTGACTCCCGGCATGGCCCGGCGGTGACCAGCTCGTGGTGACGAGCCGGAGCCGGCAGATCCGAGACGGCATCGACCCGACGCCCGGGGGGCGGGCATCCGATGCGTCCGGTGGGCTCACGAGCTGGGTAAGGGGGCACGGGAGGTCGCTCGAGCTCCTACGACATGTTCGTAGTAGCGTAGTGTCCATGCCCGGTGATCTGGAGAAGATCCTCGGTCCCCTCGAGGCAGAGGTCGTCGAGGCCCTGTGGGCGATCGACGGCCCTGCGACGGTGCGCGAGGTGCTGGAGCGGCTCAACGCCGACCGCCGATCGGAGCTCGCCTACACGACGGTCATGACCGTGATGAGCCGTCTCGCGGACAAGGGGGTTCTGGCCAGGGAGGCGAAGGGTCGCGGCTACGTGTACGAGGCGGTGGCCGCGGACGCGGCGGAGATCGCAGTGCGAAACGTGGTCCGCGACTTCGGCGACGCGGCCGTGGCCCACTTCGTCGAGGAAGCGAGCGCTGATCCCGAGTTGATGCGCCGCCTTCGACGTGCGATGGAGGAAGGACGGTGACGACGCGTCTCGACACGGCGAACCGCAACTTCCTCCTCTTCGCGAGCGTGGTGGTGGCGCCGTACGTGCTGCTCGCCCTGGTGGGCTGTGGCTTGCTCTCCGTCCTCGCCATCCGTATCGGCGATCACGGCCTGGGCGCGTTGACCGCGGGGCGCGGTGACCTGCGACCCGCTGCGTTGACGTTGGCGCTCCTGGGTGTGGCCACGGCGCTGGCCGTCTGGTCCTTCCGGCGCCAGATGCTCGCGACGCGCTCGCTCGCAGCCCGGGTTCGTGCACGCTCGCTCCCGGTACCCGACGACCTGTCCGCGGCGGCAGCCCGGATCGGGCTGGAGGGCCGGGTCGACGTCCTCGACGACGACGAGCCCTTCTCGTTCGCCTACGGCCTGCTTCGTCCCCGGGTCGTGGTGAGCCGGGGGCTGCTCGCCTCCGCGCGATCCGAGGAGCTCCTGGCGGTGCTCGAGCACGAGGGATATCACGTCCGCCAGCACGACCCCTTGAAGGTCGCCGTCGCCCGGTCGGCGTCGTCCGCCTACTTCTTCCTGCCGGCCCTTCGAGGACTGCGCGGCCGGTACGCGACCGCCAGCGAGCTCGCCGCCGATCGACGGGCCATCCGCGAGCACGGGCGGGGCGCTCTGGCCGGGGCTCTGTACACGGTCGTCCGAGGTCCGGCCTGGGACGAGCTGTCGACCGCCGCGGCCATCGGGGGCCCCGAGCTCCTCGAGGTCCGGGTGAGCCAGATCGAATCAGGCGAGGAGCCGGCGGTGGCGCCGGTGTCGCGGGCACAGGCTGTTGTCACGATCGTGGTGATCGCCGCTGTCGCGGCATCCGTGGTGTTCACCGTGGTCACGCTGGGCGGCCCCGGAGCGGTCATGCGCGAGGTGATGGGTTCCGACGCCCCGATGCAGAGCGACATGCGCGACATGGGGATGGAGTGGAGCGCGTGGTCGTGGCTGGCGCTCCTCGCTCCTGCCGGCTTCGCGCTGTGGCTCTGGTCACGGCACAAGCGCTCCCACCTTGACACTACATAGACGTAGTAGCTACTATCCTTGTGTAGTAGCTATCGGGAGAGGCCTGTGATGACGTGTGGTTGCGCGATGAGCGGTGGCATGTGGGGATGGTTCATGGGCCCGGTGGGCCTCGTGGTGATGGTGGCCTTCTGGGCGCTGCTGATCTGGGGCGGCATCGTCCTGGTCCGCCACCTGAGCGGTGGAGGCGTCTCCGGTGCCGAACGCGTGCTGTCCCGGCGGTTCGCGGCCGGAGAGATCGACGAGGACGAGTACCGCCACCGCCTCGACGCCGTCCGATCGACCTCCCAGGAGTCCGCTCCGTGGCCGTTCGGGAGGTCGCGATGAGCGGGTTCGGGCGGCTCTACGCAGCCGGGTACGACCACTTCACGAAGCGGCTCGACGCCAAGGGCGGCGCCGAGCACCGGCAGCGCCTCGTGGCCAAGGCCGAGGGCGAGGTGCTCGAGATCGGTGCTGGTACTGGACGCAACCTGCGTGACTACCCGGCCGCCACCAAGGTGACCGCTCTCGAACCCGATCCGGACATGCGGGCCCGCGCGGAACGCCGAGCGCGTCGCGCGAGGGTGCCCGTCGAGGTGGTCGATGGCGACGCCTTGTCACTGCCCTTCCCCGACGCCTCCTTCGACACCGTGGTCTTCAGTCTCGTGCTGTGCACCATCCCCGACCCTGCCCGGGCCCTCCGGGAAGCACAGCGGGTGCTTCGCCCCGGAGGTTCGCTGCGGTTCTACGAACACGTGCGGTCCGGCGAGGAACAGTTGGCCCGCCGACAGGACCGGTGGTGTCGGGCGTGGCGTTGGTTCGGGAGGGGCTGCCATCCGAATCGGGACACGGTCTCGCTCATCGAGCAGAGCGGGTTCACCGTCGGCGAGCTCGACGAGTTCTCGTTGGCCGGCGCCCCGTCGATCGTCCGCCCCCACGTCCTGGGCGTCGCCGAACGCGTGACCAATGCAGCGTGAGCCCTTCGAGGGCGGTCACCGTCGCCTCGGACTCAGGAACCGACCCGCTCCCCGGCTCGGGCCAAGGTCTCCCAGCTCTGACCGCCGTCGTCGCTCCGGTAGAGGCCCGCGTTGAAGGTTCCCGCGTAGAGCAGGCCCGGGTCGGCGGGGTGGATGGCGAGGTGCCCGACGGCGTCGTCGTCGAGCTGCCAACCGAGCGACGACCAGGTCGCTCCCGCGTCGGCGCTCTCGAGGAGTCCCTCCCCGGGTGGCGGGGCGTAGGCGAGCACCCGGTCCGGATCGGACGGGTCGATGCTCACCACGGTGACGGGCGCCTCTCCGGCGACCGAGTCCCACGAGCGGCCGCCGTCCCGACTGCGCATGAGGCCCACCTGCGTCCCCGCCCACACCTCGTCGCCCTCGCTCGGATGCACGGCGAGCGCGACCGCTCCACCGGCCGCCTCGAGGTCGGTCGCCGGAACACGTTCCCACGCCTGCCCCCCGTCGACGCTGCGGTGCAGACCGGCGTCGCCGGCGGAGGTCCACCCGTAGACGGCCTGCCCGTCGCCGCCGACGGCCATGGCGTGGAAGTCGACTCGACCCTCGAGCGCCCGGACCGTCCACGTCCTTCCGCCGTCGGTGCTGACCATGAAGCCGAGGGGATTGGCGAGACCGCTCCCTGGCGCGGGGTGGCCACTCGAGAAGAGGACGTCCTCCTCGGCGGGGTGGGCGGAGAAGCCCATGAAGTCGTGGCGCTCCTCGCTCACGTACCGCCACTCGCCCTCCGCGTCGATGCGGATGAGTCCCTCGTGGGTCGAGAGGAACACGCCGTCGGGAGCCCACGCGGGGATCTCGAGACCGTGCACGTGCGTGAACGTCGTGACGGCGCTCCCGTTCCCCTGAGCACCAGAATCGTCGCCCCCGACGCAGCCGGCTGCCAACACCGCCACGCCGGCGAGGGTGACCGCGAGTCGGTGGCGCACACGCACGGCGGGAGCCTACAGCGACACGCTGCCGGAGCTCGGTGCCGCGACCCGCGCCGCCGGCGAGGCCGGATGCACGAACCCTTCGTTCGGCGTCGACATGCGGACGCCCGGGCCGTACGACCAAGGCATCCGATGCGTCCGGTTGGCTCGGGGGGGAGGACTCGAACCCCCAACGACAGGACCAGAACCTGCTGTGTTGCCGATTACACCACCCCCGAAGGGGCACCAGCCGCGACCGGTGCGCAGGAAAGGGTAGCGCGCCCGGCGACGCCGACGGCCACCGGCTGAGCGCCCCCGGCGGGGTCGTCGGCCCGGGTCACACGAGCTTGCTCTCGTGGTCCTTCCAGTACTCGTCGCGCAGGACCCGCTTGTAGAGCTTCCCGGTCGGATGGCGGGGCAGCTCCTCGCGGAAGTCGATCGAGCGCGGGCACTTCACGTCCGCCAGGTGCTCCCGACAGCACGCGATCAGCTCCCGCTCGAGCTCGGGGCCCGCGTCGGCCATGTCGACCGGCTGCACCACCGCCTTGACCTCCTCGCCGAAGTCGGGGTGCGGGATGCCGAAGACCGCGACGTCCATGACCTTCTCGTTCGTGGCCAGCAGGTTCTCCGCCTCCTGCGGGTACACGTTGACGCCGCCGGTGATGATCATGAACGCCCTGCGGTCGGTGAGGTACAGGTAGCCGTCCTCGTCGAGGTAGCCGACGTCGCCGAGCGTCGACCACCGCGGGTGCTCGGGGTGCCGGGAGCTCCTGGTCTTCTCCGGGTCGTTGTGGTACTCGAAGATCTCCTGGTCGGGATCGGGGGGCTCGAAGTACACGGTGCCCGGCTCACCGGGCGGCAGCTCCTCGCCGGTCTCGTCGTCGCAGATGTGGATCGTGCCGAGGAGCGGCTTGCCGACGGTCCCCTTGTGGGCGAGCCACTCCTCCGAGTCGCAGGCGACGAACCCGTTGCTCTCGGTGCCCGCGTAGTACTCGTGGATCACCGGACCCCACCAGTCGATCATCTGCTCCTTCACCTGCACGGGGCAGGGCGCGGCGGCGTGGATCGCGCACTCGAGCGACGAGACGTCGTGGGCCTCGCCCTCCTCGTCGGGGAGCCGCAGCATCCGGATGAACATGGTGGGCACGACCTGGGTGTGGGTGACCCGGTGCTCCTCGATCGACCGGAGGAACTCGACCGGGTCGAACTTCTCCATCACCACGACCGTCGCGCCGATGCGCTGGAACTCGCGGGTGAAGCGCATCGGCGCGGAGTGGTACAGGGGCGCGGGCGAGAGGTAGACGGAGTCGGCCGTCGCGCCGTAGAGCGCCTGCGCCAGCAGGGTCACCGGGTGGGGGCTGCCCCACTCCTTGGGCTCGAACGCCGGCTTGACGCCCTTGGGCTTCCCCGTCGTCCCCGACGAGTAGAGCATGTCGTCGCCCTCGACCTGGTCGGCGATCGGCTCCGCGGGCTGGGCGGCGACGGCTTCCTCGTAGCTCTCGTAACCCTCGACGGTGCCGCTCATCATGAACGAGGCCTCGACTCCGGCGAGACGGCCGGCGAGCTGCGCCGTCTCGTCGCTCAGGTGCTTCGACGTGATGAACACCTTGGCGCCGCAGTCCTCGACGATGTACTGGATCTCCTCGTCGGTGAGACGGCTGCTGATCGCCGTGTAGAGCATTCCCGAGCGTTGCGCGCCCCACACCACCTCGTGGAAGCGCTCGTTGTTCTCGAGGCAGAAGGCCACGTGGTCGCCGGGCGAGAGCCCCAGCGAGCGGAAGAGCTGCGCGACCCGGTTGGAGCGCTCGTCGAGCTGCCGGTAGGTCACGACCTCGCCGCTGCCGGCCATCACCAGGGCCGGCTTGTCGGGTGTCGACTGGGCGTGCATGCCGATGTGCACGGAACCGCTCCTCCTGTTCCGACGACGCAGTGCCGAGACGGCGCCGAGCCTACCGGCTGGTAACGGGCGCTACCGGAGGACCGCCCCCGCGGCGGCACCGATGCTCATCATCCGGCGGAACCCGACGATGCGACCCACCGCCACCCTCACCGTCTCGCCACCGAACCGTCGCCACTCTCCCAGCCCGTCGATGGGGCTGGTCCGCGTGGGCGACGGGTACCCGGAGAGGCCCACCTCATCGGCGATCGCCTCGATCCGCTTCGCGTGGAACGGGTCGGACACCAGGATCACCTCCGTCATCCCCCGCTCGGTCAAGAAGCGCGCCGAGGCCGCCAGCGACTCCCAGGAGTTGCGCCCCGACGTCTCGCGCAGGATGCGGTCGTCGGAGACGCCTTGCTCGTGGAGGTAGGTCGCCGCGGCGGTCGCCTCGGAGAAGCGATCGCCCTCCGCCCGGCCACCGGTGACCACGATCGTGGGTGCCAGGCCCGCCTCGTAGAGGTCGACGGCGTGGTCGAGTCGGGCGCGGAACACCTCGGAGGGCACACCGTCGTACTGCGCCGCCCCGAGCACGACGATGGCCTCAGCCGGTCGGGCGGAGTCCTGGCGCGACGCGTGCCACACCTCCGCGAACGTGGCACCCAGGTAGACGGAGACGAGGAGCGCCGCGACGACGAGGATCCGCAAGGCGAGGTGGAGTCGGACCAGCCATCGCAGCGAGGCCACCAGCACCCGGATCACGAGCGCTCAGCCGCCGCGAAGGCGCGCGCGGGCGGCCTCGAGGCGCGCGAGGGTCTGCTCGCGCCCGAGCACCTCCAGCGACTCGAACAGCGGAGGTCCCACGCTGCGTCCCGTGGTCGCCACCCGGACCGGCGCCTGCGCCTTGCCGAGCTTCAGCTCGTGGCGCTCGCCGATCTCCCGGAGGGTCTCGTGCAACGTGTCCGCCCGCCACTCGCAGCGGGCGTACTCGTCGATGGTGTCGTCGAGGATCTCCGCGGCACGGGGACCGCGCACCACCGCCTTGTCCCACGACCGCTCGTCGAGCTCCGGCTCGTCTCGGTAGACGAAGTCGACCAGGCCGGGAGCGTCCGCGAGGGTGGTGCAGCGCTCCTGGACCACGGGAGCGAGGGCCGCGAACCGCTCGTCGGGGAATCGGGCCGGCACCCAGTCGAGGCCCTCGAAGAACGGGGCCGCCCGGTCGACGAACTCGGTGGGGTCGAGCGCCCGGATGTACTCGCCGTTGAAGTGGTCGAGCTTCTTGGTGTCGAAGAAGGCGCCCGCCTTGGTGACGGCGTCGAGGTCGAACAGCTCGACGACCTCCTCGATCGAGCGGATCTCGATCCCGTCGGGTGGCCCCCAACCCATGAGCGCCAGGTAGTTGACGAACGCCTCCGGCAGGTACCCGGCCTCGCGGTACTCCTCGACGGCGACCGAGTGCCTCCGCTTCGAGAGCTTCTTGCGCTGCTCGTCGACGAGCAGCGGCAGGTGGGCGTAGCGCGGCGGGTCCTCGTAGCCGAGCGCCTCCCAGAGCAGCAGCACCTTGGGCGCGGTGTTGAGCAGGTCCTCGCCCCGGACGACGTGGGTGATCTCCATCTCGGCGTCGTCGACGGCGTTGGCGACGAGGAACGTCGGGGAGCCGTCGGCCCGGCGGACCACGAAGTCCTCCAGGTTGGCGGCGTCGACCTCCACCCGACCGCGCACGACGTCCTCGAAGCCCACCGTGCCCTCGTCGGGGGTGCGGAACCGCACCGCCACCCCGGCGCCCTCGGCGACGTCGCGGCCACGGCAGTGCCCGTCGTAGCCGGGCGTCTTGTCGCCCGCCGAGCGCTTGCGCTCGTCGACCTCCTCGCGCGTGCAGTCGCAGCGGTACGCGAGCCCCGCCGCGAGGAGCTTCTCGACGGCGTCGCGGTAGAGGTCGTGCCGCTCCGACTGGCGGTAGGGGCCTTCGTCGTGGTCGATGCCGAGCCAGGCCAGCGCGCGCAGCACGACGTCGACGAGCTCCTGGCGCGAGCGCCGCGCGTCGGTGTCCTCGATGCGCAGCACCAACGTCCCGCCGTGATGGCGGGCGTACAGCCAGTTGAACAGCGCCGTGCGCGCCCCCCCGACGTGGAGGTAGCCGGTGGGCGCGGGCGCGAAGCGGACCCGCGGTGTCGCCATCGTGTTCAGACTACGCCGGGAGGTCGAAGAGCTCGCGCCAGCTCGCGAGGCGCTCGCGGGCCACGGCCGGCCGGAGCTTCAACGCCTCCTCCTCGACGGCGTCGACCACCTCGCGCCGGTCCAGATAGTCGTGGCCCGCGTCGTGCACGTGCCGGCGGCGCCACTCCACGAGGTCGTCGGGAGCGCCGCCGAGGTAACCGAGGATCGTGAAGCCGAGCTCCACGTCGACGATGGTGGGAGCACGCCCGAACAGCGAGCACCGGCGCATCGCGATCCCGGTGGCGACGGCGACGGCGTCCTCGGGGTCCTCGTGGGGCGCCAGCTCGAGGCGGTCGCGGAAGCGCTCGGCGAGGAGCAGCGCGTAGCCGAGGTCGGGGCCGGGACTCCCGAGGAGGTCTCCCCGCGGCTGGCCCCGGCGGGCGACGTCACCGGGTCGGTCGGCCCGGAACCCGACCGCCGGGGGCATCGGGGTCCCCGAGCGCGGGCGGTCGACGAGTCGGGACTTGACGTGCGGGTCGACGGCCACGTGCGCTCCCGGGTCGGTCGGTCAGTCGCGCCCGGCCGCTTCGGCCAGCGTGTCGGCCTCGGCGGCGAGCGACAGGTCCTTCTCGGTCACGCCACCGTCGCTGTGCGTGGTCAACGCCACCCGGATCTTGTTGTACCGGATGTCCACATCGGGATGGTGGCCGGCCTCCTCGGCCGCGTCGGCGAGGAGGTTGACGAAGGCGATCCCGGTGGGGAAGGTCTCGAACTCGAACTGCTTGCGGATCGCCGTGCCCTCGTGGGTCCACCCCTCGGGCAACCGGTCGCGGATCTCGTCGTCGGAGAGCAATGCCATGCGCCCATTCTCTCGGGTGGGAGGCGGGCGGTGCGAGTCCGCAGGCTCGCCGTCGCTTCCTCTCGTCCATTCCCCCCGGTGCCGTTCTCCGAGCACCGTTCCCCCAGTGTCGTTCCTCGACGTCGTTTCCCCGATGTTCGTTCCCTCCGGGCTGCCCCACAGCCGTCAGAGAGATGAAAAGAACGAGAGGGGGTGGCTCAGTCCGGGCCGGCGGAGTCGGGTGGCCCGTCGCCCTGGGTCTCGGCGCGGTTGAGCCCGTAGACGATCGAGTCGGAGAGCGCCTGCCACGAGGCCTCGATGATGTTCTCCGACACCCCGATGGTGCTCCAGTCGTGCTCCCCGTCGGTGGAGTCGATCAGCACCCGCGTGACGGCGGCCGTCGCCTTGTGGGTGTCGAGCACCCGGACCTTGTAGTCGGTGAGGTGGATGTCGGCCAGCGCAGGGTGCGCCTTGCCGATCGCCTGGCGCAGCGCCTGGTCGAGGGCGTGGACCGGACCGTTCCCCTCGGCGGTGGCGATGATCCGCTCGCCGGCCGCGTGGAGCTTGATCGTGGCCTCGGTGACCACCTCCCCGTCGGCGCGTTTCTCCATCGTCACCCGGAAGCTCTCGAGCCGGAAGAAGTCCTGCTCCCATCCCGTGGCCCGACGCAGCAGCAGCTCGAAGCTCCCGTCGGCCGCCTCGAAGTGGTACCCGTTGTACTCGAGGGTCTTCAGCGTCTCGAGCACCTCGGTCAGCGTCGAGCCGTCGAGCTCCAGGCCGATCTCCTGCGCCCGGAGCTGCACCGTCGAGCGTCCGGCCAGCTCGCTGACGACGAAGCGCGTGAGGTTGCCCACGGCGTCGGGCGACAGGTGCTCGTACGCGTCCGAGGCGCGGGAGATGGCGCTGGTGTGCAGCCCGGCCTTGTGGGCGAAGGCCGAGGAGCCGACGAAGGGCTGCTGGCTGTCCATCGTGATGTTGACGATCTCGGCGACGTGGTGCGCCACCGGCGTCAGCCGCTCGAGGCGCTCGGCCGGGACCGTCTCGACGCCCATCTTGAGGCTCAGGTCGGGGATGATCGAGCAGAGGTTGGCGTTCCCCGTGCGCTCCCCGTACCCGTTGAGGCAGCCCTGGATCTGGAACGTGCCCTGGCGCACCGCGGCGAGCGCGTTGGCGACCGCGGTGTTCGAGTCGTTGTGGAAGTGGCCGCCGAGCACGGCGTCGGGCAGCACCCGGCGGACCTCGCCGACGATCTCCTCCACCTCGTGGGGCAGGGTCCCGCCGTTGGTGTCGCAGAGCACGAGGCGGTCGGCCCCCTCGCTCTGCGCCGCCTCGAGCACCCGGAGCGCGAACTGCGGGTTGCGCAGGAAGCCGTCGAAGAAGTGCTCCGCGTCGAGGAACACGTCCAGGTCCTTCGACTTCAGGTACGCGACGGAGTCGCGCACCATCTCGACGGCCTCGTCGAGGGTGGTGTTGAGCGCCTCGGTGACGTGGTAGTCCCACGACTTGGCGACGATGCACACGGTCGGCGTGTTGGCCTTGACCAGGTTCTGGAGCGTGGCGTCGTCGTCGGGGCGGTTGCCCGCCCGCCGGGTCGCGCCGAAGGCGACGAGCTGCGAGAACCCGAGGTCGAGCTCGCCCGGCGCCCGCGCGAAGAACTCGTCGTCCTTGGGGTTGGCGCCCGGCCAGCCGCCCTCGATGTAGTGGACGCCGAGGTGGTCGAGCTGCTGGGCGATCCGCAGCTTGTCCTCGACGGTGAGCGACAGCCCCTCGCGCTGGCTGCCGTCGCGCAGCGTCGTGTCGTAGATCTCGACACGCTCCGGCCAGGACGGATCGTGCCGGTCGGCGGGGGTCACCTCAGGTGCGGACATATTCCAACCAATCCTTGTACCGGTCGACTTCGCCGACGACCGTGGCGAAGTAGGTCTCCTGGATCTTGCGGGTCACCTCACCGGGCGCGCCCACCACGCGGTCGTCGACCTCGCGGATCGGGACGACCTCGGCGGCGGTCCCCGAGAGGAACGCCTCGTCGGCCGTGTAGAGGTCGCTGCGCAGCAGCCGCTCGTAGCTCACCTCGACACCGAGGTCGCGCGCGATCGTGATCACCGAGTCGCGCGTGATGCCGTCGAGCGCCCCCTCCGACAGCGGCGGGGTGACGAGGCGGCCGTCGCGGACGACGAAGATGTTCTCGCCGGTGCACTCCGCCACGCCGCCGGCGGTGTTGAGCATGATCGCCTCGTCGTAGCCCGCCTTGATGGCCTCGACCTTGGCGAGGATCGAGTTGATGTAGAGACCGGTGCCCTTCGCGGCCGGCGGGATGATGTTGGGGTCGTGCCGGCGCCACGAGCTGATCTTCATGCGCACGCCGTTCCGGATCCCCTCGTCGCCGAGATAGCTGCCCCACGGCCAGACGGCGATCGAGACGTTGACCGGGCTGTTGAGCGGGTTGAGGCCCATCTCCCCGTAGCCGAGGTAGACGAGGGGCCGCACGTAGCACGCGTCGAGATCGTTGACCCGGATCGTCTCCTTGGTGGCGTCGACGAGCTGCTCGACCGAGAAGGGGACCTCGATCAGGAACAGCTCCGCCGAGGTGAAGAGCCGCTCCATGTGGTCGGTGAGGCGGAACACCGCCGGGCCCTGGGGCGTCTGGTAGGCGCGGATGCCCTCGAAGACGCCCGACCCGTAGTGGAGCGTGTGCGTGAGCACGTGGACGTTGGCCTCGTCCCAGTCGACGAGCTCCCCGTCCATCCAGATCTTCGCCACCTTGTCGATCGGCATCGCTCTCTCCCCGCTTCCTCTCCTCAGGGGCCGCTTCGGCCCTGGGTCTCCCGCTCCGAAGGGCCGATTCCGCCCTGGGTCTCCCGCTCCGAAGGGCCGCTCGGGCCCTGGTTCACTGCTCGGATCTGCTCGGCGACCATGTCGCCGACCTCGGACGTTGAGTGTCCCATCGTCGCGGGTCTCGTGCCGCCCAGCTTGCCGAGCACCGCGCCGACGGCGGCCTCGAGGCGGTCCCCCGCCCCGTACTCGCCCAGGTCGTCGAGCAGCATCGACGCGGAGAGGATCGCGGCGAGCGGGTTCGCCTCGCCCTTCCCCGCGATGTCGGGGGCGGAGCCGTGGACCGGCTCGAAGACGCTCGGCACCTCGCGAGAGGGGTTGATGTTGCCGCTGGCTGCCAGACCCATCCCACCCGCGATGCCCGCGCCGAGGTCGGTGAGGATGTCCCCGAAGAGGTTGTCGGTCACCACGACGTCGAAGCGCTCGGGCGACTCGACCATGTACAGGCACGCCGCGTCGACGTGGACGTAGTCGAAGCCGACGTTCGGGTACTCCGCGGCGACCTCCCGGGTCGTCCGCATCCACAGGTCGCCCGCGTGGGTGAGGACGTTCGTCTTGTGGCAGAGGGTGAGCCGGCGACGCTCGCGCGTCCCGGCGGTGTTGAAGGCGTACCGCACGCAGCGCTCCACCCCCATGCGGGTGTTCAGCGAACCCTGGCTCGCCACCTCGTCGGGGGTGCCGCGCCGCATCACGCCGCCCTCGCCCACGTACGCGCCCTCGGTGTTCTCCCGCACCACGACCATGTCGATGTCGCCGGGCACCCGGCCGGCCAGGGGGGTGGGAGCACCCGGGAGCAGCTTCACCGGGCGCAGGTTGACGTACAGGTCCAGCTCGAAGCGCAGGCGCAGGAGCAGGCCCCGCTCCAGGACCCCGGGGGGGACGTCGGGGTGGCCGACGGCGCCGAGCAGGATCGCGTCCTGGCCGGCGAGCTCCTCGAAGACCGAGTCGGGCAGCACCTCGCCGGTCTCGAGGTAGCGCCTCGCTCCGAGATCGAGCTCCAGGGGCTCGTAGTCGACCCCGGCGGCGTCGAGGGCCTTGAGCGCCTCGTCGACGACCTCGGGGCCGATGCCGTCGCCCTTGATGATGCCGATGCGGTGTCCCATCCCTGTGTCCCGAAGCGGTGTCGAAGCTGCCGAAGCCGTGCCGAAGTTGGAGTCCCGAAATGAAAACCGCCCCTCTCGGGGCGGTCGCGACACGGGAGCCGGTTGTGCGGCTCCCGCTACCCGATGATGACGATGCCGATATCGCCCGCGTCGTCGGCGCTCCCGACGACGGCGTCCATCACGGGATCCATTGGGGCGACGTGCGGCGAAGTCATGGTGTTCGAAAGGCTCCCACGGCGCGGCGGGCCTGTCAAGGCAAAAGCCCAGGTCAGGGGCTCTCGTCCCGGCAGCGGCCGCTCGTCGCCCCGCTCGGGCCGTGGGCGCGACCACACGGTCCCCGGCCTCCGGGCACCGAGCCGCCGGCGAGGGTTCACGAGCGCGCGGCCCGCGGCTTAGGCTGACGCTCGTGAGCGAACCCACCCACCTGACCCCCGACGCGCATCGGCGGCTCTCCGAGGAGCTCGAGTGGCGGCGCGGCGCGCACCGCCGGGAGATCTCGGAGTGGATCGAGCGGGCGCGCGAGCACGGCGACATCCGCGAGAACGCCGACTACGACGCGGCGAAGAACGAGCAGGGCTACAACGAGGGGCGCATCCGCCAGATCGAGGGGATCCTCGAGGGCGCCGAGATCGTAGAGGAGGCCTCCGGCGACGTGGTCGGCTCCGGAACCGTGGTCACCCTGCGCATCGCCGACGACGAGAGCACCTACCTGGTCGGGTCGATCGAGGAGCGCCACCACGAGTACGACGTCCTCTCGACGAACGGCCCGCTCGGGAAGGCGATCCTCGGCCGCGGCGCCGGCGAGGTGGTCGACTTCGAAGCACCCGTCGGGACGCTCGAGGTCGAGATCGTCAACATCCGCCCCGCCTGACCGGCGCACCGGCCCTCAGGGGCCCAGGCCCCCGCGGCGCTCGATCTCGCGGCCGGCCGCCACCACCGCGGACCCGTGACGGCTCCCCGGCGACCGTCCGAGCCGCTCGACGGGACCGCTGACGCTCACCGAGGCCCACACGCGCCCGTCGCCGTCGCGGACCGGAGCGCTGACGCTCGCCACCCCGGCCTCCCGCTCGGCGACGCTCTCGGCCCACCCCTCCGCGGTGACCTCGCCCCGCAGCGCCTTGCCGCCGGAACCCTTGTCGAGCGGGAGGACGGCTCCGGTCGGCACGGTGTCGCGCAGGCCGCCGCCCTGGCGCTCGAGGGAGGCCACGCAGACCCGCGTCTCGCCGTCGCGCACGTAGAGCTGCGCGCTCTCGCCCGTGCCGTCGCGGAGCTCGACGAGCACGGGCGCGGCGGCGTCGAGCAAGCCGGCGGGACCCGCCGCGCTGCCGAGCGCGGCCAGGCGCAGACCGAGCCGGAACCGCCCGTCCTCCGCGCGCCGGAGCAGACGGTGCGCCTCGAGGGCGGTCGCCAGGCGGTGCGCGGTGGGCCGCGCCAGGCCCGTCACCTCGACCAGCTCCGCGAGCGAGAGCGCGCCGTGCTCGTGGACGGCGTCGAGCAGCACCATGGACTTGTCGAGGACCCCGACCCCTGATACGGTGTTCATATCGCAAGATTATTGTCTCAATATTCGAGACAGTCAAGACCTGCGAGATCGTCAAGACCTGCGAGATCGTCGACACCGACCGGAACCGAGCGAGGACACCCCATGGCACGCACGCTGAGCGAGAAGGTCTGGGACCGTCACGTGGTCCACCACGAGGAGGGCCAGCCCGACCTCCTCTACGTCGACCTCCACCTCGTCCACGAGGTCACCTCCCCCCAGGCGTTCGAGGGGCTGCGCCTCGCCGGGCGCGGCGTGCGACGCCCCGACCTCACCCTGGCGACCATGGACCACAACGTCCCCACGGTCGACATCGACCAGCCCATCGCGGATCCGGTCTCGCGCGCCCAGGTCGAGATGCTCCGGCGCAACTGCGAGGAGTTCGGTGTCCGCCTCTTCCCCATGGGCAGCCCCGACCAGGGGATCGTCCACGTGATCGGCCCCCAGCTCGGCCTCACCCAACCGGGGATGACCATCGTCTGCGGCGACAGCCACACCTCCACCCACGGGGCCTTCGGCGCGCTCGCCTTCGGGATCGGCACCAGCGAGATCGAGCACGTCCTCGCCACCCAGACCCTCCCCCAGAGCCGACCCGGCACCATGGCCGTCACCGTCGACGGCGAGCTGCCCGCCGGCGTCACCGCCAAGGACGTCGTCCTCGGCATCATCGCCCGCATCGGGACGGGAGGCGGCGCCGGCTCCGTCATCGAGTACCGCGGCTCCACCATCCGGTCGCTCTCGATGGAGGGCCGCATGACCGTCTGCAACATGTCGATCGAGGCCGGCGCGCGGGCGGGCATGGTCGCCCCCGACGAGACCACCTTCGCCTACCTGGATGGACGCCCCCACGCCCCCCGCGGCAAGGCGTGGGAGGCCGCGCTCGACGAGTGGCGGAGCCTGCGCACCGACGACGACGCCGCCTTCGACAAGGAGGTCGAGATCGCGGCCTCCGACCTGCGCCCCTCGGTGAGCTGGGGCACCAACCCCGCCCAGAGCGTGACCATCGACGACACCGTCCCCGAGCCCGCCGCGTTCGCCGATCCCGACCGGCGAGACGCCGCCGAGCGGGCGCTGCGCTACATGGACCTGCGGCCGGGCACGCCGATCCGCGAGATCGAGGTCGACACGGTCTTCATCGGCTCCTGCACCAACGCGCGCCTCGAGGACCTGCGCGCCGCAGCGGAGGTGGTGCGGGGCCGCCGGGTGCGCGAGGGCCTGCGAGCGCTCGTCGTCCCCGGGTCCATGCGGGTGAAGGCCGACGCCGAGGCCGAGGGCCTCGACGACGTCTTCCGCTCCGCCGGATTCGAGTGGCGCGAAGCCGGCTGCTCGATGTGCCTCGGGATGAACCCCGACGTCCTCCGACCCGGTGAGCGCTGCGCGTCGACCTCCAACCGCAACTTCGAGGGTCGCCAGGGTCGCGGCGGGCGCACGCACCTGGTCTCCCCCGAGGTCGCCGCCGCCACCGCGGTGACCGGGCGCTTCACGACCCCGGCCGACCTGTAGGCCGGCCCGCCAGGACCACCTGCCAGGAACACAGGAGGATCGAGTGGAACCCGTACACGTCGTCACCGGAACGGCAGCGCCGCTGCGGCGCTCCGACGTCGACACCGACCAGATCATCCCGTCCGAGTGGCTCAAGCGCGTCGAGCGCACCGGGTTCGGCGAGGGCCTGTTCGCGGAGTGGCGGGAGGACCCCGACTTCGTGCTCAACCAGCCCCGCTACCGGAACGCCGGCATCCTCGTGGCCGGCTCCAACTTCGGGACCGGGTCCTCGCGCGAGCACGCCGTCTGGGCGATCCTCCAGTACGGGTTCCGCGCCGTGATCTCGTCGCGGTTCGGCGACATCTTCCGCAACAACGCCACCAAGAACGGCCTCGTGCCGGCCGAGGTCGACGCCGAGGTGACCACCGCGCTCCTCGACGCCGTCGAAGCCGACCCCGGACTCGAGATCACGGTCGACGTCGCGGCGCGCACCGTCTCCGCGCCCGCCGCCGGCATCGAGGCCCGCTTCCCGCTCGACGAAGCGGTGGTCGAGCGTCTCCTCGGCGGACTCGACGACGTCTCGCTCACCCTGGAGCACGAGGACGCGATCACCGCGTTCGAGGAACAGCGCCCCGCGTGGCTCCCCTCGGCGGAGGCCGGCTCCTCGGTGGAGGTTCGCTGACCGACTCGCTCGTGCTGCGGCGATCCGCCGCGCGCTCGCTCCTAGTCGGCGAGGCCGGTCTCCGCGGGCGCGGGGGCCTGGGTCGGGGCGTCGTCGAGCTCGTCGCCGTCGCCGAGGTACGCGACGGTGAGGACGGCGCTGGCCACCAGCGTGGCCAGCACGAGGACGACGAAGATCCACATCCCCTTCGAGCGCGGCTCGGGCCGCGCGGACGGCTCCGCGGAGGGATCTCGGGACGTCGCGGTGTCAGCCATGCCCTCACGCTACCCGCCGTCTCCGGGGTCGTGGCGACCCGGCCGCGACCCCGACCACGAGGTTGCCGCCGCGATCCCTCCACCGCGACCCGCCATCGCCCATCATGGTGCGAATGACCGACGAACCGTCCCGGCGCCGCTTCCTCGGCTCCGCCGCCCGACTCGCCGCCGCCGGCGTCGTCGCCCGCGGGGCGTTCGGGGCGATCAGCAGCCTCGTCGAGGAACCGGACCGCTCGCCGCTCACCCGTCTCGGCCCGCTCCGACGCGCGTCAGTGGACGCGCCCGCCATCGTCACCCGCCGCCAGTGGGGAGCCGACGAGTCGCTCCGGCGCGGCCGGGCCGACTTCCATCCCATCCGCAAGTTCGTCGTGCACCACACCGCGACCGCCAACCACGAAGGCGACCCGGCCGGACGCATGCGCTCCATCTACCACTCCCACCTCGCCCGCCGGTCGGACGACGGCGAGCCGTGGGAGGACATCGGCTACAACTTCGTGATCGACGAGCAGGGCCGCGTCTACGAGGGACGCCACGCGCGCGACTACGCAGCCGGGGAGACGCACGACGGCGAGGACCTCTACGAGCGCGGCGTCCGGGGCGCCCACGCGGGCGAGACCAACGGCGGCACCGTCGGCATCGCGATCGTCGGCAGCTACCACGGCCGGCGACCCACGAGCGCGTCGCTCGACAGCCTCGTCGAGGTCATCGCGTGGAAGGTGTCCCGCCACGCCCTCGACCCGCTCGCCCGAGAGCCCTACACGCGCGACGACGGCACCACCGTCGCCATCCCGACCATCGTCGGCCATCGCGACGTCGGCGCCACCGCCTGCCCGGGCGACGCTGCCGCGGCGCTGCTCCCGGAGATCCGGGAGCGGGTCGCGAGGCGCGTGCGAGCGGCCGAGTCGACCGGACCGGGCGGCTACTGGATCGTACACGGGGACGGCTCGGTCACCCGCCGCGGCCAGGCGGGCGACGTCACGGACCTGCGCGAGCGGGGCATCGACGTGCCCGCCACCGGGCTGGGCGCCGTGCCGGGCACGGACGACTTCTGGGTCGTCGACGTCCACGGCGGCGTCCACGGCTTCGGCGTGCCGTTCGAGGGCTCGATCCCCGGGCTGCGAGACGACGGCCTCGGCATCGGCCGCGCGGAGGTCGTCCACCTGGCGGCGACCCCGTCGGGCGACGGCTACTGGCTGCTCGACCGCCACGGAGGGATCTTCGCCTTCGGCGACGCGAGCTACCACGGCTCCGTGCCCGCGCTGCGCCACTCCGGCGTCGACGTCGGCGAGGTCGACGCGGTCGCCCTCTCCCCCACCCCCTCCGGCGACGGCTACCGGGTGCTCGACCGCCACGGCGGCGTGTTCAACTTCGGCGACGCGAGCTTCCACGGCTCCGTGCCAGCCCTGCGCGACGCCGGCGTCGACGTCGGCGAGGTCGACGCCACCGACCTGGTCACCTCCCCCGGCGGAGACGGCTACTGGCTGCTCGACCGCGAGGGCGGCGTGTTCAGCTTCGGCGACGCGAACTTCCACGGCTCGGTGCCCTCCACCGGCTTCCTCTCGGGCTCACCGGCGCGTCGACTGGTCCCGAGCCGCACCGGCCGCGGCTACCTGATCCTCCACGAGGACGGCGGCGTGATGCCCTTCGGCGACGCGCCGTTCCACCGCCACGGCCCCCACCTCACCTCGGTGGGCCTCGTCCTCACGGCCTGACCCACCCCACGGCCGGAGCAGCCCGCGAGAACCGGTGGGCCGCCCGGTGCCGGGGTTCGCTCCCTCGCCCCACCCGCGGGAGCGCTCCAGTGTTCCCGGTGGTCGCGTGGTGTCGGGGGTGCGATCGC
>CAYTKN010000026.1:0-35983 GCA_964438505.1 uncultured Burkholderiales bacterium
GGCCGGCGTCGCCGCCGTCCCCGCCGTCGCGGCCGCGACCGTGGGGAGCGCCGGTCGCCTGGCGGGACGGGTGTCGGGTCTCGGGGCCCGCGCGTCCGGGAGCGCCTCCGCGTTGGCGCTCCTCGCCGGCCCACGGCTGCTCGCTGCCGCCGCCCGGGGCGCCGCCGACTGGTACGGGCGGCGCAGCCGGTGCTCCCCGACGGCGCCGGGGCCCGAGGGGTTCGTCGGCACGGCCCATCACCTCGTCGCCGTCGGCGGCCTGAACTCGGAGCCGGCGGAGCCGGCGGAGGTGCGCCGCGCCGGGCTCCCGGCGGGGGCGACCCTGGAGGTCCCGGTGGGCGAGCTCGGGTACCACGAGGATCGGGTCTCCTACGTCTCGTACGCGCCCGGCGGCGGGCCCTACGAGGCCTCCGACACCCACGTGGGGCCGAGGGTGGCCGCCGCACGGATGGCGGAGCAGCTCCGGGCGGTGGCCGAGCGCCATCCCGGCCGCGTCGTCGACCTGATCGGCCACTCGCAGGGAGCGGTGGTGGTCGAGGCGTTCCTGAAGCTCCACTACGCGGAGGACCCGCTCGCCTACCCGGTGGTGGGGCGGGTCGTCACCCTGGCCGGGCCGCACCGCGGCTCCGCGGTGGCGACCGAGGCGGCGGAGCTCACGAGGGGTCCGCTGCGCCGAGCCGCCGCCTCGTGGCTGGCGGGCCGGATCGACCACCCGCGACCCGACGAGGGCGCCGCCCGGGAGCTCGCCGAGGGCTCCGACCTGGTCCGCGAGCTGCGCAGCCGTCCCCTGCCCTTCGGGGTGCCCGTCACCACGATCGGGGCTCCCGACGACGTCGTGGTGACCGCGGATGCCACCCGCCTCGAGGGGGCCACCCACGTCGTCGCCGACCCGGCCGGGTGGAACGACCACTCCGCCATCGTCGCCGACGACCGCGTCATGGAGTCGGTTCGCCTCGCGCTCGCCGGCGCGCCACCCGCGTGCACGGGGCTCCTCGACGCGGTGCGCGCCCGGGTGGAGCCGCGCTTGATCCGGGCCGCGGTGGAGGCCGCCGGCGAGGTCCTCGACGGGCCGCTGCGGTGAGCGGCCCGCCACGGCGGCGCGCGCTCCCATGGGGCCGACGGGGGTCGGCGTCGCTACACTGCCGCGTGACCTGCCGGAGGAACGCTCCGGCGACGAGCGACCCGGATCCGTCCGGGAATCCACACGCCCGCGCACCACCCCGGTCGCCCGGCTCCGCCGGGTGCTGGCGGGCGGAGGCTGAACCGAGGGAAGGAGCGACCATGCCGGTCGTCACCATGAAGCAGCTCCTCGAGGCTGGTGTCCACTTCGGGCACCAGACCCGCCGATGGAACCCGAAGATGCGCGACTACATCTTCGGGGAGCGCAACGGCATCTACATCGTCGACCTCCAGCAGACGCTGGAGCGGATCGACGAGGCGTACCGGTTCGTCCGCGACCTGGCGGCCGACGGCGAGCAGGTCCTGTTCGTCGGCACCAAGAAGCAGGCGCAGGAGCCGGTGCAGCGCCACGCCGGGCGCTCCGGGATGCCGTACGTGAACTTCCGCTGGCTGGGCGGCATGCTGACGAACTTCCAGACCATCAAGAAGCGCGTCGACCGGATGATCGACCTCGAGCAGCGGCGACGCGAGGGCGAGTTCGAGCTGATGCCCAAGCGCGAGGCGCTGCGGCACAGCCGGGAGCTCGACAAACTCCACCGGTACCTCGACGGCATCCGCAACCTCGACTCCCTGCCCTCCGCGGTGTTCGTGATCGACACCAACAAGGAGGAGATCGCGGTGCGGGAAGCCAACAAGCTCAAGATCCCCGTGGTGGCGATCGTCGACACCAACTGCGATCCCGACATGGTCGACCACGTGATCCCGGGCAACGACGACGCCATCCGCTCCGCCACGCTCATGTGCCGGATCATCGCCGACGCGGTCGACGAGGGACGGTTCATGGCCCGCCAGCGCGAGGGCCGCAAGGGCACCAGCGAGGAGGACGTCGCGGAGCAGCCCCCGCTCGATCCCGAGGAGGAGCGGCGCCGAGCCGAGCAGCAGGCCCGGGCCCGCGCCGAGGCGGCGGCCGCCCAGAAGCGGCGGGAGGAGCGGCTCGTGGCCTCCAAGGAGGGGACCTCGGCCTCCGCGGAGGAGGCCTCGGAGGGCGACTCCGAGGCCGGCGAGGGCGACTCCGGGGACGACGCCCGCGCCGACGTCGCCGAACGCGCCTCCACCGAGGGCGGTTGAGCCCGCCGCCTCGAGCTCCGATGGCCGACGAGCGACGCGGCGGAGGAGACGACCCCGGGCGCTGAGCGCGCCCGGACGCATCCAGGGCGCGCCCGCAGCGACGGCGCGCCAGAGCACCCAGGGACGGAGAGGATCCGATGGCTGACATCGCAGCGAAGGACGTCGCCGCGCTCCGCAAGGAGACCGGCGCCGGGATGATGGACTGCAAGCAGGCGCTCCAGGACGCGGACGGCGACATGGAGGCGGCCCGCAAGGCCCTCCGCGAGAAGGGGCTCACCAAGGCGGACAAGCGTGCCGGGCGCGAGGCGCGCGACGGAACCGTCGAGGTGGTCGTCGAGGGCACCGTCGGCGTGGTCGTGGAGGTCAACTGCGAGACGGACTTCGTGGCCAAGGGCGACGAGCTCGGCGGGTTCGCGGCCGATCTCGCCCAGCACGTGCTCGAGCACGGCGACGAGGACGTCGCCTCCCAGCGGTTCGGGACCACCACCGTGGAGGAGGCCGTCAAGGAGCTGGCCGGCAAGGTGGGGGAGAACGTGAGCCTCGGCAGGGCGGTGCGGATGGATGCGTCGGACGGGATCATCGACGGCTACAAGCACCTCCAGAACGACCGCGGCGTGATCGGCGTGCTCGTGGCGATGCGCGGCGTCGCCGCCGACGACGCGACGGCGCGCCAGGTGGCGCACGACGTGGCGCTCCACGTGGCCTCCTCGGCTCCCCGCTGGCTCGGGCGCGACGAGGTGCCCGACGACGCCGTCGTCGCCGAGCGGGAGGTGCTCGAGAACCTCACCCGCAACGAGGGCAAGCCCGAGGAGGCGATCCCGAAGATCGTCGACGGCCGGATGAACGCCTTCTACAAGGAGAACGTCCTCCTCGAGCAGCCGTTCGTCCGGGATCCCAAGCGCACGGTGGGCGCGCTGCTCGACGACCTGCCCGGCGCCGAGCTGTCGGGCTTCGCCCGCGTGCGGGTCGGCGAGGACTAACGTCGTTCGCAGTGTTCGTCGGGTTCGCCGGGCCTGGCGGGCTCATCGGGCCCGACGGAGCGACGGACCGCCGGGCTGCGAGCGGGTGGCCGGGCGGGACGGCTCGGGGGACGACAGGCCCGTGGCGGCGGCCCACGGGGGACAGGAGGAGAGGGCGTGAGCGTCAGCCGGTATCGGAGGGTCGTGTTGAAGCTCTCCGGCGAGGCGTTCGCCGCCCCGGACGTGGGGTTCGGCATCGACGCCGGCGTCGTCCAGCGCCTCGCAGACGAGATCGCCGACGCCCGCCAGAACCTCGGTGTCGAGATGGCGGTGGTGGTCGGCGCCGGCAACATCTTCCGGGGCATGACCGGCTCGAACCGGGGCATGGACCGCGCCACCGCGGACACGATGGGGATGCTCGGCACGGTCATCAACGCCCTCGCGCTCCAGGACGCGCTGGAGGGGGCCGAGCAGCAGACGCGGACCCAGACCGCGATCACGATGTCGGAGGTCGCCGAGCCGTACATCCGGCGGCGGGCGATCCGCCACCTCGAGAAGGGGCGGGTGGTGATCTTCGCCGCGGGCACCGGCAACCCGTACTTCACGACCGACACGACGGCGGCGCTTCGCGCCGCGGAGATCGGCGCCGAGGCCATCCTGAAGGGCACCCACTCGGGGATCGACGGTGTCTACAGCGCCGATCCGCGGCTGGACCCGACCGCCGAGAAGCTGACGGAGATCAACTACATCGACGTCCTCAACCGCGGGCTCCAGGTGATGGACTCCACGGCGATCACCTTCTGCATGGACAACCGGCTCCCGATCGTCGTCTTCGATCTCATGGAGCACGGCAACATCCGGCGTGCGCTCACCGGCGAGCCGATCGGTACGGTCGTGAGCTGAGGACGGACCGAGGAGTGGAGACGTGATCCAGGACGAGATCCGCACCGAGGCGCGGAGCAAGATGAAGAAGGCCGTCGAGCACCTCCGCGACCAGTTCGCGCGGGTGCGCACCGGGCGCGCCAATCCCGGCCTCGTCGAGAAGCTGAAGATCGACTACTACGGTGCCGAGGTCCCGCTCCAGCAGATCGCGGGCATCAGCGTGCCCGAGGCGCGCTTGCTCCAGATCATGCCCTACGACCAGAACGCGGTGGAGGCGGTCGAGAAGGCGATCCTCGAGAGCGATCTCGGCATCAACCCGAACAGCGACGGCAAGGTGATCCGCCTCGCCTTCCCGCAGCTCACCGAGGAGCGGCGCAAGGATCTCGTCAAGATGGTCCGCCAGCGGGCCGAGGAGGCGCGCGTCTCCGTGCGCAACGCCCGCCGCCAGGCGCGCCACGAGCTCGAGGAGTTCCAGAAGGAGGGCGAGATCTCCCAGGACGACCTGGACCGGGCCGAGAAGCAGCTCGACAAGCTGACCCAGGACCAGGTCGACGAGGTCGACCGGCTGCTCGAGCGCAAGGAGCACGAGCTGATGGAGGTGTGAGCGCTCCCCCGACCAACGACGGTCCCGGTCGGCCGTCCGGAAGTGCAGGTGCGTGACGTTGGATGACGAACGAGAGTTCCCCGACGAGGAGCCCGAGGAGGAGCCCCGCGAGCCGTCGCGTCGGCGTCCCGGCGGTGACGGCGTCCGGATCATCGGCGCCGAGGAGGCCCGCTCGGCGTACGGCGGCGAGGACGACGACGAGGACCAGGACGCGCCCGGTGGGCGTCCCGCGGCAGGCTCGCGGTTCCCGGTGCCCGAGGAGGAGCCCCGCGAGCCGTCGCGTCGGCGTTCCGGCGCCGAGGCGCGCGGGGCCCGGAGCGACGCCGGCGAGCCCTTCGACCAGGACGACCGGGGCGACGACGCGGGCGCCGGGCACCCGGGAGGTCGGGGACGTCCCCGCGTCGGGGGGCGCTTCATGGGTGAGCCGCCGAGCGACACCCGCGGTCCGGTCGAGGACCGGCCGACCGGGTCCATGCCGCTGCCGCACTGGACCGAGCCGCCCAGCGGCGAGATGCGAGCGACACCCGGCGGTGAGCCTTCCGCTCCGGGGCCCCGCTACCGGGACTCCGAAGGCGACTGGGACGAGTCGGACATGAGCGACCTCGCCGACGACGCCGGGCTGGCTCGCCCCGAGGGGCCGGAGCTCGACGACGACGAGGCGTTCGCCCGCGAGGTGGAGGAGCGGCGTCGGCAGGTTCGTCGGGCGCGCAGCGAAGGTGCTCCGATCCCGCCCTCCGAGCGCGGGCGACGGGGCGGAGCGCCACCACCCCCCGAGCCGCCGCGGGCCGAGCCGCCACCGGCCGAGCCGCCGCCGGCCGGGCCGCCGGCCCGCGAGCCGGTTCCCGGCGAGCCGCGCCCCCCCGAGGGGGTGGAGGCCCCCCGCGGGGGTGGGCGCGTCCTCGAACCCGGGATGGGCGAGCCGCCGCCGATGGGCCCCACCGGTGGGCCGCGCGACCTGCCCACCGCCATCGCCGTCGGTGTGGCGATGGGTGTCGCCGCCCTCCTGCTGTTCAACTGGGGGCGGGGCCCGACGGCGTATCTGGTCGCGGTCATCGCCGTCCTCGCCAGCGCCGAGCTCTACGCCGCCGTCCGGGCGCGGGGCTACCGACCGGCGACCCCGGTGGGCCTGGCGGCCAGCGGTGGGTTGGTGTTGGCCTCCTACGACCGCGGCTTCGAGGGGTTCGTCGTCGTCTCGGCCCTGGCGGTCCTCACCGCGTTCGTGTGGTTCCTCATCCGCGCCGAGGACGGGCGCCCGACCGTGGACCTCGCCCTCACGCTGGCGCCCATCGCGTACGTCAGCGGGTTCGCGGCCTTCGGCGGGCTCCTGCTCGCCTTCCCCAACGGCGTGGGACTGCTGCTCGGCGTGGTGCTCACCGGCGTCGCCTACGACGTGGTGGGCTTCGCCGTCGGCTCGCGCATCGGCACCCGCTACCTCGCTCCGTCGATCTCCCCGAACAAGACCGCCGAAGGCCTCGTCGCCGGGATCCTCGCGGCGGTCGTGGTGGCGCTGCTCCTGGTGCGGCCGATCCACCCGTGGGACGGGGGGAGCGCGTTGTGGCTCGGGGTGGTCGTCGGTGTGGCGGCGCCGCTCGGCGACCTGTGCGAGTCGATGCTCAAGCGCGACATCGGGGTGAAGGACTTCGGCAGCCTGATCCCCGGCCACGGCGGGGTGCTCGACCGCTTCGACGCCATGCTGTTCTCGCTCCCGGCGACGTTCTTCCTCGTGCGCGTCCTCGAGCTGTTCTGACCGGCCCGGGATGGTGACCGTGCGCTCTGACGGTCCCGTGGGGGTCGCGGTGCTGGGGTCCACCGGGTCGGTGGGCACCCAGGCCCTCGACGTGGTGCGCGAGAACCCGGATCGCTACCGCGTGGTGGCGTTGGCCTGCGGCAGCGACCGCGGGGCGCTCGAGGCCCAGGCGCGCGAGTTCGGCGTCCCCGCGGGGCGGGCGCTCGTCTGCGGCGACGATCCCGAGGCGCTGGCGGAGCTGGCGGGAGCCGCCGACGCGGACGTGGTCCTCAACGCGGTGGTCGGCTTCGCCGGTCTCCCCGCCACGCTGGAGGCGCTGCGGCGCGGCAAGCGGCTCGCGCTCGCCAACAAGGAGAGCCTGATCGCGGCCGGCCCGGTCGCGCGCGACGCGCGCGAGCGCGGCGGGGGCACGATCGTGCCGGTCGACTCGGAGCACTCGGCCGTCTACCAGGCGCTGCGGGCCGGTCCGCGCGAGCGCGTCCGCCGGGTGCTGCTCACGGCGAGCGGGGGGCCGTTCAGGGGTCGCGGCGCAGCGGAGCTCGCGGAGGTCACCGTCGCCGAGGCGCTCGCCCATCCGACCTGGTCGATGGGCCCGAAGATCACGGTGGACTCGTCGACGTTGATGAACAAGGGGTTGGAGGTGATCGAGGCGCGCGAGCTGTTCGACCTGGAGGTCGACCAGCTCGAGATCGTGGTGCACCCGCAGTCGGTGGTGCACGGGATGGTCGAGTTCACCGACGGCTCCACCGTGGCGCAGCTCTCGATGCCCGACATGCGCCTCCCCATCGCCTACGCGCTCTCCGACCCCGACCGGGTCACCCAGACGGTCGGGGCGATCGACTGGTCGTCGGTCGGCCGCCTCACCTTCGAGCCGCCCGATCTCGGGACCTTCCGCTGCCTGGAGCTGGCGTTCTCCGCCGCACGTCGGGGCGGCACCGCCCCGGCGGCGCTCAGCGCCGCCAACGAGGTCGCCGTCGAGGCGTTCCTCGACGGGCGGCTGCGCTGGCCGCGGATCGCCGAGGGCGTCGAGGAGGTCCTCGACGAGGTCCCGGCGGGGCGTGCGGGTACGCTCGACGACGTCCTCGAAGCCGACCGCGCCGCCCGCGAGGCCGCGCTCGGCTCGACCACGGAGCGAAGTCGCGCATGAGAGATCCCTTCGAGGGGCGTTTCGAGGCCCGCCGTGCCCTCCTCGTCGTCCTGCTCGTCGTCGCCGGCGTCGTGGCCGTCGGGGTGCTGAACCCCACGGCGCTGGGCACCATCGGGGTGCTGGTCGGCATCATCCTGATGATCATGATCCACGAGGCGGGCCACTTCGTGACCGCCAAGTGGTCGGACATGAAGGTCACCGAGTTCTTCGTGGGCTTCGGTCCGCGGCTGTGGTCGCGCCGCAGCGGCGAGACCGAGTACGGGGTCAAGGCGATCCCCGCCGGCGGCTACGTGCGGATCATCGGGATGAGCAACATCGAGGAGGTCGACCCCGCCGACGAGGAGCGGACGTTCCGTTCCAAGCCGTACCGGAGCCGGTTGCTCGTGGCGGTGGCCGGATCCTTCACGCACTTCGTGATGGCGATCCTCGGGTTGTTCGTGATCTTCGCGGCGTTGGGCACCCCCGAGGCGCAACCGATCGTCGGCGAGGTGATCGAGGACACGCCCGCGCAGCGGGTCGGCCTGCGAGCCGACGACCGGATCGTCGCCGTCGACGGCGAGCCGGTGGAGGCGTGGGAGGACGTGCCCGAGCGGGTCCAGCCCCGCGCCGGGGAGCGCATCGTGCTCTCGGTCGAGCGCGGCGGTGAGGTCGTCGAGGTGCCGGTGGTGCCCGAGGCGGTCGAGAGCGACGGGGAGGAGATCGGCGTGGTCGGGTTCCGGCCCCGGGTCGACGACGTCACCCGGCCGCTCCCCGCCGCCGCCGTCGACTCGTTCACCGAGACGGGGAGCATCGTGAAGCAGTCGGTGCTCGCCGTGGGCCGCTTCTTCACGCCCTCGAACCTGGAGCGCTACACCTCGGCGCTCACCGGAGCCGAGGAGCCCGCCGAGGACACCCGGTTCCTCTCGCCGGTGGGAGCCACGCAGGTGGCGAGCCAGGCGGTCGAGGAGGGCGTGCGGGAGGTGCTGCTGTTCCTCGTGCTGATCAACATCTTCGTCGGGACCCTGAACATGTTCCCGCTGCCCCCGCTCGACGGCGGGCACGTGGCGGTGGCGACCTACGAGAAGGTCGCCTCCACGGTGACGGGCCGCCCGGTCCGGGCCGACATGGCGAAGATCATGCCGGTGGCCGCGCTCGTGGTCATGGTGCTGCTGTTCATCGGGATCTCCGCCCTCTGGCTCGACATCGTGCGTCCCATCGACGTCGGGTTCTGAGGCCGCGGGCGCCAACGGCGGGCGTCGCCGCCGCCGGCCGGTAGGGTCGCTCCGGCGATCGAGGAGGTCGAGGCCGACATGGCGAACGTGGCGATCCGGAGCGCGCCGGCGGCACCGCTGGAGGAGCGTCTGCGGGCCGAGGTGAGGGGCCGGGTGCGCTTCGACGAGGCGGCGCGGGGCGCCTACGCCAGGGACGCCTCGCACTTCCGTCAGGTGCCCGTCGGGGTCGTGGAACCCGAGACCTTCGACGACGTGGAGGCCGCGCTCGCCGCGTGCCGGGAGCACGGCGTCCCCGTTCTGGCGAGGGGCGGGGGCACCAGCCTCGCCGGGCAGTGCTGCAACGAGGCCGTGGTGGTCGATTGCTCCCGCCACCTCGACGCGATCGAGGACGTCGACCTGGAGCGCGGCGTCGCCAGGGTCCAGCCCGGCGTGGTGCTCGACGACCTCCAGCGACTCGTCGCCCCGCACGACCTGTGGTTCGGTCCCGACCCCTCCACCCACGGGCAGTGCACCTTTGGCGGGATGGTGGCGAACAACGCGTGCGGTGTGCACTCGGTCGCCACCGGCCGCACCGTCGACAACGTCGAGCGCCTCGAGGTGCTGACCGCCCGCGGTGAGCGGTTCTGGGTCGGACCCGGGACCGAGGGCGGCCACGAGGAGATCACCGCTGCCCTGGCCGGCCTCGGAGCCCGCCACGAGCAGGAGATCCGCGATCGCTTCCCCGACATCCCCCGGCGCGTCTCCGGCTACAACCTCGACGAGCTCCTCGGCGACGGTGGCCCCGACCTCGCCCGGGCGCTCGTCGGCACCGAGGGCACGTGCGCGCTCGTCCTGCGGGCCGAGGTGCGACTGCGGCCGAAGCCGCCCGCGCGGGCGCTCGCCGTGCTCGGCTACGCGGACATCGTCGAGGCGGCGCGGCGCGCGCCGGAGGTCCTCGAGTGGGAGCCCGTGGGCCTCGAGGGGATCGACGCCGCGCTCACCGGCGGGGTGGCCGCCGCCGGCGCGCTGCCCGACGCCGGCGGTTACCTGTTCGCCGAGATCCCGGGGGAGACGCTCGCCGAGGCGGGCGAGCGCGCCCGTGGGATGGTCGCCGGCCTCGACGGTCTCGCCGCCGAGGGCCTCGTCGTGACCGCGCCCGGCGACGTGCGGCGCCTGTGGTCGATCAGGGAGTCGGGGATCCGGGCGACCACCCGCGTCCACGAGGGCCGCGAGGTGTGGCCCGGCTGGGAGGACTCGGCCGTCGCCCCGGAGCGCTTCGGCGACTACCTCGACGACCTGCGCGCGCTGATGGGACGCCACGGCTACCACGGCGGGATGTACGGGCACTTCGGCGACGGCTGCCTCCACGTCCGCATCGACTTCGACCTGGCGAGCGGCGAGGGGCGCCGGCGCTACCGGACCTTCGTCGAGGAGGCCGCCGACCTGGTCGTGGCCCACGGCGGCGCGCTCTCCGGCGAGCACGGCGACGGACAGGCGCGAGGCGAGCTGCTGGAGCGCATGTACGGGGCCGAGCTCGTGGACGCGTTCCGCGAGTTCCGGCGCATCTGGGACCCGGACGGCCTGCTGAACCCGGGCAAGGTCGTGGACGCGCGCCCCCTCGACGCCGACCACGCCGCCGCCACGCCGCTGCGCCGCGACCGCGACGCGGCGTCGTACTTCGCCTACGGCGACGACGGGGGGAGCTTCGCGGCCGCCGCCGGACGCTGCATCGGGATCGGGAAGTGCCGCGACGCGTCGTCCGGGACGATGTGCCCGAGCTACATGGCGACCCGCGACGAGATCCACTCGACGCGGGGGCGGGCGCGCCTCCTCCAGGAGATGCTCCGCGGGGAGGTGGTGGACGACGGCTGGCGCTCCGACGCGGTCGACGAGGCCCTCGACCTGTGCCTGGCGTGCAAGGGATGTGTCGACGAGTGTCCGGTCAGCGTCGACATGGCGACCTACAAGGCCGAGTTCCTCGCCCAGCGCTACCGGCGCCGGATCCGCCCGCTGCGCCACTACCTCCTCGGACTCTCGCCGACGTGGGCCCGGCTGGCTTCAGCGACACCCCGGCTGGCCAACCGTCTCGGTCGCTCGCGCATGGCGCGTCCCCTGAAGCGGATGGCCGGCATCGAGCCGGACCGGCCGACGCCGCTGCTCGCCGAGGAGACGTTCCGGGCGTGGTGGAGGCGCCGGCCGGTGCGCCCGGTCGGAGAGCGCGAGGTGGTGCTCTTCCCCGACACCTTCACCGACCACTTCGAGCCCCGGGTCGGGCGGGCCGCGGTGGCCGTGCTCGAGGACGCCGGCTTCGCTGTGCGGGTGCCCGAGGAGCGCGTGTGCTGCGGGTTGCCGAACATCACGACCGGGATGCTGGGTCGGGCCCGCAGGCGGCTCGCCGCGACGGTGCGCGCGCTGGACGGGACCGGGAGCGGGCCGATCGTCGGGTTGGAGCCGAGTTGCGCGGCGGTGTTCCGCCACGAGCTCCCGGCGTTGCTGCCCGGCGACGCGGCTGCCGGGCGGGTCGCCGAGCGGGTGCGAACGCTCGCCGAGCTCCTCGCCACCGTGGAGGGGTGGTCACCCCGCCGGGACGTCCGGGGCGGCACCGGTGGCCCCGGCGGTCCCGGTGGCGCCCGCAGCGACGGCGGTGACGGCAGCACTGGCAGCTCCGGCAGCTCCGGCAGCTCCGGGAGCGCGCAGCGGGCGCTCGTCCAGTTCCACTGCCACCACGGCGCGGTGCTCGGGACGGAGGCCGACCGCGAGCTCCTGGAGCGCACGGGGTTGGAGGCGGAGGTGCCCGACACGGGCTGCTGCGGCCTGGCGGGATCCTTCGGCTTCGAGCTCGGCCACGGCGAGGTGTCGATGCAGGTGGGGGAGCGGCGTCTGTTCCCGGCGATCCGGGCCGAGGGCGAGGACACCCTCCTGGTGGCCGACGGCTTCAGCTGCCGTCGCCAGATCGAGGCCGGGACCGGGCGCAGCGCGCTCCACCTGGCCGAGGTGCTCGACCCCCGCCGCTGACCCCGACGCCGGCGGTCGCTGATGACCCCGCCGATGTGTGAGTGTCCTGCATTCATATCCGCTGCACCACACTCACACATTCACGGGGTCTTCGTGCAGGGGTCTTCGTGCAGGAGTCTTCGGGGAGCGGTCGTGGTCCGGCATACGCTGGTGACGATGTTCGAGCGCCGCGAGACCCGACGGATCATGGTCGGCGACGTGCCGGTCGGCGGGGGCGCCCCGGTGTCGGTGCAGTCGATGACGATCACCAAGACCGCCGACGTCGACGGCACCCTGAGCCAGATCTACGAGCTGGCCGGAGCCGGCGCCGACATCGTGCGGTGCACCTGCAACGACGAGGCCGCGGCCGAGGCCCTCGCCGAGATCGTCCCCCGCTCGCCGGTGCCGATCGTCGCCGACGTCCACTTCCGCCACCGTCTCGCGCTGGCGGCCATGGAGGCCGGTGTGCACGCCCTGCGGCTCAACCCGGGCAACATCCGCAAGCCCCACCAGATCAAGGAGGTGGCCCAGGAGGCCCGGGACCGCCGCGTGCCCATCCGCATCGGGGTCAACGCCGGGAGCCTCGACCCCGACATCGCGGAGCGGCACGGCGGGGCCACCCCCGAGGCGCTCGTGGAGTCGGCCCTGCGCGAGCTCGAGTACTTCGCGGAGGTCGACTTCGACGACGTGAAGATCTCGGTCAAGGCGTCGGACGTGCGGCTCATGGTCGACTCGTACCGGCTGCTCGCGGACACCGTCGACCACCCGCTGCACCTGGGCGTCACCGAGGCGGGGCCGCCGCCGGCCGGCGTGGTCAAGTCCGTCGCCGGGATCGGCACGCTCCTCAACGAGGGGATCGGCGACACGATCCGCTTCTCGCTCACCGCGGATCCCGTCGAGGAGGCGCGGGCCGGGCGGCAGCTCCTCGAGGTGCTCGAGCTGCGCGAGCGGGTCGGGCTCGACCTCGTCGCCTGCCCCTCGTGCGGGCGCGCCGAGGTCGACGTGATCGGCGTCGCCAACCGGGCGCAGGCGGCGTTCGCCGACCGGGAGATCCCCCTCCAGGTGGCCGTCATGGGTTGTGTGGTCAACGGCCCCGGCGAGGCGAAGGGCGCGGACCTCGGCATCGCGGCGGGCAAGCGCAAGGGCCACCTCTTCGTCCGCGGTGAGGTCGTACGGGTCGTCCCCGAGGACGAGATGGTGGACGCGTTGGTCGAGGAGGCCGAGAAGATCATGGCCGAGGGCGTGGAGGCCCGCCTGGCGGCCGCGGACGCCGCCGCGGCGGAGGAGGCCGAGCGTGACCGCCGGGCGCTCCTCGAGGCGCAAGGCGACGACATCAACCAGGTGGAGACCCGCAAGCTCCAGATCCGGGGCCTGGGCCACTCGGCGTGAGCGGCGTCGCCTCGGTGACCTCTGTGCGCTCCGCGTGGCAGGCGACGTGGCGGGCGACGCGGCGGTCGCGGAGGACGCGGGTCAGTCCGTGGCGTTGATCCCGCACTCGAGCTTCTCGTGGCCCCGCCACCGGCCCGCCCTGGGGTCCTCCCCGGGCGCTACCGGGTCGGTGCACGGCCAGCAGCCCACCGACGGGTACCCCTTCCCGTTGAGGGGGTGCCGCGGGAGGTCGTGGTCGCGCACGTAGCCCTCGATGTCGGCGTCGGTCCAGTTGGCGAGCGGGTTGACCTTGACCAGCCCGCGCCGCTCGTCCCACGACACGACGGGCGCGTCGCCCCGCGTCGGTGACTCGCTGCGCCGCAGACCGCTCATCCACGCCGCCTTCCCGGCGAGCGCCCGGCGCAGGGGCTCGATCTTCCGCACACGGCAGCAGTCGTCGACGTCGACCTGCCAGCGGTCGTCGGGGCGGACCTCGGGCTCCACGACGGTGAGGTTCAGGTCGTAGCGCCTCCGGACCTGCCCGACGTACCAGAGCGTCTCGGCGAAGTGGTACTGCGTGTCGAGGAAGATCACCTCGATCGCGGGGTCCACCGTCGTCGCGACGTCGATGAGGACGCAGTCCTGGAACGAGGCGGCGATCGCGAGCCCGTCGCCGAAGCGCTCGTGGGCCCAGGCCACGATCTCGGTCGCGGAGGCGGTCTCGAAGCGGCGCGAGAGGACTTCGAGCTCGGTCCGGTCGATCTCGCGGGGTCGCACGGCGAGGGGCGTCTCGGTCATGTCTCGGTCATGGTGCGCTCGGGTCCAATGGTCTGCTCGGGTCCCATGGGTCTGCTCGGGTCTCGGGGCTGGTTCGTGGAGGGCTCGTTCGTGGGTGGCGGCCCGACGCCGGTCGCGGCTCCTCGTCTCGGGCCGCGACCGGCCGCGGCCGGGTCGTGTCGGGTCGCGTCAGGTCGCGCACTCCGACTGGCCGACGACCTTCTCGTACGGCCCGGTCTCGTCGAAGTCGACGTAGAAGTCGGGCTGCTCCTCGGGGTCGGGGAAGTGGTCGAGGTCCTTGACGAGCTCGCCGACCGCCTTGGCGCCACCGGAGCGGTCCATCCACTCGTGGAAGCGCTCGCCCGCCTGGCGCTCCTGGGCGAAGCGGCCGACGAGGCGGACCACCGCCTTCGAGGCGCTCTTGGCGGGCAGCTTGGCCGACTTCTGGCCGAACTCGATCTCGGTGTGCCCGACCTTCCCGCCGAGCAGCATCTGGTAGCCGGGCGCGGAGCGCTTGTGGGCCCGTCGCTCGACGCCGTAGAAGCCGATGTCGGCGACGTGGTGCTGCCCGCACGAGTTGGTGCACCCCGAGATGTTGATGCTGACGTCGCCCACCTCGGCGAGGCCCGCCTCCTCGAGCGCCTGCCCGATGTCGTCGGCGAGGCCGCGGCTCTGGGTGACCGCCAGGTTGCAGGTGTCGGCGCCGGGGCAGGAGACCACGTCGCGGGCGAGCTGCGCGCCGGGCCGGGCCATGTCGAGCGCCTCGAGGCGCCGGTGGATCTCGGGGAGCTGCTCCTCGCGCACCTGGCGGAGCACGAAGTTCTGGCGGTTGGTGACCCGCACCTCGAGGTCGAGGTCGCGGGCGAGCGCCGCGATGCCGCGCCACTGGTCGCCGGTGATGTCGCCGAGCTTGCACTCGGCGAAGGCGCTGACGGTGCCGTTCGCGACGCCCCGGACGACGTTGGCCTCCTCCCAGCGCCGGTACGGGTCGGCGGAGCGCAGCTCGACGACGACCTCGTCGAGGGGGCGCGGCTCGCCGGGCCCGGCGCCGGCGGGGGCGTCGCCCATCTCCTGGACGAGGCGCGGGATGCCGCCGGGCCAGTCGGCGGAGGCGCGGAGGAAGCGGCGCTCCTTGAAGATCCGCTCCCGGACCTCCTCGGCGCCCATGGTGTCGACCAGCCACTTCATGCGGGCCCGCAGCTTGTTGTCGCGGTTGCCGTGGTGGTCGAACACCCGCAGGACGGCCTCGATCGTGGGGAGCAGCTCCTCGCGGGCGGTGAACTCCTCGAGGGCGATGGCCGGGTGGGGGTTGGCGCCGAGGCCTCCGGCCATGAACACCTTGAAGCCCGGTTCGACGGAGCCGTCGTCGCGGCGACGTGCGGTGGCCACGACGCCCACGTCGTTGAACATCGCCTGGCCGCAGTCGGTCTCGCAGCCGGAGAAGTTGATCTTGAACTTCCGGGGCATCCGCTGGGCGATCGGGTTCCGCAGGAAGTGCTCGGTGGTGGCTTGCGCCCACGGGGTGATGTCGAGGGCCTCGAACGGGCAGGCGCCGGCGAGGTGGCAGCCGGCGACGTTGCGGACCGTGTCGCCGCACGCCTCGCGGGTGGTGAGGCCCGCCGCGGCCAGGTCCCGCATCGCCTCGGCGGCGCGGTCGAGCTGGACGAAGTGGAACTGGATGTTCTGGCGGGTGGTGATGTGGCCCCAGCCGCGCGAGTACTCCTCGGCGACGTGCCCGAGGACCTCGAGCTGTTCGGGATCCAGGCGTCCGTGGGGCACCTTGACCCGCAGCATCTGGTTGGGCTCGCCCTGCCGCTGGCCGTAGACGCCGTGGTTGAGGCGGAAGACGCGGAACACGTCGTCCTCGACCTCGCCGGCGAAGTAGGCGCGCGTGGTGCGCTCGAAGTTCTCGATCTCGTCGGCGACGACGGGCTCGAGGGGCCGGCTGCGGAGCTCGTCCAGGTCGATGGTCCCGGGCCGGATCTCGGTCACGTCGATGGCCATGGTCTGCCTCCCTCGTCAGAGGAGCGATCCCCTGTCGTGCGCTCCGGTCGGAGTCCGGTTCCGTCGCGGTCCCGCGTCTTCCGTCGCGATTCCGCGTCGAAACCCGAGTTTTCCGATCGGAATTTCAGGGAAACCGTAGCGCGACCGGCGACCGAAAGTCTAGTGATGCGGTCAGGAATTTTTCCGAGCCGGTTGGTCGGGAATCTCGAGCACGGACGAACCCATACGAAACGCCCATGAGGATCAGGCCACGGCTCGAGGAGCCGCTTCGGGGGAGGACTCGGCTGCGGTGAGCGTGCTCAGTACGCCCGGCTCACCACGGCGACGACGTCGGGGTCCTCGGCCGGGTCGTCGGTGGTGGCGACCTCGCCCTCGGCCGTCTGGAGGCAGCGGACGCTCACACCGTGCTCGGCGAGACGCTCCTCGCCGGTGCTCTCGGTGCCGCCGAAGCCGGCGGCGCTCGCGCCGTCGCCTGCGAGGAGTCGCCAGGGGATCCGGGCGAAGCCCTCGCCGGTCGCCTCGAGGGCCTCCTCGACCGAGCCGACGTCGGTGGTGCGCTCGTCGCGGAAGCGCCGCGCCTGGTCGAGCAGCCCTCGTTGCACGGAGTCGAGCAGCGCCTCGGCCTCGGTGGCCGCGGCGCCGAGCGCGACGGGCTCCTTGGTGCCGTCGTCGCGGCGCACCAGCGTGGCCTCCCCGCGCTCGACGTCGCGGGGGCCCACCTCGATGCGCACGGGCACGCCCTTGAGCTCCCAGTCGACCGCGCGCCGGCCGAAGGACTGGTCGGTCCTGACGTCGATCTCGACGCGGACGCCCCGGTCCGCGAGCTCGGCCGCGAGCTTGTCGGCCGCCGAGCCGGCGCCGCCCTCGTCGCGGACGAGCAGGACCACCACCTGGGTGGGCGCGAGGCGCGGCGGCACCCGCAGACCCGAGTCGTCGCCGTGGGTCATGATGAGGCCCCCGACCAGCCGGGTGGAGACCCCCCACGAGGTCTGCCACACGTGCTGCTGCTCGCCCTCCTCGTCGAGGAACGTGATGTCGAACATCCGGGCGAAGTTCTGGCCGAGCTCGTGGCTGGTGCCCATCTGGAGGGCCTTGCCGTCGCGCATCATCCCCTCGCAGGTGAGCGAGTTGATCGCCCCCGGGAAGCGCTCGGAGGGGGGCTTGCGGCCCAGCAGCACGGGGGTCGCCATCACCTCGGTCATGAACTCCCCGTAGACCTCGTGGAGGATGCGGTGCGCGTAGCGGGCGGCGTCCTCGGCGCTGACGTGCGCGGTGTGACCCTCCTGCCAGAGGAACTCGCTCGTGCGCAGGAACACCCGGGGCCGCAGCTCCCAGCGCACGACGTTGGCCCACTGGTTCACCAGCATCGGCAGGTCCCGGTAGCTCTGCACCCACTTGGCGAAGGAGGCGTTGATGATCGTCTCGCTCGTCGGGCGGACGACCACGGGCTCGTCGAGCTCCTTGCCGCCCCCGTGGGTGACCACGGCGAGCTCCGGGCTGAACCCCTCGACGTGGTCGGCTTCCCTGCGGAGGTACGACTCGGGGATGAACAGGGGGAAGTAGGCGTTCTCGGCCCCCGCCGCCTTGATCCTCCGGTCGATCTCCGCCTGCATCCGCTCCCACAGCGCATAGCCGTAGGGGCGGATCACCATCGTCCCTCGCACCGGCCCGTTGTCGGCCAGCTCCGCCTTGTTGACGACGTCCTGGTACCAGCGGGGGAAGTCGTCCTGCTGTCGGGTGAGCACGCGCTGCTTGGCCATCGCCCAGATGCTATCGGCGTCCCCCGGAGCGGCCGGTGCCCGCAGGTGCCGTCCGGATGCGGTCCGGATGCAGTCCGGATGCAGTCCGGATGCCACCTGGTCGGAGGGGGAGGTATACTGAGGTGTTCGTCGCCGCAGTGTGCCGTAGGGTGGCGTTGACGTGGGCGGAGGCCCACGTCTTTTGCTGTGGTGGCGAGGACGGAGCTTGACAGGTGACCGGTCCGGACGAGGAGGTGCGATGGACGTCCACGAGCACGTGCGCTCCGTCGTCGCGCCCGTCCTCGCGTCCCTCGACGTCGAGCTCTTCGAGGTGGAGGTGCGCGGGGCCGGTCCCGCCTGCACCGTCCGCCTCCTCGTCGATCGCGACGGCGGGGTCGACCTCGAGACCATCACCGAGGTCACCCGGTCGGTCTCGCCGGTGCTCGACGCGGAGGACCCGGTCCCGGGCTCGTACACGCTGGAGGTCTCGAGCCCCGGCCTCGAGCGCCCGCTGACGCGCCCCGAGCACTTCCGCAAGGCCGTGGGCGAGACGGTCTCGGTCAAGACGCACGACGAGGTCGAGGGCGCCCGGCGCCACCGCGGGGAGCTGCTCGGCGCCGACGACGACGGGGTCGACGTCGAGGTCGAGGGCGCCGAGCGTCGCCTCCACTTCGAGGAGATCGAGAAGGCCCGCACCGTGTTCGAGTGGGGTCCGGCGCCCAAGCCCGGCAGCAAGGGCAGCAAGGGGAGCAAGGCCAAGAGCAAGAAGAGGACGAAGACGCGATGAGCCCAGGGGCTCCGGTGCGCACCGGAGCCGTGGGCGTCTCGGGACGAGATGACTGGCAGGACGATGAACGAAGAGCTGATGGAGGCCCTCCGGGCCATCGAGAGCGAGAAGGGCATCGCCTTCGAGACACTCCTCGAGGCGTTGGCCAACGCGCTCGTGACGGCCTACAAGCGGATGCCCGACGCCGCCGAGGAGGCCCTCGTCGAGATCGACGTGGAGACCGGCGAGATGCGGGTGATCGCCCAGGAGCTCGACGACGACGGCGAGGTCGTCAAGGAGTGGGACGACACGCCCAGCGACTTCGGTCGCATCGCGGCGCAGACGGCCAAGCAGGTGATCCTCCAGCGGATCCGCGAGGTCGAGCGCGACATGAAGTACGACGAGTACGCCGGTCGCGAGGGTGACATCGTCACCGGCATCGTCCAGCAGACGGATCAGCGCTACACCCTCCTCGACCTGGGGAAGGTCGAGGCGCTGCTGCCCCAGGCCGAGCAGGTCCAGAACGAGCACTACGAGCACGGCTCGCGGCTCAAGGCCTACATCGTGGAGGTCCGCAAGACCTCCAAGGGACCGCAGATCGTCGTGTCCCGCACCCACCCCGGACTGGTGAAGCGGCTCTTCGAGCTCGAGGTCCCCGAGATCGCGGACGCGATCGTCGAGATCAGGGCGCTGGCGCGCGAGCCGGGTCACCGCACCAAGATCGCCGTCGACTCGAACGACCCGGCGGTCGACCCGGTGGGCGCCTGCGTGGGCGCACGCGGGTCGCGGGTGCGGATGATCGTCAACGAGCTCCGCGGCGAGAAGGTCGACATCGTCCCGTTCACCGACGACACGGTCGACTTCGTGGCGAAGGCGCTCTCGCCGGCGAGGATCAAGGAGGTCCGGCTCGACGACGACAGCGGCGTGGCCGAGGTCGTCGTGCCCGACTTCCAGCTCTCGCTGGCGATCGGCAAGGAGGGCCAGAACGCCCGCCTCGCCGCGCGCCTCACGGGGTGGCGGGTCGACATCAAGTCCGAGACCCAGCTCATGCAGGAGGAGGAGGGCTGGGCCGCCGGCGAGTGGGTCGAGACCGAGGAGGGCGAGCTCGTCTTCCAGCCCGCCGAGGGCGGCGAGGTGATCAGCGCCGAGGAGGCCGGCTACGCGCAGGAGGCCGCCCGGCTCACCGCGAAGGAAGAGGAGGAGGCGTCCTCGGCCGCGGAGAGCGAGGCGGAGGGCGCGGACACCGCGGGACCCGACGAGGCAGCCGACACCGCTGAGGAATCCGACGAGGCCGCCGACACCGGCGAGACCGACGAGACCGGCGAGGCAGCCGACGCTGGGACCGGCGAGACCGACGAGACCGAGAGCGGCGGTCGACGAGAGGACGAGGAGGCGACGAGCGGCTGAGCGAGGAACCGCGGCGCACCTGCATCGGGTGCCGATCCCGGAAGGGGTGGTCGGAGCTCGTGCGCGTCGCCCGACGACCGGACGGCGCGATCACCGTCGGACGGGACGAGCCGGGCCGGGGCGCGTGGCTCTGCGAGGGCTCCGGGTCGTGCTTCGATGCGGCCACCAGGCGGGGGGCGTGGTCGCGAGCGCTGCGAACCGAGGTTCCACGTGAGGTCCTCGACGCGCTTCGCGCGAGACTGTGTACCTGACCGGACGGCGCACACCGACAACCGACATCACCAGTACCTAAAGGGACGAATGCCCAAGAAGATCAGGGTCTACGAACTGGCTCGTGAGCTGGGGTTGGAGAACAAGCAGATCCTCGGCCTCGCCGACGAGCTGAAGATCGGGGTCAAGAGCCACTCCTCGAGCGTGGAGGAGGCTCAGGCGGACCGCGTCCGGCGCCTGGCCCGGGAGCAGGGGATCGCCAAGACTCCCGAGGAGATCGAGGCCGAGCGCCGGGCCGAGGAGGAGCGCAAGCGCGCCGAGGAGGCCGCCGAGGAGCGGGAGGCCGAGAAGAAGGTCGTGCGTGCCGGTGGCGCCCAGAAGGAGCAGGGTGCCCAGCAGGAGCAGGAGGAGGCCCCGGCGGAGAGCGCCGGCCGTGTGATCCGCTCCACGGTGCAGACCGAGGAAGAGCAGGAAGCGCCGGCGGCCGAGCCCGAGCGCGAGGAGCGTCCGGCGCGCGAGCCCGCCGCCGCGACTCCTCCCGAGGCGCCGGCGGCCTCCGCGACCGAGGCGCCCGCTCGCGAGCGTCCCGCGGAGCCCACACCGGCGGAGTCCCGACCCGCGGAGCCCGGTCCGGCCGAGCCTCCCCCGGCGCCGGAGCAGGAGGCACCGGCGGCCGCGGCGACCGAGACGCCCGCACCGGAGGCCGACGCCCCGGCTGCCGGCTCCGGCACGCAGGCACCCGAGGCGCCCGAGGAGCCGCAGGAGCCGCAGGAAGCGGAGGGCGAGGGGGAGCCCCCGCGGCCACCGACGTCGCCGACCGGGAAGCCCGTGCCGCCGCCGCCCGGGCTGGGTGGCCGGAAGATCCCGCCTCCGCCGCCCAAGGGAGTGGGGCGCCGGCCGGGAGGAGGCGGTCCCGGCGTCGGTCGCGCGCCCAGTCGACCCGGCCCTCCGGGCCGCGGCGGTCCTCCTCCGGGTCGTGGTGGTCCTCCGGGCCGTGGTGGTCCTCCCGGACGCGGCCCCGGTGGGCGCAAGCGCAAGAAGCGTCGTCGCCGTCGCCAGGAGGAGCTCGAGCCCCAGCAGACTCCGAGCTTCACGCCGGCCGACGCGCCGGTCCCCGAGGGCGAGATCGTCATCGAGCGCGGCGTCACGCCCCAGGAGTACGGGCCGAAGCTGAACCGCACGGCGGCCGACATCGTCCGGATGCTGATGGAGGCGGGTGAGATGGTCACCGCCACCCAGAGCCTCTCGGACGAGATGGTCGAGCTGATCGCCGACGAGCTCGGCGCCGAGATCGTGCTGGTCGACCCGGGACAGCAGGAGGAGGTCGAGCTCCAGGCCCTGCTCTCGATCGACGACGACGAGACCGAGGAGGACGAGGCGCTCCTCGAGCCCCGCGCGCCGGTCGTCACCGTCATGGGTCACGTCGACCACGGCAAGACGCTGCTGCTGGACCGCATCCGCGAGGCCAACGTGGTCGAGGGCGAGGCCGGGGGGATCACCCAGCACATCGGCGCTTACCAGGCGTTCCGGGACGGCAAGCCGATCACCTTCATCGACACGCCCGGCCACGAGGCGTTCACCGCCATGCGGTCCCGGGGTGCCAAGGCCACCGACATCGCGGTGCTCGTGGTGGCGGCCGACGACGGCGTGATGCCCCAGACCGTGGAGGCCGTCAACCACGCCAAGGCCGCGGAGGTCCCGATCGTGGTCGCCGTCAACAAGATGGACCGCGAGGACGCCAACCCGGACCGGGTGCGCCAGCAGCTCTCCGAGCACGGTCTCGTGCCCGAGGAGTGGGGCGGCGACACGGTCTTCAACGACCTCTCGGCGATGAGCGGCGACGGCATCGCCGAGCTGCTCGACTCGGTGCTGCTCGTCGCGGAGGTCGAGGAGCTCAAGGCCAATCCCAAGATCCCCGCCCGGGGCGTCGTTCTCGAGGGGAACCTCGATCCGGGCCGCGGTCCGGTCGCCACCGCGCTGGTCAAGCGCGGCACGCTGCGGGTGGGCGATCCGGTGGTCGCGGGCCCCGCGTGGGGCCGGGTGCGCGCCATGCTCGACGAGCGCGGCAACCAGGTCGAGGACGCCGGGCCCTCGACGCCCGTGGAGGTGCTCGGGTTCGACGACGTCCCCTCGGCCGGGGACGAGCTGCGGGTCGCGCCGGACGAGAAGGTCGCCAGGACGGTCGCCGAGGCCCGCGAGCACCGCCTGCGGCGCAAGCGCCACGCGGAGCTGGCGGGGACGGCGTCCGCCGGCGGGACGAAGCTCGAGGACATCTTCGAGCAGATCCGCGCCGGGGAGGTCGCCCGCCTCAACCTCATCCTCAAGGCCGACGTGCAGGGGAGCCTCGAGGCGCTCACCGAGGCGCTGCGCAAGCTCGAGCGCGACGACGTGAAGCTCAACTTCGTGCACCGCGGCGTGGGCGGCATCACCGAGAGCGACGTCACGTTGGGCGCGGCGTCCGAGGCGACCATCATCGGCTTCAACGTGCGGCCCGATCGCATCGCCCGTGAGCAGGCCGAGCACGAGGGCGTGGAGATCCGGACCTACGAGGTCATCTACCAGGCCATCGACGACGTCCGGGCGGCGATGCTCGGGATGCTCGAACCCGAGGTCGAGGAGGTCGTCACCGGTGAGGCCGAGGTCCGCGAGATCTTCAGCGTGCCCCGGGTCGGCAGGGTCGCGGGCTGCATGGTCACCAACGGGCTCATCCGGCGCGGCGACAAGGTCCGCTTCCTGCGCGACGGCGTCGTGATCTGGAAGGGGTCGATCTCGTCGCTGAAGCGGTACAAGGACGACGCCCGCGAGGTCCAGTCCGGCTTCGAGTGCGGCATTGGGCTCTCCGACTACCAGGACCTCAAGGAGGGCGACGTGATCGAGACCTACGAGGAGCGCGAGATCCCGGTCACCTGATCGCCCTCTGGTCGCCCTGTGATCGCCGGCGCGGGCGGACGGTGCTGCGCCCCTGCGACGGTTCCGGGAACCGGGGGTGGCTGCGACAATGGAGCCATGCACGCGGCGGCGATGAGCCTCGACCTCCACGTCCCCGCCTCCCGCTCGCTCAAGGCCAAGCGCAAGGCGATCCGGCCGGTCACCGACGGGCTCCGGCAGCGCTTCCGGGTCTCGGTGGCCGAGATCGACCACCACGAGCAGTGGCAGCGCGCCCTGATCGCGGTGGCCGTGGTGGCGGAGAGCAGCGGTCGTCTCGACGAGATGCTGGAGCGCTGCCGGCGCTTCGTCGACAGCCGCCTCGAGGTGGAGCTCCTCGCCGTGGACGTGCGCTACGTGGAGCCGTGAGCGCACACCGGGCTCGGAGGACACCGGGCTCGGAGGACACCGGGCTGCGAGGACGAGGAGGTCGGTCATGAGCCAGCACGGGTACTCGCGACTCGCCCGGGTCAACGAGGTGGTCAGGGAGGTCGTGGCCGAGGAGCTCGAGTTGCTCTCCGACCCCCGGCTCGAGCTCGTGACGGTCACCGGTGTCGAGGTCACCGCGGACCTCAAGTTCGCCACGGTGTTCTACAGCACCCTCGAGACCGGCTTGCTGCCTGCCGATGAGACGGAGGACACACAGGAGCGACGGGTCGCGACGGCGAAGGGGTTGAGGTCGGCGCGTCGTCACCTCCAGGCGGCTTTGGGGCGCCAGGTGCGGCTGAAGTACGTTCCGCGGCTGGCCTTCGAGGAGGACCCGGCGGTGCACCGGGGTCGGCGGATCGAGGACATCATCCGTCGTCTCCACCAGGAGGAAGGGCCGGACTGATCGGGGCCGGGCTGGTCAGGGCCGGCGCGAGCCGAGCCGAGCACAGCAGAGCCGAGCCGAGCACAGCAGAGCCGGGAGCGGCCGGCGCGCCGGCGCCGGAGCGAGCGCGACAGAGGACGATACCCATGAGCGAGTTCACCCGTGCCGTCGAAGCGCTCGCGTCGACCGATCGGCCGGCGCTCGCCTGTCACGTGGGCCCCGACGGCGACGCCCTGGGTTCGATGCTCGCCCTCCACCACGCGCTGCGCGCGGCGGGGCGGGACCCGGTGGCCTCGTTCTCGGAGCCCTTCGTGGTGGCGCCCCACTACCGTGAGCTCCCCGGCCTCGACCTCCTGAGCAAGCCGGTCGACTTCCCCGACGAGCCCGACGTGATGTTCACCTTCGACTGCGGGTCGCTCGACCGCCTCGGCGACCTGACCCCGGCGGCCGAGTCGGCCGGCGAGCTCGTCGTCCTCGACCACCACGCCTCGAACGACCGCTACGGCACGGTCAACGTGATCGAGCCGCGGGCGGCGGCGACGGCGGTGCTCGTCCACCGCCTGGTCGTGGCCTCCGACGACCTGGAGATCGACCGCACCGTCGCCGAGTGCCTCTACACGGGGATCGTCTGCGACACCGGGAGGTTCCAGTACGAGACGACCACCACCGAGGTGTTCGACCTCGCCCGGGAGCTCGTCGACTACGACCTGCCGCTGCCGCGGCTCAACCGCACGCTCTTCGAGGAGCACCGCTTCGACTACCTGAAGATGATGGGCGAGCTGCTGGGCCGTGCGGAGCTCGTGGTCGAGCGCGGGTTCGTGTGGGTGGCGGTGACCCGAGACGACCTCGAGCGCCACGGGGTCACGATCGAGGAGACCGAGGGCCTGATCGACATCGTCCGCCGCACCCGTGAGGCCGACGTGGCCTGCGTGCTCAAGGAGGAGGCCGACGGGAGCTTGAAGGTGAGCCTCCGGTCGATCGGCGACGTCGACGTGTGCGCGATCGCGCAGCGTGAGGGAGGCGGCGGCCACCGCTTCGCGGCGGGGTTCTCCACCGACGACCCGATCGGCGAGACCGTCCGACGCGTCGTGGCCGCGCTGCCCGAGCGCGGTTGACGGCTCCGTGATCGACGGCCTGGTCGTCGTCGACAAGCCGTCCGGGTGGACGTCGCACGACGTCGTCTCGAAGCTCCGCGGCGTCTACCGGCAGAAGCGCGTCGGGCACGCCGGCACGCTGGATCCCGCGGCCACGGGGGTGCTGCTGGTGGGTCTCGGTCGGGTCACCCGCCTGCTCCGCTTCCTCCAGGCGGAGACGAAGGTGTACCGGGGCAAGGTGACCTTCGGTGTCGCGACCGACACGCTGGACGCCGCCGGCGAGGTGCTCGAGCGCACGTCGATGCCGCTCGAGCGCGAGCAGGTCTCCCGGGCTATGCGCGCCTTCGAGGGCGAGATCGAGCAGGTCCCGCCCATGGTCTCCGCCGTCAAGGTCGGCGGCCGCAAGCTCTACGAGCTGGCGCGCCGCGGGGAGGAGGTGGAGCGCTCGGCGCGGCGGGTCCGCGTGGAGCGCCTCGTGCTCGAGGACCTGGAGCCGGGGCCGTACCCGGTGGCCACGGTGCTGGTCGAGTGCTCCTCGGGCACCTACGTGCGGACCCTCGCCGCCGACCTGGGCACCACGCTCGGCGGGTGCGCGCACCTCAGCGAGCTCCGCCGTCTCGCCGTGGGGGACTTCGGCCTCGACGAGGCGCGCGACCTCGAGTCGATCCGCGCCGCTCCCGAGGAGTGGGTGCTCCCGCCGGTCGAGGCGGTGCGCTCGCTCGAGCGGGTCACGGTGGACGAGGAGCGTGCCCGCGCCGTCGGCCACGGGGCCGTGTTCCCGGCTCCGGTGTCGCTGGGAGCGGTGTCGGGCCGCGGTCCCTGGGCGGTCGTCGGGCCCGAGGGTTCCCTGCTCGCCGTGTACGAGCGCAGGGGGAGCGCCTGCAAGCCCGCGGTGGTCCTGGCATCCTGATCGGGGCGGGAGCCAGGCGGCGCGCTTCGACCCGCCCCGGTGCTCGCGGCGGGTGCCGGGGCCTCGACGGGCAGGGGTTCCCGACGGGCAGGGGTTCCCGACGGGCACAGGGGCTCCCGACGGGCACAGGGGCTCCCGACGGAGAGGGTGGCGGGCGGCGCTAACGTGCGAGCCGTGGAGGTCGTGCGTGATCCCAGCCGTCCCGTCGGGCCGGCGGCCGGCAACGTGGTGACCATCGGCGCGTACGACGGCGTCCACCTCGGGCATCGCGAGGTGCTCCGCCGGGTGCGCCGCCAGGCCGACGAGCGTGGCCTCGGCGCGGTGCTGGCCACCTTCGACCGCCACCCCGCCCAGGTGGTGCGGCCCGAGTCCGCGCCTCGCCTGCTCACCACCCTCGACCAGAAGGTCGAGCTGCTCGCGGGGACCGAGCTGCTCGACGTGACCTGTGTCCTGACCTTCGACGACGACCGGCGCAAGGAGACCGCCGAGGAGTTCGTCCGCGAGGTGCTGATCGACAAGCTCCGGGCGCGCCTCGTGGTGGTCGGGGCCGACTTCCACTTCGGCTACCAGCGCCAGGGCAACGTGCCGTTCCTCCGCGACATGGGCGGGGAGCTGGGCTTCGAGGTCCAGGCGGTCGACCTGGTGCCGGTCACCGACGACGACACCGGCGCCGCGTACTCCTCGACCCTCATCCGGGGGCTGCTCATGGCCGGGGACGTGGAACGCGCCGCCAACCTGCTCGGTCGTCCCCACGAGGTGGTGGGGCGGGTCGTCGAGGGCGACCACCGGGGCGCGGAGCTGGGCTTCCCGACCGCGAACCTCGCGGTGGGGGCGTCGACGTGCCTCCCCGCCGAAGGGGTGTACGCGGGGTGGTTCGTCGGCGAGGACGGCGTCGAGCGACCAACCGCCCTCAACCTGGGTCGCCGCCCGACGTTCCACGAGGAGGATGCGTCCCCCGTGCTCCTCGAAGCCTTCGTGCTCGACTACGAGGGCGACCTCTACGGTCAGACGGCTCGGGTGCGCTTCGTGCGCCGGCTGCGGGACGAGGAGCGCTTCGACTCGGTCGACGAGCTGGTGGCGCGCATGCACGAGGACGTCGAGGCGACCCGTGCCGTGCTGGGAGTCTCCTGAGGAGCCGCCGGAGGCGGTCGGCGTCGGCGGGCTCGGCGTGCCGTGATCGAGGTGCTAGCGTCTGTCGCGCCGGCCCGGCGAGGGCCGACGGCCGGCACGTCCACGACCGGAACGAAGGCTACGAGCGCGCATGACCGACAAGCAGGCGACCGTCGAGGAGCACCGGCTCCACGAGAGCGACACCGGCTCGCCGGAGGTGCAGGTGGCTCTGCTCACCGAGCGGATCCAACACCTCACCCAGCATCTGGCGACCCACAAGAACGACCATCACTCCCGTCGGGGTCTCTTGATGCTCGTCGGCCGTCGGCGCCGGCTGCTCGACTACCTGGCGGAGAACGACGTCGAACGGTATCGGGCGCTCATCGCGCGCCTGGGCCTCCGGCGGTAGCGTGGACACGAGGGAGCGGCGCCGCCGCTCCTTCTTCGCGTCGGGGCGAAGGTCGCACCGGCGCAGAGCTGCGAGAGGAGACGGTCGGTTGTCAGTCGCCACCCGCCGGCTCGGGGTCGTGAGCCCCGGTCGCCGGAGGGTGACCACTGGGAACCGACGCCTTCCTCTCGCACCGTAGAGAGGAGACGGTTCGATGTCCGAACCCGTACGCGTATCCGGTCCCGTCGGGGCCGACGACAAGACCATGGCCTTCGAAGCCGGCGAGCTCGCGCAGCTCGCCGACGGCTCCGTGCTCGTCTGGATGGGCGAGACGAGCGTGCTCGTCACCGCGGTGTCGAGCGAGCCCCGCGAGGGGATCGACTTCTTCCCGCTCACCGTCGACGTGGAGGAGCGGATGTACGCCGCGGGCAAGATCCCGGGGTCGTTCTTCCGTCGGGAGGGCCGCCCGGCCGAGCACGCGATCCTGACGTGCCGGCTCACCGACCGTCCGTTGCGCCCGTCGTTTCCCGACGGCTTCCGCAACGAGACCCAGGTGATCTCCACGATCCTGGGTGCCGATCAGGTCCATCCCCACGACCTGCCCTCGATGAACGGCGCCTCCGCGGCGCTGACCATCTCGGGCATCCCCTTCGACGGTCCGATCGGCGCCGTGCGGATCGCCCACTGCGACGGGCAGTGGGTGCCCCACCCCACCTTCGCGGAGAACGAGCGGTCGACGTTCGACATGATCGTCGCCGGCCGCCGCACCGACGAGGGCGACATCGCCGTGATGATGGTGGAGGCGGCGGGCACCGAGCAGTCCTGGCAGCTCTACGAGGACGGGGCCCCCAAGGTCACCGAGGCGGTGATCACCGACGGCCTCGAGTTCGCCAAGGGACCGATCGGCGACTCGATCGACCTCCAGCTCCGGCTCAAGGAGGAGTTCGAGAAGGCGCACGGTCCGATCGAGCCGAAGGGCTACACGCCGCGCTTCGACTACGAGGACGACGTGATGGACGCCGTGCGCGAGGTGGCCGAGGGCAAGCTGACCGAGGCGCTCGAGATCAGCGACAAGCACGAGCGCAACGCGCGCCTCGACGCGGTCACCGCCGAGGTGAGCGAGGAGCTCGCCGGGACCTCCGAGAGCCCGGGCCGGTTCGCCGGTCGGGAGAAGCAGATCGGCAAGGCCACGCGCGCGCTCCAGAAGGAGATCGTGCGCTCGCGCATCGCGGCGGACGGGTTCCGCATCGACGGTCGCGCGACCGACGAGCTCCGCCCGCTGTCGGCTCGCGTGGGCGTGATCCCCACGGCGCACGGCACGGGCCTCTTCCAGCGGGGCGAGACCCAGGTGCTGACCGTGGCGACCCTCGGCATGCGGCGCATGGAGCAGATGCTCGACACCATCGGCATCGAGGAGTCGAAGCGCTACATGCACCACTACAACTTCCCGCCGTTCTCCACCGGCGAGACCGGTCGGGTGGGGAGCCCGCGCCGGCGCGAGATCGGCCACGGCGCCCTCGCCGAGCGAGCCCTCCTCCCCGTGGTCCCCTCCGAGGCCGAGTTCCCCTACGCGCTGCGCCTCGTCTCCGACGTGCTCTCGTCCAACGGGTCGACCTCCATGGCCTCGGTCTGCGGCTCCAGCCTCTCGCTGATGGACGCGGGCGTCCCGATCAAGGCACCGGTCGCGGGGATCGCCATGGGGCTGGTGTTCAAGGACGGTCGCTACACGACGCTGACCGACATCCTCGGAGCCGAGGACGCCTTCGGCGACATGGACTTCAAGGTCGCGGGCACCGACGAGTTCGTCACCGCGCTCCAGCTCGACACCAAGATCGACGGCCTGCCGGCCGAGGTGCTCGGTGAGGCGCTCCAGCAGGCGCGCGAGGCGCGCCTCGAGATCCTGGGCGTCATGCGGGACGCGATCGCCGAGCCGCGGCCCGACGTGGCTCCGACGGCCCCGAAGATCGTGAGCATCGAGGTGCCGATCGAGAAGGTCGGCGAGGTCATCGGCCCGAAGGGCAAGGTGATCAACACCATCCAGCAGGAGACGGGCGCCGACATCAACGTCGACGACGACGGTGTCGTCGGCACGGTGTCGGTCGGAGCCTCGGACCGCACGGCGGTCGACGAGGCGGTGCGCCGGATCAACGAGATCGTCAACCCGCCCGAGGCCGAGCTCGGCGCCGTGTACCAGGGGAAGGTCGTCAACATCACGAGCTTCGGCGCCTTCGTCAACATCCTCCCGGGTCGCGATGGCCTCGTGCACATCTCGAAGATCGGGGGCGACAAGCGGATCGACAAGGTCGAGGACGTCCTCGAGCTCGGCGACGAGCTCACCGTGGAGGTGGACGAGATCGACGACCGCGGGAAGCTGAGCCTCTCGATCGTCGAGGGCGCCGACACCGCCGATGCCGTCTCCGGCGCGAGCACGGGTGCCGGTGGCGCGGGCGGTGCCGGTGGCACCACCACGGCCGAGGCCCACGACAGCGGCGGCTCAGGCGGCTCCGGTGGTTCTGGCGGCTCCGGTGGTTCTGGCGGCTCCGGCGGGGCAGGCGAGCGCGAGCCCGCACCGGTGTCCGCCGGTGGCGGCGCGAGCGAGCAGCGCTCGAGCGGAGGTGCCCGCGACGAGGTCTCCTTCGAGGACCAGTGGCGGGATCAGGCCGCCGGCGAGTTCGGCGACCTGGGTCCGGACACCGCCTCCCCGCGCTCGGGTGGTGGGCGCCGTGGCGGCCGCGGCGGCCGCGGTCGCCGTCGCTGAGCCCCGGTGACCCGGGGCCCCGACGAGGGGATCCGCGCCACCACCCTCGGCTCCGGGCTGCGCGTCGTCACCGAGGCGATGCCGGCGGTGCGCTCCGTCGCCGTCGGCTTCTGGGTCGACGTCGGCTCGCGCGACGAGCCCGAGCACCTCGGGGGAGCCACGCACTTCCTCGAGCACCTGCTCTTCAAGGGGACCGCCCGGAGGTCCGCCCGCGAGATCGCCGACGCGATCGAGTGGGCGGGAGGGGAGATGAACGCCTTCACCGGGCGCGAGTCCACCCTCTACTACGTGCGGGTCGCCGACGCGGGCCTCGAGCTGGCGCTCGACGTGCTCTCCGACATCGTGTGGTCGCCCGCGCTGCGCCCCGAGGAGGTGGAGGCGGAGCGGCAGGTGATCCTGGAGGAGATCCGGGTCCGCGACGACACGCCCGACGACGTCGTCCACGACGTGTTCTGCGAGGCGTTGCTGCCCGGGCGGCTCGGCCGGGACGTCGTCGGCACCAGCCAGGCGGTGGAGGCCGTGAGCCGGGACCAGCTCGCCGAGCACCACGACACCCACTACCGGCCCGACCGCGTCGTCGTGGCCGTGGCGGGCAACGTCTCGCACGAGGAGGTGGTCGCCGGGGTCGAGCGTCACTTCGCCGGTGGCCCCGCTGCCGGTCGGCCGCGGAGGGAGCCGCCGGGCACCGAACCCCGACGCCGCGACGTCCGACATCGCGACACCGAGCAGGCGCACCTGATCGTGGGGATGCCGGCGCTGCCGCGCGACGATCCCGACCGGTACGCGCTGTCGATCCTCGACCAGGCCTTCGGGGGCGGGATGTCGTCGCGGCTGTTCCAGGAGGTCCGCGAGGAGCGTGGGTTGGCCTACGCGGTCTACTCGTTCCGTCAGGCCTTCGCGGACTCCGGTCTCTTCGCCGCCTACGCCGGGACGGCCCCGCAGCAGGCCGCGGGTGTGCTGGACCTGATCGAAGCGGAGCTCGACCGGCTCGTGGTCGACCGGGCGCTCGACGAGGACGAGCTCGAGCGAGCGCGCAGCGCCATCGTCGGCCACCTCGCGCTCTCGCTGGACAGCCCCGGAGCCCGGATGCACCGCATCGGGCACTCGGAGCTCACGCTCGGCGAGACGCCGAGCGTGGACGAGCTGATCGACCGCGTCCGCGCGGTCACGCCCGACGACGTGGCCCGCGTGATCGACCGCGTGGTCACCGGTTCCCCGCGGGTGCTCGCCGCCGTGGGGCCGCTCGAGGGCTCGCTGGATCGCTGACCCCGCGACCCGGGGCGCTCGCCCGGAGCGTGCCGGTGGGCGGAGGCCGGCGGCGACGCTACGCTTCGCGACGATGATCCGGGTCGGTGTGTTCGGGGCAGGAGGGCGCATGGGTTCGACGGTCTGCCGGGCCGTCGTCGAGGCGGAGGACCTCGATCTCGTCGCTGCCGTCGATCCCCACCACGCCGGGATCGAGCTGAGCCAGCTCGGGATCCACGGTCCCGGGCCGAGCATCCAGGTGGCCTCGAAGCCGAACGGCATGCACGGGAGCGACGTCGTCGTCGACTTCACCCAGCTCGAGGCGGCCCGTGAGAACCTCCGTTGGTGCGCGGCGAACGACGTCCACGCGGTCGTCGGCACGACCGGCTTCACCCCGGACGACTTCCTGGAGCTCGAGAAGCTCTTCGGCGAGTCGGCGGCCAACGCCGTCGTCGCCCCGAACTTCGCCATCGGCGCCGTGCTGATGATGCGCTTCGCCGAGCTCGCGGCCCCGTACTTCGAGACCGGCGAGATCATCGAGATGCACCACGACCAGAAGACCGATGCCCCCTCGGGCTCGGCGGTGTTGACGGCCGAGCGGATGGCGGCGGCGTCGTCGGAGTGGGCGCCGGATCCGACGACCACCAACGTGGTCGAGGGAGCCCGCGGCGGCGAGGGTCCGGGCGGCATCCGGGTCCACTCCGTGCGGATGCGGGGGATGGTCGCGCACCAGGAGGTGGTGCTCGGGACGACCGGGCAGAGCTTGACCATCCGCCACGACTCCTACGACCGGGCGTCGTTCATGCCCGGGGTGCTGCTCGCGGTCCGGGCGGTCGCCGAGCGTCCGGGTCTCACCGTGGGCCTCGACAACCTCTTGGGCCTGTAGATTGGGCCTGTAGGCCCCGCTCGGCGCTGCACCCCTCGTCGGCGCTGCACCCGTGGTCCGTTGCCGGCCCGTCGGTGACCCACCTCGAATGTGTGAGTGTGGTGCAGTCGTATTGACTGCACCACACTCACACATGACCCCGAACGTTCGGGACGGGCTGCCCGGAATCCGCCCGCACGTGACGTTCGGCCCTCACCCGCCGGAGGATCGTCTCGTATGCTCGGGGGCGGGGCGGGGCTCGGGACGGACAAGGAGGTGCGCGATGGAGATCCTCGTCGCCGGCGTGGTCGCCGCCGCCGTCCTCGCCGTGCTGCTGCTCGGTGCGCGCACCGGCCGCCCGCGGCTCGTCGCGCGACCGGCGCGGCGCGCTCGTGCGGGTGGCGCCGCTCCGAGCGAACGCCGAGTGGAGGTCGTTCTCGACGTCGGGTCGGTGGATCCCGGCCTCGACGCGCTCCGACGTCTCGTCGACGACGCCGCCCGGCGCAGCTTCGCCGCCTCCGAGGTGGTGGAGGAGGTGGTGGTCTCCAACCGCGAGGGCGAGGTGCTCGGGGTGCGCCGCCGCGAGGAGCCGCTCGAGGTCGCCATCCCCGGGTCCCTCTACGAGCCCCACGCTGGGCGACACCACGGTCCCGATCCCGCCGCGGAGCGCTCCGGGACGGAGGGCTCCGCCCGCCCGGGCGTGTCCCGTGACGTTCCGCTCGGGGTCCCGCGCCGGCCGCTGGCCGAGCGCTTCGACGTGCCCGCGGCGGTGCGGGAGCGGATCGAGGCGCCCGAGGATCCGGTCGCCATCGTGGCCGCCCTGCTCGAGGTGGCGGGCCGTGAGCCGGAGGTCGACGACGACGTGCTGCGCTGCGGATCGGAGGCGGTGGTGGTCGTCCGGGCGCCGATCGGGGAGCCGTTGGACGCCGACGCGCTCAACGGCGCGTTCCGCCGCTTCCGTGCCTCGGGGGCGTCGCGGGGCCTCGTGGTCACCCCGGGGTTCATGGACCCGACGGACGTGCGCAGGAGGGAGCTGCTCGAGCCCGCGCTGCTGCACGCAGGGCCCGAGGGGATCCAGCGCATGGCGGACGCGGTCGCGGTGGGTGCCGACCCGATCGCCTTCGCGGTTCCCGCGGAGTTCGAGCCGACCGGCGGATGACGGGCGGGAGTCGCACGGTCGGGTCGACCGGAGCGTCGGAGGGCGTCGCGTGGCAGCCGCCGAGCTGACGATCCGGGAGCGGGTGCTCGAAGCGGTCTACGCGTGTGTGGGGCGCTTCGGGATGGCGAAGACCACGGTCGAGGACGTGGTCAAGGAGGCGGGCGTCTCGCGCGCCACGATCTACCGCTACTTCCCAGGCGGCCGCGAGGAGCTGCTCCGCGAGGTGGTGGCCTGGGAGGCGGGGCGGTTCATGGGTCGCCTCGCCGAGGCCGTGGCGGGCGCTCCCGACCTGCCGTCGCTCGTCGAGGAGGCGCTGCGGTTCGGTCACCGGGCGCTGCGCGAGCACGACGTGCTCCAGAAGGTGCTCGCCACCGAGCCCGACCGGCTCGTCCCGCTGCTCACGGTCGACCGGCGGCCGCTGCGGGTGGCTCAGGCCTTCCTGCATCCGTACCTGGAGCGGGCGGCCGAGCTGGGGCAGCTCCGCGAGGGGGTGGGGGTGGACGCGGCCACCGACTACGTGGCGCGGATGCTGCTGTCGTACGCCGCCTCCCCCGGCGGTTCCGACCTCGACGATCCGGACCAGGTGCGGCGCTTGGTGCGCGGGAAGGTCCTCGGCGGCGTCCTGGACTGGGACGACGGTCCGGAGCCGGTGGCCTCCGAGGGGCGCTGACGGCCGGGTGCAGCGGCCCGTGCGAACGATGACACCTTGACGCTGAGACAACCATTGCCTTAGTGTCTCAACTGATGACCCCGATCGGTTCGAGACGTGGCGACCCCACCCGGAGCAGCCCCACCCGCAGCGGCACGACCGTGAGCGGCACGACCGTGAGCGGCACTGCCCGGATCTCGAGGGAGGCAGACTCGCGGGCACGGATCGTGGACGCCGCGCTCGCCTCGGTCGCCGAGTTCGGGTTCTCCAAGACCACCTTCGGCGACGTCGCCCGAGGGGCCGGCTGCTCCCGCGCGACCGTCTACCGCTACTTCCCCGGCAAGCGGGCGTTGCTCCAGGGCGTCACCGCCGCCGAGGTCCGCCGCGTCGGCGCGGAGCTCGAGGGGGTCGCGGCCGAGGCCTGCTCCCTCGAGGACCTGCTCACCGGCGTCCTCGTCCACGCCCACGACGAGTTCGTCCGCCACGACGCGCTCCAGCAGGTGCTCACGGTCGAGCCGGAGTTGATCCTGCCCTACGTCGTCTTCGAGGGGGCCGAGCGCCTCTTCGGCCTCGCGTCGGCGCTCCTGACGCCCCACCTCGAGCGCTACCTGGAGCGAGACGACGCGGCGCAGGTCGGGGAGTGGCTCTGCCGCCTGGCCATCACCTACCTCTTCAGCCCGAGCGAGCACGTGTCGCTCGCGGACGAGGCGTCCGCGCGCCACCTCGTGCGCACCTTCGTGCTCCCCGGGATCCAGGACACCGAACCCGCCGCGACGAGCTGAGAACGAACGCCCGAGCCCACCAGGAGGAAGAACGATGGCAGAGGACTACGAAGGCATGATCGGTCGGACCGATCCCAACGATCTGGAGGCCATCCTCGCGATCACGAACGAGGACGTCGACGCCGTCGAGCACGTGATCCGCGCCGAGCAGGAATCCCTGTTCACGTGGGACTACGACCGGGCGCGTCCCGCCCTCAGCAAGCTCTACGAGAAGGCCAAGACGTCCCAGTGGAACGTCACCACCGACCTCGACTGGGACATCGAGGTCGACCAGGAGAAGGTGGCGATGGACAACGCCGCCCAGAACGGCGGCATCCTCTCGGGCCTGAGCCCCGACTCCGACCTCTCCGACACGCCCTTCGCGAACTGGGGCGACAAGGAGTGGATCCAGCTCGGCGTCGAGTCGCAGAACTGGACGCTCTCGCAGTTCCTCCACGGTGAGCAGGGAGCGTTGATCTGCACCGCCCAGATCGTCGAGACCGTGCCGTGGATCGACGCCAAGTACTACGCGTCGACGCAGGTGATGGACGAGGCGCGCCACGTCGAGGTGTTCTCGAAGTACCTCGACGAGAAGCTCTCGGGTCACTACCCGGTCAACGCCCACCTCAAGACGCTGCTCGACGACATCATCTCCGACCCGCGGTGGGACATGACCTACCTCGGCATGCAGATCATGGTCGAGGGCCTCGCGCTCGCCGCGTTCGGGTTCCTGCGCCAGATGACCACCGAGCCGCTCCTGAAGGACCTGTTGCGCTACGTGATGGGCGACGAGGCGCGCCACGTGGCCTTCGGGGTGCTGTCGCTCAAGGAGTACTACGAGGGCCTCGACGCCAACGAGATCCGCGAGCGCCAGGAGTTCGCCTTCGAGGCGGCGGTCCGCATGCGTGACCGGTTCCTCCAGCAGGAGGTCTGGGACCGTCTGGGGATGCCGGTCAAGGACGTCACCAAGCTGATGATGGACCTGCCCGAGCGGCAGGTGTTCCAGCAGATGCTGTTCTCGAAGATCGTGCCGAACTGCAAGAAGCTGGGTCTGCTGGACGCCGCCGACGGCTGGCTGCGCGACCGCTTCACCGAGATCGGCGTGATCCAGTTCGAGGACTGGGTCGACACCGGCGAGGAGTACGAGACCCTCGACGAGGTGGGCAAGGACCGCGCCGCGGCTTCGTAGCGCCACCTCGGATCCTGCTCGGCCCCGGTCGAGGGGGTCCGGGGGGGCCCGGGGCGCCCCCCCCGGGGGTGGGGGACG
>CAYTKN010000026.1:35993-37977 GCA_964438505.1 uncultured Burkholderiales bacterium
GCCCATCGGCGACGGCGCCGTGGACGCCTGCGTCGTGGCGGCGCCGCCCCACCCGCGGGCCGCCCGACTCGCGTGTCCGATCCGACGCGCGCGTCCGACGCGCGCGCCGCTCGAACGCGGTGGTCGCCGGGTTCCGGAGGGTCGGCGGTGCGTGTCGGCGGGGGTGGTACGTTCCCGGCGTGTCCGGATCCGACGTCCGCGTGGTCTTCCTCGGTGGCCTGGGGGAGATCGGTCGCAACTGCGCCTCGATCGAGGTCGACGGCCGCGTCGTCGTCCTCGACGTGGGTCTGCTCTTCCCCGATCCCGACATGCCGGGCGTCGACCTCGTCCTGCCCGACTTCTCGTACTTCGAGGAGCGCGCGGAGGACATCGAGGCCATCGTCCTCACCCACGGCCACGAGGACCACACCGGTGGTCTGGCGTTCCTCCTGCGGATCCTCGGTGAGCGGCGGATCCCCGTCTACGGGTCCGAGTTGACGTTGCGCCTCGCCAGCGGCCGCCTCGACGAAGCGGGTCTGCTGGACCGGGTGGAGATGATCTCGGTCGAGGACGGCGAGCGGGTCGCGATCGGGCCGCTCGAGGCGCGCTTCATCCCGGTGACCCACTCGGTGCCGCACGGGTTCGCCACGGCGTTCACGACTCCGGCGGGCACGATCCTCCACTCGGGGGACTTCAAGCTCGATCCGACTCCGGTCGACGGCCGGCTCACCGACACCGGGCTGCTGGAGGAGGTGGCGGGCGAGGGGGTCTCGCTGTTCCTCTCCGACTCGACCAACGCCGACGAGGCGGGGTCGACGGCCTCCGAGTCGAGCGTCGGGGTGACCATGCGCAAGCTGTTCGCCGAGCACGGCGACAAGCGCGTGATCGCGGCGTGCTTCTCGTCGCACCTGCACCGGGTGCAACAGATCGCCGAGGCGGCCGTGGAGAGCGGGCGCACCCTCGCGTTCCTGGGACGGTCGATGGGCCGCAACGTGGGCCTGGCCCGCGAGATGGGCCTGCTGGATCTCCCCGACGAGCGGATCGTCGACATCCAGCACATCGACCGATTCGACGACTCCGAGGTGTGCATCATCTGCACGGGGTCGCAGGGTGAGCCGCTCTCGGCGCTGGCGTTGATGGCCGCCCACGAGAGCAAGTGGGTGGAGGTCGGGCCCGACGACCTGGTGGTGATCTCGGCCCACGCGATCCCCGGCAACGAGCAGAACGTGAGCCGGGTGGTCAACGGCCTGTTCCGGGCCGGCGCCGAGGTGGTGCACGACCGCGTGGCGCCGGTCCACGTGTCGGGTCACGGCTCCCGCGACGAGCTCGAGTCGATGCTCGAGCTGGTGCGACCGCAGGCGTTCGTCCCCGTCCACGGCGAGTATCGGCACCTGGTGAGCCACGCTCGCCTGGCTGCTGCGACCGGGGTGGAGACGGTCCACCTCTGCGAGGACGGCGACGCGGTGGTCCTGGGCTCCGAGGGCACCCGCCTCGAGCGGGACGTCGCGCCCTCCGGGTACCTCTTCGTGCACGGGATCGTGGGCGACGTGGGCCAGGGGGTGCTGCGCGACCGCCGGCAGCTCGCCGAGGAGGGGGTGGTCGTGGTGTTCGTCACGGTCGACGCCCACAGCGGCGAGATCGTCACCGGTCCCGAGATCGTGACGCGGGGGTGGGTGTACGCGCCGGAGGCGGAGCACGTCCTCGAGGAGGCCGAGGCGGCGGTGCGCGCGTCGATCGCTGCGGCCGCGGTCGAGGGTGCCACCGACTACGAGACGCTGCGGCGCCACGCCCGCCTGGCGCTCCGGGAGGTCATCCGGGAGCGCACCCGCCGCCGCCCGATCGTCATCCCGGTGGTCCTCGAGGTCTGAGAGGCCGACCGGGACGGTCGGATCGCGTGGTGTCGTGGCGGTCGGGGAGCGTGTGGTGGCGCGCGGCCGCGGCGCGCGTGTCCGCCTGCGCGGGCCCACCGTGTTGCTTGCCGACGTGGTCGGGGTCAGGGTGCTGG
>CAYTKN010000027.1:0-37483 GCA_964438505.1 uncultured Burkholderiales bacterium
ACCGACCAGACCGGTAACCAGCATGACGGGCCCGCGCGGGCGGACACGCGCGCCGCTGCCGCGCGCACCAGGCGATTCCGATACCGCAGACCGATGAATGTGTGAGTGTTCGGCATTGCTCGCAGACGCCAGATACTTCACACGTCCGCTTCGGCAACGCGCAGGGGCAGTCCCGCTGTGTCGTGTGAGTATCTGGCGTGTCGCTCGCGGGCATGCCGAACACTCACACAGGACCGGCCCACGCGACCAACCTGTTGGTGAGCAGCCGATCAGGCTCTCCGGCTCGTTCCGGATCGCACCGCGCAGCTTGGCGAGTGACCAGCGATCGCACCCCCGACGCCACGCGCCTCACCGGATGGGTCGCGCGGCAGGGGCTTCGCGCTAGCCCGGCTGTCCGCTCCGAGCGACCTCGGCGAGCTCGCGCCAGGAGAGCACCACGCCTTGGTCTCCTCCCGTTCCTCCGTCCGACTCGCCGGGGAAGACCACCCCGTCGCGCTCCCCCTGCCAGCGCCTGTCGAACCGGCCGCCGAGCGTCCCGACCAGGTGGTAGCGCAGCACTCCCTCGGCCTCGCCCCTCGTCGCCGCGGCGCGGGCTCCCTCGCGCAGCCACCCACCGGCGTGGCCGGTGAGGATCTCGTCGATGAGGTCGTGCCGGACGTCGTCCGAGCGCACGTTGTGCCTCCAGAGCTCCGTGGTCGTCTCACCCCATTGCATCGGTTTCCGGTGCCGGGATCGTCCCGACGTGCCGCCGCGAGCCCCGAGATGCCGAGACATGCCCGAGAATGGCCGGCGATGACCGGAACGCGGGGCGACCCGCCGGCGGCTCAGCGCAGCAGGCGCGACATCCGCCGGTCGGCCAGCACCTTCCCGCCGGTCTGGCAGGCCGGGCAGTACACCATCTCGTACGACTGGTAGGAGATCCGCGCCAGGGTGTCGTCGCACCCGGCCGTCGGGCATACCTCTCCGTGGCGGCGGTGCACCCGGAAGCGGTCCCCGAGCTTGGTGGGGAGCCCACCCGTGCGCGCCCGCTCGGCCTCCAGCGCCTCCGCGAGCACCTCGCGGATCGCCTCGAGCAGCCGTTCCCGCGCGCCGGTGTCCAGCGACGCGAGCGTCGAGAACGGCGACAGGCGGGCCCGGTGGAGGACGTCGTCGGTGTAGCCGCGGCCGATCCCGGCGACGGTCCGCTGGTCCCGCAACACCGTGTGCAGCCGGCGGTCGTCGTCGCGGTCGCGCACCCACGCGGCGAACCGCTCGTCGTCGGGCTCCGGGCCGAGGTCCGCCAGCGGCCCGTCGTCGCCGCTCGCCACGATCCAGCATCCGGCGCGCCGCTCGGTGCCGAACTCCTTCACCAGCACCGCGGGGTGGTCGGGGCCGAAGCGCAGGCGGACCACCCCGGCCTTCGGTCGCGTGGTCTTCGGCCGGTCCTCCACGTCGACGCGCCCGCCCTGCGAGAGGTGCACCAGCAGCCGTGGTCCGTCCAGGTCGACCACCAGGTACTTGCCCCGGCGCCCGACCTCCGAGACGCTCCGGCCCGTCACCCGCTCCGGGGGTGGGTCCACGGTCTTGAGCGCCGAGAACTGGATCAACTCGACCGCCTCGAGCTGCGCCCCGCTCAGCGCGGCGTCGAGTCGCTCTGCCAGCGCCTGCATCTCGGGGAGCTCGGGCACACGCCCACGGTAGTCACTCCTCGAGGCGCGGCTCTCCGCCCTCGACGACCAGCGTGCACGGCGTCCCGGTCCACTCGAGGGGGTCCGCGTCGGCCCCGCCGCGCACCGAGACGACGTCGCCCTTGTGCTCCCCGGTCGTGATCGTGAGCTCGATCCGCAGCGCCCCGTCGTCGGTCTCCTCGGCCCACACCACGAAGGCGTCGTATCGTCCGTCGGCCAGCACGGCCCGATGGTCGCACAGCGAGGCCCCGAGGTTTGCCACAATCGTGACCGCGCGACTCGATGACGCGTACGTTGGATCTCGACATCCCCAGGCTCCGGAGGTTTCCGTGCCCAAGACCCTGACCAAACAAGACATGGTCGACGCCATCGCCAAGGCGGCCGACATCCCCAAGACCAAGGCGGATGCGGCGCTCGGCGCGTTCGTCGACACGGTGGTCTCGAACGTCAAGAAGGGCCACACGGTGCGCGTGCCCCAGCTCGGCACCTGGAAGCGCCAGAACCGCAAGGCCCGCACCGCCCGCAACCCGCAGACGGGCGCGACGGTGAAGGTGCCGGCCACGAAGGTCCCCAAGTTCAACGCGGCCGCCGGCTTCAAGGACGAGGTGGGTGCCAAGAAGCAGGCGCCCGCCAAGAAGAAGACGACGGCGAAGAAGAGCAGCTCCAAGAAGAAGAGCAGCTCCAAGAAGCGCTAGGCGGTTCCGAGCACCGGCACCGACGGCGGACCCGACCGGGCCCGCCGAGTCGCCTTCGCGGCGACTCCTCGCTCGGTGCTGCGCGCGGCGCTCAGAGGTCGTCGATCCGCTTGAACGCCTCGGCCGCGTCGAGCCCCGCGGGCCCGCCGGCCTCGCGGGCCTCGCTTCGGATGCGCGCCTCGAAGTCCGCGCGGCTCGCGCCGGAGGCCTCGTCGATCCCCATCGTGGAGCGCCACTGGCTGCGGTGGGCGAGGAGCGCCTCGATCTTCGCGCCCAGCCATCCGTCCACGTCCTCGAGGTGGTCGGGGGCGTCGGCCTCGAAGAGCAACAGCGCCGCCGGTCTGTGGTGAGCCGCGTCCTGATCCGGGAAGAAGTGCGGGTCGCGGGCCGCGACCACGCCGTCGACGGTGAGGAAGCCGGCGTGGCGGTGGTCCGGGTGCAGCCGGTAGCGCTTCCACGGGTCGTGGCCGAGGACCACCTCGGGCGCCACCTCGCGGACCACCCGGCAGACCGCCGCGCGCCCCGCGAGGTTCTCGCGCAGCTCCCCGTCGACCTCGCCGAGGAAGTGGACGTCGTGCGCCCCGAGATGCCCCGCGGCGGCGCGGGCCTCGACCTGGCGAGCCTCGACGAGGGCCCGGCGGTCGTCGGTCGCCTCCCACGATCCCTTCGACCCGTCCGTGAGGACGAGGAGGTGGATCTCGCAGCCCGCGGCCGCCCACTTCGCCAGCGTGGCGCCGGCACCGAACTCGACGTCGTCCGGATGCGCGCCGATCGCCAACGCGCGGCTCGGCGCCGGGAGGTCCCGGGTCACGGCCTCGGTTCGCCGAGCGCCAGGAGGTCCTCGACGTCGTCGACGTCGCGGCGCAACCCCGGGTGGTCGCGGAGCTCCACCACGCGCAGGCCCTGCCGGCGCGCCTCGGCGACGTGGCGCTCGAACGAGCCCGGACCGTAGGCGAACTCGAAGTCGACCGACGCGGGGATCGACAGCGCCGGGGTGCCGTCGCCGTGGTGGCAGGGGACGACGACGGCGAGGTCGTCGCCGCCGCGGGTGAGCGGCTCGAGCGACTCGACCAGGGGGAGGTCGGCGTGGACCACCGCGACCCGCGTCGCCCCGAGGGCTCGGTGGTGGGCGAGACCGGCGCGGGCCGCCCCGTCGAGGGTGCCGGGATCGTCGAGCACGGGCACAGCCCGCTCGGTCGCCCACGCCACCACCTCGGGCGCGCTCGAGACCACGACGGCGGGTGTGGCGTCGGCGGCGCCGACGACCCGTTCGGCCATCGCCGCGAGCAGCCGCGACCGGTCGGCCGGGTCGAGGTAGGCGGCGAGGCGCGACTTGCCCGCGTCGAACGCCCGGATGGGGATCACGATCCCGCAGGCGGTCACGGGTGGTGGAGCTCGACCATGGACGCGGCGGGCGGTGACTCGTCGGCGAGGGGGGCCCTGGGGGGCATTTGCCCTAGCCTACCGATCCGTGGAGCCCGTCTACTCGGTGGTGAGGAGCCTGCTGAAGCCCGTGGTGGCGCACGGGCTCGAGTGGCACGTCGAGGGCATCCACCGGATCCCCCGCCACGGCCCGGCGATCGTGGCCTCCAACCACTCCGGCTACCTCGACCCGCTCGGTGTCGGGTACCTCACCGCCCTCCAGGGCCGCCACTGCCGCTTCCTCACCAAGCGCGAGCTCTTCGAGAAGCGGTTCCTCGGCTGGGCGCTCGAGCGCATGGGCCAGATCCCGGTCGACCGGGGAGCCGCCGACGCGGTCGCCGCCCTGGACGCGGGCGCGGACGCGCTCGCCGACGGGCGGGTCGTGGCCGTCGTCCCCGAGGGAACGATCTCGCTCGACCTCGACCCGATGCCCGGCAAGACCGGCGCCGCGCGCCTCGCCCGGCTCAGCGGTGTTCCCGTGACACCGCTGGGGATGTGGGGCTCCCACCGCGTGCTGTTCAAGGGGCGTCCGCCGAGTTGGCAGCGCGGTGTCGCCCAGGTGGCGTGCCTCGGGGCGCCGGTGGCGGTCGGCGAGGACGACGACGTCTACGAGGCGACCGACCGGATCATGGAAGCCGTCTGCGCGCAGGTCCGCAAGGCCCGGGCCCTCTACCCCCAGACGCCGCGGCCCGGCGAGGACGACTGGTGGGTGCGTCCGCCCGAGACCGCCGTGCTCCGCCCGTGCCGGAAGCCCCGCGACGGGGAGCAGCCGGGCGCGGGGCGCGAGGTGGTGTCGTGAGGATCGCCGTGGTGGGCGCGGGGTCGTGGGGCACCACGGTGGCGGCGCTGGCGAGCGAGAACGCCACGGTGACCCTGTGGGCGCGGCGCCCCGAGCTGGCGGAGGCGATCGACGAGACCCACGAGAACCCCGACTACCTGCCCGGCCGTGCGCTGCCGCCCGCGCTGTCGGCCACCGCGGATCTCGACGCCGCGGTCCGCGACGCCGACGTGCTCGTGATGGGCGTCCCCTCCCACGGCTACCGGGACGTCCTCGGCCGGTGCTCGTCGCTCGTCGGCGACGACGTGCCCGTGGTGAGCCTCACCAAGGGGGTCGAGCAGCGCTCGCTCAAGCGGATGACCGAGGTGACCGCGGAGGTGCTCCCCCGCCACCACCGCGACCGCATCGGCGTGCTGACCGGGCCCAACCTCGCCCGAGAGATCGCCGCGGGCCAGCCGGCCGCGTCGGTCGTCGCGTTCGAGGACGAGACGCTCGCCGCGTCGATGCAGAAGCTGTTCATGACGCCCCGGTTCCGCGTCTACACGAATCGGGACGTCGTCGGCTGCGAGACCGCCGGTGCGCTCAAGAACGTGATCGCGATCGCTACGGGCATGGCCTCCGGTCTCGGCTACGGCGACAACTCCCGGGCCGCCCTCATCACCCGCGGCCTCGCCGAGCTCACCCGCCTCGGCGTCGCCCTCGGCGGCCACTCGATCACGTTCCTCGGCCTCGCCGGCATCGGCGACCTCGTCGCCACCTGCACCAGCGAGCAGAGCCGGAACCGCACCGTCGGGGTGCAGCTCGGTCGGGGACGCCCCCTCGAGGAGGTCGTCGCCGAGATGCGGATGGTGGCCGAGGGCGTGAAGTCGACGCGCGCGGTGCTCGAGCTGGCCGCCCGCCACGACGTCGAGATGCCGATCGCCGAGCAGGTGGGTCGGGTGCTCGACGAGGAGGCGACACCGGCCGACGCCGTGCTCGAGCTGATGAGCCGCGCCGCCAAGTCCGAGCTGCACGGGATCGAGTGAAGGACGCCGAGCGCGGACGCCGGATGGTGGCGGACGGGTGGATCCTGCCCGCGTTCGCCGAGGCGCGCCTGGCGCGCCGCGACGAGGGCGTGCTGGTGTCCCTCGGCGACGTGCCGATGCCGGGCAACGACGATCCGCGTTGGACGGTCGTGGGCGCCGTCGGCTCGCCGGGTCGCGCGGCTGTCGACGAGCGCGGCCTGGTCACTCCCGTGCCGGGACGCTGGTCGCTCGACTGGTGGGTGGGGGCCGACGACCGCTGGCACGTGCCGAGCCGCGAGGACGCGGTCGTCCAGCGCCTCGCCGGGGGCGTGCCCGTGGTGGAGACCGTCATGAAGGTGCCCGGAGGCGAGGCGGTCCAGCGGGTGTACGGGGTCGCCGGCGCGCCCGACGTGGTGGTCGTGGAGGTCGAGAACGCCTCGGCCGCGCCCTTCGCCGTGGCCTTCGCCGTCCGTCCCTTCGACCAGCGGGGACCGGGTCGGGTGGGGCGCGCGGCGATCTCGGGCACCGCCGTCGAGATCGACGGCGAGCGCGCCGTCGCGCTCCCGCGGCCGCCCTCCCGGGTGGCGACCTCTACCCTCGCGGACGGCGACGCGGCCTCCGCGGTGCTCGGTGGGCGGGCCCGCGAGGCCAAGCGTGCCGAGGTCGAGGACCCCGAGCGCTCCGCGACGCTCGCCGCCGTGTTCCCGCTCGCGCACCGCGCCTCGATCCGCGTGGCGGTGACGCTGAGCGGCTCGTTGCCGGAGCGCTTCGACGCCACCGGTCTGCCCCGCTCGGGCGACGCCGTCCACGGCTGGGAGGCGCACCTCGGGCGCGGCACGGTCGTCCGGCTCCCCGACGAGGGGGTCCAGCGCGCGCTCGACGCCGCGAGGGCGCACCTGCTGCTCCTCGACGACGGGGTGTCGATCACCCCGGTGCCCTGGGACGGGGGCGCCTCGGAGCGCCAGGACGCGGTGACGATCCTCACGGCGCTGCGGCGGTGGGGCTTCGAGCGCCACGCGGACGAGGTGGCGGCCTCGGTGCCGAGGCGGTGGCGCCGCAAGCTCGCCCCCGCGGCGCTGGAGCCGGGGGACGCGTGGGCCCGCGCCGGTGAGCTGCTCCGCGAGTCGTCGGCGACCGTCTCGTGGGCCGACCGGGGTTCGGGCGCGCACGGCCGCCTCGTCGGCGACTTCCTCCTCGCCGTCCGCGACGGCTTGGTCGCCGAGCACGAGGAGGGTGTGGCCCTGCTGCCGGTGCTTCCTCCCGAGTGGCGGGGACGCGACCTGGAGGTCCACCGGCTCCCGACCCGCTTCGGTGCGGTCTCCTACGCGCTCCGTTGGCACGGCGAGCGGCCGGCGCTGCTGTGGGAGCTCCACGGAGACGGCGGCGGTGGAGCCGGGGGCGGTGGAGTCGGAGCGGGCGATCGCGGCGCTCGTGTCGAAGGCCCCCGCGGCCGTGCCCGTCGCCGGGAGGTGACCGTGACGGCGCCGGGCCTCGACGTCACGTGGTCGTCGAGGGAGCGCTCGGGCGAGACGCTGCTCGCCCCGGTGGACGGAACCGGCTGACCACGGGCTCCTCCCTCGAATGACTCTTCCCTCGAACTTGGCTTCTTTGCTGTCGTCGTACGACAGCAAAGAAGCCAAGTTCGTCAGGGGCGAGGGGGTCCGGGGGACGAGCGGCGAGTGTCGGCGCGGCTGGTGTGGGCGCCGCGGGTGTCGGCGCGGCTGGTGTGGGCGCCGCGGGTGTCGGAGCGGCGGGCGTGGGTGCGGCTGGTGTGTGCGCGGCTGGCGTGGCGGCCCGCCGCGACCTCGCGGCGACGGCGTCCGAGCAGACGCCGGGCGCGGAAGCTGGCGTAGCTCCACGCGGCGGTCAGCAGCATCACCTGCTTGTACGCGAAGCCGAGCGCCGGGGTGGGGAACTTCTCCTCCTTGGTGCGGTGCCAGAGCCCGTCGCACACGAAGGCCTCGGTGCGGATGCCGAGGCTGGCGCACAACGAGTTGAGGGCGGCCTCCACCTTGTAGCCCTTGTAGTCCTCGCGGTCGAGCGCCTCGAAGAGCTCGCGCCACAGGGCGCGCTGTCCGGTGAGGATCGGGAGCGCCTGGAGGTAGAACCAGTTCTGGAGCGCCCCGCGGTCGAAGAGGCCCATGGTCATCCCCACCCTGCCGTCGACCCCGACGACGAGGCGGTCGACGTGGTCGACCTCGAGGCCGACGAGGTCGGCGTCGAGGAACAGGATGATCTCGGCGTCGGTCGCCGCCACGCCCGCCGCCATGGCTTGACCCTTGCCCAGCTCGGCGCAGCGGATCACCCGGGCGCCGGCTCCGCGGGCCGCCTCCGCGGTCGCGGGCGTGCAGTGGTTGTCGACGACGACGACCTCGTCCACCGTCCCAGCGGCCACCGCGGTGGCGACGACGGTCGCGACCGTGGGGGCCTCGTCGTCGGTGGCGGGGATGATCGCGGCGACCTGGGTCACGACCGGGCCTCGGGTAGCAGCAGCGTCGCGAACCGCCCCGGCGCGAGGCTCAGGTTGCCCTCGAACGCCTCGACCGGCCGGTTGCGGAGGTCGACGACCCAGCCCGACAGCGGGGCCGAGTCGTCGGGGCGGGCGACCTCGACCGTGACGGGGACCGAGCGCGGGTTGAAGACCCGGACCTGGAGTCCCGAGGCCTCCCGCCGGCACGCGGAGACCTCCGCCCCCCGGACCGAGAGGAGCGACCCGACGCCCGGGAGGTCCCCCGACGGCCCGCCGCCGGCCGCCCGCTCCAGCGGCACGAGCACGCGATCGGCGATCCCGTACAGGTCGGCGTCGGCCCAGTCGCCGCGGTGGGGGACCACGGCGTAGTCGAACCGGTGGCGGCCCTGCATCTGGGCTCCCTCGACCGGGATCTGCGGGCCCGCCGGGTTGGGCCGCAGCGCGGGCTCGACGCGCGAGAGGTACCCGACGGAGCGCAGCAGGGTGATCGCCAGCTCCCGGCCGTCGTCGACGAGCTCGTGCTCGAGCAACCCGTCGTGGACGACCGCGAGGCCGACCTCCCCGTCGGAGCAGTCCACGAAGCGGCGCGACGGGTAGGTGGGGATGCCCACCTCGTTCGGTCCGCCCTCGGGCTCGACGCCGCGGCGCACCACGGCGAACGCGCACTCCGAGTCGGACGCGTCGACGGGGACCGGCAGGGGCAGGTGGGCTCGGAGGCGTTGGTCGCGGCAGGGGTTGTCGAGCTCCCCGTGGACCCGGACGAACGGCTCTCCGGCGCGCAGCTCCAGGATCGTGCGCACCTCCACCCGGGCGGTCTCGTCGCTGCGGCGGGAGCACGAGCGCTCGTCGCCCTCGGCCGCGACCGGCCAGTCGTGGTGTGTGGTGACGGCGAGGCGGGCTCGCACCGGGCCCGCCTCGAGGGTCTCGACGGTCGCCGAGGCCGCGCCGTCGACGATCCGGTCGACGGCGGGCGGTGAGTAGTTGTAGGTGTCGCCCCCGTCGCCCCCGTTCACGTAGCGGTTGAGCCCCGAGACCTCGACGCCGTCGGCCGTGCGCACCGAGAACGTGCCGTCGGGAGCGACCCGGACCTCTAGGTGCTCGTTGCGCGCTTGCGCCTCGGCAGCGGAGACGGGGCCGTCCGGCCCGGGGCCGTCGACGGCGGTGAGCGCGCGCCAACCGAACGCCGGCACCTCCGGGACCGCCGCGAGCACCCGCCGGGTCGGAACCCGCAGCATGCGCACGTGGAACACCGCCTCGTCAGTGCTGTCGGTGGCGCCGGTGTCGTCGGTGCTGCCAGTGCCGCCGTCAGTGTCGCCGCTGCCGACACCGGCGGCAGCGGCACCACCGCCGGCGTGGGGGCCGCCTGCGAGCTCGGCCAATCGGTCGCGCAGCGGGCCGACGTCGACGGGCGTGTCTCCCGGCCCCGCGGCCGTCACGACGACCTCGTGGGTCCGGGGCTCGGGCCGCGGCTCGACCGAGAACCCCGCCACCGGAGCGCCCGCGAACTCCCGGCCCCGCATCATGTCGAGGACCCAGTTGAGCTTGGAGCCCACCACCTGGGTGGCGAAGCGCTCACCGGTCTCGGTGCCGACCACCTGCGCGGCCACCGCGGCGCCGCCGTCGTCGACGAGGTGGACCGGCCCCTCGCCCGGCACGGGCACCTCGACGACCCCGCTGCGGGGCCGCGACGACGGGTTGACCACGACGGTCCCGCCCGGCTCGGTGGCGACGCGCCCGGCGAGCTCCCGGGCCGCCTCGCGGGTGACCTCGTCGGCGACCTGGCGCGCCTCCCGGTAGCGCACGAGCACCTGGTCGACGACCTCGTCGGCGCTGCACGCGCAGGAGCTGTCGTGGGCGCTGTTGAGGATCAGGTTGCGCCACGCCACCTCCAGGAGGGCACCGGGGTGCCGAGCCGGCTCGTGGACGAGCGCGGCCAGCGGCTCGGCCCGCCGCTCGACGCCGCGCTCCGCGGCCGCGGCCGCCTGGTGGACGTCGACCCGGTTGGAGGCCACGCCCATGAGGATGTTGGCCCTCGCGCCGGAGCGCAGCTCGCCCCGCCATCGCGGCAGGCCCTCGACGGGTTGCACGGCGAGGTGCTCGGGCAGGGAGGTCACCGCGAACTCGTAGTCGGAGCCGGCCTCGTTGGCCTCGGCCACGACCTCCGCCAGCCACGGCTGGGGGACCTGGTGGTCGGTGCCGTTCATCATCAGCAGTCCGTCGACGCGGGCGTCGCCCAGCTCCGTCTCGTACCCGCGGGCCCGCTCCACCAACCGCTTCGCGTCGCGGGGGACGTCCCGGCCGTTCGAGTAGGAGCCGTACAGGTACTCGGCCCGGACCGCCGAGCCGTCGGGCGCCTCCCACCAGAAGCCGGTGCAGCGGATCGCCCCGGGCACCCCGCGCCAGACCACGGCGTGGTCGAGGCCCGCCTGCGAGAGGATCTGGGGCATCTGCGCGACGTGCCCGAACATGTCGGGCAGGTAGCCGACCGGCATGGCTCCGCCCAGCTCCGCGCCCCGCCGGATCCCGGCCTGGAGGTTCGCCACGATCGTCTCGGCCGAGACCATGAACTCGTCCATGAGGATCATCCACGGCCCGACCGACAGGCGCCCGTCGGTCACCAGCCGCCGGATCCGCCCGGTGGCCTCCGGCCGCACCTCGAGGTAGTCGTCGACCACCGCGGTCTGGCCGTCGAGGAGGAAGTGGCGGTAGCCGGGGTCGCGCTCGAGCAGCGGCAGGAACTCGTCGAGGAGCCGGACCAGGCGCAGGCGGTACGACTGGAACGGCTCGTACCACTCGCGGTCCCAGTGCGTGTGGGGGACGATCGCCACCCGAGGGCTCATGCCAGCAGGATAGGTTCGGTCCTCGGAGGACCGGCAGTCGAGGGACGGCGAGGGGTGAGCCGGTGACGAAGGTCGCGGTGTGCCAGCTCGAGGGTCGGGTGCTCGACGAGGCCGCGGCCAACCTCGAGGCGTGCCGCTCGCTCGTCTCGGACGCCGCCGGCGCCGGCGCGGAGCTGGTGGTCCTCCCCGAGGGCTCCTACCCCGCCTACGTGCTCGGCTCCGCCGAGGCGGCGCGTGCGGTCCTCGCCGACGGGCCCGACCCGACGGCGGCCTTCGCGGAGCTGGCGCGCCGCCTCGAGGTCGTCCTCGTGGCGGGGATCGTCCTCGACCGCGCGGAGGGCTTGCTCAACGCGGCGGTGACCTTCGGCCCCGACGGCGAGGTGCTGGCGGTGAGCGCCAAGCGGTTCCTCTGGCACTTCGACCGCGCCTGGTTCGTCGCCGGCGAGACCTCGCCGGTGGCCGCCACGCCCTGGGGCGGGGTGGGCTCGCTCGTCTGCGCGGACGCCCGGCTCCCCGAGATCGCCCGCCAGCTCGCCGTGGGGGGAGCCGGCCTGGTCTGCGACCCCACGGCGTGGGTCACCTCGACGCCGGGTGCCCCGTCGAACATCCAGCCCGACTTCCTGGTCGCGGCGCGCTGCATCGAGAACGGCGTCGCCATGGCCTGCGCCAGCAAGGCGGGCTTCGAGGGCGACACCGTCGCCTACGCCGGTCGCTCGATGGTCGTGGGACCCGACGGCACGGTGCTGGCCGAGGCTCCCGAGCGTGGCGACACCGTCGCCGTCGCCGAGGTCGACCTCGGCGGCCTGCCCGCGCCGCCCGTGCCGCGGCGCCCCGAGGCCTACACCGCGCTGCTCGAGCCCTCCACGGCGCGCACCCCCAGCCGCGCCCGGGTGCGTCTCGCGGCCGCCAACCACGCCCCCGTGGCTCCCGGCACGCTCGCCGCGCTCGAGCGCGACGACGTGGACTTGGTCGCGACCACCGAGATGCGCCCCGATCCCACCTGGGTGCCCCGCGACACGCGAGCGGGCCGGCTCGTGCGCCTCGGCCGCGCCGACGCGCTCGCTCCCGAACCCGCGCGGGTCGCCGCGCTCGCGGGAGCCGAGGTGCTGGCGGTGGTGGAGCCGGGTGTGGCGCTCCCCGTGCTGCGTGCCCGGGCGGCGGAGAACCGGGTGTTCGTCGTCTCGGCCGGCGAGCCGGCGTGCGTGGTCGCTCCGAGCGGCCGGGTGGTGGCCGACGCGCCGCCGGAGTCCGAGCGGCGGTTCGTCGCCGCGGCCGACTGCCTGCTCGCCGAGGTCGCCGTCAAGGAGATGGCGCCCGGCACCGACGTGTTCGCCGGCCGCCAGCCGCACACCTACGAGAGCCTGGTGACTGGTTAGCATTGGGCCCGTGCACATCGCCTTCGGGTCCGACGAACGCACCACGCTGACCGACGCGGTCGCCGACGAGCTCGAGCGTCGCGGCCACCGCCTCACCCGGATCGGCCCACCGGCCGGCGAGGAGCTGGAGTGGCCCGAGGTCGGTCGGCGCGTCGGCGAGATGGTGGCCGGGGGCGAGGCGCAGACCGGCGTGCTGTTCTGCTGGACGGGCACCGGAGCCTCGATCGCCGCCAACAAGGTCCGGGGGGTGCGTGCCGCGCTGTGCACCGACGCCGAGACCGCCGGGGGCGCGCGCCGCTGGAACGACGCCAACGTGCTCGTCATGGGGTTGCGCCTCACCAGCCCGGAGGTCGCCACGGAGATGCTCGACGCCTGGTTCTCCACCGGTCCCGATCCGGAGGAGGCCGACACCATCGGGCGGGTCGAGGCGGTGGACGCCGTGTCCACCGCCGAGTGACGCCAGGAGGGACGACGTGCCGACCTACGCCATGCTCTCGACGCTCGGTCCGGACGGGTGGGCGACCCTGCGGGAGAAGCCCGAACGCCTCACGCAGGTCAACGAGGAGGTCGAGTCGCTGGGTCTCACGATCGTGAGGCAGTACGCGCTGCTCGGCGAGTTCGACTTCCTCAACATCATCGAGGCTCCCGACGAGCAGACCATGGCCCGCGCCGCCGTCATGCTCGCCGCCCGCGGCACCCTCAAGACCCGCACCCTCCAGGCCATCCCGATCGAGCAGTTCATCGACTCGCTCAAGCGCGGCGAAGCCTGAGGGAGAGCGGGCCGAGGCGGCGTCTCGCCCCACGGAGACGGCGGCTCGGTGCCGGCCGGGTGCCGGCTGGGCCCCGGCTCAGTACCACCACATCGAGCGCCCCTTCTTCTCCTCGCGGATCTCGTCCTCGGGGAAGAGCGCGGGCAGGATCTCGCCGTCGCTGCGGCGCCGCACCCGGACGGCGGGAGCGTCGAGGGACGGGTCGTCGTCGGGTGTGACGACCTCGACGAGCTCGAACCCGCGGGACCACGAGCGGTCGAAGCGCGAGCGGACCTCCACCCTCGTTCCGGGCTCCACCGTGCTCAGGCTAACAAGCCCCGCTCGGGCCCTACCGGTCCCGGCCTCACCGGTCCTCGGCTCCGGCGCTGGTAGCGTCCCAGCCCGTGGGAGGAGGCCGCGCACCGACGCTGGTCGTCGAGCGGGAGAGCTGGGACGGCGGCGCCGAGATCGTGTGCGGCGTCGACGAGGTCGGCCGCGGCGCCTGGGCCGGTCCCGTGTCGGTCGCGGCGCTCGTCGTCCCCCGTGGTCCGGGGATCGACGAGGTGCGGGACTCCAAGGAGCTCACCCGCTCCGCGCGCGAGCAGCTCCACGACCGGATCCTCGCGTGGGCGCCCGCGGTCGGCGTCGGGCACGCCTGGCCGCACGAGTGCGACGCCCTCGGGATGACCGCCGCGACGCGCCGGGCCGCGCGGCGCGCGCTGGCCCGGCTCGCGGCCGCCGACCACGAGCCGGACCGCATCCTCCTCGACGGCAAGCACGACTACCTGGGCGAGCCCGGACGGGTGCGGACGATCGTCAAGGGCGACGGCTCCTCGCTCGCCATCGCGGCCGCCTCGGTGGTCGCCAAGGTCACCCGCGACGCCATCATGCGATCCTCCGCTCACCAGTACCCGGGCTTCGGGTTCGAGAGCAACGTCGGCTACCCGTCGCCGGTGCACCGCGCGGCGCTCAACGCCTACGGGCCCACCGCCATCCACCGCCGCTCGTGGGTGTTCATGCGCTCCCTGCCGTGGTTCCGGGATCGGGCGGTGCTCGACGCCGCCGGCGTGCAGGCCGAGATGTTCCCGACGGCGCTGCGCTGACCACCACGGCGCCGCGCTGACCACCACGGCGCCGCACCGTCCGCCGGTGCAGCACGGCCGGTACGACACGGCCGGCGGGCACGCTCGACACGGGCCCGCTCGACGTGGGTACGGCCTGCCCGAGCGGGGGTGGCGGCGACCGTTTCTGGTTCAATGGTCCCCGATGCGGTGTGTTCGATCCCTCCTCGCGGGTGGTCTCGGAGCGGCGGTCCTCCTGGCCGCCGAGCCCGTCGCGGCGGCTCCGGCGTCGGCGTCGGAGCTCGCGCGCGGGGATCTCCTCGCCGCGTCGCTGTACCTGGCGGTGGGGGCGTGGTTGGTCGGCGGTCTGCTCTGGTTCCGCTACGGGCGCGAGGTGCGCCAGGCCGTGGAGGACGCGACGCCCTCGTTGACGCTCCTCGACGACCCGCCGGCCGTGGTCTCGGTGCTCCACCACCGCATCAGGGTCGCCCCCTCCGTGGTCGGCGTCGTCGCCCTCGACCTGGCGCGGCGCGGGTACGTCGGCATCGTCGAGGAGCTCGAGGACGGCCTCGCCGGCGAGTCCCGGCCCGGCTGGCGGTTCGTGCGTCGCGAGACGCCCGGAGGGGAGCTGCGCCCCTACGAGAACGCCGTCTACGCCCGGCTCTTCACCGGTCGCGGCGAGACGAACCGAGCAGGCCTCGAGGGCTGGGCGCGGGAGAGCCCCGCGCAGGCGCGGGTCTTCCTCGAGCGGATCGAGCGGTACCTCACGGCCGAGCTGTCGGAGCGCGGCTACCTGACCCGGAACCATCGCCTCCCCGTGGTGGTCAACCTCCTCCTGGGAGCGCTGGTCGCGCTGCTCGGGCTCGTCGCGCTGCTCGAGGGAGCGTGGTTGGGTGTCCTCGCGCTGCTCTCGGGAGTCGGGCAGGTGGGCTTCTCGCGGTACCTCCGGCACCGCACCGTCTCGGGCGCCGAGCGGGCCGGCCGCTGGGAGGAGGTGGCCCGGGCGCTGGCGAGGATCGACGAGACCGAGGCCGTGGCGGACGCCGACGGCGACGAGTGGGACCGCTACCTCGTCTACGCGTGCGCGTTGGGGGTGGGCTCCGAGCTCGTCGAGGCGATCGGGCGCTCCGGCGTTCCCGCGGCGGTCGCCGAGGAGCTCGCCGGGTGGTACGAGAGCGATCGGTCGGGTCCCGAGCGGCTCGCCACGCTGGTTCGCCTGCCCGAGGAGCTCGCGAGCACGTTGTCCGGAGGGGCCGCTCCGGTGGCCGAGGCCGCGCACCGGCCGGTGGGCTGACCGCACCGTGTCGCGCGGTGTCGCGCGGTGTCGCGCGGTGTCGCGCGGTGTCGCGCGGTGTCGCTCGCCGTGGGTTTCCACTCCGGTCCGGGCGGTGTGGGAGAGTTCGGTCCATGGGACAGCCGATCGAGGTGACCTCGCAGCCGGGGAGCCGACCCCAGGTCGTGTTCTTCGAGATCAACCGCTCGCTGACCGGGATGAAGATCGAGGAGTACCGGTCTCCGGCCGACGCCGAGGGGGACCGCTGGGTCGACGAGCTGGCCCGCCGTCTGGGCGCGCTCGGCGTGACCCGGCTGACGATCTACTCGAGCTCCGTCGTCGCGGAGGCGCCGGACTGGTCGGACATCCGCGACGAGGCCGAGCGGACCATCGAGCAGCTCTACGTCTACTACCGCGAGGGGAAGATCCCCGAGGGCGACTACACCGGAGCAGAGGACTCCGGGGACTCGGGAGGCTCTGGGGATTCGGGGGACTCTGGCGACTCCGGCGAGGCCGAGACGGCGGACGCCTGAGCGACCGGGAGGCTTCGCGTCGTCGCCTCGCCTCCGCGGATTCGCTCCGCCTCCACGGGAACGACGCCCGCTCCTCTCGTGTCCCGAGTCGGAAGTGCGCCGATGAAATCGCGGCGATTTTTCGACTCGGGGCACTAGGGGAACGACCCCCGCATCTCGAGCGCCGCCGCCACCCGCTCGACGGCGAGCGCGTAGGCGGCGCGGCGGCGGGACACGCCCATCGCCGCGGCCCGGTCGAACACCGCCGCGGTGGCGTCGCGCATGCGCTGGTGGAGCCGCTGGGCGGTGACCTCCTGGTCCCACGGGTAGCCCTCGCGGGCCTGGGCCCACTCGAAGTACGACGCGGTGACCCCGCCGGCGTTGGCGAGGATGTCGGGGACCACGGCGATCCCCCGCCGAGCGAGCACGTCGTCGCCCTCCGGTGTGGTCGGCCCGTTGGCCGCTTCCACGACCAACCCGGCGGTGAGCTGCTCGGCCTGCTCCGCTCCGATCACCCCCGAGAGCGCCGCGGGCACGAGCACGTCGCAGTCGACCGAGAAGACGTCGTCGCGCGCGAGGGGGTCGCCCAGCGGGAAGTCGGCCACCGAGCCGGTCTCGCGCACGTGGGCCGAGAGCTCGGGGATGTCGAGCCCGGCCCGGTTGGTCGTGGCTCCCGCCACGTCGGCGACGGCGACGACGCGCATGCCGAGGCTCGAGAGCAGGTAGGCGAGCGCTCCGCCGACCTTGCCGAAGCCCTGCACCGCGACCCGTGAGCCGGCCAGTGGGATCTCGAGGCGCTCGCAGGCCTCGCGGAGCGCCACGGTCACCCCCTCGGCCGTCGCTCCCTGATGGCCCAACACTCCGCCGACCTCGAGCGGCTTCCCGGTCACGGCGTCGGGTGTCGCGCCCCCGCGCATCACCGACACGGTGTCCATGAGCCACGCCATGACCCGCTCGTCGGTGTTGACGTCGGGCGCCGGCACGTCGCGCTCGGGCCCGAGCATCGGCATGATCTCCCACGTGTAGCGGCGGGTGAGCCGCTCCAGCTCGGGGCGGCTGAGCTCGAGCGGGTTGCAGCGGACGCCCCCCTTGCTGCCACCGAAGGGGATCTCGACCAGGGCGCACTTCCAGGTCATGGCCATGGCGAGGGCGACGACCTGCTCGCGGTTCAGGTCCGGGTGGAAGCGGATGCCTCCCTTGCCGGGACCGCGGGCGGTGTTGTGGTGGACCCGCCAGCCGACGTGGACGTCGGTGGTGCCGTCGTCGCGGCGCAGGGGCACCGCGACCTCGAGGGCGCGGACCGGCCGACGGAGGATGGCATGCAGGCCCGGGTCGAGGTCGAGGAGCTTGGCGGCGTCGTCCAGGCGCTCCAGCTCGGCGTCGAGGGGATCGAAGGTCGTCATCACGATGCTTCCGCAACCGTAGTCGGTGGCCCCGGACGCTCTTGTCAAGCGAACACGTGTTCGCTATACCGGAGAGCATGGAAGCCCGGGGCGCAGACATGGTGGTCCGTGGAGGCGCGGTGGTCCGTGGAGGCGCGGTGGTCCGTGGAGGCGCGGTGGTCCGTGGTGGGGACGCCGAGGCCTGCTCCCCCGACGGAGTCCGTCGGGGGAGCGTGGTCTCGGTCGAGGGGGTGCCCGGAGCGGGAGCCACCTCGGTGGCGCTCGAGCTCGTGTCGGCCGTCACCGCCGCGGGCGAGTGGGCGGCCTGGATGGGGGAGCGCACGTTGGGAGCCGAGGCCGCGGCCGAGGCGGGGGTCGCCCTGGAGCGGTTCGTCGTGGTGCGCGGGGTCCCGCCGGAGCATCGGGCTCGGGCGGTGGGAGCGCTGGTCGAGGGCCTGGGCGTGGTCGTGCTCGATCGGGGCTCCGCGGTGCGCGCGGCCGAGGCCCGGCGGTTGACGGCCCGGGTCCGGGAGCGCCGGGGGTTGTTGGTGGCGCTCGGAGGGTGGCCCGAGGGGGCCGCGGTGCGGTTGCGGGCCGGAGGGGGTCCCTGGCGGATCGAAGCGGGGCGGCTCGTCCCCCGGGCCGTGGAGGTGGAGGCCGTGCACCGGGGCCGGACGCGGCTGCTCACGACGGAGGACCGGGCGCGGCTCCTCGCGGCGGGGTGAGCGGCTGTGCGCACGGTGTGCCTCTGGTGCCCCGACTGGCCCGTCGTCGCCCTGCGCCGCAGCGAGGGTGTCCCGGCCGGTGTCCCGTTGGTGGTACTCGAGCGCGGGCGGGTCCGCGCGAGCTCGGCCGAGGCCCGGGCGGCGGGGGTGCGCCGCGGCTCCCGGAAGCGGGAGGCCCAGGCGCGCTGTCCCGGCGCGGCGGTCCACGAGGCCGGCGGGGGAGTGGAGGCCCGGGAGTTCGAGGCGGTGCTGCGGGTGCTCGAGGACCTCACTCCCCGCGTGGCCGTGCACCGCCCCGGACTGGTGTCGTTCCCGGCCCGGGGACCGGCCCGCTACTTCGGGGGCGACGACGCGGTGGCCCGCCGGGCGCTCGAGCTCCTCGCCGGCGTCGAGGTCTCCGGGGGTCGGGTCGGGGTGGCCGGGACGGGATTCGCCGCCCGCCTCGCGGTCCGCCGGGCGGAGCCCGTCCTCGTGGTCCCCGACGAGGAGACCACCGGGTTCCTGGCCGGCCATCCGGTGCGTGTGCTGGCGGATCGGGACCACGACGACGCCCGGGAGTGGGACGAGCTCGTCGGGCTCCTCTCCCGCCTCGGCCTCCACACCCTGGGCGACCTGACGGCGCTTCCCGAGGCCGCGGTCGCCGCCCGGTTCGGGAGCGCCGGAGTCGTCGCCCACCGGCTAGCCCGGGGCGTCGGCGAGCCATCTCCGGCGACGGAGGGCCCACCCCCGGAGCTGAGCGTGAGCGAGGAGCTCGACCCCCCGGCCCGGCGCGTCGACACCGCCACCTTCGCCGCCAAGGCGCTGGCCGACCGGCTCTCCGAGTTGCTCGCCCGGCGGGGCCTGGCGTGCACCCGGGTCCTGGTGGAGGCGGAGACCGACCGGGGGGAGCGCCTGGCCCGGACGTGGCGCCACGAGGCGAGCTCGACGGCGGGGGCACTGGCCCAGCGGGTCCGCTGGCAGCTCGAGGCGTGGCTCACCGGCCGGCGCCCCGGTTCCGCCGAGCTCGAGCCCGGAGCGGAGTCGGCGGGCGGGCTCGTGCTCCTCCGTCTCGTCCCCGAGGGGCTGACACCGGCCGGGGGCCGCCAGCTCGGGTTCTGGGGCGGCGACGAGCGGGCCGCGGAGCGTGCGCAGCGGGCCCTCGCCCGCCTCCAGGGGATGCTCGGGTACGAAGCGGTGGTGGCACCCGCGCTGGAGGGCGGGCGGGTGCCCGCCGAGCGGGTGCGCTGGGTGCCGTGGGGCGAACCCCGCGCCTCGCATGGTGGGAAGGCACCGGGTGGGGAGGCACCGGGTGGGGAGGCACCGGGTGGGGAGGCACCGGGTGGGGAGGCACCGTGGCCCGGTTCGGTGCCGGGGCCCGCGCCGGCTCGGGTCTACGACCCTCCGCTCGACGCCGAGCTCACCGACGCCTCGGGGCACCCGGTGCGGGTCTCGGGGCGCGGGGAGGTGACCTCCGCGCCGGTTCGGTTGGCGTGCGCGGCGCTCCCGGGCTTCCACCCCGAGGGCCGCAGCGGGGGGCTCGGAGAGCTCGGAGAGCTCGGAGGGCTCGGAGGCGTCGCGGTGGAGGCGTGGGCGGGCCCGTGGGTGCAGGACGTGCGCTGGTGGGCACCCGCCGAGCGCCGCCGCCGGGCGCTCTTCCAGCTCGTGGCCGGCGGGGTGGCGGTGCTGGTCTCGATCGAGGGCGGCCGTGCCCGCCTCGAGGCCCTCTACGACTGATGGGCCTCCAGCGACCGACGGACCTCCGACGACCGGTGGGTCCTCCAGGATCGGTAGGCCCTCCAGGATCGGTGGGCCTGACGGGACGCCGGGGTGGTGAGCGGTGACGCGCGACGCGGAGCTGCGCTACGCGGAGCTGCACTGCCACTCGAACTTCTCGTTCCTCGACGGCGCCAGCCACCCCGAGGAGCTGGTGGGGGAGGCGGCCCGGCTCGGCCTCGGGGGGCTGGCCCTCACCGACCACGACGGCTTCTACGGGGTGGTCCGCTTCGCCCGGGCCGCCGAGGAGCACGACCTCCCCACGGTGTTCGGCGCCGAGCTCACCCTCGGGACGCGGGGTCCGGCGCCACGCGGCGCTCCCGACCCCGGCGGCGAGCACCTCGTGGTGCTGGCCGAGGGGCCGGTGGGCTACGCCCGTCTGGCCCGGGCGATCAGCGAGGGGCAGCTCGCGGGGGAGAAGGGGGCGCCCCGCTTCGACCTGGCAGGCCTCGCCCGCGCCGCGCGCTCCGCCGTGCACGTCCACCCGCGCCCGAGCCGGACCAACGACTCCTGGTTCGTGCTCACCGGGTGCCGGAAGGGCGGGGTCCCCCGGGCGCTCGTCGACCACGGGCCCGCCGCCGCCCGGCAACGCCTCGAGGAGCTGGTCGGGGCGTTCGGTCGCGAGCGGGTGCTCGTCGAGCTCTGGGACCACGGCGATCCGCTCGACCGCCACCGCAACGACGCCCTGGCCGAGCTGGCGGCCGGGGTCGGCGTGGGGGTGGTGGCCACCAACAACGTCCACTACGCCACCGCTCGCCAGCGACCGCTGGCCAACGCGCTGGCCGCCGTGCGGGCCCGTCGCAGCCTCGACGAGCTCGACGGGTGGTTGCCCGGCAGCCCGCTCGCCCACCTCCGCTCGCCGGGCGAGCAGGCGCGCCGCTTCGCCCGCTACCCGGGGGCCGTCGAGGTGGCGGCCGACGTGGCCGCCGCGGCCGCCTTCCCCCTCAGGGCGGCGGCCCCCGAGCTGCCCGCCTGCCGGGTGCCTCCCGGCCACACCGAGACGAGCTGGCTGCGCGAGCTGGCGCACGAGGGTGCCGCCCACCGCTACCCGCCCGGCCATCCCCGCGCCGGCGAGGCCCGCCGGCGGATCGCCCACGAGCTCGACCTCGTCGAGGAGCTGGGCTTCGCCGGGTACTTCCTCCTCGTCCACGAGATCGTGGAGTTCTGCCGCGGCCGGGGCATCTTCTGCCAGGGACGGGGCAGCGCCGCCAACTCGGCCGTCTGCTACGCCCTCGGCATCACCGACGCCGACGCCGTCTCGCTCGACCTGCTCTTCGAGCGGTTCCTCTCCCCCGAGCGCGACGGTCCTCCCGACATCGACCTGGACATCGAGAACGGGTGCCGGGAGGAGGTCATCCAGCACGTCTACGAGTCCCACGGTCGCGACCGGGCGGCGCAGGTGGCGAACGTGATCACCTACCGGCGCCGCTCGGCCGTCCGGGAGATGGCGAAGGCCTGCGGGCTCTCCGAGGGGCAGGCCGACGCCCTCGCCGACCGGGCCGCGGCGGCCGAGCCCGGCCCGGGCGACGACCGCGCGAGCGCCGGGGCCCCCGACCGCGCCGGCTCCGGGAGCTCCGGGACCGCCTTCGAGGGGATCGAGGGGATCCCGCCGCTGGTGGCGAGGCTGGCCGCCGAGGTCGAGCACTTCCCCCGGCACCTCGGGATCCACTCCGGGGGGATGGTGCTCGCCGACCGGCCGCTCACCGAGTACTGCCCGGTCGAGTGGGCCCGGATGCGCGACCGCTCCGTGCTCCAGTGGGACAAGGACGACTGCGCCGCCGCCGGCCTGGTGAAGTTCGACCTCCTCGGCCTCGGGATGCTCACCGCCGTGCACACCGCGGTCGACCTGATCCGCGAGCACCGCGGAGTCGAGCTCGACCCCGCCGGGATCCCCCAGGAGGAGGCAGTCTACGACATGTTGTGCGACGCGGACACGGTGGGGGTGTTCCAGGTCGAGAGCCGGGCCCAGATGGCGACGCTCCCGCGGCTGAGGCCCCGTTGCTTCTACGACCTGGTCGTCGAGGTGGCGCTCATCCGGCCCGGGCCGATCCAGGGCGACTCGGTGCACCCCTACCTGGCCCGCCGCAACGGCGAGGAGGCCGTCGACTACCTGCACCCGCTCCTCCGGCCGTCGCTCGAGAGGACCCTCGGGGTGCCGATCTTCCAGGAGCAGCTCATGGCGATGGCCATCGACGTGGCGGGGTTCACCCCGGGCGAGTCCGACCGCCTGCGCCAGGCCATGGGGTCCAAGCGCTCGCGGGAGCGGATGGCGGTGATGCGCGAGCGCCTGCTGGAGGGGATGGCCGAGCGGGGCGTCACCGGGGAGGTGGCCGAGCGGATCGCGGGCAAGCTCGAGGGGTTCGCCGAGTTCGGCTTCCCCGAGAGCCACTCGGTGTCGTTCGCCTCGGTCGTCTACACCTCCGCGTGGCTCAAGCTGCACTACCCGGCCGAGCTCCTCGCAGGCCTGCTCGACGCCCAGCCCATGGGCTTCTACTCGCCCCACACCCTGGTGCGCGACGCCCGGCGCCACGGGGTGGAGGTGAGGCGTCCCGACGTCAACGCCTCCCGCCGCGGCTGCACGCTGGAGCCCCGCCCGGCGCCTCACGGCTCCCCGCACCCCCACGCCGACCCGTCGCCGTTCGCGGTGCGCCTCGGGCTCCGCTTCGTGCGGGAGCTGGGCGACGCGCTGGTCGACCGCATCGAGGCGGAGCGGGAGCGGGAGGTGTTCGCCACGCTGGAGGACTTCGTGCGCCGCACCCGTGCTCCGGTCGCCGCCGTGGAGGCGCTGGCCACCGCCGGGGCGTTCGAGGAGTGCTTCGGCCTGGAGCGGCGCGAGGCGCTCTGGGCGGCGGGGGCGATGCGCGACGCCCGCCCCGAGAAGCTCCCGGGGATGGTGCGGGGGGCGGAGGCTCCGGCGCTGCCGGGGATGGGCGGAGCCGAGGAGCTGGCCGCCGACCTGTGGTCGACGGGCATCTCGACCGGCCGGCATCCGGTCGAGATGGTGCGCGACGAGCTGCGGCGAGCCGGTGTCCGAAGCGTCGAGGACGCCCGCCGGGCGGGGCACGCGACCCTCGTCGAGGTGGGGGGAGTGGTGACGCACCGCCAGCGCCCCGCCACCGCCCGGGGGGTGGTCTTCCTCAACCTCGAGGACGAGACGGGGATGCTGAACGTGATCGTCACGCACGCGGTGTGGCGTCGCTTCCGGCGGACGGCCGCGGGGAGCGACGCGCTGGTGGTGCGTGGGGTGGTCGAGACCCGCCAGGGGGTCGTGAACCTCCTCGCCCGCCGGATCTCCCCGCTGGGCGGTGTCACCGCCCTCCCCTCGAGGAACTTCCGCTGACACCGAACTTGGCTTCTTTGCTGTCGTATGACGACAGCAAAGAAGCCAAGTTCGGCTCTCAGAGCCCGAAGGCGAGGGCCACGAGCACGAGCATCACGATCACCAGGTCGTAGCCGAGGTGCGCGCGGGTCGACTCCGCCAGCGCGGCGGACCGGGAGCGGCTCGCACGGAACTCGCGCAGGTACACGTGGGTGAAGTAGGCGCCGCCGATCGAGAGGGCCAGGCCCGCGCCCACGGGGATCCCCACGAGGACGTGCATCAGCCCGAAGACCAGCGACGCCACCGTGTTCCCGAAGATCCCGCGACGTTCCGCCCCCCGGCGGAAGATCCACTCCTCCCGCTCGACGAGCAGCGGGAGGCTGACCACGAGCAGCGCCCCGAAGAGGACGGGCACCGCCAGCGCGGCGCCACCGCTCAGGCCGTGCTCGCTCGCGCCGAACACCGGGTTGCCCACCCCGCCGATGGCCGTCCACCACCCGAAGCTCAGCCCCGGCACCCGCAGCGCCAGGACCAGCGCCGCGAGCACCGTGGCCAGCACGGGGACGGCGTGGAGCAGGTGCCGCCGGCGCACCCCGGCCACGATCGCCACCACGTGGCGTCGCGCCGCCACGGCCGTGCGCGCGGACTGCACGAGCTGGACGCCCACGACGGTCAGGACGGCGAGCGTCAGGAGGTCGAAGAGGCTCACGGAAGCTCTACGATAGGGGTCCCCTGATGGACGACCGACCTCGCAACCTCAAGACCCTGCTGTCGGAGGCCAAGGACACCTCCGAGCTGATGGTCGACCTGGCGTACGCCTCCCTCTTCTTCGCCGACGCCGAGATGGCGGACGAGGTCGAGGAGCTCGAGGAGGTCCTCAACGAGACCGTCTTCGAGATGCGCGGCGTGTGCATCCTCGCGGGCCGCTCACCGCACGACGCCGAGAGCCTCTCGGGTGTGCTCCAGATCATCTCGGCGATGGAGCGCGTCGGCAACGCGGCCGTCGACGTGGCGCGCATCGTGAGCCGGCGTCTCGGGATCCCGGCGCCGCTCGTCGCCGACCTCGCCCGGGCGGAGGAGATCTCCCACCGGGTCCGCGTCCGCGAGGGCTCACCCATGGCGCACCGCACCCTCGCGGACCTCGAGCTGCCCACCGGGGTCGGCATGCGGGTCGTCGCCATCCGGCGCGCCAAGGACTGGTTGGCGAACCCCGGCGGCGAGGTCATGACCCTTCCCGACGACGTCCTGATCCTCCAGGGCGCACGCGAGGGGGTCGCCGAGCTCAGGCAGCTCGCGGGCGCACCCGAGTGGCGCCAGCCGACCGTCGAGGAGGACCCGGCGATCACCGATCTCGACCGTGCCGTCGACGTCCTCGTCGAGATGAAGAACGTCTCGGAGGTCTGCGTGGGGCTCGCCTACTCGGCGGTCCTCTTCCGGGACCAGGGGCTGGCGGCGGAGGTGGTGCACCTCGAGGACCGCCTCGACGAGATGAAGGAGCGCCTCGAGCTGTGGGTGCTGCGCGCCGGCGCCGACACGATCGACCCGGGCCAGCTCCGCGGCCTGCTCCACCTCGGCCAGGCGTCCGAGACGATCGGCGACTCGGCGCAGCAGATGGTGTGGCTCGTCGAGCACGACGAGGAGCTGCACCCGGTGCTCGCCATGGCGCTGGGGGAGAGCGACGAGGTCATCGCGCGGATGCCGGTCGCGGACGGCGCTCCCGCGGTCGGCCGGTCGCTGCGCGAGCTGAGCCTGGAGCTCGAGACCGGCTTCTACCTGCTCGCCATCCAGCGGGGTGGCACCTACCTGTACCGTCCGCGGGCCGACACCGTCCTCCGGGCCGGTGACGAGCTGATCGCCAGCGGCCCCGACGAGGGCCGGGGCCGCCTCGGGGACCTGTGCGGCTTCCGGGTCCACACCGACGACGACACCGGCGAGGTCGAGCTGGTACCCCTCGCCGGCGAGCCGCCCGAGGCCTGAGCGGGCAGCGGCCCCGACGAGGGCCGGACGAGTCGGCGGCGGGCGGTAACGTCCCGCCATGGGCAAACTCGCGATCTCGGTTCCGATCCCCGGCGGCCTCCTCGAGTCGGTCGCCTACGCGCGCGAGGCCGAGCGCCTCGGCTACGAGGAGGCCTGGCTCCCCGAGGTCGGCGGTCCCGACGCCTTCGCGCTCGCCGGGGCGCTGGCCGTGGAGACCGACCTCCGCCTCGGGACGGCGGTGGTGCCGATCTACACCCGCACGCCGATGGTCATCGGGATGACGGCGGCTTCGCTGAGCCAGCTCTCGGGCGGACGCTTCGTGCTCGGGCTCGGCACCTCCAGCGAGAACATCGTCGAGCGCTGGAGCGGCACGGAGTTCGCCAAGCCCTACACCCGGATGCGCGAGACGCTCGAGGTGCTGCGACCGATGCTGGCGGGGGAGAAGGTGCGTTACGAGGGGGAGACGCTGCGGGTCGACGGCTACCGCATGACGGTGGAGTCCGAGGGTGAGGTGCCCGTCTACGTCGGGGCTCTGAACCGGCGCATGCTCCGCCTCGCGGGCGAGCGGGCCGACGGGGTGATCGTCAACATGCTCGGTCCCGAGCACCTCGAGCAGGTGCTCGCCGAGGTGGCCGAGGGTGCCCGCGCCGCGGGACGGGATCCCGCGGAGGTCGAGTCGGTCGCCCGGATCCACATGGCCTACGACCAGCCGTTCGAGGTCGCCGCGCAGATCGTCCGCGGCGTCTTCGGCCCGTACGCGGCGACGAGCGTCTACAACAAGTTCTTCCGCTGGATCGGCTTCGAGGAGGAGGCGGAGGCGGTCGCGCGGGCCTGGGCCGCCCGGGACCGGGAAGGCCTCGCCGCGGCGGTCAGCGACGAGATGGTGCGGGCGATGGTCGTGAGCGGCACCGCGGCCGAGTGCCGCGCCCGGCTCGACGAGTACTTCGAGGCCGGTCTCGACGTGGCGGCGCTCAACCCGATGACGCTGGATCCCGAGGACGCCTACACGATGATGCGCGACCTTGCCCCCTGATCCGCCGGCCGGCGGTCAGCCGCCCTCGGAGGACGCCCCGCCGTCGTCTCCTCCGCCGCCGTCTCCTCCGCCGCCGTCTCCTCCGTCGCCCCCTCCGCCACCGTCGGGCGCGGTCGTGGTCGTGGTGTCGTCGGGTTGCTCGCACTGCTCGGCGGGCGGCCGCTCCGCCTCGTCGGGGTGGTCGCAGGGGTGGACGTGGACGACCCGCTCGCCGGGGCGGTAGCGGGTGGTGAACACTCGGCGGTCGATCTCCTCGCCCTCGAGGTCGCGCACGATCCGGGTCACCCGGACGACCCGTCCCTCGAACCCCTCCTCCTTCACGTCCCGCTGGCCGCGCTCGACGGACGGGTCGGCGACGAACTCCTCGGGGATCGGGATCGTCTCGAGCACCACGGGCCCCTCGGCGTCGACGTCGCGGATCTCGGTGCTGTAGAAGCTGACGGTCACCGACGTCGCGCTCACGAACGTGCGGATCAGGATCGCTGCGTCGGCGTCGTTGGTGAAGGCCAGGTCGGGGTTCGGCCACGAGATCGTCGCCTCCCGCCCCATCGGGTAGCGGGAGATGTAGAAGCTGTGCGCCTGGTACGTGTCGATCGGATAGCCACCGAAGAAGATGGCGTTGAAGAACGTCGTGGCGAACTGGGAGATCCCACCGCCCACGTCCTCGGTGTACTCGCCTCCGTAGATCACCGGCGCGACCACGAACCCGCGCTCGCGCGTGCGCCGCTCCAGCTTCTCGTTGAGCGAGAAGGCCTCGCCGGGGCCCACGATGGTCCCGTCGACGATCTCGGCGGCCTTGTGGATGTTCGTCACCCGGGGCTGTCCCGCCGGGTAGTGGGTGGTGAACGACGAGACCCGCTCCTCGACCCCGAGCGCCTCGAGGTCCGCGGTGGTGGTCTCGGGCTCCTCCTCGACGAGGTCGCCTTCCACGAGCCGGGTGCCCGAGAGGATGCCGTCCGCGATCTGCTCCAGGTCGAGGGTCCTGCCGACGACGTGGGGACGGATGTCGACCGCGGCTCCGTCCACGACGAAGCGGGCGTCCTCCGGCTCCCCTTCGAGCGCGGCCGCCTCCTCCCCGAGGGCCTCGCGCAACGTGTCGAGATCCACGGTCAGCTCGAGGTCGGAGTCGACGATCTCGCTGCGGAGCATCGATCCCAGCTCCCTGGGCCGCAACCGGACGCGCACGTCGTCGACGGCGACGGTGACCGCAGACGCGAGCAGCGCCCTCGCCTCCTCGGCGGCCGCCATCACCTCGGCGCTGGTGATCTCGGGACGCAGCTCGCGCACCGGGAGCCGGATCGTTCCGCGCCGGCCCCTGCGCAGGGCGTCGACGAGCACCCGGTCGGCGTGGGGCCGGTCGAGCTCCACACCGGCCTCGGGCTCCACCGGCACGACCGTGGCGCCACGGAACTCCAGCGCGCCGTCGCTCGCCCCCGCGCGGACCTCTTCCTCCCACCGGGCGAGGACCGCCTCGAGCGCCTCCTCGTCGTAGCCGACGTGCCACATCACCTCGTCGGGGCGCGCCCGTCGGAGCACCGTGCCGCTCACCTGAGCCAGCGGGTTGCCGTCGCGCCCCGCGTCCTGGACCGCCTCGGCCGTCTCGGCCGCGTCGACGCGGAGCGCGATCTCCTCGGGGTCGAGGCGGAGGGCGGTGGAGCCGGCCACGACGTCGATCGCCTCGGTCTCGAAGCGCGCGGCGACGTCCGCCACCTCGTCGGTGACGGTGTCGGCGGGTCGGCCGCTTGCCGAGACGCCGATCAGCTCGACCCCCGGCAGTACCTTCCCCCTCCACACGACGCGCTCGACAGCCGTCGTCGCGAGGAGGAGGAAGACCAACGCGGCGCACCCGTACGCGGCGGCGCGGAACACGCGCGGAACCCGGGTCACGCTCAGCGAATGCTAGCGGCAGCGTCGCCTCGTGAGGCGAACCACCGTCCCGGCCCCCCGGCCTCGACGGAGCGGTGTTCCTCGATTCCGGGGCTCGCGGGACCCGTGGCATCATCGACGGATGGACGTCAGTCCGGAAGCCACGTCCCGTGCGGGCGGTCGAGCGCCGGCGGGCTCGACCGACGAGCGCCTCCGCCTGCTCGCGGTCCACGCCCATCCCGACGACGAGGCCTCGAAGGGGGCGGGGACTGTCGCCCGCTACGCGTCGGAGGGGGTGCGTTGCGTGCTCGTGACGTGCACCGGCGGCGAGGCAGGCGACGTCCTCAACCCCGAGGCCGACACCCCCGAGGTGCGTGCCGACCTCCGTGCGGCGCGCCTCGCCGAGCTCGAGGAGAGCGTGCGCGTCCTCGGCTACGAGCGGCTCCACCTGCTCGGCTACCACGACTCGGGCATGCCCGACACCGAGCACAACCGCCGCTTCGACAACTTCGCGAACGCCGACTTCGACGAGGCGGTCGGGCGTCTCGTCGAGATCGTCCGGGAGGAGCGCCCACACGTCGTCCTCACTTACGGCGACGACCACTCGCGGTACCCGCACCCGGACCACATCAAGGTCCACGAGATCTCGGTGGAGGCCTTCGACGCGGCCGGTGACCCCGAGCGGTATCCGGACCTCGGCGAGCCGTGGCAGCCGCTCAAGCTCTACTACCTGACCGTCTTCACCAAGGAGCGGGTGCGGTTCCTGCACCGGTGGTTGCTCGACCACGGCGAGGAGAGCCCGTTCCAGCGGATCCTCGACGCCTACCCCGACGACTGGGTCGAGCCGACCACGACCCGGATCGACGTCGCCGAGCACCTCGACGCCCGCCGCCGTGCGCTGCTGGCGCACCGGACCCAGATCGGGCCCGACTCGGCCTGGTTCAAGGTGCCCGACGAGGTCGTGCGCGAGCATCTGCCCACCGAGGAGCTCGTGCTGGCCCGCTCGTTGGTCGACACCGCGGCACCCGAGGACGGCGACGAGACCGACCTGTTCGACGGGATCCGGGAGGCGGTCCGCCGCCCGTCGACGAGTCGGCCCTCCCGAGCCGGCCCGCGGCGCGGCCGTTAGAATCCCGCTCCACACGCACCCGCCGCGTCGACGACCAAGGGAGTGAGAGATGTCCAAGTTCCTCAGCCAGGAGTGGCTGGACGAGGTCACGAAGCTCGCCGAGGACCAGCCCGAACGACCCGGCGCGACGGCCCGCATGCAGTACGTCGTGACCGGGGTGCCCGACGAGGGTGACGTCCAGTACTACTGGATCCTCGAGAACGGCAAGCTCCAGGAGAACAAGCGGGGTGAGCTCCCCGACGCCGACTTCACGATCACGACCAGCTACGAGGACTCGAAGAAGATCCAGCAGGGCGAGCTCGACGCCAACGCCGCGTTCATGCAGGGACGCATGAAGGTCACCGGCAACATGGGCAAGCTCATGTCGCTCATGCCGCTGACCCAGTCGCCCGAGTACAAGGAGCTCCAGTCCAGGATCGGGGAGATCACCGAGTTCCCCGACTGACGTCCACCGGCGGCGAGCCGCTCGCCGCCGCCCGCTCCACCCCGCGACCTCCCCGAGTCTCGCGGCGCTCCGCGAGGAGCCCGGCGACGGAGTGGGACGCGAGCGCGGCGATCACGACCGCTCCGCCCACCGCCGCCTCGGGCGGCGGTCGCTCGCCGGCGACGGGCCAGGCCAGGAGCGGACCGAGCACCGTCTCGAGCAGCATCAGCAGCGCGACCTCGGGCGAGGGGAGGTACCGGGTCCCCGCGGCGACGAGGGCGAGCGCGGCGGGCAGCAGGACCAGCCCCATCGCCTCGATGACGAACAGGTCCCGCGCCGAGACGGCCGGTGGCCACGCCGCGGGCGCGCTCGCCAGGGCTGCGAGCAGCCCGGCGAGCGCCAGCGCGGGCAGCATGTCGATGTCGGGACGCAGCCGGAGCGTCGTGAGGTTGATGCCCAGGGTGACCGCCACGCCGAGCGCGGCCAGGTCGCCGTCGAGGGTGCCGCCCTCGAGGCCGACGCCGAGACCGCCCCCGCCGAGCGAGCCCGAGAACGCCACGGCGACGCCGCCCACCGCGGCGAGCGCCGCCACCCAGGTGCGCGCCGGGACGGCCTCACCCGAGCGGAGGCGGGTGGCCGCGGCCGCGACCAGCGGAGCGGTGGAGGCGACGACGAGGGTGTTGGCCACCGCGGTGTGGTTGACGGAGTAGACGAACAGCACGAACGTCGCCGCCCAGAGCACGCCGACCCGCAGCCCCGCGCCGCCGACGCGCGCGAGCGCGGAGCGCACGCTCCCCCGGTGTCGCACGAGGGTCAGCCCGCCGAGGCCCACCGCGGTCCCGAGGGTGCGCCAGAACACGGTCACCCAGTCCGAGGTGCCCGCGAGGCGGATCAGCGACGCGTCGGGGACCAGGCACAGCGCTCCCAGCGTGACCAGGAGCACACCCCGGAGGTGCTCTCCCGACACCCGCCCTCAGTCGCCGCTGCGTTGCAGCTCGCGCAGCTCCCGCCACCCGACGAGCCCCGCGCCGGCTCGCTCCAGGAGGTCGGAGAGCGAGGGGTCGCGCCGCACGTACTGGTAGTCCTCGACCCGCCGCGCCCAGTCGCCGGAGGCGGCTCTCGCCTCGTCGCTCTCCGTCGAGGGGTGGACGAACAGCTCGGTCACGCCGGGGCGCAGGTCGAAGAGGACCCGCTCGATCGCCCGCCGCGAGCCGATCGGCGTGTACACGAAGTGGTCCGGGAAGACGACGCCCTCCTCGGCCGCGAGCTTGCGGAACGGGAAGCCGATCGTGCGCTCCGTCGACGCGCCGGCCATGCGCAGCGGCAACCCGAACTCGACGGCCAGGTCCAGGTAGACGTCGAAGAACTCGGCCCGGAGCTGGACCGTCCCCATGTGGCTGTCGAGGTGGGTCACGTCGAAGCCCCACACGATCGCCCGCTCGATCTGGGCCGCGCACTCCTTGCGGACCTCCTCGAGGTCGGCGTGGTCCCACACGTCCTCGCGGGTGCGGGGGAACCCGCCGTCGCCGTCGAGCAGGCTCGGAGAGTGGGTGATGGGCCCCCACCGGTAGGTCTCCCACTCGGCGTTGAGGGTCAGGTGCACCCCCACGTCCTCGCCGCGGTGCTCGGCGGCGGCGTCCCGCGCCCACGGGCACGGCACCATCAGCGAGGCGCTCGTGGCCATCCCCTCGCGGATCGAGTCGTAGATGGCGACGTTCGCCGAGTGGGTGAAGCCGAGGTCGTCGCAGTTGAGGATGACCAGCTTGGCGTCGGGGCCGTGGCCGAGGCGTTCCGCGAGCGTGGGCACGGCCGTAGGGTACCTCGCCCCGCGGGGCCTCCCCGCAGGGCTCGGAGGCCGCGGGCTCAGACGCGCTCGAGGATGGTGCCCGTGCCGAGCCCTCCGCCGCAGCACATCGTGACGAGCGCCGCCTCGCCGTCGACCCGCTCGAGGTCGTGGAGGGCGGTGGTCAGCAGGCGGGCGCCCGTGGCTCCCACGGGGTGGCCGAGGGCGATGGCGCCACCGTTGCGGTTGACGACGTCCATGTCGGGCTCGAGCTCGCGCTCCCACGCCAGCACCACCGACGCGAACGCCTCGTTGATCTCGATGGTGTCGAAGTCGCCGATGGCCCGCCCGGAGCGCTCCAGCAGCTTCCGGGTGGCCGGGATCGGCCCGGTGAGCATGAGGACGGGATCGACGCCCACGAGGGTCTGGTGGGTGAGGCGTGCCCGCGGCTCCAGGCCCAGCTCGTCGGCGCGCGACGCGCTCGTCAGGACCACCGCCGCGGCGCCGTCGGAGATCTGCGACGACGATCCGGCCGTGTGGACACCGTCGGGGCGGGCCACGGGCTTCAGGCCGGCGAGCACCTCGAGCGAGGTCTCGCGCAGCCCGCCGTCGCGCTCGACTCGGCGGGTCGACCCGGTCGGCTCGCCGTCGTCGTCGATCTCGGGGACGTCGACGGCCACCACCTCGGCGTCGAAGCGCCCCTCCGACCACGCCTGCTGCGCCAGCTCCTGGGAGCGCAACCCCAGCCGGTCGCAGGCGTCGCGGCCGATGCCCCACGCGTCGGCGATCCGCTCCGCTCCCTCGAACTGGCTGGTGAACTCGTACTGCTCGAAGTAGCTGCGGGGGATCGCCTTGCCGGGACCGGCCTTGGTGTTGGAACCGAGGGGAATGCGGCTCATCGACTCGACTCCGCAGGCGACGACGACGTCCGCGGCGCCGCCGGCGACCAGACCCGCGGCGAGGTTGGTGGCCTGCTGGGACGAGCCGCACTGGCTGTCGACCGTGGTGGCCGGCACCTCCCGGGGCAGCCCGGCGGCGAGCCACGCCGTGCGGGCGACGTTGTAGCTCTGCTCGCCCACCTGCGTGACGCAACCGCCGACGATCTGGTCGACCTCGCCGGGGTCCAGGCCGGCGCGCTCGAGCGCCGCGCTCTGGACGGCGCCGAGCAGGTCGGCGGGGTGGACGGTGGAGAGGTCGCCGTTGCGCCGACCGACCGGCGAGCGTGTGGCCTCGACGAGCACGACGTCGTTCGCGGATTCGATCACGATGGCTCCTCCTCCTCTTCCTCGCGGGTGCTCACGTGGTGCAGTCGAGGATCACCTTGCCGAACGTCCGGTCGGAGGCCAGCAGCTCGTAGGCGCGCTCGGCGTCGGTGAAGGGGACGACCTCCTCGACGACGGGCCGCACGGTGCCGGCGCTCAGGAGCGGGAGGACGTGTCCGGCGAAGGCGTGGACGGCGGCGGCCTTCTCGTGGGGGGCGCGGGAGCGCAGGATCGTGCCCAGGACGTCGAGGCGCTTGGCCATCACGTGGAGCAGGTTGGCCTCGGCCTTGATCCCGGCGAGCGTGCCGACGAGGACGATCCGGCCCTTCGGTGCCGCCACCGCGAGGTCGGCGGGGAAGTGGTCGCCGCCCACCAGGTCGATCGTGACGTCCACGGGTCCCGCCGCTTCGGTGATCCGCTCCGCGAGCGCGCGCGGGTCGGGCTCGCGGGGCGCGAGCACCCCGTGCTCGAGGCCCAGCTCCGCGCACCGGTCGAGCTTCTCGGGAGTGCGCGAGGTGCCGACGACCGTGCAGCCGATGCACGCGGCGAGCTGGAGCGCGGCCGTTCCCACCCCGGAGGCCACGGCGTGGACGAGGACGACCGCTCCGGGGTGGACGCACGCCCGGGTGAACAGGGCGTCGTGGGCCGTGACGAAGGCCTCGGGCACACCGCCCGCGGTGACCAGGTCGAGCGCGTCGGGAACGCGAGCGCAGAGAGACTCGGTCGTGAGGACGTACTCGGCCTGCCCGCCGCCGCTCACGATCCCGAACACTCGGTCGCCCTCGCGGAGTTGGTGGACGCCCGGGCCGGTCGCCTCCACCGTGCCCGCGAACTCGAGGCCGGGGATGTCGGGTGGCACTCCCGGCGGGGCCGGGTACATGCCCGCCCGCTGGAGCAGGTCGGCGCGGTTGAGACCGGCGCCGTGGACGCGCACGAGGACCTGGTCGGCGGTGGGCTCCGGTGTCGGGCGCTCGGCGACGGTGACCGAGCCGTCGTCGACGGTGACGGCACGCATGGTCGAGAGCGTACCGCCGGGCCCCTCGACGTCTCGGTGTCCGGCGCCAGCGTCCGGCGTCAGCGTCCGGCCTCAGCGTCCGGCGGCGAGGAGCTCCTCGAACGACTCGGTCAGGCACGCCACGAGCGCCTCCGGGTCGGTGACCGCGGCCGGGTCGACGTTGACGCCCATGTCGAGGTTCCCGCGGTAGGAGAGGGTGGTGACGTTGGCGCCGGCGCCCAGGCACGGCCCCATCGGGTGGTTCGACTCCACCCGTGCGCCGGCCAGGTAGAGGTCGAAGGGCGCCCCGCGCACGTTCGAGCACACGAAGTCGATCGTGCGGGCCTGGGCGCGGGTCATCGGGACGATCAGCGAGGTCGGTGCCAGCCCCGCGACGGCGGCGACGGGCTCGACGAGGTCGAAGGCCGGCTCGGACCGGATCCCGTGGAGGCGCTCGTGCACGGCCCGGAACAGGCTCGCGGGTTCCTTCGGCATGACCGGGACGACCACGCGCGCGGGCGCGAACCGGTTGCCGGCGACGCCCTCCTCCTCGCCTCGGAGGTTGACCGGCATCGCCATCCGGAGCTCGTCCACCGGATGGCCCATGCGCTCGTGGTAGCGCCCGAAGGCGCCCGCCACGCCGGTGACGAAGGCGTCGTTGACGGAGCCCCCCAGGCGCTCGGCGAGCGCCCGGACCTCGTCGAGGGGGACGGAGCAGGTGTCGAAGCGGCGAGCGAGCGAGCGCCGGCGCATGGCCGGCGACAGCGCCTCGCCGCGCACCATGACCTGCTCGCGGACCGACCGCGCGGTGCGCACGGCGCGCTCGGGGACCCGGGCCAGCTCCTCGGGCCGGCGCAGCGCCCGCTCGGTCTGCTCCAGGGCCCGCCGTGCGGTCGAGAGCTGCTCGCGCGCCAGGTCGGCGACGGCGCCGGCCAGGACACCGGAGGGGGTCCGGCGCTCGACGGGTGGTCCGGGGCCCGCGTGGGGACCGGCGGCCGGCGGATCGGGAGGGTCGCGCTCGAGGTCGAGCAGCGCGGTCGAGAAGCGCACACCGCCGACGCCGTCGACGACGGTGTGGTGGATCTTCTGGAGGAAGGCGGCGCGCCCGCCCTCGAGGCCCTCCACCACGGTGAGGTCCCACAGCGGGCGCGCCCGGTCGAAGGGGAGGGCCGCCAGGGTGGCGGCGAGGTCGAGGAGCTGACGCAGGGAGCCCGGTGCGGGCACGGCGACGCGCCGGAGGTGGTAGTCGAGGTCGAGCTCGGGGTCGTCGACCCACTCCGGAGGCACGAGACGCAGCGGCGCGCTGACGACCCGTTGCCGCAGCCGGGGGAGCGCGTCGAGCGCCTCGACCACCTTGCCTCGCAGCCGGTCGTGGTCGGGTGGCCGGTCGAGGAGCGTGACGTTGAGGAAGTCGGATCGCAGCGACGGGTCCTTCTCGACCGTCCACATCATGGCCTCGGCCCGGGACATCCGATCGCTGCTCATCGAGCCACCTCGCGCGTTGCCGTCCTCGGCTTCGCAGCCGTGCCTTCTTCGGCTTCCCCGCCGACGTGCCGGCCTCGGCTTCCCGGCCGTGGTAGCACATCGGCGCCGAGGTCGTCCTCGGCGGCGTGTCGTGGTGGGGGTGGGGTGGCCGGTGTCGAGGGCGTGAGGATCGTTCCGCTTCGTCCCGAGACGTTCGGCACATCGCTCCCCCGATGCAGGAGGAGCGCCTCCCGACGACGAAGCACGAGACATGGAAGCACGAGGGATGCGCAACGGACTCGACCACCTCATGGGCCGCATCGGCGAGCGCGTGCTCGAGCAGGACCAGCTGCTCCGCACCGTCTGGGCCACGCGATCGTCGGAGGAGACGAGTCGGCGGCTCTTCGACCGCTACGCGGACGTGTGCCTCGAGCAGCTCTTCCTGGATCTCGAGTTCCGCCACGTCGTCGGCGAGCTCGACGACGACGAGTACCTGCTGGAGACGGCCCGTCTGATCACGCAGTGCCGCGTCGTGGGCCTCACCCCGCCGATGGAGATCACCGAGCTCGACCTCGACGCGGGTGAAGACGCCGTCGACACCGGCCACTCCGGCGACGCCGCGGGCACCGCCGAGGCGGGGTGGTTCGAGGACTCCGAGGGCCACGAGGGCCGGAAGGGCCGGTGGGCGGCCGGGCGCTCCGAGCTCCCGCCGTTCGACTGAGCGACCTCTCGAGAGACCCTCTTCAGAGGCCCTTCGCCAGGGCGCCTTCGCGAGCGTCCCCTGCGCGAGCGCCGTCTCGACCGAGCGACTCCGCCGGAGCCTCCGACCGGGCCGCACGCGCACGCCCCGGGACGTCTCCGGCGTCGATTCAGCGACCCTCGAGGGGGAATCGACGGCGGACCAGCATCCCGAAGGCGATCCCCCAGGCGGCTCCCGCGACCACGTCGGACGCGTGGTGCATCCTCACGTAGACACGGCTCGCGGCGACCAGCGTCGCCAGCGTGTAGTAGCCGGCGCCGTGTGTCCCGTCCTCGGCGAGGAGCGTGGCGGCGGTGAACGCGCTCGCCGCGTGCCCGGAGGGGAACGCGCTCGTGATCGGGCGGTGCATGCCGAACGGGAGGGGACCGGCCGCGAGCTCTTCCGGTGGGCGCACACGGCGGAACAGCGACTTGACGATCCCGTTGGTGATGGCCGACTCGGCGACGAGCGTGAGCGCGAGGCGCCGGAAGGATCCCGGCCGGGTCGGTCCGGCCGCGGCGCGTGCCGCGCCGAGCGCCAGCCACAGCAGACCGTGGTCGGCGGCGCTCGAGAGCGAGTAGAAGACGCGGTCGGCCGCGGGCGAGCGCCGGAGCTCGAGCCACGCCTCGACGGCCCGGTCGGCCCGCACGATCGGGCGGGCCACCCGGCCCAGGCGGCCCCGACCGGATGGGCGGCGCCCCCGGAGGAACGAGAGGGCGGCGGCGACCGCGGGACCCCGCCGGACCCGACCGGCGGGGTCAGCCGACGGGAAGGCGTTCCTGGAAGAGTCCGTCACGGAGCTCCACGGCTTGTTCCGGGTCGCCGCCATGGGCAGGACAGTAGGGCTTGAAGGTGCACCAGTCGCACAGCGGCCCGGGCCGCGGGCGGAAGTCGTCGGTGGCGCACGCCCGCCGCACCGCCTGCCACACGGCCCCGGTCCGCACGCGCACGCCCCGGGACGTCCCCGGCGTCGGAACGGCGACCACCGCCTCGGGCACGGAGAGGTACAGGAGTTGGATCCGGGAGGGCCGCACGCCCAGGTTCTCCTCGCACAGCAGCGAGTAGAACTCGACCCCCGAGAGGCGCGACTTCTCGAAGCCCTCCCGGGGAGGACGCCCCGTCTTGTAGTCGGTGACGACCAGGTCGCCGTCCGCGTCGAGCTCGAGGCGGTCGATGATCCCGCGGACCGCGACCCCGTCGATGTCGACGCTCATCATGACCTCGAGGCCGATCGGCCGGATCGCCGCGGGGTCCTCGATGTGGAAGGCGTTGCGGACGAGGTCGCCCGCCTCGGCGTGGAACGCCTCCAGCTCCTCGTCGGTGAGGTCGAGCTCGGTGAAGTCGGGGTGGTCGGCGAGCTCGTCTCGCGCCGCGTCGAGCTCGCCGAGCGCCGTCTCCACGGTGCGCTCCTCGGGCGCCCGGAGCATGAGGCGCTCCAACGCCCGGTGGACGAGCGTGCCCTTGCTGGCGGCGGGCGAGGGAGGCTCGGGGAGCCGGTCGATGACCGAGAACCGGAACGCCAGCGGGCAGTTCTTGAAGGCCGAGACCTTGCTCGGGGACAGCGTCGTGGGGAGCGATCGACCCATGCGCCCACGGTACCCGCCGACTCCGACGCGAACGTGGAGGCAGTGTTCCCGGGCTCGCGCCTGCGCTTCGCTCCGGACGCTCGCCCTTCCAGCAGGTCCGTGGACTGGCCGGTCGCACGGTGGACTTCGCCCCATCACGGGTCGTCCCCGGGCTCGCGCCTGCGCTTCGCTCCGGACGCTCGCCCTTCCAGCAGGTCCGTG
>CAYTKN010000028.1:0-36765 GCA_964438505.1 uncultured Burkholderiales bacterium
CGAGACGGGTTCGAGCTCGGGGGAGGCCCGCGGGGATCTCGAGCTCGCCGCCGGCCTCGAGGACCTCGACGACACCCGCGCCGCTGTGGAAGCCGGTGAGTTGTCGTTGAAGGAGGCCCGCGAGGTGCAACGCACCGAGGAGGCCTGCCCCGGCTCCGAACACGAGATGCTCGACACCGCGCGTCGCAAAGGTCTGCGTGGGGTGAAACGCCGCGGTCGGCGCAAGCGCCAGGAGGCGATGGATCCCGACGAGCTCGCCGCGAAGCGCCACGCGGCCCGCGAGTTGCGGCACTGGAGCGACGAGCTCGGCATGATCTGCGGCCAGTTCCGCCTCGAGCCCGAGATCGGGGTGCCGATCATCCGAGGCCTCGACGCGGAGATCGACCGGCGATGGCGAGCCGGCGACGACCAGTACCGCCGCGAGCCCCGCGACGCGCGCGCCGCGGATGCGCTCGCCGCCCTCCTCCACGACCACAACCACTCCAGGCCGCGGCGGCGTCGGGTGGATCTCGTCGCCGTCTACGACCTGGCGAGCGGGCGCGCCCACATCCCCGGCGTCGGCCCCATCGGCCACGACACCGTCCGCGACCTCGCCACCGACGCGATCGTCACCACCCTCCTCCACGAAGGCACCAAACTCGACAGGTTCGTGCGCTACGGACGCCACATCCCCGAAGCGCTCCGCACCCTCATCGAGATCGGCCCCGCCCCCGACTTCGACGGGCCCCGCTGTCTCGACTGCGGCCGCCACTTCCACCTCGAGCTCGACCACGTCGACCCCGACGCCAACGGCGGCCCCGTCAGCTACGACAACATCAAACCCCGCTGCCCGCAGTGCCACCGCACCAAAACCGAACGAGACCGCCAAGCCGGCCTCCTCAACGGCGAAGGCCGCGCCCCACCATGACCAACCAGGTGATCGCCCTCACCCGACGACATACGCCACCATCACCCGAGCCGCACCGTCACGTGCACCACACGCGGCGCGACGACGCGCGCTGGCGTTCGACGCGTTGGAGGAGCGTCGGAGGAGGCGGGGGTGAGACGGACGGGGCGGTGGCGACACCGTCGGGGTGGACGCGCGAGCTCGAGATCGCGATCCAGGCGGCTCTCCGTGACGGGCATCTCGTGCCGGGTTGCGGGTCAACCCTCGGCGCCGACCTCCTCGACGGTGCAGTCGTCGCCCTCGCAGGTGAGCACCACACCAGCGCCCTTGCCGATCGAGTTCACCACCTGACCGGTGAGCGCGTGGACCGCAGCCTCGTGCATCGGGCTGTGGCCCACGACCAGAGCCCGGCCACCCTCGGGCAGGTGGTCCAACACCCGGCGGATGGCGTCGGCGAAGCGCTCGCCGTCCGTGCGGACCAGCTCGGGGTCGACCTCGCGGAACCCGTCCATGGTCTTGGGATCGGCCTTGCCAGCAGCCTGCCGCCACCGGTCCTCGTCCTCCGACCGGAACCCGTCGTCGACGATCACCCCCGCGGGCACGGCACGGCCGAGGCCGGCGAGGATGCACGCCGCAGCCTGGGTCGCCCGCTGGGCTCCCGACGACACCACGAGGTCGTAGTCGTGGCCGAGTCGCCGGCCCAGATCCACCGCTGCCCGGATGCCGTCGACGGAGAGGACGTCGCCGTCGTTGTCGGTGTGCCGTCGAAGCTCGACGATCGTGGCCATGCCCCGATCATACGGTCAGTGTGCCGGGCAGCGTCCCTGGACGTGCTTCATGCCTCGGACGTCGGCGGCGATCCCCAACCGCCGCCACCCGGGGTGAGCATCCGCAGCACGTCGCCGGGTTCCGCCCGGATCGTGCACTTGTCGCGCAGGCGCCTCGCCCGCGACTCGTCGCCGCCGGGGAGCAACCACGACTCGCCCGGAGCGCCGGGCTCGCCGCCGGCGAGGCCCCAAGGTCGCGAGTGCTGGCGCTCGCAGATGAGCGACACCGTGGTCGCCTCGAGGAGCTCGATCTCGCGCCAGATGCCCTCCCCGCCGGGGGAGAGGCCGGCACCGCCGGACCCTTCACGGAGCTTGTAGACACGCACCCGCACGGGGATGGCGCGCTCGATCGACTCGATCGGGGTGTTACGGGTGTTGGTCATCCCCGTGTGGATCCCCGACTGGCCCGGCCGGCCCGGTCGCTCCGCGGTGCCGGGACGGCCGCCCTGCCCGCCGGCGACGGTCTCGTAGAACACCCAGCCGTCACCGCCGAGGAGCACGTTGTTCATCGTGCCCTGACCCGCCGCCGGCACCCGCTCGGGAGCGGCTCGGGCCAGCGCCCCGAAGCACACGTCGGCCACCCGCTGGCTGACCTCCACGTTGCCGGCGCCCACCGCCACCGGCGGTCGGGCCGCCACGACGCTCCCGGGAGGCGCCACCACCTCCACCGCCCGCATCACCCCACCGTTGGCAGGCAGCCGCGGGTCGACCGCCGAGCGCACCGCGAACGACACCGCGCTGACCGTCACGGCCTCCACCGCGTTGACGTTGCCGGGGCGCTGGCGGTCGGTGCCGGTGAAGTCGAAGGTGCACGACGAGCCGTCCACCTCGAGGGCCAACGCGATGCGCACCGGCACCTGCTGCTCGTCGCTCGGGCCCACCGAGTCGAGGACGTCGGAGAACTCCCATCTGCCGTCGGGGAGCGCGTCGAGCGCGGCGCGGGCCCGCCGCTCCCCGTAGTCGACCACCTGGTCGAAGGGCGCGCCGGCCAGCTCCGCCAACCTCCGGACGCCCAGCACGTTCGCGCCGAGCTGCGCGTCGAGGTCCCCACGGCGCTCGTCGGGGGTGCGGGAGTTGGCGAGGACCATCGCCTCGACCTCGGCCGACCACCGCACCGGCGGGATGCGGAGGCCCTCCTGGTGGATCTCCACCGCCTCGGGCGGGATCGAGCCCGGCGCCATCCCGCCGACGTCCGCGTGGTGCGCCCGGTTCGCCGCCCATCCGACCAGCTCGCCGTCGACCCAGCAAGGCGCCACGAGCGTGAGGTCGTTGAGGTGGGTGCCGCCGCGGAAGGGGTCGTTGAGCGCGATCTGCTCGCCCGGGCCGAGCTCGTCGCCGTAGGCGTCGATGGCGGCCTCCACGGACGCCGGCATCGAGCCGAGGTGCACCGGGATGTGCTCGGCCTGCGCCAGGAGCTCGCCACCGGCCGTGAACAGCGCAGCCGAGCAGTCGGCGCGCTCCTTGATGTTGGGGCTGAACGCGGAGCGGCGCAGCACCGCCCCCATCTCCTCCGCGATGCCCTGGAGGCGGGAGACGAGGACCTGGAGGGAGGCCGGATCCAGGGAGGCCCCGGGGCTCACCGGTCCGGCTCCAGCACCCAGGCTCCGGTGTCGTGGCGCCGGGCGCGCCAGCCCTCGGGCACCCACACCGTCGTGTCCTCCTCGGCCAGCACCGCGGGCCCGGTGGCGCCCGCCGCCCGCTCGACCGCCGGGAGGTCCTCGAAGCGCAGCGGCGCGGGCCGCAGTGTCCGGGCGCGCAGGGCGAGCACCTCGACCGGCGCGTCGGCGCGGGCGAAGCCGTTGCGGCGCCGGTGCTCCTCGTGGAACGCGTCCACGTCGGCGACGGTCAGCTCGTGGCTCTGGCCCGCGTAGCGGCAGTCGAGGCCGGTGATCACCTCGGCGTCCCCGTCGGCCCCGCCGGACAGCGCGCGGACCTCCGCGCCGAGCTCGTCCAACGCGGCGTCGAGGCCCGTGCGGTCGCCGGGGGTCGGCCACGAGCGCACCAGCTCGCGCTGGCGAGGCGAGATGAGCAGCCCGACCGCGGAGAAGACACCGGCGCGGGGCGGGACGACGACCGCGGGCATCCCGAGGGACTCCGCCACCGCGCAGGCGTGCAGCGGGCCCGCCCCGCCGAAGGCGACCAGCGCCAACTCGCGAGGGTCCACACCCCGCTCCACCGACACCCTCCGCACCGCCTGGGTCATGTTCGTGTCGACCACCCGGACGACACCGGCCGGGTCGACACCGGCACGGTCGTGGGCGGCACGGGCCGCCTCGGCGTCGAGGACCCCGAGCTCGGGGAGGGGCGACTCGGCGGGGATGCGCCCGAGGAACAGGTCGGCGTCGGTGACCGTCGGGGCGTCGCCGCCCCGCCCGTAGCAGGCGGGACCCGGGACGGCACCGGCGCTGGCGGGACCCACCACCAGCGCTCCGCCCGGGTCGAGTCCGGCGATCGAACCGCCGCCCGCGCCGATCGTGTGGACGTCGAGCGCGGGGTGGCGCAGCGGGTAGCCGCCGATCTCGAGGGCGGGCGCGGCCTCGGCTCGTCCGTCGCGCACGAGGCACACGTCGGTGCTGGTGCCCCCCATGTCGAAGCTCACCGCGTCGGGGAAGCCCACCGCCTCGGCGAGCGCCGCGGCTGCCTGGACGCCGGCGGACGGTCCGGAGAGCACGAGGGCGACCGGCACGTCCGCGGCCACCTCCGCGGGGAGCAGGCCGCCCGACGAGGTCATCGCCAGCACGTCGCCGGCCAGCTCCCCGACCGAGCGCAGATACGTGCGGCAGCGGGGTCGGAGCATCGCGTTGGCGACCGTGGTGACGGTGCGCTCGTACTCCCGGAACTCCGGGGAGACCTCGTGGGAGGCGCTGACATCGAAGCCGCGCTCGGCGAGGCGCGCCGCGACGTGACGCTCGTGGCCCGCGTCGACGTCGGCGTGGACCAGGCAGACCGCGACCGCCTCCACGTCCGAGGGCAGCTCGGGCGCGCTCGCCGGCGGCGGCTCGAGCTCGTGGCCGCGCGCGTCGAGACGGCCCGCCACCTCGACGCGCAGCTCCCTCGGCACCAGCGGCGGCGGGCGGTCCACGAAGGGGTCGTAGAGCGACGGGCGGGTCTGGCGGGCGATCTCCACGACGTCCGAGAGGCCGGCCGTGGTGACGAGAGCGGTGCGCGCGCCCGTGGCCTCGAGCAGGGCGTTGGTGGCGACCGTCGTCCCGTGGGCGAGGAGGTCCGGTGCGCCCCGGGCGGCGAGCTCGAGACCGCGGGCGACCGGGCGCGACGGGTCGTCGGGGTCGGAGAGGACCTTCACGACCGCACCCCGCTCGTCGACGAGGTCGGTGAACGTGCCGCCGGTGTCCGCGCCCGTGATCACGCGGCGCGGGGTGCCAGCAGCGGAAGGATCTCGTCGGGTGACGCGTCGAGGCGCCGCAGGGCGGTCTCGTAGGCGGCGTGCGCGACGGGGAGGCGGACGTCGGGGCTCATGGCGCGCAGGCCGACCCGGCGGGTCACGTCCGGCGGCGGCTCGAAGACGAGCACCGGCAGGCCGCGGCGCCGCAACCCCGCCAGCTCCGAGGCGAGGCGCCGCGCGTAGAGGGCGCGGACCGGGCCGTCGAGGCCGCGCCGGCGCGCCTGGCGGGTCGCGGACATCGGCGAGGCGACCACGACCGCGTCGAGCGGGACGTCCGCGAGCAGGTCGGCGTTGGTGGGGGAGTGGGCGCCGCCGTCGACGAGGCGGGTGCCGTCGACCCGGACCGGAGTGAAGAAGCCGGGGATGGCGCAGGACGCCGCCACGGCGTCGGGCCACCGCCACCCGGGCGGCAGCGCCTCGTCGCGGCCGAACACGAGACGCCGGCCGGAGTCGAGGTCGACGGTGACCACCCACAGTCCGGCCGGCTCGCCGGCGCGGCGGAGGACGCCGTCGACGTCCTCCGCGATCGGTGTGGCCTCCACGCGCCCCTCCGGGAACAGCCCCGCGGTCACCAGACCCGGTCGGGCGTGCCACGGTCGCCGGGCCAGCGCGGCGAGCAGGCGCGGCGAGGCGGGCCGGGGGACGCGACGCGCGCGTCCCGGCGCGAACCGCGACCGCGCGTCGCCCGTGGGGACGCCGCCGAGGATCCTGGCGCCTTCGTCGGAGAGCGGACGGTCGGTCGCCCGAGCGTGGAGGTCGCCGGGCGAGAGCCCCGCGCGCAGCGCGACGCCGACGATCGACCCCGCGGAGGTGCCCACGACCACCTCGGCGTCGCGCGCGTCCCATCCGGCCTCCGCCAGCGCGCGCAGCACCCCGGCGTGGAAGGAGTGCCCGGCGACGCCCCCGGCCCCCAGCACGAGGCCGACGCGGGGCGGCGCGGCGGCGCTCACCTCAGAGGAGCTCCCGGAACGGGACGTCGCGGTCGACGCGGGGCTCCTTGGGGAGGCCGAGCACCCGCTCCCCGACGACGTTGCGCAACACCTCGTCGGTGCCGCCGGCGACTCGCATGCCCGGAACGCCGAGGACGAACTTCGACCACGCGTACGTGCCCCACTCGCCGGTGTCCGCGGCGAGGCGGGGGCCGAGCACACCGCTCGCCGCGTGGCTGACCCGGCGGAGGTTGTCGGTCATCGCGAGCTTGGCGATCGACATCTCCGGGCCGGGGAGCTGGCCGGCACGGATCTTGGCCATCGCCCGCAGGTTCGTGAAGCGAGCCACCTGGCTGTTGACCCACACCTCGGCGAGGTGCTGACGGACCACGGGGTCGTCGGAGCGCCCGAGCCGTCGGGCGAGCTCGAAGAGACGGCCGAGGCTGCCGCCGCCGGCTCGTCCCGCCGCGGACCCGCCGCCGATCGCCGCCCGCTCGTTCATGAGGGTCGTGAGCGCCACCGTCCAACCCTCGTCGACGTCGCCGAGGCGGTGGTCGTCGGGCACGCGGACCTCGTCGAAGAAGACCTCGTTGAACGAGGAGCCGCCCGTCATCTGGCGCAGCGGTCGGACCTCCACGCCGGGCGCGCCCATGTCCACCAGGAACATCGTGAGGCCCTTGTGCTTGGGCTTGTCGAGCGACGAGCGGGTGATGATCTCGCCGATGTCGCTGTACTGGGCGCCCGAGGTCCACACCTTCTGGCCGCTGAGGACCCACTCGTCGCCGTCCCGCTCGGCGCGGGTCTGGATGCCGGCGAGGTCGGAACCGGCCACCGGCTCGGAGAAGAGCTGGCAGCCGACGACGTCGCCGCGGTACATGGCGGGCAGGTACCGCTCCTTGATGTGCTCGCGCGCGTGGGCGAGGATCGTCGGCGCGACCATCCCGAGACCGATCGCGAAGCACGTGGTGTCGGGGGTCTCGTACTCGCTCTCCACGGAGCGGTAGAGACGCTCGAAGCGCGTGGGCAGGCCCCGGCCGCCGAGCTCGGGTGGACCGCTGATCCAGCCGAGGCCGGCGTCGAAGAGCGCGGCGCGCCACTCCTTCGCCGCGGCGACCTGCGCCCGCTCCTGCTCCTCGGTCTTCTCCTCGAAGAGCGCGACGTCGTCCCTGCCCTCGCCCCAGGCGGCGCGCGCCTCGCGGCGGGGTTCGGCGTGCGCGTCGAGGAAGGCCCGCACCTCCGCCTCGAAGGCCTCCTCGGTGGTCGTGGTGCTCTCGGACATCGCGCTCCTCGTCGGGTGTGGGGAAGTCTACGAGGCTCTCCGTCGGCGTCGAGCCGGACGGCGCGTTCCACCGCCGACGGAAACTGTGCGTTCTTCGCGTGGCTCGCGTACGTTTGCCGGGAACACGGGCTCCAGTGGACCCCGGAGGGTGCCGACAACCCGACCAGAGCCCCACTGACCAGGGAGGTGGTGGGCGATGCCACAGGACGTGTCCACGCTCACCGAAGCGATCGAGCTCGTCGCCGCGGGGTCGTGGGCGATCGACTCGGCGCTGCGTTGCATCGACGACGACGACGCCGAACGGGCGCGCACCGTGCTCGTCGGAGCCCAGGACTCCATCCGCGACGGCCTCGAAGGTCTGCGCAGCGTGCTGGAGTCCACGGTGCGCGAGGCCTACGAGCGGCCCGAGCAGCTCGCACGCGCCGTCGCGTCGCTCCAGGAGCTCGCCGAGCTCTCACCTTCCCCCGAGGACTGAGCGACACCCGGCGGCAGCTACCCTGCGCCGCCGTGAGGCCCTCGTCCCCGAGCGGTGCACCCGCGCCCGCCGTCGAGGTCCGCGAGCTCACCAAGCGCTACGGCCCGCGTGTGGCGCTCGACGGCGTGTCGTTCGACGTCGCGGCCGGTGAGGTGCTCGGTCTGCTCGGACCGAACGGCGCGGGCAAGACCACGACCGTCGAGATCCTCGAGGGCTACCGGCGGCCGGACGGCGGCGCCGTCAGGGTGCTCGGAACCGACCCCCGACGTGGCGGCCGGGCGCTGCGGGAGCGAATCGGCGTGATGCTCCAGGAGGGTGGTGTTCACCCGGGGATCCGCGCCCTCGAGGCGCTGCGCCTCTTCGCCTCGTACTACCGGACACCCGCCGACCCGGAGCACCTGCTCGCCGAGGTCGGATTGGGCGAGGACGCTCGCACGCCGTACCGGCGACTCTCCGGTGGCCGCCAACGTCGGCTCGCGCTCGCCCTCGCCCTGGTGGGCCGCCCGGAGCTGGTGTTCCTCGACGAGCCGACGGCGGGGATGGATCCGCGGGCGCGCGCCGGCGCGTGGGAGACGGTCGAGGAGCTGCGCGACCAGGGGACCACCGTGGTGCTGACCACCCATTCGATGGAGGAGGCCGAGCAGCTCGCCGACCGCCTGGTGATCGTCGATCGCGGGCGGATCGTGGCTTCCGGCACGCCCGAAGCGATCATGGCGGACGCAGCCGCGGGGGAGACCCGCTTCACGGCCACCGCCGGGCTCGACGTGGCGAGCCTCGCGGCGGCGCTCGGGTTGCCGGCAGCGGCGGTGCGCGAGGCGCGCCCCGGCGACTACCGCGTCGCCGCGGCGCCCTCCGCCGAGCTGGTGGCGGCGCTGACGGCGTGGCTGCGCGACGAGGGCGTCGTCCTCGGCGACCTGCACGCCGGGCGGCGCTCCCTGGAGGAGGTCTTCCTCCGGCTCACCGAAGGCCCGTCGTGAGGGGAGTCCGCACGCGGGCGCTGCTCGCCCAGACCCGTGTCGAGGTGCTTCTCACGGTTCGGAGGGGCGAGAGCCTCCTCGCGCTGGTGGGCATCCCGGTCGGGGTGCTGGTGTTCTTCTCGCAGGTCGACGTCGTCGAGACGGGCACCGCGGATCCGCTCGACTTCCTCGTGCCCGGAGTGCTCGCCCTCGGCGTGGTGGCGACCGCGATGGTGAGCCTGGGCATCGCCACGGGCTTCGAGCGGCGCTACGGCGTGCTCAAGCGCCTCGGCTCCACACCGCTGGGTCGCGGGTCGCTCGTCGCAGCGAAGAGCGCAGCGGTGGTGGTCCTGGAGGCGCTCCAACTCGTCGTGGTGGTGGCCGTCGCCGTCGGCCTCGGATGGGACGGCGAAGCCGGCCTCGTGCCGGCCGCGGGGGCGTTGCTCCTCGGCACCACGGCGTTCGCCGGCCTCGGGTTGCTGATGGCCGGCACCCTGCGGGCCGAGGGGACCCTCGCGCTCGCCAACACCCTCTACGTCGCCTTCATCCTCGTCGGCGGCGTCGCGGTGCCCCTGGATCGGCTCCCCGGCGCGCTGGAGACGGTGGCGCGGGTGACCCCGGTCGCGCAGCTCGCCGAGGTCGTCCGCGGCGTCCTGGCACCCGGCGCCGCGGTCGAGGCGTGGGCGCTCGGGGGTCTGGTCGCCTGGGCGCTCGCCGCGCCGGTGGCGGCCGCGGCGCTGTTCCGCTGGGAGGAGTAGGAGCGCCGCCGCGCTGTCGGGTGGTCGGCTACACGCTGCCGACCACCACGACGTCGAGCGCGACGGCCGCGAAGAGGAGCGCCAGGTAGACGTTGGAGAAGCTGAACATGCGCATCGCGGCTCGCTGCGTGGCGTCGCGCCGGAGCTGGAGGGCGCGCCAGACGAGCGCCACGCCGAGCGCGAGGGCGACGCCCAGGTACAGGCCGCTCATCCCCGCGACGGGGAACAGCGCCAGGGTGGTGGCGACCACCGCGAGCGAGTAGGCGAGGATCTGGCGCGTCGTCGCGTCGATGCCCGCGACGACGGGGAGCATCGGGACGCCGGCGGCGGCGTAGTCGTCCCGGTACCGCAGGGCCAACGCCCAGAAGTGCGGTGGCGTCCAGACGAAGATGATGGCGAAGAGCACCCACGCGGGCCAGGCCACGGCGCTGGTGACCGCTGCCCAGCCGACGAGGACGGGCACCGCTCCCGCGGCGCCGCCGACGACGATGTTCTGGGCGGTGCGGGGCTTGAGCCAGATGCTGTACACGAACACGTAGAAGACGGTGGCGGACACGGCCAGCGCCGCCGCCAGCAGGTTCGCGGAGAACCACAGCCACCCGAACGCCGCCACCTCGAGCACGAGGCCGAACCGCAGGGCGGAGACGGGGTCGATCTCGCCGGTGGGGAGCGGGCGGCGTCGGGTGCGGTGCATCTCCCGGTCGCGGTGGCGGTCGATGTAGCAGTTGATCGTGTTCGCGCCGCCCGCGGCCAGCGACCCGCCGAGGAGCACCGAAAGCACGAGCCACGGGGAGGGGAGACCGCCGCTGGCGAGGACCATGGCCGGCACGGTGGTGACGAGGAGGAGCTCGATGACCCGCGGCTTGGTCAACAGGAAGTAGGCGCGGGCACGCGCGAGCCGAGCGCGCGGCACGAGGGGCTCGAGGGGCTCGAAGGGCTCCGGGTCGCCTGCGCTGCTCACGGAGGCTGCGCTGCCCGCGATGTCGGCCTCCGTGGTGGCGGGAGCGGGGGTGCGCCGGGCCGCGAGCACGGCGGTGACGAGGAGCGCCCAGATCAGCGCTCCGATCGCGAGGTGGGCCGTGCGGGTCGCCGCGCTCAGCTCCGTCCAGACGTTGGCGGCCCCGAGGAGGACCAGCGCCGCGAGCGCGACGCCGGCGCCGACGACGAGACGACGCAGCGCGGCCTCGGAGCCGCGACGGCGCATCCACCACGCGAGCCACGCGACCGACAGGCCGCTCGCCGCGGCGAGGAGGCGGTGGGCGCCGTGGAGCCACCCGAGGAACCCCCGGCCGTCGGGGAGGGCCCCGCCGTCGAAGGTCGGCCAGTCGCGGAAGGCGAGGCCGGCCTCCCGGCCGCTGACGTACGAGCCGAGCAGGACCGTGGCCAGCACCCCGAGCGCCACGAGCGCGAGCGCGCGCACGGCCACGCGGTCGATCTCGGAGGGCTCGGGCAGCGGTCGGTGCTGGTGCACGGCGAGGGCCAGGACCACCGCGAAGAGCCCCAGCGCCAGGGCGAGGTGGGCGACGACCGAGACGGCCTCGAGCTCGAGCACGACGACCACCGCGCCGAGGCCCGCCTGGGCGAGCACGAGGGGGACGCAGACGAGCGCGGGGACGAGCAGGTCGCGGCGCTGCCGGGCATGGCGCCAGGCGAGGACGGCGAGCACGGCGACGAGCGCGACGAGGACCGCCGCGATCGCTCGGTGGCCGAACTCGATCCAGGTGTGGTGGTCGCCCGCGGGGACGATCCGGCCGCGGCAGCGGGGCCAGTCGTCACCGCATCCGAGGCCCGACTCGGTGGCGCGGACCAGGCCACCCACCGCCACGAGCAGGTAGGTGACCCCGACCGTGACGAGGGTGAGCCGGCGCAGTCGCTTCACGTGATGGGCACTCCGGGGTCACCTCACTCGACGGTGAGGGTGGCCTCCATGCCGGCTTCGCGGTGGCCGGAGACGTCGCAGAACAACGTGTACTCGCCGGGCTCCAGGTCGATCGAGCCGCTGGCGACGGCGCCGCTCTCGTCGACCTCGAGCTTCTCCCAGCCCTCGACGTCCTCGATCACGAGCGTGTGGCGGATCTGCCCCTGGTTCTCGTACGCGATCGTCACCTCGCCGGCGGGCGCCTCGAACTGCTTCTGCGGGAAGTCGATGTCCTCGGCGATCACGCTCACGTCGGCGTCGCTGGCCCCGTCGCCGTCGCCGTCGGCCCCGGTCGACTCGGTGGTCTCGGTCGTGTCCTCGGTGTCCCCGTCACCGGCGGCGACGTCGCCGTCGTCGTCGCCACCGCACGCCGCCAAGGTGAAGAGCGCGACAGCGAGCAGTGCGAGGAGGCGGCGCGTCGGGCGGTTGCTCGTCATGGCTGATCGCTCCTTGCGGGAGGTACGGACCGATGCGAATCCTACCGACGCGCCCGACGGGTACCGACATCGGCCGGTCGCGAGGGCGCTTCCGGCAGCCGGTCGGCGCAGGGCTAGTCTCCCGACCATGGCAGCCGAGGAGCGGCCCGGCGACGGCGCGGAGGGCCACACCAAGCAGTCGATCAGAATGACGGCGGATCGGATCCTGGTCACCCAGCAGCGCGAGCCGGGGGAGCGGCGCTCGCGCGCGGGGATCGTGATCCCCGCCACCGCCGAGGTCGGCCGCCGCCTGATCTGGGGAGAGGTCATCGCGACGGGCCCGACCGTGCGGACCATCGAGGTCGACGACAGCATCCTCTTCTCACCGGACGACTGCTTCGAGGTGGAGATCCACGGCGACACGTACCTGATCGTGCGCGAGCGGGAGGTGCACGCCGTCGCCTCGGAGCGCGAGGAGGGCCAGACGGGGCTCTACCTGTGACGACCGAGCCCCGAGGCGACCACCCGCGGGGCTCGGGCGGTGGCCGGCCGGCCGGTACGCTCGCTTCGTGGGTCTGATCGCCGAGGGCGCCATGTACGGGCCGGAGACGGTCTCGGCGCGCGTGGTCACCGAGTCGGTCCTGCTGCTGGGAGGACCGCGAGCGCTGCTGATGCAGATCGCGCGGCCCGAGGTGGCCGCGGGCGTCGCGGAGCACTCCGGGTTCGAGTCGGACCCGTTCGGGCGCCTCGCCCGCACCCTCGACGCGATGGACACGATCGCGTTCGGCGCCCCCGAGGACGCCCAGGCGACCCTGGCGGAGCTGCGGGCGGTGCACGAGCGTGTGCGAGGGGAGCTCCCGGACGGGACCCGGTACCGCGCCGACGACCCCGAGCTGCTCCACTGGGTGCACGCGACGCTCGTGGACACGGTCCTCGAGGTCGAGCGCCGCTACCTGGGTTACCTGTCGGCCGAGGAGCGGGCCGCCTACTACCGCGAGTCGACGCGGCTCGCTCGCGCGCTCGGGATCCCCGACTCGTCGCTACCCCACGACATCAGGGCCTTCCACGAGTACGTGCGCCGCGAGGTCCACACCCTCGAGGTCACCGACACCGCCCGGCACCTCGCCCGGGAGATCCTCCACCCGCGGGTCCCGCTCGTGCCCCAACCGCTGTGGGAGCCGCTGCGCCTCGTCACCGTCGACCTGCTCCCCGAGCCGCTGCGGGAGGGATTCGGACTCGGCTGGGACGTGCACCGCGACCGGCTGCTGCGCGGCTCCCAGGCCGCCGCCCGCCTGTTGCTGCCCCGCGTCCCTCGGCTCGTGCGCAACCTGCCCACCCGGGCGCGGCTGCTGGCCACCGCGAGCTGACCCGGACCGGTAACCTCCCGGTCCGCGCGACGGCCTCGGAGGCGAGCGAGGCCGAGAGGGGAGAGACCGCGATGGAAGAGCCCTCGACGGATGAGCCCGCGACGGAGGAGCGACTGGTCGACGACCCCGCCATCGCCCGGGCGGTCGAGCAGCTCCGCTCGATCGAGGAGTCGCTGCGCGACCTCGCGTACGACCGTCTGACCGAGACCGTCGCCGAGGGCGGGCAGCGGGTGTCGCAGCCGCAACGGAAGATCGAGCAGGCCCGCAGGGGAGTGGCTCGGGCGCTGCGCGCGCTGGACCCGGACTCGGCGCTCTGAGCGTCGACGAGGTGCTCGCTCAGCTCCAGAGCGGCAGCGACGGCACCGGCTGGTCGAGGCTCTCGACGCGCAGCGCCGCGGTGGTGACGAAGTAGAGCGGGAGCGCGAGCGCGAGGCAGTGGATCGGGGCCGGCGGCACGCCGAAGTCGACGGTGATCGCCGTGGCGGTCGCCCAGAGACGGCCGATCGGGAGACCAGCGGTGTCGACGAGGCTGACCTCGTAGGGGCCCTCGAGGACGGCGCGCAACGCCAGGCGGCCGCCGCGGTCGTGCACCACCCACGCGTCACCCTGCCGGCGGTCGCGCATGACCACGCCCAGGGAGTCGTGACCGTGGGGCACGATCTCGCGGTCGTCGGTCCCCGGCGCCCCCGCGGGTGCCAGCGAGAGGAGCGGATGGCCGTCGGGGTCCGTCACCCGCCACCGTCCACCGAAGGTCGACGCGGCGGCGAAGGTCCCGTCGTGGTGCGCGTAGCGCATCGTCCGGTCGCCGGTCCTCAACTCGAAGACGGCGGGGACGAGCGTCTCGTGGGTGCAGGCGAGCATCACTCCGGGAGTCGGCGGACCCCCGGCTGACTTGACGCGCCCTGCGCAGGGTCGCGCAGTTCGCGCCGCGCCGGCGCAGGAATGTCCGGTTCAGGGCTTCGCGGCGCGGCCGTTGAGCACGTCCAGGAGGCGGCGCAGGCCGGCCCAGTGGGTGCGGTCGAAGTGCAGGCCGAGACGCTCGAGGTGGACCTGGTCGTCGTCCTCGACCTCCACGTCGGTGGGATCGATCCGCTCGATCTCCCCCTTCACGAGGATGTCCCCGAACCGGCGGTTGAGGGAGGCGAGCTCCTCGTCGCCGGGCGCCTCGCGGAGACGGATCACGAGCAACCCGCGGACGAACCGGATCGAGTCGTAGTTGGCGTAGAAGCCGCAGATCTCCTCGACGGCGGCGTCCACGTCCTCGGTGACGAGGAACAGGTCGCGGTCGTCGGGGGAGATCAGGTTCCGTGCGATCAGCTCCCGTTCGAAGAACTCCAGCCACGAGTGCCAGTACGTCTCGCCCGGGGCGCCGAGCAGCACGATCGGTGTGGGGTCGGCCTTCCCGGTCTGCACGAGGGTCAGCAGCTCGAATGCCTCGTCGAGGGTCCCGAAGCCGCCGGGCAGCAACACGAAGCCGTTGGACTCCTTCATGAACGTCAGCTTCCGCGTGAAGAAGTAGCGGAAGTTGATCAGCTTCGGGTCGTCGGCGATGGAGTCCGAAGGCACGGCCTCGAAGGGCAGCCGGATGTTGATGCCGAAGGAGTTCTCGGCGCCCGCGCCCTCGATGCCCGCGGTCATGATGCCCGGCCCCGCTCCGGTCAGGACCATCCAGTCGCGCGCGGCCATCGCCCGCGCGAAGTGGCGGGCCTGCGCGTAGTGGGGGTCCTCGGTGCGTGTCCGGGCCGAGCCGAAGATCGACACCTTGCGGGTCCCACGGTAGGGAGCGAACACCTGGAAGGCGTACCGCATCTCCTTGAGCGCGGCGTTGGCGATCTTGAGGTCGAGGCGGTCGCCGTTGTCGCGGCCCATCCGCAGCGCCGAGGCGACCATCTCGAAGACGAGGTCGGTGTGGGTGGCTCCGTGCGCGGCGTCCACGAGCTCCGCGACGGCCCGGTCGAGCGCACGGTCACCGGTGCGGTATCGGGGGAGGTGCTCCACAGCGCGGGAGGCTACCCGGCCCGCCGGAGGCCTCCGCTCGCGGGCCGGCTCGGGAGCGGGCGAGCCGGCCCGGGGACGGAGATCAGGCTCGGCGCTCGAGGAGCGGTCCGGCGAGGTCCCGCAGCGGTGTGAGGGGGCGAGCACCGAGGTGGGAGATCACCTCCGCCGCGGCGACCGCCCCGAGCTGCCCGCAGACCTTCGGCGAGTGGCCGTGCGTGAGGCCGTGGAGGAAGCCCGCCGCGTAGAGGTCACCCGCGCCCGTGACGTCGACGACCTCCTCGACCGGTTGGGCGTCCACGACGTGCACGGCGTCGTCGGCGACGACGACGGAGCCGGCAGGGCCGCGGGTGAGCGCCGCGAGCTCGCAGCGCTCCCGCACCGCCTGGAGGGCGTCGTCGAAGTCGTCGAGCTCGAAGAGCGAGCAGATCTCGACCTCGTTCGCGAACAGCACGTCGATGTCGTCGAGGAGGTCGACGAACTCCTCACGGTGGCGGTCGACGCAGAACGGATCGGAGAGGGTGAACGCGAAGCGCCGGTCGGCGGCGTGGGCGGTCTTGGCGGCGTGCCGGATGGCCTCCTTGGCCTGGGGCTGGTCCCACAGGTAGCCCTCGACGAAGGTCACCGTGGCCGCGCTCAGCAGGTCCTCGTCGAGGTCGCCCGGCGCGAGTCGCACGGCGGCTCCCAAGTAGGTGCACATCGTGCGCTCGGCGTCGGGCGTCACGACCACGAGGCAGCGACCGGTGGGCGGCCCGTCGGTCGCCGGCGGCGGGTCGACGGCGACGCCGAGCGAGCGGAGGTCGTGGCCGACGACCTCGCCGAGCTGGTCGTCGTGGACCTTCCCGACGAAGGCGGCGCGGCCCCCCAGCGAGGCGACACCCGCCGCCGTGTTCGCTGCCGAGCCGCCGGAGACCTCCGTGCCGGGGCTCATGCCCTCGTAGACGCGCCCGGCCGTCTCGGCGTCGACCATGGTCGCGGCGCCGTGCGCGAGGCCGTGGTCGGCGACGAACTGCCGGTCCTCGTGGGCGAGGACGTCGACGAGGGCGTTGCCCACGGCGAGGACGTCGTGGGTGCGCCCGCTCATGCGAGGCCCACCGGGATCCGGCGCGGACGTCGGGGTTCGGTCCGCGTCCTGCCGTACAGGGTGGTGCGCTGCGCGAGGGTGCGCCCGAGCGCACCGGCCACCGCGGCGAAGTCGTCCTCCTCGAGCTGCTGGCCGTGGCTGGCTCCGGCCGCCCGGGAGATGTTCTCGTCCATGAGCGTCCCTCCGAGATCGTTGGCGCCCGCTCGGAGCGCCTGGCGTGCACCGTCCAGACCGATCTTGACCCAGGAGACCTGCACGTTGTCGATCCAGCCGCGGTAGGCGATGCGTGCCACCGAGTGGATGAGGAGCGCCTCCTCGAACGTCGGCCCGGGCCGGGCCCGCTCCTGGAGGTAGATCGGGCTCGCCATGTGGACGAAGGGGAGCGGCACCACCTCGGTGAAGCCGCCGGTCTCCTTCTGGAGCTCCCGAGTGCGCACGAGGTGGCGCGCCACGTGCACCGGCCGCTCGACGTGTCCGAACATGATCGTGACGTTGGAGCGGAGGCCGACCTCGTGGGCGGTGCGGTGCGCCTCGAGCCACTCGTCGGTGGTGATCTTGTCCGGGCAGATCACGGCGCGGACCTCGTCGTCGAGGATCTCGGCCGCGGTGCCCGGCAGCGTGGCGAGACCGGCCTCCTTCAGGCGGGTCAGGTAGTCGCGCAGGGGCACACCGAGGCGGCGCGCCCCCTCGGTGACCTCGAGGGCGGTGAAGCCGTGGACGTGGATGTCGGGAGCGGCTTCCTTGACCGCCTCGGCGACCGACACGTAGTAGTCGCCGTCGAAGTCGGGGTGGATGCCTCCTTGGAGGCAGACCTCGGTGGCGCCGAGCTCGGCCGCCTCGGCGACCCGCTCGCGCACGTCGTCGAGCGTCAGCAGGTAGGGGCGGCCCCGCAGGTTGAGGGACAGCGGCCCCTTCGAGAAGGCGCAGAAGCGGCACTTGAAGGTGCAGACGTTCGTGTAGTTGATGTTGCGGTTCCGGACGAAGGTCACGACGTCGCCGACCGCGTCGCGCCGCATCTCGTCCGCGACCTCGGCGACGCGGGCGGCCTCGTGGCCACGAGCGCGCAACAGCGTCTCGATCTCGGCGACGCCGGGCTCCTGACCCGCCGCGACACCTTCGAGCACCTCCCCGACCGGGCCGCGTGCGCGCGGTGGGGAGGCCGGCGGCACCAGCGACGGCGGCAACGCCTCGCCGCCCGATGCCCAGCGGTGGTCGCGCGCCAGGCCGGCGGCGTCCGAGCGGTCGAGGACGGCGAAGCGCACGTCGGGGTGCAGCCAGGTCTCGGGGTCGTGGACGTACTCGGGGTAGACGGTGAGCCGGGGCACGAGCACCTTGTCGCGGGCCGCGGTGGCGCGCTCGAGGCGCTCGAGGTCCGGCCAGGGTCGCTCGGGGTTGACGTGGTCGGGCGTCACCGGCGAGACGCCTCCCCAGTCGTCGATGCCGGCGTCGAGCAGCGCGGTGAGGTCGTCGCTGAGGTTGGGGGGCGCCTGGAGGTGCATGGCCGGTCCGAGGACGACGCGGGCGAGGGCGACGGTGCGGAGGAGCTCCTCGGGGTCGCACGCCGGCGCCCGGTGCATGGCGGTGCCCGGCTTCGGGAGGAAGTTCTGGACGATCACCTCTTGCACGTGCCCGTGGCGCTCGTGGGAGGCCCGGATCGCCTCGAGCGCGTCGAGGCGCTCGTCGGGCGTCTCGCCGATGCCGACAAGGATCCCGGTGGTGAAGGGGATCCTGGCCCGGCCCGCGGCCTCGAGGGTGGCGAGACGACGCTGCGGCACCTTGTCGGGCGCGCCGTGGTGGGGCCCGCCGGGCTCGCCGAGGCGGTCGGCGAGCGTCTCGATCATCATCCCCTGGCTCGGGCTCACCGCCCGCAACGCCTCGAGGTCGGCCGCGGGGAGCGCCCCGGCATTGGCGTGGGGGAGCAGGCCGGTCTCGTCGAGGACGGCGCGGCACGCCGCCACCAGGTGGTCGACGGTCGAGGCGTGGCCGTGGCGGGCGAGCCACGAAGCCGCCGCGGGGTAGCGGTCCTCCGGTGCTTCACCCAACGTGAAGAGCACCTCGTGGCAGCCGTGCTCGGCGCCGTGGCGGGCGATCTCGAGGACCTCGTCCACCTCGAGGTAGGGCTCGTCGAGGCGTGCCGGCGGCTTGGCGAACGTGCAGTAGCCGCAGCGATCGCGACACAGCATCGTCAGGGGCACGAAGACCTTCGGCGAGTAGGTCACCAGGCTGCCGTGAGCCGAGTCGCGGAGACGGCGGGCCTCGGCGAGCAGCTCGTCGGTCGGCGTCGCGAGCAGCCCGCGGCGGTCGTCGGTGGAGAGCATGAGCGCAACCCTAGTGCCCTCCCGCGACCGGTCCGCGCGAGGGGGCGCGCCCGGGCCATCATGGCGGGGCAGCCCACGAGCAACCCACGAGCAGACCGGGCAGGGCCCGGGAGCACCGATGGACCGACCCACCGTCGACCTCTACGAGCGCCGCGCCGGCGACTACGAGCGCGAGCGCCGGCCGGTGCGCGACCCGCGGCCGGCCCGGGCGTTCGCCGGCCGCGTCCGCGGGGGCGCCACCCGCGTCGACCTCGGCTGCGGGCCGGGCCTCCTGGTCGAGGAGCTGGGCCACCCGCTCCTCGCGCTCGACGCCGCGCACGACATGCTCGTCCGCACCCGGCGGGTCGAGCCGCGCGCGATGCCCGTCCAGGCCGACCTCGAGTCGTTGCCGGTGCGCTCGGGTGCGCTCGCCGGGGCCTGGGCCCGCATGTCGTACCTCCACGTGGCTCGCGAGCGCCTGCCCCTCGCGCTGGCGGACCTGCACCGCGCCCTGGAGGTCGGAGCCCCGCTGGCGCTCACCTTGCTGCCGGGTGACGGCAACGGCGTCACCCCCGAGGGGGACGACTTCCCGGGACGGTTCTTCGCCGGCTGGGAGGCGTCCGCGCTGTGCGACGTGGTGCTCGGCGCGGGCTTCACCGTGGAGGAGCTCTCCGAGGAACGCCTCCTCGAGCTGGCGGCCACGCGTGCGCGCACCCTCCCCGACACGGTGGCGCCCGGGATGCGGGTGCTCGTGTGCGGGTTGAATCCGAGCCTGCACGCCGCGGACGCCGGCGTGCCCTACGCCGGCGCCGGGAACCGCTTCTGGCCCGCCGCCGTCGAGGTCGGTCTCAGCGACCGGCTCCACGACCCCTGGCGCGCCGCCGCGCTCGGGACGGGGATGACCGATCTCGTCAAGCGGGCCACGCCACGCGCCGCCGAGCTGACGCGCGCCGAGTTCCGGGAGGGGGCCGAGCGGGTGGGGCGCCTGGTGGCGTGGCTGCGCCCCGGAGCCGTGTGCTTCGTCGGCCTGAGCGGCTACCGCGCCGCGCTCGACCGCCACGCTGCGCCCGGCTGGCAACCACACGCGCTCGGGGGAGCGCCCACCTACGTGATGCCCTCGACCAGCGGGCTCAACACGCACTCCACCTACCGCGACATCGTGTCGCACCTGCGCGCCGTCGCGGAGGCCACCGCGTGAGACACCACCGCAGTTGGGGAAGGGCGCGCGGCGGCGTGCGCGACTCCACGGCAGTCCGCGACGGCCCGTAGGCTGCGGCCGGTGTCAGCTTCGTCGTCGGAGGCCTCGTCGCCGGAAGGCTCGGCTCCCGTGGACGCCGCTCGCGGGGGCGTGCTCGCGCACCGCGTCCACGTGCGGTACCTCGAGGTCGACCAACAGGGCGTCGTCTTCAACATGTGGTACCTGGCGTACTTCGACGACGCCATGACCGCGCTCCTCGAGCGCGGCGGGCTCCGGTACCAGGAGATGATCGACGCCGGCTCCGACGTCCAGCTCGTCCACACCGACGTCGACTGGCAGGGCCCGCTGCGGTGGGACGACGAGGCGTGGGTGGACGTGGCGGCCGCACGGTTGGGGAACACGTCGTTCACGCTCCACTTCCGGGTGCGGGCCGGGGAGCGCCCGGTCGCCACGGGAAGCACCGTCTACGTCGTGATCGACGTCGAGAGCGGCGAGAAGCGCGAGATCCCGCCGTTCCTGCGCGACGCCCTCGGCCCGGTGGTCCCCCTGCACGACTGAGCACACCGGCGCGCCAGAGGTCGGAGGTCAGGTGGGCGAGAGCTCCGCGCGGCGCTTGTCGATCGTCTCCAGCGCGTCGTGGAACGACGCGGCGAACTTCTCGACGCCCTCGACCTCGAGGGTGCGCGTCACGTCCGCGAAGTCGACGCCGGCGTCGTCGAGCGCGGCGAGGATCTCCCCGGCCTCCTCGACGCCCTGCTCGACGGTGTCGGGCCGGGGATCGCCGTGGTCGCGCAGCGCCGCCACCGACTCGTCGTTGAGCGTCGTGACGGTGTCGCGGCCCACGAGCTCGTCGACGTAGAGGGTGTCGGGGTAGTCGGGGTTCTTCGTCGAGGTGGACGCCCACAGCGGCCGCTGGAGCCGGGCTCCCTTGTTGGCGAGGGCCTGCCAGCGCTCGCCGGCGAAGCGGCGGCGGAAGGTGTCGAAGGCGAGCTTGGCGTTCGCCACCGCGGCGCGGCCTGCCAGCTCGTGGCCCTCGGGGAGGCGCCGGTCGGTCTCGGTGTCGACCCGGCTCACGAAGAACGAGGCCACCGACGCGATCCGCGACACGTCGCCTCCCTCCTCGACCCGGCGCTCGAGGCCCTCGAAGTAGGCGTCGATGACCTGCTCGTAGCGCTCGAGGGCGAAGATGAGCGTGACGTTGACGTTGAAGCCCTCGGCGAGCAGGGAGGTGATCGCCGGGAGCCCCTCCGCGGTGGCGGGCACCTTCACCATCACGTTCGAGGAGCCGAGGCGCTCGAGCAGCCGGCGGGCCTCCTCGACGGTCCCGTCGGTGTCGTGCGCGAGGTCGGGATCGACCTCGATGGAGACGAAGCCGTCTCGACCGTCGTGCTCGTCGTGGACGGAGCGCAGCGTCTGGGCGGCCTTGTCGATGTCGGTGAGCAGGAGCTCCCAGTAGACGTCGCGGGTCGGGCGCTCGTCGCGGGCGAGCTGGGCGAGCTGGTCGTCGTACGCGTCGCCGGACGCGAGGGCCTTCTCGAAGATGGTCGGGTTGGACGTGCCGCCGCGGAGGTCCTCCTCGCCGATCATGCGCGCCAGCTCGCCACCGGTGATGCACGGCCGGCTGACGTTGTCGTACCAGGGGCTCTGCCCGTAGTCGTTGAGGCGGGCGATCGCGTTCTTCTCGGCCATGGGATCCTCCTCGGGCTCAGGATCGGGAGCGCACGAGCGCACGCGCGCGCTCCGCGACGCCGCCCGCGGTGTACCCGAGCTCGGCGAGCACGACACCACCGGGAGCGGAGGCCCCGAACCGGTCGATCGAGACCGACTCGTCGGCCCAGCGCTCCCAGCCCAGCGAGGCGCCGGCCTCCACGGCGAGGGTCGGCACGCCCGGGAGGAGCACCTGCTCGCGCTCGCCGGACGGCCGGCGCTCGAACAGCTCCCACGAGGGCATGGAGACCACGCGGGCGTCGAGCTCACCGGAGAGCTCCCGGGCGGCCTCGGCGCACACGTGGACCTCGGAGCCTGTGCCCACGAGCACCACGTCGGGCGCGTCGCCCGCCTCGTCGACGAGCACGTACCCGCCGCGCGCGACCCCCTCGGGCGCCCGCTCGCGAGTGCCCTCGAGGATCGGGACGCCCTGGCGGGTGGTGACGATCGCGGTGGGCCCCTCGCCGGCCACGTGCACGCGCCAGGCCTGCGCGACCTCGTTGGCGTCCGCGGGCCGGATCACCGTGAGGCCGGGCATGGCGCGCAACGACATCAGGTGCTCGACGGGCTGGTGGGTGGGGCCGTCCTCGCCGAGGCCCACCGAGTCGTGCGAGTAGACGAACGCCACCTTGGCGCCGCTGAGCGCCGCCAGACGGACGCTGGGCCGCTGGTAGTCGCTGAAGATCAGGAAGGTCGAGCTGAACGGCAGCAGGCCGCCGTGGAGCGCCATGCCGTTGCAGACGCCGCCCATCCCGTGCTCGCGCACCCCGAAGTTGATGCGCCGGCCGTCGAAGCGGTCCCTCTGGAGGTCGGGGGCGTCGACGGCGACGCCGTTGCTCCCCGACAGGTCGGCGGAACCGCCGACGAGGCCCGGGACGACCTCGAGCATGGCGTCGAGGACGGCCTGGTTGGCCTTGCGGGTGGCCAGCTTCTCGCCCGGCTCCCAGCTCGGCAGCTTCTGCTCCCAGCCCTGGCGTCCCCGGCGCTCCAGGCACATGTCGAGCTCGTCGGCGAGGCCGGGTCGCTCGTCACGCCAGGCTCGATAGCGCTGCTGCTGCTCCTCGCGCTCGTGGCGCAGGCGGGCGCCGGCGCGCCGGTACATGTCTGCGACGTCGTCGGGGACGAAGAACGACTCGTCCACAGGCAGTCCGAGGATCTCCTTGGTGGCGCGCACCTCCTCGTCGCCGAGCGGCGAGCCGTGCGCGGCGGCCTGGTCGGTCATCGTCGGCGCGGGATAGCCGATGTGGGTGCGGAGCACCACGAGCGTGGGGCGGTCGCCCTCGGCGACGCCCTCGCGCAGGGCCGCCTCGATCGTGTCGAGGTCCTCGTGGGCCTCCCCGAGGTCGATGACGTGCCAGCCGTACGACTCGAACCGTCCGGGCGTGTCGTCGGACATCGCGAGCTCGGTCGCCCCGTCGATGGTGATGTGGTTGTCGTCGTACACGGCGACGAGGCGTCCGAGGCCGAGGTGGCCGGCGAGCGCGGCGGCCTCGTGGCTGATGCCCTCCTGGATGTCGCCGTCCGAGCAGACGGCGAACACGCGGTGGTCGCTCACCTCGGGGCCGAACCGCTCGCGCAGCCACCGCTCGGCGAGCGCCATGCCGACGCCGTTGGCGAAGCCCTGACCGAGTGGTCCCGTCGTGACCTCGACGCCGGGGGTGAGGTGGTTCTCGGGATGGCCCGGCGTGCGCGAGCCCCACTGCCGGAACTCGCGGAGGTCGTCGAGGGAGACGTCATAGCCGGTGAGGTGGAGCATCGCGTACTGGAGGATGCACGCGTGGCCGGCGGAGAGGATGAAGCGGTCCCGGTCGAACCAGTCGGGCTCGTCCGCGTCGTAGCGGAGCACACGGGTGAACAGCACGTGCGCGAGGGGAGCGAGCGCCATGGCGGTGCCGGGATGCCCAGCGCCGGCACGCTGCGGCGCGTCCATGGCGAGGCCGCGGATCGCCGCGATGCCGCGCTGCTCGACGTCGCTCGTCACGTTCGCCATCGTCCATCCTCCGTGCTCGGCGCGGCCGATCACGAGCCTACGCGCCGGCTCTCGCGCCGGTGCGCACGCCCAGGGGCGGCTCAGGGGTAGCCGAGGGGGCAGCCCGGGGGCAGCTCAGGAGCGCAGCAGCGCCACGCTCGCGGTGAAGCCGTGGAGGAAGTTCTCGCCGCCGACCGGGCCCAGCTCGCCCGCGCAGAACATCCCGCACACGGGCAACGGGCCGAGGAGCGAGTCGACGAGGCCGGCGTCGTGGTCGGCCTCGCCGAAGAGGTGCTTGCCGCGGCCGTTGCAGGTGAACAGCAGCGCGGCGTCCGCGTCGCGTCCGGCCAGCATCTCGCGGAGGTCCTCGTCGGCGGAGCCGGCGTCGCGCACGTGGAACTGGACGGTGTGGCCGACCTCCACCATGTCGCCGATGGCGAGCGAGCCGGACGCCTGGTCGACGCCGGTGACGTTGCGGACGAGGAAGTCGCCCCGATCGAACTCCTCGCGGTGCTCGTCGACGACGCGACCGACGTGGAGGCCGTTGCGGAGCAGCTCGCGGTCCTCGTCGGGGAGCGTCTCGGCCATCTCCTGGACGCGCTCGAGCGCCGGCTTCCCGCCGAGCTCGTGGATGACGTTGCGCTCGGCGCTGGTCACGACGTAGGGGGAGCCGACCGGTCGGCACCCCTGCGAGACGACGGTGGCCACCTCGACGTCCGCGTCGAGGAGGACGCCGACGGCCCCGTCGGCGACGACCTCGTCGTCGAGCACGAGCCGGTTCCCGCCCGGTCCGCGGGCGGCCGAGGCGAGGCCGCCGATCACCTGGAGGCCCGCGAACTGCTCGTTGGCGCGCTCGAGGAACGCCTCGCCGGGGAACGAGAACGGGTCGGCGAGGGCGAGCAGCGTGGAGTGGCCGGGCTCCTCGACGGGCCAGCCGGTGACCGCGAGGCCCTCCTCGACTTCGACGACCTCGAGGCGCACGGGGAGGAGCTGCGCGTCGGGGAGCTGCGCCGCGAACAGCGCCACGCCCGGGCCGTCCTCGACCTCCCGGGACCCCCCGACGACCGCCGCGGCGGTGCACCCGAGGAGGACGGTCGGGTCGAGCAGGGAGCGGACGGTCGCGGCCAGGTCCTCGACGGCGCCGACGTGATCGGGTGAGACGAACAGGACGGCCAGATCGACCCCCACACCCTCGGCGACGTCGGTCGGGTCGGCGAACTGCTCCAGGACCGAGCCGACCACCTCGCCGAGCGCTTCGGTGGGGACGGGGTGCTCGGAGAGAGCGGACGCGAACTTCTTCATGTCTGCACTTCCCTGCCCGGGGGGTGAGCTCGGCGATTCCGAACGGAGAGAGCGGACGCGAACTTCTTCATGTCTGCACCGTAGGACGCGCTCCGCTCGTGCCGGCCGCGCTCAGCGCCGCTTCCCGCTGCGTTGCTTCCCGGAGCGCTGCTTCTGCTCGGCCTTCCAGGCGGCCTTGGCCTCGCGGATCCGGGCGATGGCGCCGGGACCGTCGGCGTCGGCGACGGTCGGCCAGTCCGCGGCGACCTCCTCCCAGCCGTCGGGCCGGAAGCCGAGCCGCCTGCCGAGGACCGCGACGAACACCCGCGACTTCTCCTTGCCGAAGCCCGGCAGGGCGGTGAGACGCTCGACGAGCTCGCGGGCGTCGGTGGCGGGCTCCCACACGTCCTCGGCCCGTCCACCGTGGTGCTCGACGAGGTGCTCGCAGAGGGCGTGCACCCGCTTGGCCATCGATCCCGGGTACCGGTGCAGCGCCGGCTTCGTGGAAAAGACCTCGGCGAGGTCGTCGGGTGACATCGCGGCCACGCGCTCCGCCGAGAGCTCGCCGCCGAGACGCTCGGCGAGCACGCGGGGGGAGCGGAACGCCCACTCCATGGGCACCTGCTGGTCGAGCAGCATCCCGACGAGCAGCGCGAGCGGCTCCTCCGCGAGGTAGCGGTTGGCCGCCTCGTCGTCGCTGAAGTGGAGGATGTCGACGTCTGCTGCCATGGCTCCGATCCAACCTACCTCGTGTACCGGTGTGCGGGCGCCGTCACGCCTCGAGGAGGAACACCTCGAAGGTGCGGGGGCCGTGGACGCCGAGGGTGATCCGCTTCTGGATGTCCGCGGAGCGGGACGGGCCGCTGATCCAGACGAGGTTGGACGGCAGGCCGTCGCGGACCACGACCTCGAAGGCGTCCTCGAGTCGCTCGACCACGTCCGCGGCTCGGAGCACGCAGAGGTGGGCGTCGGGCAGCAGGCTGACGCTGCGAGGGGCGCCGGGGGCGGAGCGGAGTAGCACCGTCCCCGTCTCCGCGGCTCCGCCGGCGGCGCCGGTGACCCCCACCGTGGCGGAGGCGATGCGCTCCTCCCAGTCCGCGGCGTCGGGCGCGAGGACCTCCAGGGACGAGCGTTCGAGCGCCGCGCGCAGCCCGAGCGGGTCGAGGACGGGATCCGGGGAGGCGAGCGCGACCGGCCCGTCGCCGGAGAGCGCGCGATCGAGCTCGACGGTGCGCGCGACGAGGGCGGCGACGAGGTCCTCGCGGGGCAGCGGGCCGTGCACACCGGCTGTGTTGGCGCGCAGCGCCGTGGCGAAGCGTTCGATCGGTTCCGACCGTGTCGGAGCTTCCGGCTGCGTGGAAGCTTGCGACCCCGCCTGCCCCGTCCGGCCCATCTCCTCCGTCGGGCCGGTGGGCCGTGAGGGCGCTCGCGACTCCCGCGGCTCGCCCGAGTCAGGCACGGCGGTCGTGCCGGCGCGGTCGTCCGATCCGCGCCGGCCGGCCCCTCCAGGCGGCCGGGTCGTCGTGGCGGAGCGCCCAGCGGTGGCGGAAGGACCGGCGGGCCGGCAGGGGCACGTCGCGGCCCTCGGCCCATCCCCTCGCGAGGGGCATGGTGGGCGCCCAGCCTCCCGAGACGCCCCGAAGGCGCGCCACGAGCCGGGCGCCGTACCGGGCGGTCGAGGTCGAGGCCCGGTATCCGAGCGGGCGCGCCCACAGCCGGGCCCACAGGCCGAAGCCCGCGCGGCGGCGCCCGCCCGCCACGCCGGTGTCGGCCCCGGGTGTCGACCACCCGCCGGTGCCGTTCCCCGCGGCGGCGTCCCGGTCGGCGCTGTTCGGACCGGAGTCGCGGCGCAGGTCGGCGCGCAGGTGGACGAGGTGGTCGGCGAGGGGGATCGAGACGGGGCACGCGTCGGTGCACGCTCCGCACAGCGACGAGGCCTCCGGGAGCTCGCGTCCCTCCTCGCCGCCGGAGAGCAGCGGCGTGAGGACGGCACCCATCGGGCCCGAGTAGACGCTGTCGTAGGCGTGGCCGCCGATCTTCGCGTACACGGGACAGGCGTTGAGGCAGGCGCCGCAACGGATGCAAGCGAGCATGTCCTCGTAGCGCGTGCCGGCCAGCGCGCGGCGGCCGTGGTCGAGGAAGACGACGTGGAGCTGCTCGGGCCCGTCGGGCTCGCCGTCGCGGCGCGGCCCGGTGAGGTTGGACACGTACGCCGTCGAGGCCTGTCCGGAGGCGTGCCTCGTGAGGACCTGGACCAGGGTGGGGACGTCCGAGAGGCGGGGGACGACCTTCTCGACGGGCACGACGGCCACGTGGATGCGGGGCCAGGTGGTACACATGCGGGCGTTGCCCTCGTTGCTGACCAGCACGACCGTCCCCGTATCGGCGCTCACGAAGTTCGCTCCGGTGACCCCCATCCCGGCCGCGAGGAACCGTTCCCGCAGCTCGTCGCGGGCGAACGCGCAGAGCGCCTCGGCGTCCTCGGGGAGGGTTCGTCCCGCCACCCGCGAGAACAGACGGGCGATGTCGGGGAGCTGCTTGTGGAGCGCGGGGCCGATGATGTGCGAGGGGCGCTCGCCCGCGAGCTGGACGATGTACTCGCCGAGGTCGGTCTCGAGCGCCTCGATCCCCGCGGCCTCCAGGGCCGGGGCGAGCTCGATCTCCTCGGTGGCCATGGACTTCGCCTTGACCACCAGGTCGACGCCCGCCTCGCGGGCGAGGTCGACCACGACCCGGCGCGCGTCGTGCCGCGTCGCTGCGTGATGGACCGTCGCTCCGCTCGCACGCAACGCGGCCTCCGCTCGGGCGACCCATCCGTCCAGGTCTTCGAGGGTCTCCCGCCGCACCCGCCGGGCGACCCGGCGGCGCTCCTCCAGCGCGTCGTCGTCGGTCGCGGCTCGTCCCAGGGCACGCAGCACCCCCGTCAGGTTCGACAGCGCCTCCTGGAGATGCTCGTCGGCGACGGCTGCCCGCGCCCGGGTCGCGAGGTCGCTCATCGGCGGTCCCCGGCTCCGAGGCCGGTGGCGAGCAGCTCGGCGAGGTGCACGACCGGGGGTCCGGTGGCCGTGCGCCGGCGCCGGCCCTCGAGGTGGAGGATGCAGCCCGGGTCGCCGGTCACGACGTAGTCGGCTCGGGTGGCCGCGGCGCGCTCGAGCTTCTCGTCCGCCATCGGCGCCGAGATCTCGGCGTGTTGCTCGGAGAACGTGCCTCCGAAGCCGCAGCAGACCTCCGCGTCGCGCATCTCGACGATGCTTGCGCCGGCGTGCTCCAGGAGCGTCCGTGCTGCGTCGCCGAGGCCGAGCACGCGGAGGCCGTGGCAGGCGTCGTGGAGGGTCACCGACGCGTCGATCCGGGCGCCCAGCTCCGCACGGCCCAGGACGTCGACGAGGTAGGCCGACAGCTCGTGGGTGCGCTCGCGCAGGGCGAGGGCCCGCTCGCGCCACGTGCCGCCGAGCAGCTCCGGGTACCAGTGGTGGACCATCGCGACGCACGACCCGGACGGGGAGACCACGGCCTCGTGGGCCTCGAAGGTCTCCACGAAGCGACGTGCGAGGATCTCCGCGGCCTCCGGCTCGCCGGTGTTGACCGCCGGTTGGCCGCAGCACGACTGGGCAGCGGGGAAGTCGACCTCGCACCCGGCTGCCTCGAGGAGCTCGACGGTCGCCACCCCCGTGTCGGGGGCGAGGTTGTCGACGAGGCAGGTGACGAACAGCGCGACCCTGGGCACGCCCGCAGGGTACCGCCCGGCCCCCAGCCGTTCTTTGCTTCGCTCTGACGGCCATCGGGCAGCTCAGGGGGAAGGAACGACGCTGCGCCTCCGGGTGGGCTACTCCCAGGCGGGACGGGGCACACCCGTGAGGCGGTCGACGGCGTCCGCGCCCGGGTCCGCCACGACCTGGTCGGGAGAGAAGGCGAGGACGTTGAAGTACCAGCTTCCCGGCGCGACGGCCAGGCCTCGGTCTTCGAAGAAGCGCGCCGTCTCCGTCACGGACGCCCCGGACGGTGTGACCAGCTCGAGGTCGAGGTGGGCGAGGGTGCGCTCGACCGAATCGGCGTTGTAGACGAGGACGGGAACGCGCACGGCCCCCTCCTCGGACACGGAGGGAGTCAGCGCCACGGCATCCGGGACCGACGGGTCCGCTGCTGCGGGCCCGAAGCGGTTGGCCAGGTACTGGAGCTGACGCCGGAGGCGCGCGAGGTCGACGCCGGCGGCGTTCTGGGCCGCGACGAACTCGCTGTCGAGGACCACCGGATGCTCGACGGGGACCTGGTGGACCGCCGTGATCGCCGCGACGCGTGCCGGGTCGACCTCCACGGGCCCGAGGGAGAGCGGCGGCCCGCCGCCGGCGGGATCGACGAGCGCGATCTCGCGTCGGGGCGTCGTGGAGGTCGTGGTCGACGGCGTCGCCGGGGACGACGTGCTCGTCGACGCCGTGGCCGACTCCGGCTCGTTGGAGGAGACGACGAGCGCGGCGACCCCGGCGCCGACGGCGCCGATCGCCAGCGCCGAGAGGAGCGCGAGCGCCACGATGCGGCGGCGCCTCACCGGTGCCTCACCGCTGCGGCGCGGTCACCGGAAGCGCTCCGCCCAGAGCACCACGCGCAGGCGGAGCAGGCCGAGGACCGCCCGCGGGATGCGGCGCACGATCGGTGTCCGCGAGGGCCGCCGCTCGGTCACCGTCACCGGGAGCTCGACGACCGGCAGGCCGGCGCGCTCGGCGCGGAGTACCAGCTCGGTGTCGAAGAGGTCGGTGCCGAACCGGCAGGCCTCGATGAGCGGGTACAGCGCCTCCCGGTCGAGGCCCTTCATCCCGTGGGTGTCGGACACCCTGAGGCGCAGCAGCGTGCGCAGCACGATCGAGAAGGCGGCGGTGACCAGCCGCCGTGAGCGGGCGCGGCGGTCGACCGCGCCGCGCACCCGCTTGGAGCCGACGACGACGGCCGGTGGGCGCTCGGTGCTCTCGAGGAGGATGAGCGCGTCGGCGAGGAAGTCCATGTCGAAGTAGTCGACGTCGAAGTTGAAGACGACCTCACCGCTCGCCGCGAGGAACCCGGAGCGCAGCGCTCGCCCGTAGTCGGCACCGGGGAGCTGGACGACCACCACCTCGGGCAGCTCTCCGGCGAGGCGACGCGCCACCTCGAGGGTCCCGTCGGTGGAACCGTTCTCGACCACCAGCACCTCGAAGTCGCGCCGCGCGCGGCGCAGCCACTCGACGACCTCGTGCACCGAGGTCGTGAGGGTGCGCTCCTCGTTGAAGGCGGGCATGACGACCGAGATCACACGATCGCCTCGCGAAGCGAGGTGGTGACCACGCCGTCGGATCCGAAGGTTGTCGGCACGGCGGTAGGCTACCGGCCCGTTCCCGTCTCGCCGGTGAAGGCGCGAGCGGCTCCCACGCCTCCCGCGCCTCCCACGACCCCGGAGGATCGATGCCTCCCTCCGACGACAGGATCCAGGTCCCGCCGAACTGCGACCTGACCCTGGGGATGGTCTGCCTCGACAAGTCCGAGCCCGGCCGCACCGTGTGGGCGCTGGAGGCCAGGGAGAAGTTCTCGAACCCGGCGGGCATCATGCAGGGCGGGTTCGTCGCCGCCTTCGCGGACTCGGCGATGGGCTCCGCCGCCGTCACCTACCTGGAGGGCCGTCGGGCCTTCGTCGCCAACGCCGAGCTCAAGGTCAGCTTCCTGCGTCCGGTCCGCACCGGCTCCGCGCTCACGTGCAGCGCGCAGGTGATCAGCGGGGGACGCCGGCTCGCGTTCGTCGAGGCCGAGGTCGTCGACCAGGACGACCGCCTCGTCCTCAAGGCCTCCTCGACGTACGTGTACACCGAACGGGAGTGAGCGGCAGTGACGGGACGTGAGCGGGCGCCCGTGCGCCGGGAGGTGGGCAGCGGACGCTCCGTGAGGGCCGTCGCGGTCGTCACCGCGACGGTCGCGGTGGTGGCGCTCGTCCTCGGCTTCCGCCCGGCACCGGCGAGCGAGCCCGTCGAGCGCGACGCGACCCCGTTGGTGCCGGTCTTCTCCGCACGTCGGCTGCCCCACGACCTCGCCGACGAGATCGGCGCCATGCAGCTCCCGCTGCGGGCGGGCGAGCTGCTCGACGGCAGGGACGCCTGCCTCGTCGTGGAGGACGGCGACCAGGTGCTCCTCGACCGCCGCGGCGGGGCATCGCTCGTCCCCGCCTCCTCCCAGAAGCTCCTCGTCGGGGCGGCCGCCCTGTCGGTGCTCGGACCGGAGCACCGCTTCGAGACCACGGTGGCGGCCACGGCGGGCACCGAGGACGGGACGGTGGAGCGACTGTGGCTGGTCGGCGGTGCCGATCCGGTGCTCATGGTGTCGGACTACGGCCGGCACCTCGACCGGAGCGCCTACCGCGGGGGACACCCGCGCACGCTCCTCGGGGACCTGGCCGACGCGGTCGTCGCGGCGGGCATCCGGCGGGTGGAGGGCCCGATCCTCGGGGACGCCTCACGCCACCAGGGCCGGCCGACCGTTCCCACCTGGAAGGAGTCCTACATCACCGACCGGGACATCAGCTTCCTCTCCGCGCTCACGGTCAACGGGGGATGGCAGCGCTGGCAGCCGGGCCGCGTCACGGCGCCCGATCCCGCGGTGGAGGCGGCCTCCGAGCTCACCAGGCTCCTCGAGGAGCGCGGGGTCGAGGTCGCCGGCGAGCCGGCGCGCGGCGTCGCTCCGGAGGGTGCCGGCATCGTGGCGAGCGTCGAGTCGCCGCCGCTGCGCGACGTCGTGGCCGCGATGGTGAGCTCCAGCGACAACCTCATCGCCGAGATGCTGGTCCGCGAGGTCGGCCTCGCGCGCAGCGGTGTGGGCGACACGCCGGCGGGCACCGACGCGGTCCGCGCCGAGCTCGACGAGTTGGGCGTGCCGGTCGAGGGCGTGGTGCTGCGCGACGGCTCCGGCCTCGACCGGGGGAATCAGGCCACGTGCCGGGCGCTGCTCGACGCCGTGGAGCTGCGCGGGCGTGACGGGCTCGGGGCGCTCGACACCGGGCTCGCCGTGGCCGGTCGCAGCGGGACGCTGTACCGGCGCCTCGAGGGCACCGCGCTGGAGGGACGCCTGCGCGCGAAGACCGGCTCCCTCGACGGGGTCGTCGGCCTCGTGGGCGTGCTCGAGGGAGGGGACGGGCCCGGGGCCGACTCGGGGACCCTCGAGTTCGCGATGCTCGTGAACGGCTCCTTCGCGTTCAGCGAGGGGGCCCGCCTCCAGGACCGCCTCGCGGTCCTGCTGCACCGCTACCCGTTCACCTTCGAGGACGCCGACCTGCTCGCTCCACCCGCCGCGCGCCCGGCCGGCGCCGCGCCGGCGGAGCGCGCCCGGGAGAGGATCGCGGATGGTTTCCGATAACCTCCTGGCCGTCCGCGAGCGAGGACCGCGACCGAGGAGACCGTGATCGACCAGCAGAGCCAGCAGACACCGGAGCCGGCCCCGGACGCGGACCAGCCTCGCGAGGTCTCCGAGCTGGTCTCGGAGCTGTGGGGGCTCGTCCGCGACTACGTGCGCCAGGAGACGGTCGAACCCGTCAAGGCCGTCGGCCGCTACATCGCCTTCGGGGTGGTGGGCGCGGTCCTCGTCGGCACCGGCGTGGTGTTCCTCGCGGTGGGCTCGCTGCGGGTGCTCCAGGCCGAGACCGACACGACCTTCACCGGCAACTTGAGCTGGCTGCCGTACCTGATCGTCTTCGCCGCCCTGGTGGCGGGTGGTGCCGTGTCGCTGCGCGCCATCGGTCGCCGCGGCTCGAGCGGAGGGGGGAACCGGTGAGCGGAGACGGCGGAGAGCGGGTGAGCAGGGCCGACATCGAGGCCAAGCTCGACGAGATCCGCACCGAGGTCGACCGGGAGGGCGAGCGCGCCAAGGGCGTGGGCGTCGTCGTCGGGACGGTGCTCGTCGTCGGGGTCGTCGTGACGGCGTACCTGTGGGGTCGCCGGAAGGGGCGGCGCCGGCAGCCGATCATCGAGATCCAGCGACTCTGAGCGCACCGGGAGACGTGCGGTGATCCGATCACTGGCCCGGCGGGGGCTGCGCAAGGGGCTCGTCGAGGGGTCGCGGCCGTGGCTCGTCGTGGGGATCGTGGCGAGCGGCGTGGTGGTGCTGCGCCGGCTCTCGGACCAGCCACCCGAGCGGGTGTGGACCGAGCCGCTGGCGCCGGGGGACCGGGTGGTGGTCCGCGTCCTCCCCGGTTCCGAAGACGGCTGACGTGGGCGGGCGGTTCGAACCGGGCGAACGGGTCCTCCTGGTGGACTCGCGCCGCCGGCGGCACCTGGTGACCCTGGCGGCGGGGGAGACGTACCACCTCCACACCGGGATGCTCGCCCACGACGAGATCATCGGAGCGGACGAGGGGACCGAGGTCCGCACGTCCCTCGGCTCGCGCCTCGTGGCGATGCGCCCGACGCTCCCCGAGTACGTTCTGGAGATGCGCCGCGGCGCCCAGGTGATCTACCCGAAGGACCTGGGTCCGATCCTGATGCTCGCCGACCTGCGACCCGGCGACCGCGTGTTCGAGGCCGGGGTGGGCTCGGGCGCGTTGACGATGGCGGTGGTGCGCGCCGTCGGCGAGCACGGACGGGTGCTCGGCTACGAGCTGCGCGAGGACTTCGCGGTGCGCGCCCGTCGCAACGTGGAGGAGTTCTTCGGCGAAGCGCTCGGCGGCCCCTCGGTCCCCGTCGAGCTCCACGTGCGCGACGCCTACGACGGCGTCGAGCCCTCCCACCTCGTGGACGGCGCACTCGACAAGGTGCTCCTCGACCTGCCCGAGCCGTGGCGGTTCGTCGGCCACGCCGAGGAGTCGCTGCGTCCGGGAGGTATCTTGCTCTCCTACCTGCCGACCGTGGGCCAGGTGGCCCACCTCTGCGACGAGCTGGAGAGGTCGCGCTTCGCCATGGTCGAGACGATCGAGGTCTTGCAGCGGAGCTGGCACGTCAAAGGCCAGTCGGTGCGGCCCGATCACCGGATGGTGGCCCACACCGGCTTCCTCACCCACGCCCGGCTGCTTCCGGCATGAGCCCGCTCGACCTCCTGATCCTGGCGGGGCTCGTCTCCGCGGTCGTGGGCGGGTACCGCCTCGGATTCCTCGCTCGCATCACCTCGTGGGCCGGACTCGCGCTCGGCGTGTTCCTGGGGGCGCTCTTCCTGCCCGAGGTCGCCACGTACTTCGAGGACGCCCAGTCCGGCGTGCGGGTCCTCGCCGTGATCGCCTTCCTGCTCGCGGCGGGCATGCTCGGCCAGGGGATCGGCCTCGCGGTGGGCGCGGCCCTGCACGCGACGCTGCGCGTCGGCCCCGACTTCCGGCGCTACGACCGGGCGGCCGGCGGGGTCCTGGGAGCCGCGGGGATCCTGGTGATCTTCTGGGCCCTCGGCCCGACGCTGGCGCGGGCCCCGGGGCTGGCCTCCCAGTGGGCGCGCGGCTCGGCGGTGCTGGAGCTGCTCGAGGTGGTCGCGCCCGACCCGCCCGAGACCTTCAACGAGCTCTCCCGGCTGCTGGGTGCCGGCTTCCCGCAGGTCATCCCGCCCCTCTCGAGCAGCCCGGAGGTGGGCTCACCGCCGGCCGAGAGCGGGATCTCGCCGGAGGTCCACGAGCGCGTCGTCGCCGCGACGGTGAGGATCGAGGGGCAGGCGTGCCGCAAGGTGCAGGAGGGGAGCGGCTTCGCGGCCGCCCCCGGTCTGATCGTGACCAACGCGCACGTCGTCGCCGGCGAGGACGAGACGACCGTGACCGTCAACGCCGACGGGCGGAGCCTCAGCGGTTCGGTGGTGGTCTTCGACCCCGACCGGGACCTCGCCATCCTGCGGGTGCCCGAGCTCGGCCTGGATCCGCTGCCGATCACCGCGGGCGCCGAGGGCATGGAGGGCGCGGTCTACGGGAACCCCGGCGGCGGGGACCTGGAGGTCTCCCCGGCGGCGATCCGTCAGCAGGTCACCGCGGTCGGCCGCGACATCTACGACCGGCACCGGACCCGCCGGGACGTGTTCATCCTCGCCTCGAACCTCGAACCGGGTGATTCGGGGGGCGCGCTCGTGGACACGCGAGGCCGCGCGGTCGGGGTCGCGTTCGCGATCGCCCCGGACCGCTCGGGCACCGCGTACGCGCTGACCGACTCGGAGCTGGCTCCGGTGCTCGAGGAGGCCGCGCAGCGCGACCAGGCCGTCGACACCGGCCCCTGCCTGGTGTGAGGCACGTCGCCGGCGCTCGCCCGGCACGCGCCCCGGCGCCACGCCGCCCCGCCGCCGGGGGGGGGGGCACCCCGTGGGGCCGCGCCCGCCCCGGCCGCCACGGCCGGGTCGTGCGCTCCCTCGTCCGATGCCGTCCGGTGTCGCGACGGGCGGTCGGGCACGCCCGCCGCCGTCGAGGCCTCGCTACTGGTCCACCTCGATGAAGATGCACTCGCCGGGGCACTCCTCGGCCGACTCGATCACGGCCTCCTCTTCGCCCTCGGGGACGTTGGCGAGGCCTTCGGCGCCCTCCGAGTTGCCCTCGGCCTGGGCGTAGATCTTGTCGCCCTCCTTGACGTAGGCGAGCCCGTCGTCGAGGAGGGTGAACACGTCGGGCGAGATCTCCTCGCAGAGCCCGTCGCCCGTGCAGAGATCCTGGTCGATCCAGACCTTCATCGCAGCCATCGTCGTGCCTCACTCCTTGTCGGTGTGTTGCGATCCGTCCGGCGGATCCGGTTCGCGGACCCGAACGGCATCGGTGCGTCACGACCGAGTTTACGCGGGAGACACCGTGGAAAACCAACATGGCGGCTTCGGTGCTCGCGAGCGCTCGCGCACGAGGACCCGCACGAGGACCGGCACGAGGACAACCGGAGGAGGCGCCCGGCGGGATCGCTGCCACCACGGCGAGGGGAGCCGTCGGCGCCGCCGCGGCGGGCACGGCGAGGCGGACCGCGGGCCGCACCGCGGACCGGAACGGGCGGGTCCTCGACCGCAACCAGCGCGTGCGGGGGGCCCGTGCCGTGTATTGTGCCGCGCGAGGGGCCCGGGGGCCCCGACGCCGCCGGCCCGACCAAGGGGGTGGTGACGACGGCTGCCGAGGAGTCAGCGGAGTACCGCAAGCGCCTCGAGGAGTACGAGCTCGAGGTGGCCGATCTCCAGGAGCAGGTCAAGGGCCTCGAGGAAGAGATCGTGGCCCTGCGACGGCGGCTCCAGGACGCGCCCAAGCGGGTGCGGACGTTGGAGGAGCGCCTCCTCGAGACCAAGGGGCAGCTCGCGCAGGCGCTCTCGCAGAACGAGAAGCTCTCCGCGACGCTGCGCGAGGCGCGCGAGCACATCGGCGCGCTCCGCGAGGAGGTCGAGAAGCTCACGACGCCGCCGTCCGCGTACGGGACGTTCCTCGGCGCCAACGACGACGGCACGGTCGACGTGTTCACCTCGGGCCGCAAGATGCGGGTGGCGGTGCATCCCGAGCTCGACGTCTCCGAGCTCGAGCGCGGCGCGGAGGTCGTGCTCAACGACTCGTTCAACGTGATCCGCTTCCGCGAGCCCGAGCTCTCGGGTGAGGTGGTGACCCTCAAGGAGACGATGGAGGACCGCAGCCGCGTCCTCGTGGTCGGCCGCGCCGACGAGGAGCGGGTGGCCGAGCTGTCCGAGGCGATGGTCGGCACCCTGATGCGGGCCGGCGACTCGCTGTTGATCGATCCCCGCTCGGGCCTGATCGTCGAGCGCCTCCCGCGGCCCGAGGTCGAGGAGCTCGTGCTCGAGGAGGTGCCCGACGTGGCCTACGCCGACGTCGGCGGCCTCGACGAGCAGATCGAGCTCATCCAGGACGCCATCGAGCTGCCCTACCTCCACGGCGAGCTCTTCGTCCAGCACCAGCTCCAACCGCCGAAGGGCATCCTCCTCTACGGCCCGCCGGGGTGCGGGAAGACGCTGATCGCCAAGGCGGTCGCCAACTCGCTGGCGAAGCGGGTGGCGGAGAAGACCGGCGACGAGGCGGCCAAGTCGTACTTCCTCAACATCAAGGGCCCCGAGCTGCTGAACAAGTACGTGGGGGAGACCGAGCG
>CAYTKN010000029.1:0-36506 GCA_964438505.1 uncultured Burkholderiales bacterium
TCGTGTGAGTATCTGGCGTGTCGCTCGCGGGCATGCCGAACACTCACACAAGACCGGCCCCCGCGTCGGGAGCGTGGTGTCGGGGGTCGATCGCGCAGCCCGACAGGCGGGTGGACCGGCGGGCGATGAGCCGACGCGCGCGTCGGGAGCGTGGTGTCGGGGGTGCGATCGCGCAGCCTGGCGGGTGGGTGGGGCGAGCGAGCGCAGCGAGCGAGCGCAGCGAGCGAGTGGCCAGCGATCGAACCCCGACACCACGCGACCAGCCCCACCGCATCATCTGCCCCCCAACGTCGCTCGCGACAGCGACCGAACACGCACACAGGACCTTCGTCGAGCACCTCGGAAGCGCCGCGCGCCCTCAGCACCCCAGCCGGGACAGGACGGCACGGATCGCCTCGTCGGCGTCGACGTCCGCGACGACCTCGTGGCTCCGCGCTCCCCGGCGCTCGACGACCCGGCCCTCGCGGTCCGCGCTCAGGTCGCGGCGCTCGAGACGCACCCCCACCTCCTCGCCGACGGCGACCAGCAACGCCAGCGGATCGTGGAGGCACAGCGGCGCGCGCCAGGCATCCAGGTGCGGCGCGAGCTCGGGGCGAGCCGTCACGAGAGCGTCCTCCTGCTGCTCGGTGAGCACCATCCGCCACGTGACGTCGAGCGGCACCACCAGCGCCTCCGTCCAGTCGAGGACGAAGCGTGTGGCGGCCGGGTCGGCGCCGAAGTTGGTCTCCACGTCGCGCAGCCTCCCCCGGTGGCGCACCGGTTCGAGCACCCCGCCCATCGCCACGAAGCGAGCCGGTGGCCGCGCGCCGGCGTCGAGGAGCCGACCGACGTTCGTGAGCGCCCCGATGGCCACGAGCGCGTCGGGCTCGGCCGCCTCCACCAGCTCGGCGAGTCGGTGCGAGCCGGCCGTCACCGGGACCTCCTCGCCGACGAGCTCACGAGCGAGCGCCGCTCGGTGCTCGACATCACCCGAGACCGTGCTCACCCCAGCCAGCTCCACCTCGGGATGGTGGACGGCGAGGAGGAGCGCGACGGCGTCGTCGGGGTCGTCCCCCACGTCGGTGTCGACCCAGATCCGCATCGTCACCCCTCCATCACCTCGACGACATCGCCGCGGCCACGTCTCCTCGGCACGTCTCCTGCGCACTCGACGCGCCAACGCTTCCCGGGAGGGGCGCGCCCTTCGCTACGATCAGCACGCGCCCGTAGCTCAACCGGAAGAGCAACGGACTCTTAATCCGTGGGTTGGGGGTTCGAGCCCCCCCGGGCGTACCGGATCAGCACCTCGCCCCACCGAGCACGGCGAGCTCGCGCGCCCCGAGCTCCGGTTACGGTACGGACATCACCCGATGCGCTCCCCTACTCGATGGACGTGCCGAGACCAGCCGCACGCGCCCGTCGGTACGCGAGCGTCGCGATGGCGGTGTCCTGGACGCCGACGCCGGTGAGGTCGCAGACGGTAACCTGCTCCTCGCCGGTGCGCCCCTGCTCGCGGCCGGCGCACACGTCGCCGAGCTCGACGACCGCGTCCGCCGAGACGGCCCCGGCCTCGATCGCGTGATGGAGGTCCCCCCGGATCGAGCACTGGGAGCGGCTGTCGCAGACGACGACGTCCGCCCGTCCGAAGACGGCCGCCTCGAGCTCCTGCTTGTGGGGCGCGTCGGCGCCGAGGGCGGTCACGTGCGCGCCGGGTCGCAACCACTCCGCCCGGACCACCGGGCTGGTCGACGGCGTCGCCGTGACGACGACGTCCGCCGGGCGCACCGCCTCCTCGGCCCCGCCGACCGCCGAGACCTCACAGCCGAGGACCTCCGCCATCTCGGTCGCGAACCGGTCGCTCCCCTCGGAGAGGTGGTTGTAGACGAGCACCTGATCGAAGGGCCGGACCATGCGCAGGGCCCGCGCCTGGAGCCGCGCCTGGTTGCCCGCGCCGACGAGGCCGACCGTGGAGGGCTCGCGCTTCGCGAGGTGCTTGCCGGCCACGGCACCGGCGAGCGCCGTCCGGACGTGGGTGAGGTATCCGTTGTCGAGGAGGAGCACCTCCGGGACGCCGTTCTCGGCGTTGACGAGCGCCATCATCCCGCTGCCCGTGGAGATCCCGAAGCGACTCGGGTTGTCGAAGAACCGGGTCGAGATCTTGATCGCGAAGTACGGGAACCCGCTCATGTAGGCGCCCTTGACGTCGCACGCACCGTTCTGCTCGGGAACCTCGATGCCGACGACCGGCGGGACACGGGCCTCCCCGTTCGCGTACCGGACGAAGGAATCCTCGACCGCCTCGAGCCCCTCCTCGTCGAGCGTGACGCAACTGCGCAGCTCCGACTCCGTCACGACCAGGCTCATCGCAACCCCCCTCGGTGGATTCGGTACGACGATACCGGGGAGGTCTCCCGATGAGCCCGCAGCGCTCCGAGCACCCGCAGGCCTCCGAGGAGCCGCAGCCACCGCACCCGCCCGTCAAGGGCCTCTCGGACCCCGGTAGGGTGAATGACAACGACCGCGACCCGGGTCGTCCGACCCGGAGGAGCGAGCACATGCCCGACGTCGCGCCCGACACGAGCTACGTCGCTCTCTTCGGCTGGAGCCTGCGCGCCATCGAGGCGCTCGAGCGCTTCAACCGCCGCTACGTCGTGGTGGCCCCCTCCTGGGCGGAGGCCACGGCCCAGGAGCACAGCATCCCGTTCGTCCGATGGGAGTTCGAGCGCATCAACGAGCAGTCGGGCGAGCTGTACGAGACGCTCGCGGACGAGGGCGTGGAGGTGTGCGTCCCGCTCTTCGAGGAGACCGTCGAGTGGGCCGGAGCGATCAACTCACGGCTCATGGACGACCCGCGACTCTTCCACCAGGCCATGCTCTTCCGCGACAAGTCGATGATGAAGCGCCGAGCGCAGATGACCGGCCTGCGCGTCGGCGTCTTCGAGGTCGCCGACGACCGCGACGACGTCGTGCGCTTCCTCAAGCGGGTGAACGACGCGCTCCTCAAGCTCGAGGGTGACCCGAACGACCCGGTCCACCTCAAGCCGTTCGACAAGGCGGGCACCTACGGCCACCGGATCATCACCTCGCACGAGGACATCGACCAGATCCGCGACGACGAGTTCCCGCTCCTGATGGAGAGCCACCTCGACGGCAAGGAGTTCGCGTGCGAGGTCTTCATCCACGACCGCAAGATCCGCTTCCTCAACATCTCGGAGTACGTGCACCTCGGCTACTCGGTCTTCATCCCCGCGGGCGAGGAGCTCGAGCAGTGGCGACCGGCGATCACCCGCGAGGTCGAGAAGCTCATCGACGCCTTCGACATCGACAACGGGCTCATCCACCCCGAGTACTTCATCACCAACGACGGGGCGCTCCACTTCGGTGAGGTCGCCTACCGAGTCCCGGGCGGCAACGCCTTCGAGCTCATGGAGCGCGCCTACGGCTTCAACGCCTACCAGGCGCAGGTCCTCTGCATGGATCCCAAGACCACCGAAGCCGAGGTCGAGGCGTTCTTCCCCCGCGAGGTGGTCGACGCCAAGGGCCACGCCGGGTGCTTCCTCGTCTACCCGAAGAAGCGGGTCATCTCCGACGTCCGGATCCCCGACGAGGTGGGCAGCGACCCGTACTTCGAGCACCACGACCTCTTCGTGCCGGCCGACTCGCAGGTACCGGAGCGCGTGGCGTTCGGGAACCACTACGGAACGCTGTACTTCTTCGGTGACGACCCCGACCGGTTGCGCCAGTTGCTCCTCGACATGGAGGACCACGATTTCTACGTGTAGGGCCGTCCCGCCCGGGATCCACCGGGCACCGTTCGTGGCGTGCCCGGTGGGCTCGTGGCCGGTGGGCTCGTGGCCGGCCGATGGGGTGCGCGCCGGACGCGCATGAGCCGGGTGAGCAACCCCGACCGGGACCGACTCGTACACCTCGAGGCGCGCTTCGCGCGGGCTCTCGACAGGCTCGACGGGGCCCTGCCCGTCTCGAAGCTCCTCCATCAGAGCCACGTCCTCGAGGTGACCCGGCGCCTCCTGGAGGAGGAAGGTGGTGCGCGGGCGCTCTACCCGTACGCGCCCCGCTTCGAGCGCGCCGGCGTCTTCCGCGGCACCGACTGGGAGCGACCCGAGCGCCTGCGGCCCGAGCTCGTCACCCACGTGCTCCACCGGCCCGGGCCCCTCCTCGCCGTCGAGTGCCTGAGCGAGCTCCGGTTCCTCGCCATCTGCAACGGCGATCACGAGCACCCGGACGTCACGCCCGACGACGCCCGCGGCTTCCTCGAGCACGTGATCGCCTCGAACCTCGACCTCCTCGTCGAGGAGGATCCCGAGCGTCCCGACACCTCCCGGAACGCTCCGGCCGAGGCTCCCGACCCGGGACGAGGGCTGCGCCGGTTCTTCGAGCTCCTCGTGGAGTCGATCGGCCCGCACGGGATCCTGACGCTCGTCCTGGAGGAGGCCGAGCGCGTCCTCCGCCAGCGTCCCCTGATCGTCCGCCACGTGCGGGCCGACGTGGCCGCCGCGGCGCGCACGCTCGTGACCGACGACGGATCCGACGTCCAGGTCCGGGCGCGGGACCTGGTCGACGCGCTGGAGGGACCCACGGAGCTGAGCCGCTCGGCCGGGAGCGCAGCAGACTACGCGTCGGCGCTGCGGTCGCTGGACGAGGCGGCGTTGACGCTGGAAGCGGAGACCTTCGGCGACGCGATGTGGGCGACCGGGCTCGTCGCCCCGCAACACGCCACGCTGCTGCGCCACCTGAACGAGACGCGCCCCGATCTCATCGGCACCACCCTCCGGGTCGAGTCGACCGGCCATGGTGCGCTGGCGCTCCACGAGCCCCTCGTCCGCGAGCTCATCGACACCGCCGTCCACCCGGAGACGGCGCAATGCATCTACGGGCTCGCCAACCTCCTCGTCACCGGCGACCTCTTCTTCCCCCCGATCGGGCCGAGCCTTCGGCGCCTCGCCCGCCTCGACCTCGCGCCGTCCACGGACGAGATGCTCGTCGACAGCTTGCGCGGCGACGCGCCCTCCCACCGCCTTCCGGCCCGCTCGATCCTGCTCGCCGGGACGCTGAGCGTCGTCGGCCAACCCCTGGGCATCGCCCAGGGCGACCATCCGACCTGTCAGTCGGCGCGGGCGATCAGCCTCTGGGCGCAGGTGGACGGCGGCTACCTCCTCGAGCTCCTCGCGCAGGCCGCGCGCGACGAGTCGATCACCATGCGCTTCGAGGGGGAGCCGATCCGCTCCGGCGAGCTCCCGGCGGGGATGGCGCCGGAGCTGCACACCGAGCTCGACCCCGTCTCGCTCGTGCTCGTCCCCCACCTCGACCGCGTCTACGCGGAGATGAGCCGACGCGTCGCGGGCCGCGGCGACGACGGGCACCGCTGGATCAACCCCGAGCTCCACGGCTGGTGGGTCCGCGGGGGCTTCGCCCTCGCGCTCGACCTCACGACGATGTCGGTGCACCGCTTCGACGACTTCGTGCGGCTGTTCTTCGCCGCCTACCACCCCGAGCACCGGGGCGGGTCCCCCCTCATCTACCCCCAGCCGATCGGCATCGCCTCGACCGATCAGCAGGGGAGCTTCCTCGGCTGGCACGCCATCTCCATCCAACGCGTCGCCCCCGACGCGGAGGGGCGCATGCGCGCGTACTTCTACAACCCCAACAACGACAGCGGGCAGGACTGGGGACAGGGCATCCTCACCTCCACCGGCGACCACGACGAGGTGGCCGGCGAGTCCTCGCTCCCCTTCCACGAGTTCGCCTCCCGCGTCTACCTGTTCCACTACAGCCTCCGGGAGCACGGCGACCCGGCCACGGTGCCCGACGCGGACGTCGCCGAGGTCAGAGAGCTCACCGCGAGGAGCTGGGGCGCGAGCTTCCCCTGGACCGATGGCTGAGCGGAGCGTCGACCCCGTGCCCGGAGACCGAGCGCGGGATCCCGCTCCGACGAACGACGTGGTGGTCTTCCACGACCCGCGCACGCTGGCTCACGAGCCCGACGCGGAGGCGTCGTTCCTGCCCGGCCGCCTCGACCAGCGCGTCCGCCAGATCCTGGCGGGACTCGACGTCCAGTGGAAGTACCCGGAGCATCCCGGCCGCATCGGCGCCGTCCTGGATCTGCTGACCCGACAGCCGGTGCCCGGCGTGCGCTTCGAGGGCGGACGCGTCGCGACGCGCGAGGAGCTGGGCCGCGTGCACACCACCTCGCACCTCGACCAGATCTTCCAACTGCGCGGCGAGTCGGCGTGGCTGGACGTCGACACCACCGCGGTGTCTCCGGGCAGCGTGGAGGCGGCCGAGGTGGCCGCCGGCACGGCCATCGCCGCCGTCGAGACCGTCGTCCGGGGGGAAGCCGACAGCAGCTTCGCGCTGGTCCGCCCTCCCGGCCACCACGCCGAGCCCGTGCGGTCACGGGGCTTCTGCCTCTTCAACAACGTGGCGGTGGCCGCCGCCCACGCCCGGGCCGCCCTGGGCTGCGAGCGAGTCCTGATCGTCGACTGGGACGCGCACCACGGCAACGGCACCCAGGACACGTTCTGGACCGACCCGGACGTCCTCGTCTTCGACATCCACCGGGCAGCGCCGTTCTACCCGGGTTCGGGCCGGCTCGAGGACGTCGGCGCCGGCCTGGGCGAGGGCACGACCGTGAACGTGCCGATCCCCGGCGGTTCCGGGGACGTCGCCTACCTCAAGGCCCTGCGCGAGATCCTGGTGCCCGCGGCCGCGAGCCTGAAGCCGGACCTGGTGGTCGTGTCGGCGGGGTTCGACGCCCACTGGTACGACCTCGCGCTCAACGTCTCCTACTCCGGCTTCGCCGCGATGACCGCCGAGGTGATGGCGATCGCCGACGAGCACTGCGACGGTCGCCTCGCGTTCGTGCTCGAGGGCGGGTACAACCTGGAGTCGTTGTCGCAGGGTGTGCGCTCCGTCCTGCGGGTGCTCGCCGGCGAGCCGGCACCGGAGCCCGACGTCTGCGGCATCGCCGAGGTCGACACGGCCGCAGCGTTCCACCGCGGGGCGTTCGGTCCCGTCGACACGTGAGGCGACGCTCCGCGACCGCCGCGACCTCGTCTCCGTGACGAGCGACGAAACCGCGGGGCGGTAGCCTCGCTCGCCATGACCGATCTCGATCCCACCGCATCGTTCCGCCTCGACGACAAGGTCGTGGTCCTCACCGGCGCCAGCTCCGGCATCGGCGCCCGCTTCGCCTCCGTCCTCGACGCCGCCGGCGCGGACGTCGTCCTCGCGGCGCGGCGCGCCGAGCGCCTCGAGTCGCTGGCGGCCGACCTCGAGCGCGCCACCGTCGTGGCGTGCGACGTGAGCGACACCGGCGACCGACGTCGCCTGGTCGAGACCGCGCTGGAGCGGCACGGCCGCATCGACGTGCTCGTCAACAACGCCGGGATCACGCAGGTGACCCCCGCCCTCGACGAGACCGACGACGACTTCGCGCGCGTCGTCGACGTCGACCTCGTGGCGCCGTTCACGCTCTCCCGCGACGTGGCCCGCGCCATGATCGACGACGGCGTCGCCGGCTCGATCGTCAACGTGGCCTCGATCCTCGGCATCGTCGGAACCGGGCAGATCCCCCAGGCCGGCTACGCCGCGGCCAAGGGCGGCTTGATCAACCTGACCCGTGAGCTCGCCGCCCAGTGGGGCCGTCGAGGACTGCGGGTGAACGCCCTGGCCCCCGGGTGGTTCCCGACCGAGATGACCGGCGACATGTTCGAGGAGGAGCGCTCACTCAAGTGGATGGAGCGCAAGACGGTCCTCGGTCGCGGGGGACGCCTGGACGAGCTCGACGGCGCGCTGCTCTTCCTCGCCGGCGACGCCAGCACCTACGTCACCGGCCAGGTGCTCGCCGTCGACGGCGGCTACACCGCGATCTGAGCCGGCCGGCATCCGATGCGCCGTCCCGACGCTCCGAGTCGCGCAGCTCACGGCGAGCCTCCGACGGGACGCTGCCCCGAGCGCGATCCCGGGAGGATCGGTGACCGTCCGTGAGGCGACTGGTCGTCGCGCTCGCCGTCTCGGCGTTGGTCGCGCCCGCGTGCTCGAGCTCCGACGGTCCGGACACCCCCGAGGACACGGCGAGCTTCTGCGACGCCATCGCGACGCTCACCGAGCGGATCCGGGCCGCGACCTCGGGACCCGAGGACCTCGACGAGCTCCGCGACGCCCGTGACGTCGCCGAGCAGATCGGCGAGGCCGCGGCGCGCGTGCGCGAGGCGATGCCCGAGACCGTCCCCGAGGACGTCCACGATGCCACCGAGCGCCTCGCCTCCCTGACCATCGAGCTCTCCGACGAGCTGGCCGGCTTCTACCAGGACCTCGTCGACGACCCGGACCGCGCGTCCGACCCGGAGTTCCTGAGCGAGTTCCGGCCGGTGACCGAGGAGCGACGGGCCGCCATCGAGGAGGCCAGCGCCTCGGTGAGGCCGTACGTGGCCCGCGAGTGCGAGACCGACGTGCAGGTCCCCGAGACCGGCCCTGGGGACACCGGATCACCCGAGAACGGGTAGGCGCCGGTCGGCGAACCTCCGAGCGGCGCCGCGGGTGGGCGCCGAAGGCCGGTTGTCAGGCCGCTGCCTTCTCGAGGACGTGGACGCAGCAGGCCGACCCGAGGCCGATCACGTGGGTCAACCCGACCTTGGCGTCCTCGACCTGCCGGTCGCCGGCCTCGCCCCGCAGGTGGGTGGCGACCTCGAAGAGGTTCGCGACGCCGGTCGCGCCGAGCGGGTGCCCCTTCGAGATCAGGCCGCCCGAGACGTTGACCGGGATCCGCCCGTCGCGGTCGGGCCCACCCGAGTCGATGAACTCGCCCGCGCCGCCCGGCTCGCAGAGCCGGAGGTTGTCGTAGTGGAGCAGCTCGGCGGTCGCGAAGCAGTCGTGCAGCTCGACGAGGTCGAGGTCCTGAGGGTCGACCCCCGCGGTCTCGTAGGCCTGGTCGGCGGCCCGGCGGGTGAGGGTGTTGACGTCGGGCTGGACCTGGTCGGTCTCCGTCCACTCGTCCGAGGTCATGGCGGACGCCGACAGCTTCACCGCCCGCGCCTGCTGCTCGTCGGAGAGCGTCCGCAGCCGCTCCTCGGAGACGAGCACGACCGAGGCGGCGCCGTCTCCCGTCGGGCAGCACATGAGCAGGGTGTTCGGGTAGGAGATCATCTCGGCCTCCATCACCTGCTCGAGGGAGAACTGCTTCTGGTACTGGGCGAGCGGGTTGAGCGTCGAGTGGCGGTGGTTCTTCTCGGCCACCTTGGCGAACTGCTCGAAGCCCACCCCGTCGTGCTCCGCCGCGTACTCCATCCCCGCCTGGGCGAACACGCCGGGCATCAGGCCCGTCCCGAGGATCCCCTCGGCGCCCATCACGGCGCCGTAGCGGCCGCTGGGCTCGAAGACGTGCTTCTCGTCGCGGCCCTTGCCGGCGGAGCCGAGGAGGCCCTGCTTGCCCATCTGCTCGACGCCGAGGGCGAGGCCCATGTCGGCCTCACCGGCCTTGATCGCCATGTAGACGGTGCGCACGGCCGTGGCGCCGGTGGCGCAGGCGTTGGCGACGTTGTACACGGGGATGCCGGTCTGGCCGATCTGCTTCTGGATCCGCTGGCCGATCCCGCCGGCGACCTCACCGAGGCAGCCGACCGCCATGACGTCCATGTCGTGGATCGGCACCTGACCGTCGTCGAGGCCGTCGAGCGCCGCCTCGGAGCCGAGGTCGACGACGTCCTTGTCCGGGTACCGGCCGAACCGGGTCATCGACGTTCCGAGGATCCAGACGTTGTCTCCGCTCATCGCGTGCCTCCTGTGGTGTGCACGGTGGTGTCGTCGGGGCGCGATCGCCCGGGCGGTCAGCCCTGTGAGGGACGGTACCCGAACGCCACCGCTTCGGTGCCCTCGTCGTCGGTGTCGGCGACGAAGGTCGCCAGCTCCACCGGCATCCCGAGGGTGATCTGGTCGGGGTCGGCGTCCACGTCGACCATGTTCGCCTTCACGACGCCGCCGTCCTCGAGGTCGACGACGCAGGAGACGTAGGGCGTGGGCACGTTGGGCGCTGCGCGGTGGACGATCGTGAAGGTCCTCAGCTTCCCCCGGTTGGAGAGCCGCACGGACTTGAACTCCCGCTTGCCGCACCTCGCGCACGCGTTGCGCCGATCGAGGTACCGGGCACCGCACTCGGTGCACTCGTTCGCCACGAGGTGCGGTTCGGAGTCGTCGAGGACCAGGTAGTCGACCATGGGAACCTGTTTCGCCATGCTCGGGAGCGTAGGACTCGGGGAACCGCCGCCGCCACGCGGAGCGTGGGGGCAGGCCCGGAGCGTGCGACACTGGCCTCCGAGCGAGCGTGGCGGAACCGGCAGACGCGCGGGGTTTAGGTCCCCGTGGGCCCGACGGCCCTTGGGAGTTCGAGTCTCCCCGCTCGCACGGTGCTGCCGTGGTCACATGACCGGGTCAGACGACCATGGCGACGAACGCGCCGTAGCAAGCCAGCAGACCGACGGCCTCCCACCGGTTCACCACGAAGGCGGTGCGCATCATCGCCCACACCGCCACGGTCACCCCGACCATGAACAGCGGGCCGACCAGCGTGAGGCCCCGGTCGTGGATCGCGGCCGGGCCGACGAGGGCGGCGACACCCCCCACGAAGAGCGCGTTGAACGTGGTGCTCCCCAGGAGGTTGCCCAGGACCAGGTCCCCGTGGTCGCGGCGGGCCGCCTGCACGACAGTGACGAGCTCCGGGAGCGACGTGCCGAAGGCGACCAGGGTCAACCCGATCACCCCGCCGGCCACCCCGAGGGCTTCGGCGATGTCGAGCGCGCCCCGGAGGAACAGCTCGGCGCCGAGCACCGTTCCGGCCAGACCCCCCACCGCCTGCGCGGCCGCCACCGCGACCTCGCGGGGCTCGCCGAGCGACTCGGTCAGCTCGGCGTCGAGCAGGTCCGGCTCCCGCGCCGTCCTGAGCACCCAGAGGACGCTCACCCCCATCGCCGCCATGAGGAGCACACCCTCCCACGTGCTCAGACCGCCCTGGACCACGACCGCGAAGACGACCACCGCCGACACCGCCATCGGCGCTTCCCGCCCGACGGTCTGCGAGCGGACTCGCTGGGCCCGGACGACGGCGGCGATGCCGAGCACCAACGCCAGGTTGGTGACGTTGGAGCCGATCACGTTGCCGACGCCGACGTCGAGCTCGCCGCGTCCCGCGGCGAGACCCGACACGAGCACCTCGGGCACGCTCGTGCCGAATCCGATGACGACGACGCCGACGGCCATCATCGACACGCGCAGCGTGGCGGCGAGGCGCGCCGCGCCGACCACGAAGTGCTCCGAGGCCCACGCCAGCAGACCGATGCCGGCGACGAAGAGGGCGGCGCTCAGGCCGCCTCCCGGATGTTCCGCATCTCGGTGCGGTCGTCCTCGTCGAACTCGCGGGGCGGGCCGCCCTCGAAGACGTCCTCGACCACGGTCGACTCCACCGCCCAGTGCATCACCGACTCGTCGTTGGACGAGTGGCCGGGATGTTCGGGGTCCTCGTGGAACGCCCCGTGGCCGGTCAGGTTGACGAGGCCGAAGAGGTGGCCGAGCTCGTGCACGACCACGGCCTCCTCGAAGTTCGAGTAGTTGAGCCCCAGCAACCCGCCGTGCAACTGGTCGGGGAAGATCGCGAACGCGCCGGCGTCGAAGGCGATCCCGACGACGTCGTCGTTCTCGTGGCGTCCCGAGAGCACCATCACGTACACGGAGACGCGCGACTCGTCCGACCAGACCGCCCGGTGCGACTCCGTCATGGCCCGGAGACGCTCGGTCGAGTAGACGTCCTGGCCGGGGACCGTGCTGCCCTCGGCGAAGCCGACCGACCCCTTGTTGCCGTGCTCGCTGAGGCGGTCGGCCAGGGCGGCGCGGGCCTGGTCGGTCATCGCCTCGTCGGCCGTGGAGTCGATCTCGATCACGGCCTCGGCGATGTCGTCTCGGAGGAGCGCCGGACCCATCGCCCCCACCTCGGCGCGGTCGTCGACGACGAGGCCGTGGCCCTCCCCGGAGGGCGACTCCTCGTCTCCTCCCCCGTCGTCGTCGGGTGCACCGCCGCCGCCCGGATCGCCGCCGGGATCACCGGAGCCACCGTCGTCGGGGGACGGTCCGGAACCACCGCCGTCGCCGTCGGGAGGACCGCCGCCGGAGCTCCCGTCCCCGTCACCGCCGCCCCCGGCTTCGGACGCGGTGCCCGAGGTCTGCGTGGAGTCGTCGCCGGAGCCGTTCCCTGCGGTCTCCTCGGCGCTCGAGCACGACCCGGCGACGAGCAACACCGCCACCGCCGCCGCCACGACGGCGAACCGTGGGAGACTTCGAGCGCCGACCATCACCGCTCGACCGTATCCTCTGCGAGCGCGGCGGCCAGCGCGCGGAAGGCGCGCCCGCGGTGCGAGAGCGCGTGCTTCTCGGCGGCCGACATCTCGGCGAAGGTCCGCCCGTCGCCCTCGGCGGCCACGAACACGGGGTCGTAGCCGAAGCCGGATCCGCCCACGGGCTCTTCGGCGATGCGGCCCTCGACCGCGCCGCGGGCGACGACCTCGCGGCCGTCGGGCCAGCGGACCAGCGCGACGGTCGCGAACCGTGCCGTGCGCTCCGCGGATGCGACGCCGCGCATCTCCGCGAGGAGCTTGTCCACGTTGTCGGCGTAGCTCGCGTCCGGGCCGGCGAAGCGGGCCGAGCGCACACCGGGCGCGCCGCCGAGCACGTCGACCTCGAGTCCGGTGTCGTCGGCGACGGCGGCCAGGCCGGTCGCCTCGGCGAGGGCCCGCGCCTTGAGTCGGGCGTTCTCCTCGAGGGTGTCGCCGGTCTCGTCCACGTCGGGGACGTGGTCGGGCCGGGGCCGGAGATCGAGGTCGACCACCGCGCCTTCGAGGATCGCGGCAATCTCGACCGCCTTGTCGGGGTTGGCGGTGGCGAGCACCAGCTTCACGAGCGTGTGGGGGGACGCTCCGAGACCACCTCACGCTGGGCGTCGACGAGGCGCCCGATGCCGGCGCTCGCCAACTCCAGCATCTCGTCGAGCTCCGAGCTCGAGAAGGGCTGACCCTCGGCGGTGCCCTGCACCTCGACGAACCGGCCGGAGGCGGTCATCACCACGTTCATGTCGACCTCGGCCCTGACGTCCTCCGAGTAGTCGAGGTCGAGGACGGGGAGGGCGTCGACGACGCCGACCGACACCGCGCCGCAGCCCTCGCGGATCGGGTGGGAGGTGAGCCGGCCCTCGCCGACCAGGCGGCTGCACGCGTCGTGGAGCGCCACGTAGGCGCCGCAGATCGACGCGGTGCGGGTCCCGCCGTCGGCCTGGAGGACGTCGCAGTCGAGGGTGACGAGCAGCTCTCCCATCGTCTCGAGCTCGGTGACCGCGCGCAGCGAGCGACCGATCAGCCGCTGGATCTCCTGGGTCCGCCCCGACGGGCGTCCCCGGTCGACCTCGCGCCGCACCCGCTCCCCGGTCGAGCCCGGCAACATCGAGTACTCGGCGGTCACCCAACCGCTGCCGCGGCCACGCAACCACCGGGGCACGTCGTCCTCGACCGACGCCGTGCAGAGGACCATCGTGCGGCCCATCTCGACGAGCACGGATCCGGGCGCGAACGCCGTGTAGTCGCGGGTGAAGGAAACGGGCCGCAGCTCGTCGGGCTCGCGGCCGTCTCGACGCACTCCCATGGTCGATCTCCTCGAAGGTGGCGCTCCGCCGCGTCGGTCGACGCGGCCTGTCGGTTCAGATCCTGACACGAAGGTGCGGCGCGGCGAGACGCAACTCCCCGGCGAAGCGCTCCCCGGCTTCGGCGATCGACGCGGACGGGTCGAGCAGCGGCGAGAGGTGGGTGAGCATCAAGCGGCGTGCGCCGACCTCCTCGGCGGCCTCCGCCGCCTGCGCCGCGGTGAGGTGGATGGGCGCGCCCTGCGCGCCCCGCTGGTAGGTGGCTTCCGAGAGGAGCAGCTCGGGTCGCTCGCCGAAGGCCGCCGGCGACCATCCCGGGCCGGTGTCGGCCGTGTAGACGAGCCGGGAGGTCGCGGAGGCGATCTCGACGGCGACGGTCGGTGGAGGGTGGTCGGTGAGGGCGAAGCGGAGCTCGAGGTCGCCGACGAGGCGGCTGTCGCCTTCCCCCACCTCGTCCCACTCGAACGTCCCGTCGTCGAGGTGGCTGCTCATCGAGGACATCGAGTCGAGGACCTCCGCCGGCGCGTACACGGGCGGGCCGCCCCGCTCCAGGTAGAAGGCGAGGAGGGTGTGGAGCCCGAAGAGGTCGACGCAGTGGTCGGGGTGGCGGTGCGTCACCACCACGGCGGTGAGGTCCTCGACGGGCAGGTGGCGCTGGAGGTTGACGAGCGTTCCGTTGCCGCAGTCGAGCCACACGGCGGCGCCGGCGCTGCGCACGAGGTAGCCGCTGCACGCGCCGCCGGCCGGCGCGCCGTAGGAGCCCGAGGCTCCCAGGACCGTCAGCTCGAGGCTCACCGGCCGGGCGCCTCCGGTGAGGCGCCGAGCAGCGACTCGACCTCGCGCGGCGACAGCGACCCCTCGCGCAGCAGACGGGGCGGATCGACGGTGAGGTCCACGACCGTGGAGGCGATCCCGACCGGGCAGGGACCGGCGTCGAGCACGCAGGTGGCGGCCGAGCCCATCGCCTCGAGGGCCGCGGCGGCGGTCGTGGGGCTCTGGTCCCCGTGGAGGTTCGCCGAGGTCCCCACGATCCCGTCCCCGAACCGCTCGAGGAGGTCGAGGGTCACGGGATGGTCGGGGACGCGCAGTCCCACCCCGGCGCCTCCGCCCCGCACGATCTCGGGGACCTCGGGGCGGCTCGTCAGCACCACCGTCAGCGGTCCGGGCCAGTGCTCGGCGACGAGGCGCCGCGCGCCGGGCGGGACCTCGACCGCCCAGCGGTCCAGGTCGGCATCCGCCCCGAGGTGCACGGTCATGGCCTGGTGCGCGGGGCGGCGCTTGGCGGCGAAGAGGGCCTCGACCGCGTCGAGGCGGCGCACCGAGGCCCCGATCCCGTAGACGGTCTCGGTCGGGAACACCACGAGGCCGCCGTCGCGCAGGGTCTCGACCGCACGGCCGATCTCGGCGGAGGTCGGGAGCACCGGCTCTGCTGGGACCGTCCGCTCCTCCCTGCGGTGTCGTCGTCGCACGCTCGCGTCCCGCTCAGAAGTAGATCAGCTTCTTCGCGCGCTCGGCGACGACGTCGATGTCGTCGGTCCAGGCGCCCGTGGAGAGGTACTTCCACCCGCCGTCGGGGAGGAGGGTCACGACCGTGCCCGACTCGATCTCGCCGGCGTGGCGCACCGCGCCGGCGAGCGCGGCGCCCGAGGAGATGCCCGCGAACACGCCGCAGTCGAGGGCGAGGCGCCGGGTCCACTCGATGGACTCCCGGGGCCGCACGATCGACTTGCGGTCGAGCAGGCCGGGTTCGAAGATCGGCGGGACGTAGCCCTCCTCGAGGGACCGCAGCGCCTGGATCTGCTCGCCGGCGGGCGGCTCGACCGCCACGATCCTCACGTCGGGGTTCCGCTCCTTGAGGTAGCGGCCGACGCCCATGAGGGTGCCGCTCGTGCCGAGTCCGGCGACGAAGGCGTCGACCTCGGGGCAGTCGGCCCAGATCTCGGGCCCGGTCCCCTCGTAGTGGGCACGCGGGTTCGCGGGGTTGCGGTACTGGTGCAACAGCACCGCGTCGCCGTCCTGCGCGAGCTCCTCGGCGACCCGGATCGCCCCGTTGCTGCCCTCGTCGCCGGGCGACGTGACGATCTCGGCCCCGAAGACCTCGAGGAGCTGGCGCCGCTCGACGCTGACGTTCTCGGGCAGCACGACCCGGAGCCGGTAGCCCTTGATCCGGCACACGATCGCCAGGCCGATCCCCGTGTTGCCCGACGAGGGCTCGAGCACGGTGGCTCCGGGCTCGAGCAGGCCGTCGCGCTCGGCCTCCTCGACGAGCTGCTTCGCGATCCGGTCCTTGACCGATCCGCCGGGATTCTGACCCTCGAGCTTCGCCCAGATGGCCACGTCGCGGTTCGGGGAGAGCGGCGCGAGGGACACCATGGGCGTGCCGCCGATGAGATCGAGGACGCTCTCGACGCGCGCCACGACGGACCGAGGGTCGGCGATCAGCCCCCGGCCACGGCCGGGAGGATGGAGACGACGTCGCCGTCGCCGAGCTTCGTGTCGAGCTGGTCGAGGTACCGGACGTCGTCGTCGTTGCGGTACACGTTCACGAATCGTTGCAGCGCGCCGCCGGCGTCGAAGAGGTGCCCCCGCAGGTCGGGATGCTGCTCGGTCAGCGCGTCGAGCACCTCCCGGAGCGTGGACCCGGGAACGGCGACCGACGACGCGCCGCCCGCGTGGGGCCGCAAGACGGTCGGTAGCCGGACTTCAACCACGGGAGCTCCCCTCGTCCATCGGGTCCGCGGCAGTCTACAACCCGGGATTTCGGGCCCCGGATTCCGATCGAGGCCCCGCCGTGACGCCCGTCACCGGGAGATCTCCACGGGCACCTCGCTGACGGCGCCGTCGACGATCCGGTAGGCGCGCAGGACGGGCTCCTCGTCCCCCAGACCCACGAGCACGTACACCCAGGCCGGTTCCATCGCCTGGGCCACGTCGGTCTCCGAGGGGTACGCCTCGGTGTGGGTGTGGGAGTGGAACACGCCGACGAGGTCCCCGCCGCGGCCCTCGACGTCGCGCAGCGCCTTGATGTGGTCGCGCGAGTCCACGGAGTAGGTGCGGGCGGAGGCATCGGCGTTGGTGCAGGGGTAGACGGCCCACACCTCGCCCACCGGCTCCCCGTCCGAGCCCACGGGCCCGCCGAGGAGCCCGCACGCCTCCTCGGGGAGACCGTCGTAGCAGTGGGCGAGGATCCGCCGGTGCTGCTCGGCGCTGAGCCCGAGGACGGGACGGGCGAACCCCCGCGCGGGGGAGGTCGGCGCTCCGGCCCCGGAAGGCCGGGTCTCGCTCGGTTGGCGGTCGGTGTCGGGCTCGGCCACGGCGGAAGGTTAGCGACGGCGCGGGCGGCGTTATGGTTCGGGCGTGGCGGCGAGACGACGCGGAGCCCGCAAGGGCGGGGCGAAGACGGCGGCCGGCGACGGCGTGAAGGTCGTGGCGACCAACCGCAAGGCGCGTCACGACTACGAGATCGTCGAGACCTACGAGGCCGGCATCGCCTTGGCGGGAAGCGAGGTCAAGTCGATCCGTGCGGGCGACGTCAACCTGCGCGACTCGTTCGCGCGGGTCAAGGGCGGCGAGGCCTGGCTGCACGGCATGCACGTCAAGCCGTACGAGTTCGCCAAGGACCCTCCGGAGGCCGACCGTCCGCGCAAGCTGCTGCTGCGGCGCCGCGAGATCGACTCGCTGATCGGCACGACCGCCAACACCGGTGTGACGTTGATCCCGCTGCGCCTCTACTTCACCCACGGCCTCGCGAAGGTGGAGATCGGGGTGGCGAAGGGCCGCAAGAAGCACGACAAGCGGCGGGTGCTGGCGGAGCGCCAGGCGCGGCTGGACGCCGAGCGGGCCCTGAAGGAACGGGGGTTCTGAGAGCCGCGCTCAGCGGACCGCGCCGATCCGGCTCCCCTCGGCGTCGCGGAGGTCGCTGCGATCGCCGCCGGAGTCACCGGAGTCACCGGAGTCGCCGGTGGCGCGGCGCAGCTCGACGACCGTGCGATCGGGTACGCCCCGCTCGGCGGCCTCGTCGCCGAGCAACTTCGAGCGCAACGCCCGGGTGAGGGCCTCCGGGGCGACCTCGAAGGCGCGAAGCAGCACCGCGATCTCACCGGGCGGGTGCTCGACGAGCGCCAGCGCGAGGTGGACGGGTGCCACCTCGTCGGCACCGAGGAAGGCCGCCTCCCGGAACGCGGCGCGGAAGACCCCGCGGAGGCGCAGCGGCAGGGTGCCGGGAGGGGTGGAGGCGTCGTCGCCCGGAGCCTCCCGGGCGCCGGCCTCGAGCAACCGGGCTCGGACGTCGTCGACGCGGAGGCCGCAGCGGGCGAAGACGCCGGACTCGTCGGCCGCGAGCAGCGCGAGCAGCAGGTGCTCGGGGCCCACGGCGGGACGCCGGAGCGCCCGTGCGTGGTCTTCGGCGAGGACGATCACCCGTCGTGCCTGGGAACCGAACCGTGCGAACATGCACACCCTCCGTGGTCAGCCCCAGCGTACGGCAGGACCCGAGCCGAGTGGTGGATGACCGTCGGGGTCGTACACTGGAGAGCGGAACACGAGAACACCAGGGGGTGTACTGGATTCGATCCTGAGGACGGACGTGAGGGAAGCGAGCCGAGGTCGCTGGGAACCTCGTAAAACACCTGGCACCACTAACACAAGTGCCGAGGACAACCTCGCACTCGCTGCTTAGTCACTGACTGAGTAGCGCGTTCGCCCCGGCTCGGCCACCTGGTCGGGTGTCGAGCGCCATACAAGGTGGCTCACCGTCGGGTCACGTCCCGGGGCTCGGCGGGACACCTTCACGGGACTGTGACGGTCACAGGGTCGTCGGTGACCGGTGACCGTCGAGATTCCACACCGACTGCGCTCGGAGAAGCCTCACGAAAGGCTCGGGAGACGCGGGTTCGATTCCCGCCACCTCCACCACATCTCGGTCAGGAGCCCCACGGCACATCTCGGTCAGGAGCCCCACGGCGGGGCTTCGCGCGCGCCACCGGCACGGACGTCAGACGCAGCGCCCACGACCGAGGGGCGATCCCGCCACGTGGCGTCCGGCCCCTCGAGGCGGGTCTGGGACAGCAGCCGCCGGATCTCGGGGCGGCACCCGCCGCAGGTCCGGCCGGCACCGCACGCACGACCCACCGCGGCCACCGAGCCGGCGCCGTCACGGACGACCTCGACGACCCTCTCGTCGGTGACCCCACGGCACAGGCACACGTACACGATCCGCTCCCGCGACTCCCGCGTCTTCTCGCGACCAGTCGTCGACGGCTCTCGACGACGCCGACCCCTAGTTTAGGGGAGCCTAACCTCACTGACGACCCGGCGGGCGGTCGCGGCCCGAGCGGGGTGCGCGCCCTCACTCCCGGATCTGCTGGGCGAGGTAGTGGGCCTCACCGACCTGCTCCACGACCTCGAGCTGCGTCTCGAACCAGTCGATGTGCTCCTCCTCCTCGGCGAGGCGGTCCGCGAAGAACTCCCTGGTCGCCTGGTCGCCGAGCTGCACGCACTCCCCGACCGCGGCGGTCAACCAGGTGATGAGCTCCCGCTCCAGCTCGAGGCCCAGCCGGAGCGCCTCCACCGGTGACTCCCCGAGCCGCACCGTGTGCAGCCGTTGGAGGTTCGGAACCGCCTCGAAGAACAGCACCCGGTCGATGATCTCCTCGGCGTCCTTCATCTCCGAGAACGCCACCTCGCGGTACTTCTCCGCCAGGCGCTCGTAACCCCAGTTCACGCACATGCGCGAATGCCCGAAGTGGGCGTTGACCGCCGTGAGCTCCAGGGTCAGGTACTCGTTCAACAACTCGACCACGCGGGACTCAGCTCGCACGTTCGCTCCTCTCGCCGTCGGCTCGATTCTCACACACTCGGGGATCCCCACAACTCAGGGATCCCCACAACTCACGGATCACACACTCCGAGGATCGCGCAGGCCGTGTGGCTCGCGTGCGTGCCCGGCCCGCCGACGCTGACGGCTCCTCGACGCCTCGGAGGTGGGAACCTCCTGCGCTCAGGACTCCGGGCTGTGGTGCAGCCGCACCGGAGTGGGCTCGCCGGCAGGGTTGCTCTCGCCGGTCACCTCGATGTTGAGCTCCCGTCCGTCCTTCTCGGCCAGGAAGCCGATCCCGTCGGTGGTGTGGGGACGGGTGTCGGTGATCTCCCAGCCCTCGCCGGGCAGCTCCTCCTCGTAGAAGTCGACCGTCTCCTGCCACGCGAGGCCGGTCTCGATCCGTACGACGATGGTGACGGCGTACACCTGCTCGCCGCCGGTCGACTCGTGGTACTGGCCGTCGGAGGTGTCGACGATCTCGGCGTCCTCCGGCAACGGGATGTCGTCGGGGAACTCCTCGGGCAGCTCCGTGGGGTCGTCGGCGGCAGCGGCTCGTTGCGCCTGATCGGTGGCGTCCTCCAGGTCGTCGAGGAGGTCGTCCTGCCCGCGCTCGCCGCCGTTCGGGCTCCCCGGAGCCTCGACGTCGCCTCCGCCGGCCAGGCTCCCGCCGCCGTCGTCGCCGCAGCCGGCCAGGCCGACGGCCGCGGCCGCCGCCACCAGGAGCGGCACCCGCGCGAGGCGCACCACCCGCCCGGTCGGTCCGGTCGCCCCGCTCGTCCCGCTGTTCCCCATGCCCGTCCCCCTCGTTCCCGTCATGCTCGTGTCCCTCACCCTCGTCGCCGTCGTCCTCGCACCTGCCCGAGCTCCCCCGATCCGTCGCCGCGCGCCGTCCGGGCTCACGGCTCCTCGACACCCGGGCAGTCGAAGGAGTAGGCGGCCCCGATCCGATCGTCGTCCTCGGGGCGCTCGTAGGTGTCCGTCTCCTCGCCGACGAACTGGAGCGCGCCGGCGCCGGGCCACGTCCAGGCACGCAGCGTCGCGTCGTACGTCTCGCCCTCGGCTCGCAGCACGTCGTGCTCCACCAACTCGGCGGTGCCGTCCCCGTCGACGTCGCGGCACTCGAGGCCGGCGCCCGAGCCTGCGCTGCCACCGATCGGGAAGACGACCGGCACCGTGTGGTCCGGGATCGTGACCCGCCCCAGGGAGCAGGGGTCGTCACGGTTGTCGTGCAGGCCCCACAGCGACACGTTCAGGGTCGACGCCCCCGAGCTCTCGACGACGAACGCCACCGGCCGGCCGGAGCCGATCGCCGCGGTCCCGAGCGGGCGCACCGGCGCGATGGAGTCGGCCTGGTCGAGGATCACCTCGTCGAAGAACCCGCTGGCGAGGTGGACCCGGAAGACGAAGTGGGTCTCCCCGTCGGTCTCGAAGGCGTACGTGGTCAGTTGGTCCGGGGCGTCGTCGCCGTCGAGGTCGCCGATCGTCTCCTCGACCCGCTCGCCGCGGATCGGCTCGAACTCGATCCTGCTGTCCTCCGCGGTGCACACGGGCGCGGAGCCGCTCCCACCGGCTCCCGCGTCGCTCGGGGCCCCGTCGTCGGACTCGTCGGACTCGTCGGACTCGTCGGTGCCGTCGGTGCCGTCGAGGTCGTCGGTCTCGCTCGCCCCCACGTCCCGGTCGCTGTCGCCGTCGGTACGGGCGGGTCGTTCGAAGCGCTCCCCGGTCTCCGTGTCGACGAGCTCGAAGGTCCCCATCGGCTCGGCAGCGGATTCGACGACGTGGACGTCGGTCGGCTCGTACTCGTCCCAGGCCGCGTCGGGGTTGGCGACCGCCGTGGCGTCGGCCTCTTCCGGCGGCGGGAGCAGCGGATTGCCGCAGAAGCACCGCACCCGCGGCACCCCGCGGTCGTCGACGAGCACGGCCGTGCCCGCCTCGAGGACCGAGACCCGCGGCGTCGCCTCACCGTCCCGGAACCCGTGGTTCAGCACGGTCGTGTCCCGGGTGAGCAGGACGGGGGTGAGGTCGGCCACGAAGGCAGCGATCTCGGACGGTGCGATCCCGGCCACCGAGGCCCATGCCTCCGCCTTGTCGGGACTCGCCTCCAGGAACGCGACGAGCTGCTCGCGATCGCAACCGGCCTGCCGACGGGTCCCGCCGTAGAGACCGGGCTCGGAGCCCCGGTGCCTCCGGTCCGCCTCGGCTGCGCCACCCGCGCGGTCGTCGGCGCCGTCGTCGGCGCTCTCGCCGGCAGCCGTGGTGTCGTCCGTGGCCTCCGGGGTCGAGGTGCTCGAGGAGGCGAGATCACGGAGGTCGGAGGCCGACGAGCTCGACTCGGCCACCGTGTCGGTGAAGGGGTCGGGCCCCTCGGAGCTGATGGGCTCGAGGAAGACCTCGCCGGAGCCCGCCACCTCGTCGTCGTCGGAGCCGCCCAGCGCGACCACCCCGACCACGCCGGCGACGACGGCCACGACGACGCCGAGGACGACGAGGGCGCGCGCGTTCGACGCACGACCACGCCCGGCCGCCGCCGGCGGACCTCCGGGCGCGCTCCCACCCCGAGGATCCGGGGGTGGCGGAGGTGGCGGGGGCGACCCTCCCGGCGGCTGCGGCGGTCCTCCCGGCGGAGCGGGCGGCGGCGGGGGCGGGGGCTGGCCCGCGCTCCGACCCGGCTCACCGCTCGGGACGTCGTCACCCTCTGGCATTCGATGCTCCTCGTGAGCTCTCGGAACCCTCCGAGCAGCACCCGAAGCCGCGACCGCGACGATCCGGCTCGAAGTCCCTCTCGGCGCTGGAACGCTACCAGGCCCCCCACGGCCGACCCGCAAGCACCACCCGCACCGCCTCGGCCCACGTCCCCCAGGTGGGAGACGTGGGCGCCGTCACTCCTCGTTGGTCCAGTCGAAGTCGTAGAGGATCCAGTTGCTGTCGTCGAACTTCAGGTGGATCCCCTCGGCCTCCACCTCGAAGCTGCCCTCACCGCAGTCGCCGCGCTCCCAGATGAAGCCGCCGTCCAGGAGGATGGATGCGTCGTGATCCTCGCCGGTCACCGGGTTCTTGAGCTTGTGTCCCTTGGCCTGACCCACGCCGGGAATGCTGAACCCGCTGTTCATGCCGTCGTGGTCGAGCTCGACCTCGGCGCGGACCACGCCGGCGACCTCGAAGGTGGGCCCGAGGATCGCCCAGGGCATCCCACCGAGCTGGCCGGTGAAGATCTGGGCCATGGCGTCGAGCTGCTCGTCGCTCACCGCGGGCGGGACGACGAAGACGGCCTTGCCGTTCCCGTCGTGGATGGGCCCGGGCCAGTCGATGATCGCCACCGCCTTGATGTCGGAGAGGTCGACGTCTCCGCAGAACCCCTCCTTGATGTGGTTCCCCACCGCGGCCTTGCAGCTCCCGTCGGGCGAGGTCGGGAACCCGGAGAAGTTGCAGGTGCACCCGGGCTGGCAGTTGCAGAACTCGTAGCCGGTTCCCCGCAGCCGCCACGTCGTGGCTGTCTGTGTCGTTGCCATTCGGACCTCCTCAGGTCGGACTCATGTGACGATCGTGATCACGGACGGGTCGAGCACGAGCGCTGCTCCGGCCAGCGCGAACGCCAGGCCACCGAACAGCGCGACGGTCTCGCCCCTCGGCCCGTTCTTCTCGAGGACGATCAGCACGGTGAGGCCGACCATCCAGGCGAGGTGCATGGTGCCCAGGGCGACGAGCACGGCGAACATCGCCCAGCAGCAACCGAGGCAGTAGGCGCCGTGGACGACACCCATCCGGACGGCGCCGAGCGGGCGGCCGATGCCCTGCCCGGCGCGCATGAAGAACGACATCGGCGAGCGGCAGTGTCGCAGGCAGAGGGCCTTGAGCGGGGTGAGCTGCCAGACGGCGGCGACCAGCAGCGTGGAGCCCGCGAGGCGCCCCGCCCACGGACGCGCCTCCATGAGCGGCACCTCCAGCTCGGTGAACGCGAGATAGGCGGGGACGCCGACGACGGTCCAGACGATCATGTACCCGGCGACGAAGACCGGGAGCGGCGCGACGCTGCCGACCCTCGCGGCCCGTGCGTAGAGCTTCACGACCGGGGAGATCGCCGGGAACATCATCGCCGCCATCATGGCGAACCACCCGAGGAGGAAGACCCCGAGCGACGCCGTGCCCATGGCGGCGCCTCCGATCGGCATCTCGCCGGGAGCTGCCATCCCGTCGGCCATCCGCACCGACCACCACCAGCCGGCCCCGGCCAGCACGACGAGGCTCAGAGAGATCCCGGCTTCCCGCCGGCGTACCGCCCCACTCGGGGCGCCATGTGGCACGCTCGTTTGCAGGGTCTCCGCCGTGACCATCCCCGTCTCTCCGTCGATGCGCGCCGCATCGTCGCACGCGCGACGACCCGTCCGCAACGGCCGCTCGTGGCTCCCGAGAGATGCGCCCGATGTGTGAGTGTGGTGCAGTCAATACGACTGCACCACACTCACACATCGGGGAGGTCCAGGCTCTCCGGCGCCTCCGGCGGCCTACGATCGCCGCAGTGACCAGCGACATCCTCGAGGAAGCCGCCCGGCGGCGCACCTTCGCCATCATCAGCCATCCCGACGCCGGCAAGACCACGCTCACCGAGAAGCTGCTCCTCTACGGAGGCGCGGTCGAGCAGGCCGGCGCCGTCAAGGCGCGCAAGGGGCGCCGGATGGCCGCCTCCGACTGGATGGCCCTCGAGCAGACCCGCGGCATCTCGATCTCCTCGACGGTCCTGCGGTTCCCCTACCGCGACACGGTGCTCAACCTGCTCGACACCCCCGGTCACCGGGACTTCTCCGAGGACACCTACCGCGTCCTCACCGCCGCCGACGTCGCCGTCATGGTCCTCGACGCCGCCAAGGGCGTGGAACCCCAGACCGTCAAGCTCTTCGAGGTCTGCGCCCTCCGCAAGATCCCCGTGGTCACGTTCGTCAACAAGCTCGACCGTCCCGGTCGCGAGCCACTCGGCCTGCTCGACGACATCGAGGAGCGCCTCGGGATCCGCCCCACCCCGGTCACCTGGCCGGTGGGGCGGCCCGGCGACCTCCGCGGCGTCGTCGACCGCCGCGACGGCTCCTTCGTCCGCTTCACCCGCACCGCGCGGGGCGCCACGATGGCCTCCGAGGAGCTGGTCGACCCCGACGACGCGGCCCGGACCGAGGGGGGCGCCTGGGCCGACGCCGTCGACGAGTCCTCGCTGCTCGACGCGGTCGGCGCCGACTTCGACGAGCAGTCGTTCCTGGCCGGAGCCTCCACGCCAGTCTTCGCCGGCTCGGCCCTCACCAACTTCGGCGTCCGCCACCTCCTCGACGCGCTCGTCGACCTCGCCCCCGCCCCCGGCCCCGTCGCGGACCGAATCGGGGTGCCCCGACCGCTCGACTCGCCGTTCTCGGGGTTCGTGTTCAAGGTGCAGGCGAACATGGACCCCCGCCACCGCGACCGGATCGCGTTCGTGCGGGTGTGCTCGGGACGCTTCGAGCGCGGCATGAGCGTCGTCCACGAGGCCACCGGGAAGCCGTTCTCCACCAACTACGCCGCGGGCGTGCTCGCCGACGAGCGCGAGACCATCGACGTCGCCTACCCCGGCGACGTGATCGGCCTCGTCAACGCCACGGCCCTGGGCCTCGGCGACTCCCTCTACGAGCGCGACCCCGTCGGGTACCCGCCGCTGCCGAGCTTCGCGCCCGAGCACTTCGCCCGGATCCGTCCGGTCCGGGTCGACAAGACGAAGCAGTTCCACCGCGGCCTCGACCAGCTCGAGGAGGAGGGCGTGATCCAGGTCCTCCGGGATCCCCACGACGCCGACCCGGTGCCGACGGCCGCCGCGGTGGGGCCCCTCCAGTTCGAGGTGGCGGCGCACCGCCTCGAGCACGAGTTCGCCGCCGCGGTCGAGCTCTCGCCGACCGGCCATCGCCTGGCCAGGCGCACCGACGCCGAGACGGCGTCACGCCTGTCGTCGGTGCCCGGGGTGACCATCCTGCGGCGCCGCCGCGACGGGGCGCTCCTGGCGCTCTTCGAGAACCCGTACCGGCTCGAGCGCCTCGAGCGCGACCACCCCGACCTCGTGCTGGCCCCGGTCCTGGAGGCCGAGCACACCCCGAGCACTCGATCCGCCTGAGAGTCGAGCGGGACCGGTGGGGCGGACGCTACGAGCGCTCGTAGCGCCACCCGTCGTCGGAGATCACCATCCGGTGGCGTGGCCCCGGCCGGTGCGGATCCCCGGACTCGTAGCCGGCGTCGCCCTCCCACAGCAGCACGCCCCCGCCCTCGGTCCTCGCGAGGCGGGCGGCGAAGCGCTCGGGCTCCTCGTCGCGGGCGGCCCGCAGCAGCGGCACCACGGCGTCGTGGTCCGCCAGCCAGCGGAGCGTCACCCAGGTGGGCGGAGCGAGCTCGATCTCGTCCTCCCGGTGGAGGCGCAGCGCGTCGGCGGGCCGCAACCACCGGTGGTCGCGGATCTCGGCGTCGTCGATGGTCACCGCGTGGTCGTCGGGCGCCGGCGCCACGAAGAACCAGGTCGCGAAGCGCTTGGGGCTCTCGGCCGGTGCGACCCAGAACGAGATCCACTCGAACGAGTCCTCGTCGAGGGTGACCCCCACCTCCTCGAGCACCTCCCGGGACGCGGCACGGCGCGCCGCGAGGAGGTCGTCGTCGCCGGGTCGGCGGTCCGCGTCGTCGACCCGGCCGCCGGGGAACACCCACATCCCGCCGAAGGCGACCTCGGAGTCCTTGCGGACCATGAGCGTCTCGACACCGCCCGGCGCGTCGCGCACGAGGATCACCGTGGCCGCCGGGGCCGCGGGGTTGTCGTCCCCGCGGGCCTCGCGCATCCACTCGAGGACTCGCTCGCGTCGTCGGGTCACGGCCACCTCCCCTCGCCGGTCCGCGCCCGGTCGGCCACGAGGGTACGCCGCGGGCAGCGAGCGCGCGCGATCCGCGAAGATGGAGCCATGAGCGATCAGAGCGATCAGAGCCGGCACGACGTCCGCACCGAGACGGCCACCTTCGCGGCCGGTTGCTTCTGGGGGGTCGAGGACCGGTTCCGCCGCGTCGACGGCGTCGTGGAGACCCGGGTGGGGTACACGGGCGGCCACGCCGAGCGCCCCTCCTATCAGCAGGTGTGCTCGGGCACGACCGGGCACGCGGAGGCGGTCGAGGTCGTCTACGACCCCGAGGCCGTCTCCTACGACGAGCTCGTCCGCCGATTCTGGGAGCTCCACGATCCCACCCAGGTGGACCGGCAGGGCCCCGACGTGGGGAGCCAGTACCGCTCGGCGATCTTCACCCACGACGAGGAGCAGGCGCGGATCGCGAAGGCCTCGAGGGAGGAGCTCGAGGGCAGCGGATCCCTGCGGCGGCCCGTCGCCACCGAGATCGTGCCGGCGGGGCCGTTCTGGGAGGCCGAGGAGTACCACCAGCAGTACTTCCAGAAGCAGGGCATCGGCCCGCACGCCACCTGAGCCGCGCTCGCCCCGACGTCGGGACACGGCGGGGCGACGACTCGCGCCGGCGAGGGCCTCCTCCGTAGGCTTCGGGCGATGGACGCGCTGCGCTTCTACGGCCTGCGCCGGGCGGAAGCCCCGAGGCGCTGGGAGCTGCCCGTCGTGCCCCAGCTCTGCTCGGGCCTCGGCGCCCTCTTCGGTGGTTGCGCGCTCGGAGCCGTCGTCGAGACCCTCGAGCAGGAGAGCGGCCGCCCGCTCGTGTGGGCCACGGGCCAGTACCTCACCTACGCGTTCCCGCCGTCGGTGCTCGACATCGACGTGACCCTCGCCGTCGAGGGACGTTCGATCACCCAGGCCCGGGCGGTCGGCACCGTCGACGGCCAGGAGATCCTCGCGGTCAACGCCGCGCTCGGCCGCCGGGACAGCGAGCACCGCGGGCAGTGGGCGACCATGCCGGCGGTGCCGCCACCCGAGGAGTGCGCACCACGCCGCCTGCACTTCCGCCACGAGGGGACGATCCGCGAGCGCCTCGACGACCGCCTCGCCGACGCCCGCTCCGTCGACGAGCTCCCCGGTCCCCCCGGCACCGGCCACGCGTCGCTGTGGAGCCGGATCCCCGACATGCCGGTGACCGCGTCGGCGCTCGCGATCGTCGGCGACTTCGTGCCCTTCGGGGTCGGCCAGTCGCTCGGCCTCCGCGCCGGCGGCAACAGCCTCGACAACACCTTGCGGGTCGTCCAGCTCGTGGAGACGGACTGGATCCTCGTCGACGTCCACGTGCACGCCGTCCACCACGGGTTCGCCCACGGGCGGGTGCACCTGTGGGCCGAGGACGGCACGCTGCTGGCCACCGCCAGCCAGTCGACGATCGTCCGGCCGTGGCGGGAGGAGGGGTCGGCTCCGCACGAGGGGCGGAGCGCCGGGAACGAGTCTGGGTAGGCTCCGCCGGGGAGGTGCCCATGCGTCAGGTGGTGTGGAGGCTCGCCCAAGAGGGCGAAGAAGGGGCTGGGGAAGGTGCCGGCGAGGCGCCGGTGGACGCCTGCGGCCCGGTCGAGGAGGCCGGCTACGTCTGCCGCCGGGTCTTCGAGTGGACCGAGAACGAGTTCCTCGCCAAGGCGGCCGACTGGTTGGTGGCGCGCCCGACCACCATCCTGTTGATCCTCGCCGTGGCGTGGCTGCTCAACCGGTTCGCGCGCCGGGCCATCCGCAGGTTCGTGGCGCAGGCGAAGGACGAGAACTGGCAGCAGCGGGTCGCCGAGCTCCGCAGGCGCAGCGGGGTGTCGCTGCTCGACACGGGGCCGACGGTCTCGGAGCGGCGGGCGCAGCGGGCCGACGCCATCGGCGCGGTGATGCGCAGCGTCACCGCCGTCGTGATCTACGGGATCGCGGCGCTCATGGCCCTCGCCGAGCTGGGGATCAACCTCGGCCCGCTCATCGCCGGTGCCGGGATCGTCGGCGTCGCGCTCGGCTTCGGCGCCCAGAGCCTGGTCCGCGACTTCCTCGCGGGGATCTTCATGCTCGTCGAGGACCAGTACGGGGCCGGCGACTTCATCGACGTCCAGGGCGTGATCGGCGAGGTCGAGGGGATCAGCCTGCGCGCGACGAAGGTGCGCGACCTCTACGGCACCCTCTGGCACATCCCCAACGGGGAGATCCTCAAGGTCGGCAACATGTCCCAGCAGTGGGCACGGGCCGTGATCGACGTGGAGGTGGCCTACGGCACCGACGTCGAGCACGCGATCGAGGTGGTCCAGGCCGTCGCCACCGAGATGTGGGAGGAGCCCGACTACCACCGGACGGTCATCCTCGAGCAGCCCGAGGTCTGGGGGGTCCAGACCCTCGGCGCCAGCGGCGTCGCCATCCGCCTCGTGACCAAGGTCAAACCGCTGACGCAGTGGTCGACCGAGCGCCAGCTCCGCCGCCGGCTCAAGGCCCGCTTCGACGAGGTGGGCATCGAGATCCCGTTCCCCCAGCGCGCCGTGTGGCTGCGGGGCCAGGACGGCGGCAGCGAGGCGCCGGTCGACCCGAGCGATCCCGCGATCGGCGCCCCTCCAGGGGACGTCGAGGGATCGCCGCCGACCCCGGGCGCACGGCCGCTCGCCGAGGACGGCGGAGACGCCGGGGACGGTGGGAACGGCGAGTAGCGGGTCGCCGGGTACGCGCTCGGGGTGCCGGCTCAGAGGTAGCGGAGCGGGTCGACGGGCGTCCCGCGCTCTCGCACCTCCCAGTGGAGGTGCGGTCCGGTCGACAGGCCGGTGGAGCCGACCGCGCCGACGACCTGGCCCTGTTCGACGGTCTGGCCCACCGAGACCGCGACGCTCGACTGGTGCGCGTAGAGCGTGGCCAGGGCGTTGTGGTGGTCGATGATCACCGTGTTGCCGTAGCCGCCGCGGGGGCCGGCCCAGACCACCTCGCCCGCGGCGGAGGCGTGGACGGGCGTTCCGTGGCCGGCGCCGAGGTCGACGCCGGCGTGGAGACGGGTGGTGCCGAGGATCGGGTGGCGGCGCTGGCCGAAGGTGCTGGTGATCGGCGCGGCGATCGGGAGGGCGAGGAGCCCGCTCCCGCCGGGAGCGAGGGTCTGCCCGCCCTGACGGTCGCGCAGGAACCCGGCGATCCGGTTCGACTCGGCCCGCAGCTCCTCGATGCGGGCGTTGAACTGGTGCTTCTTGGCGTGGATCTCCTCGACGAGCTGCTCCTGGCGGGCGATCGTCGCGCTCGCCTCGCGTCGTGCCTCCTCCTGGCGCGCCTTGAGCGCGGCGATCTGCGCCTGCTCCCGGGCGACGACGTCGCGGGCCGCACGCGCCTCGTCGCGTCGCTCCTCGAGCAGGTCGCGCATGGACGCGACCTGCTCCTCGAGCGAGCGGAGCTCGAGGATCTCCCGGCGCCCGTCCTGGACGGCGTTGGCGAGGTAGCGCGTGCCGGCGAAGAGCTCGCCGGGCGTCTCGGCGTCGAGCGCGAGGGACGTCACCGCGGCGGCCTCGTTCCCTCCGGCGCGGCGGTAGAGCTCGGCCGCGAGGTCGGCGACGTCGTCCTCGACCCGGTCGCGGGCACGGGTGGCCTCACGTTGCCGCCGGGTCAGCCCGACGTAGCGCGCCTGGAGGCGGTCGACCTCCTGTTGCGCTTCGGCGAGCCGTGCGTTGGCCGTGGCGAGCTCGGCGTCGATCGAAGCGAGCTCGCCGTCGATCTCGTCGAGGCGCGCCTGGGTCTCGCTCAGCTCGCGGATGAGCGCCGCCTCCTCGGCGGAGGCCTCCCCGATCGCGTCTTCGAGCTCGCGGATCCGCTGCTCGATCTCGCGCTGGCGCTCCAGGGGGTCGTCGACGCCGGGGACCGAGGGGACGGTGGTCGAGGTGCTCGTGGTCGAGGTGGTCTCGGCGCCGCTCGCGGGCTCGTCGCTCGAGGAGTCCTCGTGCGCGTGCGCGGGAGGCGCCACGGCGGCGGCGATCAGCAGCGTCGAGAGGACGGCCACGACCCGACCGGTGCGCGCGCGGGTGAGCGGGAGAGGCATGCGCACATCCTACGAAACCCTGGCCTCACTGGCAACAACTTTCACATCAGCCACACTCCGGCGCGCCGGGCAGGGCCGGATGGCACCGGACAACTCGCAGCGTGGCCACCCGACGACCGCCAGTGGTGGCACGCGTCGACGCGGCCGGGAACGAGGCCGACGTGCGGCGCGGTGCTCGCGAACCCGGACGAGCGTCGCGAACGACGCCACGTCGAGAACGACTACACGTCGAGGAAGCGCCGCAGACCGATGGCGGAGCCGATCACACCCACCGCCCCGCCGATCACGAGGACGATGAGGCCGATGCCCACCGCGTCGCCGGTGGTGATGAAGAAGCTCGAGAAGATCCCCTCGGAACCGGACACGAGGCGGTCCAGGATCCGTTGGAGCACGTAGACCGCGCCGAACGCGAGACCCGCTCCGGCGACCCCCTGGACGAGGCCCTCGAGCATGAACGGGATCCGGATGAACCAGTTGGTCGCCCCGACGAGCTTCATGATCTGGATCTCGCGGCGCCGAGCGAAGGTCGCCAGGCGGATCGTGTTGACGATCAGGAACAGCGAGGACGCCAGCAGGATCCCCGAGATCGACACGAACAGGACGCGCACCCAGGAGATGGCGGTGAGCATCCGCTCCACCTGCTCCTGGGCGGTCAGCACCTGGTCGACACCCGGCCGCCCGCGGAAGATCGACGCGATCGACTCGGTGCGCTCCGGGTCCTCGGGCACGACGCGGAACGAGGGCGGCAACGTCTCGGGGTCGGCGCTCTCCACCAGCTCCGGCTCGTCGGCGAAGATCTCCTGGAAGATCTCGTAGGCCTCCTCCTTGGAGATGTACCGGAACGACTCGACGTCGCGCGACTGCTCGAGCTCGGCCTGGACGGCGTCGATCTGACCCTGGGTCGCGCTCGGCGCGAAGAACACCTCGAGCTCGACGCCCTCCTTCCAGCGCTCGGTCCCGTGGTCCACCATCCGCGACAGCAGCATGACGCCGCCGAAGAGGAACAGCGACACCGCCACCGTGAGGATCCCCGCCAGGGTCATCATGAGGTTCCGCCGCAGCGAGAGGATCGTCTCCCGAGCGAAATAGTCGACCTTGAACGCCACCGGGTCAGACCCCTGCCCCGCGCCGGAGCATCGTCACGCCGGCAACCCGTAGACGCCCCGCGCCTGGTCGCGCACCACCATGCCGCGATCGAGCTCGACGACCCGGCGGCGCATCGTGTTGACGATGCCCTCCTCGTGGGTCGCCATCACCACCGTCGTCCCCGTCCGGTTGATCCGGTCGAGGAGACGCATGATCCCCTCGGCCGTCGTCGGGTCGAGGTTGCCGGTCGGCTCGTCGGCGAGCAGGATCAACGGCCGGTTGACGAACGCCCGGGCGATCGAGACCCGCTGCTGCTCGCCGCCGGAGAGCTCGTGCTGGAAGCGGTCGGCCTTCTCGCCGAGCCCGACCAGCTCGAGGATCTGCGGCACCTGCGACTCGACCACGTGGCGGGGACGGCCGATGACCTCGAGCGCGAACGCCACGTTCTCGTAGACGGTCTTGCCGGGCAACAGCTTGAAGTCCTGGAAGATCGTCCCGATGTTGCGCCGCAGGTACGGGACCTTCCACCCCGACAGCTTGGCGACGTCGCGACCGGCGACCAGGATGCGCCCCGCGTCCGGCAGCTCCTCGCGCAGGAGGAGGCGGAGGAATGTCGACTTCCCCGAACCCGAGGGCCCGACCAGGAAGACGAACTCCCCCTTCTTGATCTCGACGCTGACGTCGCGCACCGCGACGACGTCGCCCTTGTACGACTTCGTGACGTGTTCGAGGGTGATCATGAGCGGGCCCCCGCGGGCGCGCCGCACGCGGGGTGCGGCTCGGAACCGGTCACCTGACCGGAGACGAACATCGGTGCGCCTCAGGGTACCAGCCGGGTCCCGTCGCCATGCGGACACCGGAGCAGCGCGCGGAGCTCCGTGCCGGCCCCCTCACCCGTCGCCGCCGCCTCGCTCGGCCACGGGCTCGCGCTGCTGGCGGCGCCACTGGAGATAGGCCTCGACGAACCCGTCGATGTCGCCGTCGAGGACCGCGTCGACGTTGCCGGTCTCGACCTCGGTCCGCAGATCCTTGACGAGCTGGTAGGGAGCGAGCACGTACGAGCGGATCTGGCTGCCCCACTCGACGCTGCGCTTCTCCCCCGAGATCTCGGCGAGCTCGGCCTCCCGCTCCTGGCGTGCCCGCTCCGCCAGGCGCGCGGCGAGGATGCGCATGGCCCGGTCGCGGTTCTGCCGCTGGGAGCGCTCCGCCTGGCAGGCCACGACGATGCCGCTCGGATGGTGGGTGATCCGCACCGCCGAGTCGGTGACGTTGACGTGCTGACCGCCGGCGCCCGAGGAGCGGAACGTGTCGACGCGGAGGTCGCTCGGATCGATCTGGACCTCCTCCTGCTCGTCGAGCGTCGGGACCGTGTCGAAGCTGGCGAACGCGGTGTGCCTCCGGGACTGGGCGTCGAAGGGCGAGATGCGCACGAGGCGGTGCACGCCGCGCTCGGCCTGGAGCATCCCGTACGCGTAGCGGCCCCGGACGGTGAAGGTGGCCGACGAGATCCCGGCCTCGTCGCCCGGCTGCACCTCGTCGACCTCGACCGTGAAGCCGCGCCGCTCGGCCCACCGCGTGTACATGCGCAGCAGCATCTCGGCCCAGTCCTGGGCATCGGTGCCGCCCGCCCCCGAGTGCACCGAGCAGATGGCGTCGCGCTCGTCGTGCTCCCCGCCGAAGAGGGCGCGCAGCTCGAGGGCGTCGAGCTCGCGGCGCACCTCGGCGACGGCTTCCTCGATCTCGCCCTCGACCGAGTCGTCGCCCTCCTCCCGACCGAGCTGGAACAGCGTCCGCGCGTCCGAGAGGCGCTCCGCGAGGCGGTCGTGGAGCTCGACGTCCTCGCGCACCCGCGCCAGCTCCGTCGTCAGCTTCCTCGCCCGGTCGGGGTCGTCCCAGAGGTCGGGTCGGGTCGCCTCGAGCTCCAGCTCGCCGAGACGATCGCGCGCCTCGTCGAGGCGCAGGTAGCCGGCGGCGTCGCCGAGGCGCCCGTCGAGATCGCTCAAGGTGTCTGAGAAGTCGCGCACGGGAGGTGGGCTCCGGACCGGCGGGCGGGCGCGGTCAGCGCCCGTGGCAGTACTTGAACTTCTTCCCGCTGCCGCAGTGGCAGGGCTCGTTGCGGCCCGGTGTCTTCTCGGCGCGCACGGGCTCGGGAGGAGCCTCCCGGTTCGGCTGCGGCCGTGGCGACGCGCCGGCACCGACCGGCTGGGCGACCCCGGCCGGCTGGGCCTCGGGCCGGGCCTGGGACGCCTCCCCGCCGACCGCGGCGAGGACCCCCTGGCGTCCCTGGACCGGGCCCTCGGGCGCCGAGTACTGGAAGCTCCGCCGGCGACGGCGCTGCTCCTCGTCGTCGCGGACGACCTTGAGGTGGAAGACGTAGCGGACGAAGTCGTCGGCGACGCCGGCCATCATCGCCTCGAACATGTCGTAGCCCTCGCGCTGCCACTCGACGAGCGGGTCCTTGTTCCCCATCGCCCGGAGGTTGATCCCCTCCTGGAGGTAGTCCATCTCGTAGAGGTGCTCCCGCCAGCGACGGTCGATCACCGAGAGCATCACCCGGCGCTCGATCTCCCGGAGGCGCTCCGCTCCGAGCGCCTCCTCCTTGGCCTCGTACTGGGCGACGGCCTCGTCGACGAACGTCCGCTCGAGCTCCTCGAGCGCGTCGATCTCGGCGAGGCCCTCCTCGGTGAGCTCGGTGTCGTAGAAGAGGTGGACCTCGCGGAGCAGACCCCCGAGATCCCACTCCTCGGGCTCCTCCTCGACGCAGTAGGTGGCGACGGCGTTGGCGATGGCGTTCCCGATGGCCTCGATCGCCTCGTCGCGCAGGTCACGGCCCTCGATCACCTTCTGGCGCAGCGCGTAGACCACCTTGCGCTGCTCGTTCATCACCTCGTCGTACTTGAGGACGTTCTTGCGGATCTCGAAGTTGCGGTCCTCCACCGTGCTCTGGGCCCGCTCGACCGACTTGCTGACCATCCCCGACTCGATCGGCGTCTCGTCGGGGAGGGTCCTCGACATCACCCACTCCATCGCCCCGGTGGCGAAGAGCCGCATGAGGTCGTCCTCGAGCGACAGGTAGAAGCGGCTGGCTCCCGGGTCGCCCTGGCGGCCCGAGCGGCCCCGGAGCTGGTCGTCGATCCGGCGGCTCTCGTGGCGCTCGGTGCCGAGCACGTAGAGGCCCCCGGCCTCGCGGACCCGGTCGCCCAGCTCGCGGCACTCGGGCTCGAACTTCTTCGTGTACCGCTCGAGGCGCTCCTCGTAGAGGTCGGGGTCCTCGTCGGGCGAGATGCCCTCGATGGCGAGCTCCTGCTTGGCGAGCCCCTCGGGGTTGCCGCCCAGGATGATGTCGACGCCGCGGCCCGCCATGTTGGTGGCCACGGTGACCGCGCCGGGACGGCCCGCCTGGGCGACGATGTCGGCCTCGCGGAAGTGCTGCTTGGCGTTGAGCACCTCGTGGGGCACCCCCGCCCGGTTCAGGTACGTCGACAGCCGCTCCGACTTCTCGACCGAGGTCGTCCCGACGAGCACGGGCTGGTCGTTGCGGTGGCGCTCGACGATGTCCTCGCTGACCGCCTGGAACTTGGCGTGCTCGGTCTTGTAGATGAGGTCCGCTCGGTCGTCGCGGACGATCGGGCGGTTGGTCGGGATCGGGACCGCGTCGAGGTCGTAGACGTGGGCGAACTCCCCCTCCTGGGTCATCGCCGTACCCGTCATCCCGGCGAGCTTCTCGTACATCCGGAAGAAGTTCTGGATCGTGATCGTGGCGAGGGTCTGGTTCTCCTCCTTGATCCTCACCCCCTCCTTGGCCTCCACGGCCTGGTGGAGGCCCTCGCTCCAGCGGCGGCCCTCCAGGATCCGGCCGGTGAACTCGTCGACGATCTTCACCTCGCCGTCGGCGACGAGGTAGTCCTTCTCGCTCTTGAACAGCTCCTTGGCGCGCAGCGCCGCCTGGAGCTGGTGCACGTAGCTCTGGTTGATGTTCTCGTAGAGGTTCTCGACCCCGAGCGCCTGCTCGACGCGGCCGATCCCCTCCTCGGTCGGCACCACCGTGCGCTTCTTCTCGTCGACCTCGTAGTCGCGCTCGGGCTCGAGGCTCCGCGCGATCCGGGCGAACTGGTAGTAGAGGTCGGCGGCGTCCTCGGCGCGCCCCGAGATGATCAACGGGGTGCGGGACTCGTCGATGAGGATCGAGTCCACCTCGTCGACGATGACGTAGTGGTGGCCGCGCTGGACCTGGTCGGCCTTGGCGGTCGCCATGTTGTCCCGCAGGTAGTCGAAGCCGAACTCGTTGTTGGTGCCGTAGGTGATGTCGGCGTCGTAGGCGGCGCGCTTGCCCGCCGGGTTGTCGCGGTCCTTGCCGGGGACGACCAGGCCGACGTCGAGGCCGAGGAACCGGTAGACGGCACCCATCCAGTCGGCGTCACGGGTGGCGAGGTAGTCGTTCACCGTGACGATGTGGACGCCCTTGCCCGTCAGGGCGTTGAGGTACACGGGCATCGTGGAGACCAGCGTCTTGCCCTCGCCGGTCTTCATCTCGGCCACCCACCCGTAGTGGAGGGCGGCGGCGCCCATGACCTGGACGTCGAAGTGGCGCTGTCCGAGCACCCGGCGGGCGGCCTCGCGCACCGTCGCGAACGCCTCCGGGATCAGCTCGTCGATGTCCTCGCCGTTGGCCAGCCGGTTCTTGAAGTCGTCGGTGCGGGCGCGCAGCGCCGCGTCGTCCAGCGCCTCCGTCTCGGGCTCGAGCGCGTTGACCAGCGGGACGATGCCCTCGAGGAACTTGAGCTTGCGACCCTCGCCGAGGCGCAGGATCCGGTCGAAGATACCCATGACGTCGGCCAGTGTATCCAGGCGCCTCCAGCGTGCCGGTGCGCCCCGCGGTGCAACCGGCGCTGCGAGACTGGAGGGACCGTGACCCGCACCCTCGACGAACGATCCCTCGCGCGGCGCGCACGTCGGCTCGTGCCGCGTGTGCGAGCGCCCGAG
>CAYTKN010000030.1:0-22967 GCA_964438505.1 uncultured Burkholderiales bacterium
GTCCCACCCACCCGCCAGGCTGCGCGATCGACCCCCGACACCACGCTCCCGACGCCGTCCAGTCGTCCGAGCTGTGGCTACGGCCGAGCTCGCGGTGGCGGGGGCGGCGGGGGCGGCTGGGACCCCGGCGGGGTGGGTGGCGGTTGTGGCGGCTGCGACGGCGGTGGCGGTCGCGGTGCCAGCGCCCGGTGGCGGCGCACCGCCACGAACCCTGCGAGCGCCCCGGCGACGAGCAGGCCGACGGCGATGACCGCGACGCCCGCGACGGCGTCCTCGAGGATCCCCGAGGTGAGGCTCCCGCCCAGCGCCAGCTCGCCTCGGGTCCCCTCGGGGGCGCTCGAGCGGACCTCGAAGCGTCCGGCCCGCTCGATCCGGAACGTGGCGACCGCCGTCCCCTCGTGACCCGACCCCGAGTAGGTGAAGTCCCCCGTGTAGCGGCCGAAGTCGACCGGCTCGCCGTCCGGGCCGACGATCTCGACGTCGAAGGGCGGTACCCGGTCGGTGTCGCCGAACGCAGGCTCGTAGTACAGCGTGTAGCTGCCGGGCTCGTCGAAGGTCACCGACGCGCGCCCCGGCACGGGCACCCGCTGCAGGTCGGCGATGCGGTCCAGGTAGCCGGTCACACCGGAGACGACGACCACGACCCCGGCGACGACCCCCACGACGCCCACCACGGCTGCCACGACGTACCACCACCACGCCGGCGCGCCGCGGGCGCCACGGGCGGGACCGGCTGGACCGGCCGGCGGGGTAGGTGGTTCGGCCACGTTCCGAGTCTCGCAGGCACCTCCCGGGTCTCGCAGGCACGTCCCCGCTCCGTCAGTGTCCGTGTGGTCGCGGCGTCACCACTTCGAGGCGCCCGCCGTCTCGCAGGCACGTCCCCGCTCCGTCAGTGTCCGTGTGATCGCGGCGTCACCGTTTCGACGGCAGCGGATTCCGGCAGGGCCCGCGTGGGTACAGTGGCGGCATGCCTGTCAAAGAAGGAATCGTCGGACCGATACCCGAAGGCGCCGAGGCGGAGGACTACGACAAGCTCCGGCGCCGCGTCATGTGGGCGATGCCCTACGGCCTCTACGTGGTCGGCGCCCGCGACGGCGAGCGCCGCAACGCCATGACCATCAACCTCGTGACCCAGGTCAGCTTCGATCCCAAGTGGGTCGGCATCTCGGTCGAGAAGGAGGCCTACACCCACGAGCTGGTCGAGGGAGGCGGCGTCTTCTCCCTCAACCTCCTCGACCGCGAGGACCGCCCCATCGTCCGGAAGTTCACCAAGCCGGTCGAGGTCGACGAGGCGGAGCGCACGCTGAACGGCTTCGCGTTCCACGACGGGGAGCGTACGGGCGCGCCCGTGCTCGACCGGGCTGTCGCCTACCTCGAGTGCGAGGTGAAGGAGACCGTCGACGCGGGGAGCCACACGTTCTTCATCGGCGAGGTGGTGGACGCCGCCTTCCAGAAGGACGAGGACACCCCGATCCTCCGCATGGAGGACACCCGGATGAGCTACGGCGGGTGAGGTCCCGCTCGAACGCCTCCGCGCCGCCGCCACGGTCACCGAGGAGGAGCTCGGCGGACCGGCCGGCGGCCGGGTCTCAGCGGCGGAGGAGCGGAGCGGCGAGGTCGCCCGCAGCGGCGAGGCCCCGGCGGGGGTCGAACGCCGCGGACACCTCGTCCAGCCGCGCGTGCTCGTCCTCGGAGAGCTCCAGGTCGGCCGCGGCGGCGTTCGCCTCGAGCTGCTCGACGCTGCTCGCCCCGGGGATCGCCACCACGTTGGGTCCCCGGATCACCCAGGCCAGCGCGACCTGCGCCGGCGTGGCGCCGTGCACGCGACCGATCTCGGTCAGCGCGTCGAGGAGCGGTCGGGCGCGCTCGAGGTTCTCGCGCGTGAAGAGCGTGTTGGTGCGCCGGGTGAAGCCCGACGGGCGGTGCTCGGCCGAGTACCTCGCCGACAGCAGCCCCTGGGCGAGCGGGCTGTACGCGACGACGAGGCGGTCGTGGTCGCGCGCGTAGGGGATCACCGAGCGCTCCGCCGCGCGGTCCGCGAGCGAGTAGCTCACCTGGTCGGCGAGCACCGGCGCGCCGAGCAGCCGCTCCGCCTCCGCCCAGCGCCGCGCCGAGAAGTTGCTGACGCCGACGTGGCGGATCAGGCCCTCCTCGCGGAGGCGCCGCATCCCCTCCATGGTCGTGCCCAGCGGGACCAGCGGGTTGGGCCAGTGCACCTGGTACAGATCGACGGCGTGCACGTGCAGGCGGCGGGCGCTCCTGGCTCCCCGCTGCTCCACGACCCGGGCCAGCGGCAGCGCCGGGAACACCTTGGTGGCGACGAAGGCTCCCTTGCGCCGCCCTCGGAGCGCCTCCCCGAGGATGCGCTCCGAGCGGCCGAACCCGTAGACCTCGGCGGTGTCGAACACGTTGACGCCGAGCTCGAGGGCGCGCTCCACGATCCGGCCCGCCTCGTGGCGCGCGTAGTCCGACCCGTACCCCCACTCGGGGGAGCCGAACTGCCAGGTGCCGAGCCCGACGGCCGAGAGGTGCTCGCCGGCGACGTCCACGAAGCGCATGGCGCCAGCCTGGCGCGCGGCGCCGTTCCCGTGCACGTCCGCGCCACCGGCGCCACGGCGTGTCGCGCCGGCCCGGGAGGCTCCCGTGCGTCGTAGCGTGCTCGTCGTCGTGCTCGTGGGCGCGGTCGCCCTCGTCGGCGCCGTGGCGTTCCTCGCGCTCGACGACGGGGAAGACGGGGTCCCCACGGGCTCCGCCACCGCGCCGAGCTCGGACGACGGCTCTGCGCGCGAGGGGGAGCGCTCGTCGGGAGCCGGCGACCCCGACGGTGACGGGAACGACGACGACGGAGGCGACGGCGATTCCGGCGGCACCGGCCCCATCGAGTCGACCGGGGCGGCCCCGGCCTCGGGCGCCCTCCTCTCCGAGCCCGCCCGAGGCGAGCCCGTCGAGGTGGGGGACGACGGCGACTGCGGTGCCGTCGACCCCGCGCTGGTCCCCGTCGAGTGCGCCCGCGTGGACGGCTCCGGCGGGCGGTTCCTGGTCTTCGTCGGCCGCGACGGCTCCGGCGCGCTCGAAGCGCAGCTCCTGATGCGCTCGGAGGGCACCGCGGGCGACACGGCCGGCAGGTTCGAGCCGGTGGCGCGCACCGAGCGCTTCGAGGCCGACGTCGAGGTCCGGGCGATCTCGCTCGTGCGCCAGGAGGTCGGGGGCGAGCCCGTGATGGTCGTCGACTACGACTTCGGCGGCTCCGGCTCGGTCCACTCCTTCGACGTGGTGGCGTGGGACGCCGGAGCGGACGCGCCGTCGGTCGTGGCCTTCGTCGGCGGCACGGGCCGGGACCGGTTCCGTCGCGACGGGGACACCGTTCAGTTCGTCAGCGCCAACTACGACGACGGCGCGCCGACCTGCTGCCCCAACCACGCCGAGATCCGCACCCTCGCGCGGGAGGGCCCCGGCGAGTGGCGTCTCGACTCCGAGGTCGTCCCCATCTCGGAGGCCCCCTGAATCTCGGAGGCCCCTGGGGCTGCGGGTCAGGGAGGGGGAGAGGCCGCCCGCTCCGTCGTGTCGGGTTCCTCGCCGGTCACCATCTCGATGCGGAAGCGGGCGCCGGGATCGGCGGACTCGTAGGAGATCCGGCCGCCGAGCGCCTCGACCAGGCTGGAGGAGATGGCGAGGCCGAGGCCCGTGCTGTCGGGACTGCCGCCGTGGTCACCACGGGTGAAGGGCTCGAAGAGGTGGTCGGAGAGCTCGTCGGGCACGCCGGGACCGTCGTCGACGACCTCGATGACGACGTCGTCCCCGCGGTCGGTCGCCTCGACCCGGACGTGTGGGCCCCCGTACCGGTAGGCGTTGACGAGGAGGTTCGAGATCACCTGCTCGAGGCGCAGGGGGTCGGTGGCGATGCGCAGGTCGTCGGGGATCGAGGTCTCCACGGTCGTCTCGGACGGCGGCGGCGCCTTCTCCAGCGCGTGGTCCACGACCGAGGCCACCGACACCGCCTCGACCTTGAGGTCGACCGGCCCGAGCTCGATGCTCGACAGGTCGAGGAGCCGGTCGGCGAGGAGCTGGGCGCGCCGGCCCTGGCGTGCCAGGGCCTCCAGGGCGTCCTCGAGCTCCGCTTCGTCGATCTCGTGACGCGTCGAGACCAGCACCGACGCGAGGCCGGCGAGGGTCGTCAGCGGTGTCCGCAGCTCGTGGGCCGCGTTGGCGATGAACTCGCTGCGCGCGCGGTCCAGGGCGGCGCGCTGGGCCTCGACCTGGCGGCGCTCGGAGATGTCGCGGGCGATGCCCTGGATGGCCACCGGCTGGCCCCGCCGCCGGACGATGCGGGTGTTGACCTCGAGGGGGATGCGCCGCCCGTCCTTGGCGAGGATGTCGACCTGCCAGGGGGTGGGTGGCGCGTCGCTGTTGAGCGCCCGCTCCACCCGCTGCGCCACCTCCCGCAGGTGGTCGGGTGCCACGACGTCGGCGACGGTGATCGAGTCGATCTCGTCGCGCGTGTAGCCGGTCAGGTCCAGGCCGGCCTGGTTGACGTCCAGGAACCGGAGGCTCTCGAGGTCGTGCGTGTAGAGGATGTCGCTGGCCCGCTCCACGTAGTCGCGGTAGCGGCGGTCCGTGTGGCGGAACGCCTCGAGCAGGCCCCCGACGCCGAGCACCATGGCGGGAGCCACCAGGCTGAACGACAGCACGCCGAGCGGGGCCGTCGGCGGATCGACGGCCACGGCCACCGCGACGAACGACACCGCGCTCAGCACCATGGAGACGAGCGCGACCCACATCTCGTAGGTGATGGCGAAGAGGGTGACGTTGCCGAGGGCGGCGACGAGCGCCACGACCCACACCTCGGGAACCGCGAGCGCGAACAGGGCGGGAACCGGCGCGTACACGAACGGCATGCTGGAGGGCAGGCGCCGGTACCGGCGCGTGTACGCGTGGACACCGAACTCGTAGGGGAGCACGACGCCGAGGAGCAATCCACCCACGACGAACCGGTCGTCGCCGAAATCGGGGAGCACGAGCGCGCCGACGCCGAGGCCGAGGATCGCGGCGTGGCGGGTCACGAAGAGCAGCACCCACAGGCGCGGCAGGTCGTGGACGGCGGGGAACGTGAGCGCCCGCGTCCGGAACGGTCCTGTCTCGCGCGATGTCTCGGTCACGTGACCTCCGAGGGTCCGACGCGGTCAGCTTACGAGCCGCGGGTGCCCGTTCCCGTGAGGCCCGCGGCGACGGCGACACGGCCGCCGGGTCCCGTCCCGCCGTCGCGCCCCGTTGTCGCGCCGTCCTGCCGTGTCATCCTGCCGCGCCGTTCCCGCGGACCCGAGCGCGTGCCGCGCCAGGGCACGGCTCTGGTACTGTCGCTGCCATCAGCACGCGGGAGCCCGGCCGCCGACGCGGCGTGAAGGGCTGAGAGGGTGGCGTCGACGTGAGACGCCGCCGACCGCCGAACCTGATCCGGGTCATGCCGGCGAAGGGAGATGCCATGGCGACGAGCACGCGCCGTTCCAAGGTCCACGCGCGCGGGAGCCGCGACGACCTCCGGGTGCCGTTCACCGAGGTCGAGCTCGACGACGGCGACCGGGTCCGCTTCTACGACACCTCGGGACCGGGCGCGGATCCCCACGAGGGACTCCCGCCGCTGCGCCACGGCTGGATCGTCGAGCGCGGCGACGTCGAGGAGTACGAGGGCAGGCGACCCGACCCCCGCGACGACGGACGCGCGCCGATGCGGCGGGGCGCGCGCCGCTCGGGTGGGCCCGCACCCCGGAGGCGGCCGCTGCGGGCCCGAGCGGGACGGACCGTCACCCAGATGCACTACGCGCGCCGCGGCGAGATCACCCCCGAGATGGAGTTCGTCGCCCTCCGCGAGGGCATGGATCCCGAGCGGGTGCGCGAGGAGGTCGCCCGCGGGCGCGCCATCATCCCCGCGAACGTCAACCACCCCGAGTCGGAGCCGATGGCGATCGGCCGGGAGCTGCTCGTCAAGGTCAACGCCAACATCGGCAACTCCGCGGTCAGCTCCTCCATCGAGGAGGAGGTCGAGAAGCTCACCTGGGCCACCCGGTGGGGCGCCGACACCGTGATGGACCTCTCCACGGGAGCGGACATCCACACCACCCGCGAGTGGATCCTGCGCAACGCGCCCGTCCCGATCGGGACGGTTCCCATCTACCAGGCGCTCGAGAAGGTCGGCGGCCAGCCCGCGGAGCTCACCTGGGAGGCCTACCGCGACACGATCGTCGAGCAGTGCGAGCAAGGCGTCGACTACTTCACCGTCCACGCCGGCGTGCTGCTGCCCTACGTGCCCATGACCGTCGAGCGCGTCACCGGCATCGTCAGCCGCGGCGGATCGATCATGGCGGCGTGGTGCCTGGCCCACCACCGGGAGAACTTCCTCTTCACCCACTTCGAGGAGCTCTGCGAGATCCTCGCCTCCTACGACGTGGCGCTCTCGCTCGGCGACGGTCTCCGACCCGGCTCCGTGGCGGACGCCAACGACGAGGCGCAGCTCGCCGAGCTCCGCACCCTCGGCGAGCTCACCGAGGTGGCCTGGCGCCACGACGTGCAGGTGATGATCGAGGGGCCCGGCCACGTGCCGATGCACCAGATCAAGGAGAACGTCGACCTCCAGGTCGACTGGTGCCACGAGGCGCCCTTCTACACCCTGGGCCCGCTGACCACCGACGTCGCGCCGGGCTACGACCACATCACCTCCGCGATCGGGGCGGCGATGATCGGCATGTACGGGACGGCGATGCTCTGCTACGTGACCCCCAAGGAGCACCTCGGCCTTCCCGACCGCGACGACGTGAAGGAGGGCGTGATCGCCTACAAGATCGCCGCCCACGCCGCGGACCTCGCCAAGGGGCACCCCGGGGCGCGGGAGTGGGACGACGCGCTGAGCCGGGCTCGGTTCGAGTTCCGCTGGGAGGACCAGTTCGAGCTCAGCCTCGATCCCGAGACCGCCCGCTCCTACCACGACGCGACGTTGCCGGCCGAGCCCGCCAAGACGGCGCACTTCTGCTCGATGTGCGGGCCGAAGTTCTGCTCGATGCGGATCAGCCACGACCTGCGCGAGCAGGCCGGGCACGGGGGTGCCGTCGACGAGGTCACCGTCGAGCTCGGGATGCGGGAGAAGTCCGACGAGTTCCGCGAGCGCGGCGCGAACCTCTACGTGCCCCGGGACTGACCCGCGGCGGGCCGCGGGGCGGACGCGCGCTCCGCGCCGTCTCCCGGCCCGCCCGGCAGCTCCCGCCGTCGGTGGGTCAGCGGCGTCGGCCGCCGGTGAGATTCCGGCGTCAGCCGCCCGTGAGATTCCGGCGTCAGCCGCCCGTGAGGTTGCGGACCGCGTGGACGAGGTGCTCGTCGATGGCCTCGTGGACGCTCTCCTCGTCGGCGAGGCGCAGCGCGCCGAGGAGGTTCCTGTGCTCGCGCACGATCTCGCGGCGGATCGGGTAGGCGTCCTCGAGCCCGCTCAGGCACATCGCGGTCTCGGCGAGGAGCGTCGCGAACATCCGGGCGAGGCGCTTGCTGCCGGAGCGCTCGACCAGCCGCTGGTGGAAGCGCCGGTCGAGGTCCGCGACGTCGGTCCAGCGCCCGCGCTCCGCGGCGTCGCTCATCCGCTCCACGAGGTCGCCGAGCTCGGCGAGCGCGGCCCGGTCGCGGCGCTCCACGAGGAGGCTCGCGGCTGCCCGCTCGATCGCGCCGCGTGCCCGGTACACGTCGAGCACGTCGTCGGGGCCCAGCTCGACCACGAACACCCCCCGGTGCGGGCGTCCCTCCAGCAACCCTTCCTGGATGAGGCGTTGCAGCGCCTCGCGCACCGGACCGCGGCTGACCTCGAGCTGGTCGGCGAGGTCGCTCTCCCCGAGCTGGGTGCCGGGCGGGAAGGTCCCGTCGATGATCCGCTCCCGGAGCAGGTCGGCGATCACGCTGGAGGTCGCCCGTCGCTCCATCGGTCCGAGCTCCGCCGCGGTCACGAGCATCCCCCTCGGGGCTCTGTCGTATGGGCTCTGTCGTATGATTGTCGACAATCCCACGGGGAGCTTACGCCGGAGACGGCGCGACGAGGTGGTGGCGACGACGTGACGACCCGGTGACCACGACCACGAGACGGCGAGACCAGTGACCGAAGCCGATCATCACCGACCCGTCGTGGGCGTCGTCCTCCCCGACGACGAGCCCCTCCCGGCGGGCCTCGAGGCGCTCGAGGACGACGCGGAGGTCCGCGTCGGCCGGGTCGGCCGGGACGCCGAGGACGTGGTGGCGGCGGCCGACACCCTGTTCGTGTGGGAGTTCCGCGAGCCCGTGCTGGCCCGGAGCTGGCAGCGGGCCGAGCGCCTCTCCTGGGTCCACACCGCCAGCGCCGGGGTCGACGCCGTCGTGTTCCCCGATCTCGTCGACAGCGACGTCGTCGTCACCAACACCCGGGGCGTCCTCGACGACGCCATCGCCGAGTTCGTCCTCGGCGCGATGCTCCTGTTCGCCAAGGACCTCCACACGACGCTCGCGCTCCAGCGCGAGCACCGCTGGAGGCACCGCGAGTCGGAGCGCCTCGCCGGCAAGCACGTCCTCGTCGTCGGGGCGGGCTCCATCGGCCGCTCGATCGCCCGGCTCTGCCGGGCCGCCGGGACCACCGTCGACGGCCTCGCCCGCTCCGCCCGCACCGACGACCCCGACTTCGCCCGGGTGGGCGCCGCCGACGAGCTCCACGAGCTGCTGGCGCGGGCCGACTTCGTCGTGATCTCCGCTCCGCTGACGGAGGCGACCCGGGGGATGATCGGAGCGAGGGAGCTGGAGCTGATGCAGCGCAGCTCGCGGCTGATCAACGTCGGTCGGGGGCCGATCGTCGACGAGGAGGCCCTGCTCGAGGCCCTCCGCGCCGGCGAGATCGCCGGCGCCGCCCTCGACGTCTTCGCCGAGGAGCCCCTCCCCGCCGACCATCCGCTGTGGGACGAGCCCGGTGTGGTGGTCTCACCGCACCAGTCCGGCGACTTCGTCGGCTGGCGGGAGGCGTTCACCGACGTGTTCGTCGAGAACTTCCGCCGGTGGCGGAGCGGGCAGCCGCTGGAGAACGTCGTGGACAAGGCGGCGGCGGTGGGGGAGGCGAACAGCGCGTGAGCGTTCACGACCAGGAGCTCGCCCTCACACCCGCGACACAGCTCGTCGAGCGCTTCCGCTCCGGCGAGGTCTCGCCGGTCGAGGCGGCCGAGGCGTCGCTCACCCAGATCGAGCGCCTCGACCGACACGTCAACGCCTACTGCCTCGTCGACGGGGAGCGGGCGCTCCGGGACGCGCGCGAGTCGCAGCAACGCTGGTCGGATGGCCGGCCCGCCGGCCCGCTCGACGGCGTCCCCGTCGCGGTGAAGGACGTCTTCCTCACCGACGGGTGGCCGACGCTCAAGGGCTCGAAGCTCACCGACCCCGACCAGGAGTGGGCGACCGACGCCCCGGTGGTCGCGTCGCTGCGCGACGGCGGCGCCGTCCTGCTCGGCAAGACCACGACCCCCGAGCTCGGGTGGAAGGGCGTCACCGACGCGCCCGTCTACGGCGTCACCGGCAACCCCTGGGACCCCACCCGGACGCCGGGGGGCTCCAGCGGCGGCAGCTCCGCAGCGGTCGTCCTCGGGATGGGCGCCCTGGCGCTCGGCACCGACGGCGGAGGCTCGATCCGGATCCCGGGCGGGTTCTCCGGCCACCCGGGCATCAAACCCACCTACGGCCGGGTGCCGCTCTGGCCGGTGAGCCCCTACGGGACCCTCGCCCACGCCGGGCCGATGGCGCGCACGGTGCCCGACCTCGCGCTGATGCTCGGGGTGCTCGCCCGCCCCGACGCTCGCGACTGGACGGCCCTGCCTCCCGAGCACGCCGACTACGTCGCGGCGCTCCAGGGCGGGGTCGAGGGCCTGCGGGTCGCCTACTCGGCGGACCTCGGCTGGGTCGACGTCGACCCGGAGGTCGCCGCCGCCGTCGACGACGCCGTCGCGGTGTTCGAGGAGCTCGGCGCGGACGTCGAAGCGGTCGACCCCGGCTTCTCCGAGCCGCTGGAGACCTTCGAGGTGCTCTGGAACTCCGGCGCCGCCGCGGCGACCCGCGACGCGGGCGACGCCGAGCTCGACCTCATGGACCCGGGCCTCCGGAGGATCGTCGAGCAGGGCCGGACGTTCAGCGCCCTCGACTACCTGGAGGCCGCCCAGCGCAGGGGCGAGCTGGGGGTGCACATGAACCGGTTCCACGAGCGCTGGGACCTGCTCCTCACCCCGACGCTGCCGATCCCCGCGTTCGCCGCCGGTCGCGACGTCCCCGAGGGCTGGCCCGACGAGCGCTGGCCCACCTGGGCGGGCTTCAGCTACCCGTTCAACCTCACCCAGCAACCCGGCGCCTCGGTGCCGTGCGGCTTCACCGAGGCGGGGCTGCCGATCGGCCTCCAGATCGTGGGGGCGAAGTACGCCGACGCGCTGGTGCTACGCGCCGCCCACGCCTACGAGACGGCCCGGCCGCTCCGGCGCCGGCCGCCGCTGATCGACACCGCCACCTCCCGGGAGGGGACCTGATGGAGCTCACGCCCGTGCGCATCGGAGGCGAGCTCGTCCACTCGACCGACGCCGAGCCGGTCGAGGTGACCAACCCCTACGGGGGCGACGTCGTCGCCACCGTCCCCCGCTGCGGACCCGACGAGGTCGACCGGGCCTGCGAGGCCGCCCGGGCCGCCTTCGAGCGCGATGACCTCCCCCAACACCGGCGCGCCCGGGTGCTCGAGCGCGCCGCCGAGCTGCTGCGCGACCGGATCGACGACTTCGCCCGCACCATCACCGAGGAGTCCGGCAAGCCGATCCGCACCGCCCGCGGCGAGGCCCGACGGTGCGTCGACACCCTCACCTTCGCCGCCGTGGAGGCCCGCAAGCTCTCCGGTGAGCTGCTGCCCATGGACGCCTCCGAGTCGGGTGCCGGCAAGGTGGCGTTCGCGATGCGGATCCCGATCGGCGTCGTGGCCGCCATCACGCCCTTCAACTTCCCGCTCAACCTCGTCGCCCACAAGCTCGCCCCCGCCGTCGCCGCCGGTTGTCCGGTAGTCCTCAAACCCGCGCCGCAGACGCCGCTGTCGGGCCTGAAGCTCTGCGACCTGCTCGTCGAGGCCGGCCTCCCCGAGGACTGGATCTCGTCGGTCACCGACGCCGGCAAGGAGGCCGGCGAGCCGCTGGTGGCCCACGACGTCCCGACGATGGTCACCTTCACCGGCAGCGCGCCCGTGGGATGGTCGATCGCCGCGGCCGCCCCCAAAAAGCGCGTCGCGCTCGAGCTGGGCTCGAACTCGCCGCTCGTCGTGGAACCCGACACGGACGTCGAGGCGATCGCCGCCACGGTGCGGGTGGCCGGCTTCTCCCACGCCGGGCAGAGCTGCATCTCGGTGCAGCGGATCATCGTGCACCGCGACGTCCACTCCGAGATGGTCGACCAGCTCCGGAAGGTCGCCGAGTCGCTGGTGGTCGGGGACCCGGCCGACGACGCCACCGACGTCGGCCCGCTCATCGCGCCACCGGAGTCCGACCGGGTGCGCCGGTGGATCGAGGAGGCGACCTCGGCGGGCGCCGAGCTGATCACCGGCGGGGAGCTCACCGACGACGGCATCCTGGCGCCCACGGTCGTCGACCGGGCACCCCGCGACACGAACCTGTGCACCAAGGAGGTGTTCGGGCCGGTGGTCGTCACCATCCCCTACGACGACTTCGACGAGGGCCTCGCCATCGCCAACGACAGCGACTTCGGCCTGCACGCCGGCGTCTTCACGAGCGACGTCGGCAAGGCGCTGCGGGCCGCGAGGAACCTCGACTTCGGCGGGGTGCTGATCAACGAGGTGCCGACCTTCCGCGCCGACCAGCAGCCCTACGGCGGCGTCCGCGACGCCGGGAACACCCGCGAGGGGCCGCGCTACGCCGTCGAGGAGATGACCCACCTGCGCTTCGTGAGCCTCCAGTAGGCCCCGAGGCGACCAGAGCCGCCGGGAGGCCGGCGGGGGCACCAGCCCACGGACGACGCAGCGAGGCAGGACCCGATCATGGAAGAGGTCTTCTTCACCCCCGACGAGTACCGGGCCCGCGTCGACGACGTGCGCCGGGTGATGCGCGAGCACGAGCTCGACGCGCTGGCGCTCACGAGCCCGGAGAACATCTACTACCTGGTGGGTCTCAGCCACCAGGGGTACTTCGCGTTCACGATGCTGCTGTTCCCCCTCGACGGGAAGCCGAGGCTCGTGACCCGCTCCATGGAGCGGGTCACGGTCACCGAGCAGGCCCCCAACGTCGAGCACGTCGGCTTCGAGGACCACGAGGACGCCAGCAAGGGGGCGGTCGAGGCGGTGCAGCGAGCCGGCCTCGCCGGCGCCCGCATCGGCGTGGAGCGCGACAACATGTTCTTCCCGCCCAGGGTCTGGGACGAGATGCGCGAGCGCCTCCCCCGCGTGCGGTGGGGCGACTGCTCGGGCGTCGTCGAGGAGATCCGGCTGGTGAAGTCCGAGCGGGAGATCGAGTGCGTCCGCTCGGCGGCCGCGCTCACCGACCGGGCCCTGCGCGCCGGCGTCCTGTCCACCGGCGTCGGCGTCAACGAGCGGGAGGTCGCGGCGATCGTCCACCAGTCCATGACCATGGGCGGCAGCGAGCAACCCGGCTTCGTGCCGCTGGTGCGCTCGAAGCGCTACCTCCTCCACGAGCACACCACCTGGCGCGACAACGTGCTCAGGCCCGGCGACGCGCTCTTCATGGAGCTCTCGGCCTCGGTGCTGCGCTACCACGCCCCGGCGACGCGGATGGTCTACCTGGCCCACGAGCCCGAGGGCATCCACGAGTCGGCGAAGCTCTCACGGGCCGGCCTCCAGGCCGTGCTCGACGCCCTGAGGCCCGGCGCCGTCGCGGGCGACGTCTACGACGCCTGGCAGGCCGTCGTCGACGACGCGCTCGGCCACGACCGCTACCGCCGGCACCACTGCGGCTACACGGTCGGGATCGGGTTCCCCCCGAGCTGGGTGGGCGGCAGCACCGTGATCGGGTTGCGCCCCCACAGCACGATGGAGATCCGCGAGGGCATGGCGTTCCACGTGCTCTCGTGGGTGCTGGGCACCGAGCTGCCCGACTACGCCGTCTCCGACACCGTGCTCGTCACCGCGCAGGGCGGCGAGCTGCTCACCACCACCAACCGCGAGCCCCTCGTGGCCCGGTGACGGTCACCGTCGACGACGTCTCCGCGGCCGCGCGGCGGGTCGACGGACGGGTGCACCGCACCCCGGTCCTCGGTTCCACCCGCCTCGGCGAGCGCGCCGGTGGCGTGGCGCTCTCGGTGAAGGCCGAGCTGTTGCAGAAGACGGGCTCGTTCAAGCCGCGGGGCGCGCTGAACCGCCTGCTCGCCGCGCCTCGCGACGAGCTCGCCGCGGGGCTGATCACCGTCTCGGCCGGCAACCACGCCGGGGGTCTGGCGTGGGCCGCGGCGGAGGTCGGCGTGCGCGCCACCGTGGTGATGCCCGAGTCGACGGGACGGCTCAAGGTCGAGGCGACCCGCGGGTACGGGGCCGAGGTGGTGCTCCACGGCGACGTCCGCGCCGCGTTCGAGGAGATGGAGCGGCTGCGCGAGGAGCGCGGCCTGGTGCTCGTCCATCCCTTCGACGACCCCCTCGTCGTGGCGGGGCAGGGCACCGTCGGCCTCGAGATCGCCTCGCAGGTGCCCGACGCCGACGTGGTGGTGGTGCCGGTCGGCGGCGGTGGCCTCATCGGCGGGGTGGCGACGGCGATCGCCGGGAGCCTGCCCGGATGCCGGGTCTACGGGGTGGAGCCGGAGGGCGCGGCGGCGATGCGCGCGTCGCTCGACACCGGGGAGCCGGTGCGCCTCGACCGGGTCGACACGGTGGTGGACAGCCTCGCCGCGCCGTACGCCGGCACCCACGGCTTCGAGGCCGTCCGGGCGCACGTCGACGACGTCGTCACGCTCGCCGACGACGAGATCGTGGAGGCGATGGCGGAGGTGTGGCACCTCACCAAGCTCTACGCGGAGCCCGCCGGGGCCGCGGCGCTCGCCGCGCTGGTGCACGGGCGCGTGCCCGTCGAGCCGGGGGAGGTGGTGGTGGCGGTCGTGAGCGGCGGCAACCTGGACCCAGCCGAGATCCCGTCGCTCCTGTGACCCTGCCGACCCTGCCGACCCCGTCGATCCGGCGCTCCGGCACCGGGCCACCCGACCGGTGAGAGGCGGGTCGCCGCGCCGGCGGGGCGAGGCTCAGAGCTTCGGGACGAGGGGGGTCTCCGCGAGGCTGTCGGGGTCGGCGAAGCCGAACTCGTGGCCCTGGTCTCGGTAGAGGGCGGCGTAGCGCTCGACGCGGTCCTGGTCGAGGGTCACGCCGAGACCCGGCCCGTCGGGCACCGCCAGGCGGCCGCCCTCGTAGCGCAACGGTCCGCCCTCGACGAGGTCGTCGGCCAGCAGCGCCACGTACGACTGGCTGGCGGGCAGGAAGTTCGGCGTCGACGCGATCAGGTGCGCGCCGGCCACGGTCGCCACGGCGAGCTCGCCGAGGCTGTGCTTGACCACCGGGATCCCCGCCGTGTCGCAGATCCCCGCGGCGCGCTTCATGTTCGCCAGCCCGCCGTCCATCTGGTTGTCGATCGAGACCACGTCGGCCGCGCCGAGGCGCACCACGTTCAACACGTCGGCGCGGGTCCAGGTGGCCTCGTTCGAGAGCATCGGCGTGTCGATGCGGCTGCGCACGTACGCCATCTCCTCGAGGTTCCGGCCCGAGACGGGCTGCTCGATCAGCTCGAGGCCGACGCGCTCGAGTCGCCGGACGATGCGGATCGCCGAGCCCGACGACCACGCCTCGTTGGCGTCGACCCGGATGCGGGCGTCGGGGCCCGCCCCGTCGCGCACCGCCTCGACGACCTCGACGTCGGCGCCCGGGTCGCCCCACCCGACCTTGCAGTAGAGGGTGCGGAAGCCCGCCTCGACGGCGCGTCGGGCGTCCGCGGCCATGGCGTCGGGCTCCTTGCGCACCAGGTACCAGAAGTAGTCGACGGTGTCGCGCACCCGGCCGCCGAAGAGGTTGACGAGCGGCTGGCCGCTCAGCTTGCCGAGGACGTCCCACAGCGCCATCTCCACGCCCGCGATGGCGGTGCTGGTGGCGCGCACGTGGTGCCAGGTGCCCACGGCGTCGATGCGCTGGCCGATGCGCTCGATGCGGCGCGGGTCCTCGCCGACCACGAGGCCACGGAGCGACTCGAAGACCGCGAGCACGATCTCCGCGGTCGGATAGGCGGGCGCCTCGCCGATCCCCGTGATCCCCTCGTCGGTCTCGACCTCGACGAGGATGCTGACCAGCCCGCGGCGGCCGCCGAATGCCCACAGCTCGGGCTCCCGGAACGGGACGGCGACCGGTGTGGTGCGGATCCCGGTGATCTTCACGTCGTCTCCTCCTCGCTTCACTGCGAAGGCTTCGCTGCGACGAGCGGACGAATGTGTGAGTGTGGTGCAGTCAATACGACTGCACCACACTCACACATCCAGGAGCTTCAGGGGTGGGTGGTCAGCGCTGCGCGGCGGCCTTGTCGAGCGCCTCGGTGAAGATGGTGACCGCCTCGTCGACCTGCTCGTCCTCCACGACCAGCGCCGGGATGAGCCGGACCACCTGACCCTGCGCGCCGCAGGTCAGCAGCAACATCCCCAGGTCGTTGGCCTGGCGGAGCAGGGCGTTCGCCAGGTCGCCGTCGGGGTTTCCGTCTCCGTCGACGAGCTCGACGCCCACCATGAGCCCGCGGCCGCGCACGTCCCCGACGGCGGCGTGGCCACCGACCGCGGAGCGCAGCCCGGAGAGCAGGCGGTCGCCCTCACGCTCGGCCCGCGCCACGAGGCCCTCCTCCTCGATCACGTCCAGGGTGGCGAGCGCGGCGGCGCAGGCCACGGCGTTGCCGCCGTAGGTGCCGCCCTGCGAGCCCGGCCAACCCTGCTCCATCAGCGCCCGGGGCGCGCCGAAGACCGAGATCGGGAAGCCGCTGGCGATGCCCTTGGCGACGGTGATCGCGTCGGGGCGGATGCCGAGGTGCTCGTGGCCCCAGAACCGTCCGGTGCGGCCGACGCCGGTCTGGATCTCGTCGCAGACGAGGAGCATGCCGTGCTCGTCGCAGCGCTCACGCAGCCCCTGCGCGAAGGCGGGAGGCACCGGGACGTAGCCGCCCTCGCCGAGCACCGGCTCGAGGTAGACGGCGGCGGTCTCCTCGGGCGCGGTCTGGGTGGCGAGCAGGTTGTCGAGCTCGCGGAGGCAGAAGGCGACCGCCTCGTCCTCGTCCATGCCGAGCCGGAAGGCGTAGGGGAAGGGGGTCACGAAGACGCCGCCCATCATCGGTTGGAGCCCGGCGCGCAGGCCGGTCTTGGAGGTCGTCAGCGACAGCGAGCCCATGGTGCGGCCGTGGAAGCCCCCCTGCATCACCACGACGTTGGGTCGCCCGGTGGCCTGGCGCACCAGCCGCAGCGACGCCTCGACGGCTTCGGTGCCGGCGTTCGCGTAGAAGAAGCTGTCGACGTCGCCGGGCGCGACCCCCTCGAGGCGCTCGCTCAGCTCGAGGAGCTTCGGGTGCATCATCGTCGTGTACTGCCCGTGGATGAGCGTGCCGACCTGCTCCCGGGCGGCCTCCACGACCTTCGGGTGGCAGTGGCCGGTGCTCGTCACGCCGATCCCCGCGGTGAAGTCGAGGTATCGGCGGCCGTCGTCGCCGTGCACGTGGACGCCTTCCCCGCTGAGGGCGAGCACGTCGTTGGCCTGCTTCAGGAGGGGAGAGAGCATCGGTCACCTCGGGGGTCGGAGCCGGTCGTCGGGTTGCGTCGTGTCACACCGCCCTGATTGTCGATTGTTTACAATCTATCGGAAGCAGCAGCATGGCGGACCGGAGGAGTGCACCGCGCCATGGCCCGACACATCGAGATCGAGCTGGAGCAGCGTGGGGCGAGGTGCCGAGCGGTGCTCCTCGACGAGCAGGCACCCCGGACGTGCGAGGCGGTGTGGAACGCCCTCCCGCAGTCGGGTGAGGTGTTCCACGCCAAGTACGCACGCAACGAGATCTACGCCATGGTGGAGCCGTTCTCGGACCCGCCGGGACTCGAGCACCCCACCGTCACCCCGATCCCCGGCGACGTCTGCTATTTCGACTTCACCGCCGGTCAGCTCCCCGCCGACGCCTACGGGTACGCCGACGACCAAGGCGCCGCGGGCCGCGAGCGGGTGGTCGACTTGGCGCTCTTCTACGGACGCAACAACCTGCTGATCAACGGGGACGTCGGGTTCGTCCCCACGAACGTGTTCGCCAGCGTCGTCGAGGGCCTCGACGAGATCGCGGCGGCCGCCAACGACGTGTGGCGAGGTGGCGCGATCGGTGAAACCCTCACGTTCCGACGCGCGGAATCGAGCTGATCGTGCCGAAGTTCCACGAGAGAGCCCCGACGGTTCCCCCGTCCGTCCGAGGAGAGCGCCGCTGATGGCACAGCCCAGGCCACTGGAACCGGTTCCCGAGCCGGCGGCTCCCGACGAGGAGCTGCTCGAGACGCTCGCGCCCCACCCCCCGGAGCAGTTCCACCAGGAGATCGAGTACGACGAGCCGGTCGCCCAGATCCCGATCGGCGTCGTCGTCCCGTTCGACTTCGGCCTCGACTGGGAGTACTGGCGGTACCTGCCCGACGGCGTCTCGCTCTACTTCACGCGGACCCCGCACCTCAACCGGGGAGTCGGCATTCCCCTCGCACGCGACGTCGGGCGCCCCTCCACGGTGGGAAGGGCCACCAAGACGCTCCTGTCGCTCGACCCGGCCGCCGTCCTCTACGCGTGCTCATCGGGCAGCTTCGTCAACGGCTACGAGGGGGAGCGACGTCTGCGCGACGCGATGCTCGACGCCGGTGCCCGCGATGCCGTCACGGCCTCCGGCGCGATGGTGACCGCGTTCCAGGCGCTGGGCATCGAGCGCGTCGCCGTGGCGACCCCGTACACGCGACCGCTCACCCAGAAGCTGCTGTCGTTCCTCGACGAGGCCGGGTTCCGGGTGCCCTCCACCCACTACCTGGGATTGGCGCGCAACATCGCCTCGGTCAGCAAGAAGACGATCTGCGACCTGGTGCGCGCCTCCACGCACCCCCGTGCCGAAGCGGTCTACGTGAGCTGCACGGCGCTGCGCACCTACGGCATCGTCGCCGACCTCGAAGCCGAGATCGACATGCCGGTGTTCACCTCCAACCAGCTCTCGCTGTGGGCCGCGCTCCGGGCGGCCCGTCCCGAGACCCTCGATCCCGAGCACCCGGGCTGGGTCATCGGTGGCGGCCAGCCCATGGCGCGCTCGACGGAGATGCTCATCGAGGCGGCCCGGAGCGAGATCGCGGCCTGAGCGCGGTCCGAGGTTCCGGCTCAGCCGGCCGGGTGGTCCGGACCGGAGGGGATCCGGTCGAAGAGCCGTCCGAGCCCCTTGACGCGACGCAGCCCCGTCGCGAGGCGCATCGCCTCCCACATCGACACCTGGTTCGCGGTCAGCACGGTGCGACCGAGCCGCTCCTCGAGCTCGTCGATCCACGCCGCCGAGTGCAGGGCGGTGTCGGGTACCAGCACGGCGTCAGCCTCCTCGTGGTCGCCGGCCGACACGAACTCGAGGACGCGCTCGCGACCGAACGTGCCCACCTCCGCCGCTGTGACGACGTCCTGGGCACCCACCGACAGCACCTCGATCCCGCCCTCGCCGAGGAAGTCGGCGAAGCGGTCCGCGACGTCCTGCGGGTACGTCGCGGCGATCGCGACGCGCCGCGCCCCCAGGGCGCGCAGCGCGTTCACGAACGCGAAGGACGTGCTCGAGGCGGGCACACCCAGCGCGTCGGCGACCACCGCGGCCTGCTCGCGGGCGCCGTCCCAGCCGAACACGAAGCTGCCGCTGGTGCACGCCCAGATCGCAGCGTCGAGCGACCCCGTGAACCGGCCCGCTCCCTCCACGAGCCGCTCCGTGCTCCCGAGGTCGAGGAGGTCGTCGACCCGGTGGGCGTCGACGCCGACGGAGGTGTGGACCACCTCGACCTCGACGCCCCCGACGGCGTCGGCCATGCGCGGGTAGTCGTCCTCGGCCGCGTAGCCCGGGTACAGGAAGCCGAGGCGGGTCACGGTCGCCGTCGCTCGGAGCGGGTCGTCGGCATGGTCGCTCTCCCTGCGTCGCTCGTGGTCCCAGTCGCCGCACACGCTACGCGCACCCGAGAAACCGGGAAACACTTGAGGAATCGGCGACCGCCTCGTAGGGTCCCGGCTGAATGCCCCTGCTCCGAGCGGGAACGGTTCAGGGCGTGCACGAGATCCGGCGCCTCCGGTGGTCGTGCAGGTCACGTCCCGCCGGGCTCGGGCGGACGACCAGGCACCCGGGAGGCGTTCCGGAGGCCGGAGGCTCGGACGAGGTTCCGGCGTCCGTTCCCGGGTGTGACATCGACCTGTGGGGAGGGAACCATGAACGAAGCGCGGACGAGCGGCGAGTCCTCGACTCGCCGAAGTCCCTGGCTGAAGCTCGTCGCCCTGCTCGCCGTCATGTTCCTCGTGATGGCGGCCTGCGACGGCGACGACGACGACGGCGACGCCGCGGAGGACGGGGCGACGACCACCCAGGCCGAGGACGACGGCGACGACGGTGACGGCGACGACGGAGCCGCTGCCGACGTCGAGTCGGAGCTGTTCCAGCGGGCCCAGGAAGAGGGGATCACCCTGGGGATCGCCGACGAGGTGCCGTTCGGCTTCGTCGACCCCGACACCGGCGAGCCGACCGGTCAGGCCCCCGTCGTGGCGCAGGAGGTCCTGAGCCGGCTCGGCATCACCGAGATCGACTCCCAGGTGGTCGACTTCGGGGCGCTGATCGACGGCCTCAACGCGGGCCGCTTCGACATGATCGCCGCCGGGATGTTCATCACGGAGGACCGTGCGGCGCAGGCGGCGTTCACCGACCCCGACTACTGCGTGGGGAACGCGTTCGCGGTGCCCGAAGGCAACCCCGAGAGCCTCACCGACATCTCGAGCGTCATCGACAGCGGCGCCACCGTCGGGGTCCTCTCCGGCGCGGTCGAGGAGGGCTACCTCGTCGACTCCGGCGTGCCCGACGACCAGATCAGCCGCTTCGACACCCAGGCCGACATGGTCGACGCGCTCACCTCCGGTCGCATCGACGCGTTCATGCTGACGGCGATCTCGGTGCGCGACCAGGTCTCCGAGCTCGACGGCTACGAGGCCACCGAGACGTTCATCCCCGTGGTGAACGGCGAGGACCAGGTCGGTTGCGGGGGCTACGTGTTCAGCTTCGACAACATCGACGCCCGCAACGAGTTCAACGAGGTGCTGCTCGAGATGCGGGAGAACGACGAGATCGCGCCGCTCGTCTCGGAGTTCCCGCTCTTCGAGGAGATCAACGCCTTCGAGGCGGCCAAGGGCCGCACCGTCGAGGACCTGATCGGCCAGCCCTTCGACGCCGCCGTGAACGGCGGCGGCGAGTAGAGCGACTCCGGTCGCTCCGATGCGTCGACGCCGGTGGTCCCCGGTCCCTCGAGGGGCCGGGGACCACCGTGCATCGGGTCGAGGTGAGGTGACGTGCTCCTCCTGAGCGACGTGCTGCTCCTCAGCGCCGACGACTGGCGGTTCGTCCTCCAGGGCGTCGAGATCACCCTCCAGGTGACGGCCTACGCCGTCGTGATCGGGACGGGGATCGGTCTGCTCGGCGGGATCGCCGCCCTCTCCCGCTTCCGGATCCTGCGCTGGGTGGTGCGCGCCTACGTGGAGGTCTTCCGGGGCGTGTCGGTGATCATCCTGCTGTTCTGGACGTTCTTCGCGCTCCCGCAGCTCCTCGACATCTCGCTCTCGCCGCTCCAGGCCGGTGTGCTCGCCATCGGGACCAACATGGGCGCGTACGCCACCGAGCTGTTCCGCGGCGCCATCCAGTCGGTGCCCAAGGGCCAGTCGGAGGCCTCGCTCGCGGTCAACCTCAACAACTACCAGCGCTACCGGTACGTGGTGCTCCCCCAGGCTGTGGTGACGCTGTTGCCCCCCTACGGGAACCTGCTCATCGAGGAGTTGAAGGCCTCGGCGCTGGTCGCGGTCATCGGACTCGGCGACATCATGTTCCAGGCCCAGCGTCTGCGGAGCAACCGCTCCGACTCCACGTTCGACATCTTCATGGCCGCGCTGATCCTCTACTTCGTGATCGCGCTCGTGATCACGTACCTCATCCGCCTGCTCGAGATCCGCTTCTCGCGCGGCATGGACATCGGCCGCGGCGCCGAGGGGCGGTGACGCCCATGACGGACCACCTGCTCGCGTGGGCCGGCCAGGGGCTCCTCCTCGCCCAGGACTCGATCGACCAGGTCGAGCCGCCCGGGCCGGTCACCTGGAGCACCCGCTTCGCCTGGGACCTCGTCCCGTTCCTCGCCGAGGGCCTGTGGGTGCTGGTCCAGGCGACCGTCGCCGGGATCATCCTGGCCCTCGTGCTGGGTCTGGTCCTCGCCCTGCTGCGCCGCCAGCGGCTGAAGATCATCTCGTGGCCGACCATCGCGTTCATCCAGTTCATCCGCTCGACGCCGTTGCTCGTCCAGCTCGTCTTCTACTTCTTCGTGCTCCCCCAGAGCGTCGACCTGACCCTCAGCCCGTTGCGGACCGGTATCCTCGCCCTCGGCGTGCACTACGCGACGTACATGTCGGAGTCGTACCGCGCGGGGATCGAGAGCGTGCCCACGGGCCAGTGGGAGGGAGCGACCGCGGTCAACCTCTCGACCGTGCAGAAGTGGCGCTACGTCGTCCTCCCCCAGGCGATCCCCACCGTGATCCCGGCGCTCGGGAACCACGTCGTCGCCGCCTTCAAGGACGCCCCGCAGATGACGGTGATCAGCGTGGTCGAGCTGCTCTCGGTGGGCCGACGCGCCCGGTCCATCTTCTTCCGCGGCATCGAGCCCTTCACCGTGGTGGGCATCATGTTCCTGATGGTGAGCATCCCCGCCGCCATCGCCGTCCGCTACCTGGAGCGACGCTATGGCTACGAACGAGAGTGAGAGCCCGACCGGGACGGAGGCCGGGGCCGGGGCCGTCGGGACGCCCGAGCCCCCCTCGAAGCTCGCGGTCCGGATGGAGAAGGTCGTCAAGGCCTTCGGCGACAACGTGGTGCTCGACGAGCTCGACCTCGAGGTGCCGCACGGCGAAAAGCTCGTGATCATGGGCCCGAGCGGCTCGGGCAAGACCACGATCCTGCGGGTGCTCATGACCCTCGAGCGCCCCCAGGACGGCGTGGTGTGGATCGGGGGCGAGCCCCTGTACCACGAGCGACGCGACGGTGGCGAGCTCGTCAAGGCGCGCGAGAAGCACGTCCGTCAGGTGCGCAAGAACGTCAGCATGGTCTTCCAGCACTTCAACCTGTTCCCGCACCTGACGGCACGGGAGAACGTCACGATCGGGCCCCGCAAGGCGCTGGGTCTCGGCAAGGACGAGGCCAACGAGCGGGCCGACGACCTGCTGCGCCTCGTCGGCCTCGCCGAGAAGGCCGACGAGCCCCCCGCGCAGCTCTCCGGCGGCCAGAAGCAGCGCGTCGCCATCGCCCGGGCGCTCGCCATGCGCCCCCAGGTCGTGCTCTTCGACGAGGTCACCTCCGCGCTCGACCCCGAGCTGGTGGGCGAGGTGCTCGGTGTGCTCCGGCAGATCGCCGAGGCCGGCGAGACCACCATGATCCTCGTCACCCACGAGATCGGCTTCGCCAAGGAGGTCGCCGACCGGGTGATCATGTTCGACGAGGGGAAGGTCGTCGAGCAGGCGCCCCCGGCGAAGATGTTCTCCGAGCCCGAGCAGCAGCGCACCAGGGACTTCCTCCGCGCCGTCCTCGAGCGCGAGGAGATGTAGCTCCTCGCCGCCCCTCTCCCCCCGGACCATTGGGTGTTTTGGGTAGTGAATGGGGACCCGAGGAGGCCAAGTG
>CAYTKN010000030.1:22977-36361 GCA_964438505.1 uncultured Burkholderiales bacterium
TCATACGACAGCAAAGAAGCCAAGTTCCGGGGGACGGCTCCGGGGGACGGCGAGCGAGGGATCGGTGGCGTGGGTCACGGGTCGGGTTCGTGACCTTCGGCCCGATCGTCACGGAGAACGTCCCCTCCGATCCTGGCGTCCGGCCCTGACCGCCCCGGCGACTCCCGCCCCACACTCGCACCAGGGACCTTCCGATGCGATTGGAGCGGGAGCATGACCGACGACACCAACACCAGGCTCGGGCCCACGGCCGCCGTCTCGATCGCCGTCATCGCCCTGGTGGTCGCGCTGGTGGGCGCCGGCGTCGCCGTCTACTCGGACGACGACTCCGGGCGCGCCACCGTCACGGCGGGCGAGGGCACCGAGGTGTCGGACGCGGGGACACCACGCGCCACGTCGAGCGGGAGCGCGGAGGATGCCGTGAGCGCGTCGGCCGAGCCGGTGACGATCGACGAGGTGTCGCGCCACGCCGCCGACCTGCCGCGCTCGGCCGACTACACCCGCTACGAGGACGGCGAGTACACGGACTTCGTGGAGCGCGACGGTCCGATCACCCAGGAGGTGCACTTCGACATCCACGAGGGTGTCGCCGAGGTGCTGCCCGGCACGACCATCGACGCCTGGACCTTCGACGGCGCGGTGCCGGGCCCGATGATCCGCACCCGGGTCGGAGACACCGTCGACTTCTTCCTCCACAACCCCGAGGATTCGGCGATGCCGCACAACGTGGACTTCCACGCGGTGACCGGTCCCGGCGGGGGAGCGGTCTCGCTCGACACCGCGCCCGGCGCGACGAGCGAGCTGCGAGCGAAGATGCTCAGCCCGGGAATCTACATCTACCACTGCGCCTTCCCCGACATCCCCACCCACATCTCCCACGGGATGTACGGCCTGGTCGTCGTGGAACCCGAGGGCGGGCTGCCCGAGGTCGACCACGAGTACTACGTCATGCAGCACGAGTGGTACACGCAGGCCGGTGGCAGCGAGAGCGTGACCGCGCTCGAGGACGCCGGCCACCTGGCCTTCGACGGCAGCTACGGCAACCTGGAGGAGCCGACGTTCGTGGCGTTCAACGGGCGCCCCGGCGCCCTCGCGGGCGAGCGGGCACTCGGCGTCCACGGCGACGACGCCACCGTGCAGCCGGGCCACACCGTCCGCATGTTCGTCGGCAACATCGGGCCGAACCTGATCTCGAGCTTCCACGTCATCGGCGAGATCTTCGACCGCGTCTACGTGGAGGGCTCGTTCGACCTCGTGAACACGAACGTCCAGACCACCCTCGTCCCCTCGGGTGGCGCGGCCGGCGTGGAGCTCACCGTCGAGAACGGCGGGGACTACGTGCTCGTCGACCACGCCATCTACCGGGCCGCCCACAAGGGAGCGCTCGGCGTCCTCCACGTGGAAGGCGACCTCGACCCGGAGGTCTACGACCCCGTCGAGTCCAGCGAGGAGATCCGCGGCGGAGGGGAATGACGGGGCTGAGAGACCTGCCCCTGGTGGTCAGGAGCCGGAGTCGCTGCCGCCCGCAGAGCCCGGGCTGCTCGCGGCCCGGCGCTCCGCGCGCCGCTCGGCCGCCCTCCGGCGCTCCCGCTCCTTCTTCTTCTTGACGCGGTCGTTCTTCCAGCGAACCCGTGACCGACTCCCTCGTCCCATGGCCCGCATCATACGGGGCACGGCGGCGTCCCACGGATCCGTGCCGCGTGATCAGTGTCGCTGGGTCGTCCCTGGGGTCGGTGTCCGGGGGATCCGCGTCCCACGGATTCGACGGCGCCGCGGTGTGCTCCGTACGATCTCCGCCGTGACCCCGATCGTCATCGGCCCGGCCATCGCCATCCTCGTGGCGATCGTGGCCGCGATCATCGCTGCCATCGGCTTCTTCGTGGTGGTCGTCTTCGACGAGGACGACTGACGGCGATCACCGAGGTGGGCGCCCGGCAGCGACGCCCGACAGTCACGCCCGACGCTCGATCCGGCGGCCGAGGACACGCCTGGAGACGGAGCCAGCGTCGCCGTCCGGTTGTGGACGGCCCGGGGACTCAGGAGGGGACGAGGCGGATCTCCTCCCCGCGGACGACGACGGCGTGGTCGTCGCGCAGCGGGATGAGCCGCACCCGGCCGGTGAACTCGACCACGGCCTCGGTGTGCTTCTCGGTGCGGCCGGGAAGGTCGTCGTGGGGGAGCACCAGCGCGTCGACGAGTCCCAGCGCGGTGAGGTCGAGGCCCTCGGGCGCTTCGAAGGGGCTCGTGAGCAGCGCCGGCTCCAGGGTCGGTCCCGCCAGCATGGCCCCGGCGCTGATCCCGACGTAGGGCGTCCCGCCGTCGACGGCCTCGACCACGAGCTCGGCGAAGCCCGACGAGCGGGCGCGCTCGAGCAGGTAGAAGGGGTCGCCTCCCCCGACAGCGACGATGTCGGCCGAACCGAGACCCTCGGCCAGCTCATCACGGTCGAGCGCGTCGAGGTCGAGGTCCACGACGTCGAGACCGGTGCCCCGCAGACGCTCGCGGAACTGGTCGACGAACTCGGTGTCGTCGAGCCGGTCGGCGGCCGTCGGCACGAACGCGACCGTGCCGCGCTCCTCCTCGGCCAGGAAGTCCGGCAGCGACAGCAGGCTCTGGGAGGCGAGGAACAGTCGACGCATCACGTCACGGATACCACGCGGGGGACCGCGGTGACGACGTGGCTCCTCGTCGGTGAGCACCCGGGAGCTGCCCGCGGGTGCCTGCCCGTCGTTCGGTTCGCCGAAGCGGAGACGCCGTCGTCGCCGGCGCGGGCTGCCCGACCCCGACCCCTCGAGTCGGTCGGCCCTCCGGGGCCGCGCGTTTCGGCGACGCCAGGGGTGGGCATCGGGACTCCGTGGACATCAGGCGGAGCGCTCGGCTCGCCTCCGACTCGCACCCGGGCCGGCGCACATGACGGACACCCAGCACGTCGGTCGAGTCGGTCCGATCGGTCGTCTCGTCCGCCGCCGTGGCGCACGTCGGATGGCGTCGGCATCGATGGTCGTGGCGTTCCTCGCACTCGTGGTGCTGGCCGGTGAGCTCTTCGGATCCGAGCGCGGCTTCTCGGGTGCGCCCGCGGGCGCACCCTCGCCCGAGCCGGCGTCCGACGCCTCCTCCTCGGCCAACTCCACGTCGTCGACCTCGTCGACCACCGCTCCGGCGTCGTCGACGGTCGAGCTCGACGCGCTGGACGTCGAGATCCGGTCGGTGCAGACCCGATCCCCGGGCGGCGCGCTCGAGCAGCTCGGGAAGCAGGCCCGGAAGCGGATCACCGCGACGATCGCCGGCTACGTCACCGAGGCGTCGCTGCGGCCCCTCCAGGTGCGCGACGGCGCCGTGCGCGAGCAGCGCCTGCGATCCCTGTTCACCGAGCCGATCCGCTCCCGCCTCGCCGGTCCGGACCGGGCCACCCTGGTCGACGAGGGCATGGATCGGGCAGTCGGCGGGGTCGACGTGGAGCGAGCGGTCGTCGAGCTGGCGGTCCTCGGCGACGCGGACGGCAGACCGCGGCTGGTGACCGCGACGCTCGATCTCGCGGTCGTCGCGCACGGCGCCGACGGACCGATGCTGATCACCCGCACCGGCGACCTCGTGCTCTCGCCGCACGAGCAGCGCTGGTTGATCGACGGGTACCGGCTCAGCGTGACCCGCGATCTGGGTGCGGACGCCGCGGCCAGATCCGGCGTGTGATGCGACGGGGTGTCTCGACCCTCGTGGCCGGGGGTCTCCTGGCCGCCGTCCTGGCGTCGGAGGCCGGCTCGGGCGTCTCCGGCGGCCTCGGCGGTGCAGGCCGCGCGGAACCGGAGAGCCCCTCCGGCGCCGTCCACCAGGTATCGGTCGCCGTCCACCACGTCGGCGAGGCCGACGCCTTCGACCTGCCCGACCAGCCGCTCTTCCTGATCGTGGCGGGCACCGACGACCGACCCGGCCTCTCGGGGGCGCGCAACGACGCCCTCCACCTCGTCGGGGTCAACCCCCGCCTCGAGCGGGCGACGATCCTCAACATCCCCCGCGACACCTACACGGGCATCCCCGGCCACGGCCGCCAGAAGATCACCGCCGCCCACCAGCTCGGCGGACCCGCGCTCCTCGCGGAGGCGGTGGCCGGCCTGACCGGCGTTCGCGCCGACCTCGTGCTGACGACGAACTTCGCCGGCTTCGTGGGGCTGGTGAACGCCGTCGGCGGGGTCCGGGTCGAGTTCCCGGTCGCGGTGCGCGACCCGGCCTCGTCGGCCGACTTCCCGCCGGGGCGGCACCTGTTGAGCGGCGAGGCGGCGCTTGCCTACGCGCGGGCGCGCAAGAACCTTCCCCGAGGGGACTTCAGCCGGACCCACAACCAGGGCCGGCTCCTGCTCGCCGCCCTCGAGCAATTCCGCGGCGAGGAGCCCGGTTACCCGGCGACGCTCGAGCGGCTCGCGACGCTGCTGGCCCACGTGGAGGTGCAGGGGCTCGAGGCGCGTGAGCTCTTCGCCCTCGCACGCCTCGCCCTGCGGATCGACCCTGCCGGGGTCGCGAACGTGACCATGCCCGGGACGACCGGCTCGGCCGGCGGGGCGTCGGTGGTGTTTCCCACCGCGGGTGCGGCGCCGCTCTTCGCCGACGACGGCGTCGTGGCGAGGTGAGCCGATTCGACCGCGGAGGACGACCTCGAGCAGCGGCTCCGTGCTCTCGAGCAGCTTGATCCAGACGCGCCGGAGTTCGAGCGCCGCCTCGGTGCGCTGCGATCGACCGTATCCGACGATCGGCCTCGGCGGTCTCGGTGAACATGACGCTCGATTACCCGGTCGGCGAGCGACCGAAGACGTCCGTCCGGAGGTGGGTTGCACGCCCGACCAGAACGGGTAGGCAGCCCGAGGACATCGATACGGAGGAGGACCGGTGACACGAATCGTTGGGAACCTCGTCGGCAGAGGGCTCCGTGTGCCCGACGCTGGTGCACGGGCTCGTGGGTAGGGAGACGGTGGACGGCTTCGTCGATCCCCACGTCGCCGACCGCATGCAGGGTCTGGAGTTGCGCATCATCGAGGTGACCCGGCACCTGGAACGTGCCCGGAGTTGGCCCGGTCACGACGCCGCGACGGACCGACTCGAGAGGATGCGAGGAGATCTCGTCGACGAGCTCGGAGATACGGCTCGGCGGGCCGCGGAGTCGAGGACTCGTGACCCGAAGATCGACGCGACGCATGTGTAGCGCTGATCGGGCGCCCGGTGGCACGACTCCGATGTCGCAGTGGGCGGGCCACCAGAGGCTTCCTCCGCTGGTCGTCGCTCGGACCATCGTTGCCCACTGCGTCGGGCAGCAGGTGCTCGTACGCGTCCGAGACGTGGGAGATGGCGCTGGCAGGCGACGAATCTCACCGATCGCGTCCGTCGAGAAGTAGGGGAACGGATGGCTCTCGCTCCGGGCTTCCGGCGTGCCGTCTGGCGGTTGGTGACGGCGACGGCCTTGGTGGCGCTGGTCGTCGGCGGCGCCCGCGGCCTCTCCGCATGGGCGAGCGAGCTCGTGGGAACCGGTTTGGCCGTGGTGGCGGAGCCCGTCGTTCCCACACTCGAGGAGCTGGACACGCTCGCCGCGACCACACGTGTCGTCTCCGACGAGGGGACGCTGCTCGCGCAGCTCGACGACGTGGAGCACCGGCAGCCGATCCCCCTCGACGAGCTGCCCGCGCACCTCCCTCGCGCGGTGCTCGCCGCCGAGGACGCCCGATTCTTCGAGCACGCCGGCTTCGACCTGTTCGCCGTCGGACGAGCAGCGCTCCGCACGTTGCAGGGCGATACCCAGGGCGGATCCACCATCACGCAGCAGTTGGCGAAGCTCAACTACACGGACAGCGCCCGCTCCATCACTCGCAAGGTGACGGAGGTCCTCTACGCCACCCGACTCGAGGAGCAGTTCAGCAAGGAGGAGCTCCTCGAGCGGTATCTGAACCAGGTGTACTTCGGCAGCGCTGCCTACGGCATCGAGACGGCCGCCCAGGACTATTTCGGTGTTTCGGCACGGGAGTTGGAACTCGAGCAGAGCGCCTTGCTCGCCGGGATGATCCGGGCTCCGGAGCGGCTCGACCCTCGCGACCGACCGGCACGAGCGCGAGCCCGTCGTGATCACGTTCTGCGGTTCATGGAGAGGCAGGGCTGGATCACCGCAGCGGAAGCGGAGGAGGGCATCGCCGAGCCCTTGGGCGTGAAGCCCGAGTCCGAGCAGGACGCCATCGCTCCGCACTTCGTGGAGCACGTGAAGCGGGAGGCGTCCACGCTCGACGAGTTGGGTCCGACGGTCGAGGCCCGCCGCCGGGAGATTCTGACGGGCGGCTACACGATCGAGACCACGCTCGATGCGAGGGCTCACGCCGCGGCGAGGCGGGCGGTGACGGAGACGCTCGACCAGCCTGACGACCCGGTCTCCGCGGTGGTGTCGGTCGTTCCCGGCGACGGCGCGATCCGCGTGTTGTTCGGAGGCCGTGACTTCGAGGACCAGAAGTTCGACGTCGCCACGCAGGCACGCCGCCAACCCGGCTCGGCGTTCAAGCCGATCGCGTATCTGGCGATGCTGCGCGACGGCATCCACCCGTCGAGTCGATTCGACAGCTCCTCGCCGCGCACGTTCGAGCTCGACGACCGGGAGTTCGAGGTCAGCAACTACTCGCGCCGTGGCTACGGGCTCCTCGACGCCGACCAAGCGCTCGTTCGCTCGGTCAACACCGTGTTCATGGACATCGGTCTCGAAGTGGGCCCCGAGGCGGTGGTGGACGCCGCCCGGGACGCAGGCATCGACGAGAAGCTGCTCCCCGTGCCCGCCGCGAGTCTGGGCGGCCTCGACCCCGGCGTCTCGCCGCTCGAGATGGCGACGGCCTACGCCACGTTCGCCTCGGGGGGAGTGCAGGCCGAGCCCTACTCCATCGTCCGGATCCGCGACCGCGACGGCGACGTCGTGTACGAAGCGGATCCCGAACGCGAGCGCGCCTTCGAACGCGAGCAGATCGGCATCCTCAACGGCACGCTGACAGACGTGGTTCGCACGGGGACGGGTCGAGCCGCCGCCCTCGAGCGGCCCGTTGCCGGCAAGACCGGCACGACGTCGGAGTACCGGGATGCCTGGTTCGTTGGGTACGTGCCACAGCTCGCCACGGCGGTGTGGACCGGACATCTCGACAACTCGCCCATGAGGACCGTGCACGGCACACGGGTCACCGGTGGTTCCTTTCCGGCTCGGATCTTTGCCGAAGCGATGAGCGAGATCCTGCGGGGCGTCGAGCCACTTCCTCTCCTGTCGGCGTCCCCCGAGGCGCTCGACCTCGAGATCCTGCACCAGTGGACACCGCCGAGCACCGCCTCGTCCACGACGACCACGAGCAGCACCACCAGCACGAGCAGCACCACCACGAGCAGCACCACCACCACGACGGAGCCCGACGCCTCGACCACCACCCGCGCGTCGAGCACGACCACGACGTCGAGCACGACCACGACGACCATGGCCGGTACAGGATGACACCCCACGCGGGGGTGAGGTCCCCGGCGCACGGGTCTCGTTTGCGTCCGGGGTGAGAAGGGGTACGAGAAGACGGATGTCGACGGCCACGACTCCGAGCGAACGGAAACATCGCGCTGACGGTCTTGCGCGGGCCGTGGAGCGCGCCTCGTCGTCGTTGATGCGAGCTGGACGAGCTCTGAGCGGCCGGCTCGACGCCGGCGCCCCTCCGAGCGTCGAACGAGACGCCATGGCTCGGAAGGTGATCCGCGTCAGCGTGTTCGCCCTCGAGGTGGTGGCAGTCGCATTCCTCCTTCTCGGAGCGCTCGGGGTTGTCCAACAGTTCGGCGCCGCGGATCCTCTCGACCCGACGGTGTGGCTCTCGGCATCCGCGATCGCTGTGGTGGCCGGGCTCGGCGCGCTGTTCTCCCTCGCCGTCGCTGCGGCCCTTCTGACCCTCTTGAGGCTCAGAAGGGACGTCGAGGCGATGACGAGGCGACTCGAGCTCGCCGACCGGCAGCGGCCCGTGGCGGGCGACGCGGGAGACGGGACGGCGGCCGCGGCTTGATCGCACGACGACGGGCGTGAGTTCGTCCCCGGGCTCGCCTGCGGGATCTCCACCTCGATGGCGTCGTCGAGGACGGCACGGAGCAGATGTCCGCAGTGCAGCCCGCCGTCGGCGGTACGCACCAAAGCGGCCGACGCCGGCACGCCGTTTCCCACCGAGGTCCCGCGGGTACGCGCCGACGGTGTCGCCGCTCCGCGAGCCGCCGTCGCTCAGAACACCTCGAACACCCACGTGAACGTGCCCTCGCCGCGCGCCTCCCCGGACTCGTACCCGGCGCAGTCGAGGGCCCGGACGGTGGCGGCGTGCCGACCCGGGTCGAGGGAGACCGGCGGGTCCGTCACATGCCGGGAGTCGTACACGAGGCGGTTGGGGGTGACGATCTCGGCTCGCTCGCTGCTCGGCGGCGGCGCGAGCGCCAGGACACATCACCGACGGCCGGGGGTCTGAACCGGTGCGCGTCGGCGCTGCGCTCTCGGGGCTGGTGGTCCTCGCGGCGTGTGGCGGCGACGCGCCGTCCACCCTCGATCCGGGCGGCCCCGGAGCCGAGCGAGCGGCGAGCTTGTGGTGGATGATGCTGGGGCTGGCGGGCGCCGTCGTGCTCCTCGTCGTCGTGCTCCTCGCCCGGGCGCTCACCCGGCGGCGCGACCCCGACCCCGACCCCGACGACTCCGGCTCCGTGGACGGGGGCGCGGGGGACCGCCTCGCTCCGATCGAGCGGCGCTTCGTGCTCGGTGGCGGGGTGGTCCTCCCCCTCGCGGTGCTCGTCACCCTCGCCGTCTTCGCCGTCGACGCGATCGACGCCGTCGAGAGCGAGGCCGGCGACGTCGAGGTCGAGGTGGTCGGCCACCAGTACTGGTGGGAGATCAGGTACCCGGGCACCAGGGTGGTCACCGCCAACGAGCTGCACATCCCCGCCGGCGAGCCGGTGACCCTGCGGCTCACCTCGGAGGACGTGATCCACAGCTTCTGGATCCCCGAGCTCGCCGGCAAGAAGGACCTCGTGCCCGGCCGCGAGAACACCCTCGTGATCGAGGCCGACCGCCCCGGCACCTACTACGGCCAGTGCGCCGAGTTCTGCGGCATCCAGCACGCCAACATGGCGACCCTCGTCGTGGCCCATCCCCGCGACGAGTACGAGGCGTGGCTCGCCGGCCAGGCCCGCGACGCCGAGGAACCCACGACCGCGCAGGAGGAGCGGGGGCTCGAGGTGTTCGAGTCAGGCGCCTGCGCGGGTTGCCACACGATCCGCGGCACCGAAGCCGGCGGGGAGCTCGGCCCCGACCTGACCCACCTCGCAGGGCGCCGCACCCTCGGTGCCGGCGTCCTCGACAACACCCGCGACAACCTCGCCTCGTGGATCCTCGACGCCCAGGCGCACAAGCCGGGCAGCCTCATGCCGCCCGTCGACCTCGACGGGCGGGACGCCGGCGCCGTCGTCGCCTACCTCGAGAGCCTCGAATGACACCGCGGGCCATACCGCGAGCGGCGCAGCCGACGGCGCCCGTGGCGCGCGCGAGATGACCCTCGTCACGACGCCCCCGGACTCGCGCGTCGAGCCGAGCGGCGCCGAGCGCGACGGCGTCCTCGGCCGGCTCTGGGCCGACACGCCCGGGATCCCCGGGTGGCTCACCACCGTCGACCACAAGCGGATCGGCTACCGCTACGTCGTCACCGCGCTCGTGTTCCTGCTCGTCGGCGGCGTCCAGGCGCTGCTGATGCGCCTCCAGCTCGCCGGTCCCGAACAGGGCGTGATCGACGCCGAGGCGTTCAACCAGCTCATGACCATGCACGGGACGACGATGATCTTCCTGTTCAACACGCCCGTGCTCGCCGGCTTCGGCAACTACCTGGTGCCGCTCCAGATCGGGGCTCGCGACATGGCGTTCCCGCGGCTCAACGCCCTCAGCTACTGGATCTACCTGTTCGGCGGGCTCCTGCTCTACGCCAGCTTCCTGTTCGGCACCGTCCCCGACGGCGGCTGGTTCGCCTACGTGCCCCTCACCGGACCGCGCTTCTCGCCCGGCGTCAACCTCGACTTCTGGGCGCTCGGGATCACCTTCGTCGGCGTGTCCACGACACTCGGGGCCGTCAACTTCCTCGTGACCATCTTCCGGCTGCGGGCGCCCGGCATGTCGCTCAACCGCCTCCCACTGTTCGTGTGGAGCGTGCTGGTGACCTCCGCCATGATCCTCTTCGCCCTGCCGGCGATCACCCTCGGCGAGGTGCTCCTCGAGCTCGACCGCATCTTCGGGATGGCCTTCTACGACGCCACCCGCGGCGGGGCCCCGCTCCTGTACCAGCACCTGTTCTGGATCTGGGGCCACCCCGAGGTCTACATCCTGCTGATCCCGGCGACCGGGATGATCTCGATGATCATCCCGACCTTCGCCCGCCGTCCCGTCGTCGGCTACCTGTGGATCGCGGCGTCGCTCGTGGCGGTCGGGTTCCTGTCGTTCGGCGTCTGGGTGCACCACATGTTCGCCGCCGGCCTCCCGCTCCTCGCCGCCAGCTTCGTCGGCATGGCCAGCCTGCTCATCACCATCCCCAGCGGCGTGCAGTTCTTCGCGTGGATCGCCACCGTCTGGCAGGGCAGGCGTCCCCGCTACACGACGGCGTACCTGTTCAGCCTCGGATTCCTGGTCATCTTCCTGCTCGGCGGCGTGACCGGCGTGATGGTCGCGGTGCTGCCCTTCGACCTCCAGGTCCACGACAGCTACTTCGTCGTCGCCCACTTCCACTACGTGCTGGTGGGTGGGGTCGTGTTCCCGGTCTTCGCCGCCCTGTACCACTGGTTCCCGAAGATGACGGGGCGCATGCTCCACGAGGCATGGGGCAAGGTCAGCTTCTGGACCATGGCGGTGGGCTTCAACCTCGCGTTCTTCCCCATGCACGTCCTCGGCCTCCTGGGGATGCCGCGGCGCGTGTACACCTACCGGGAGGGCCTCGGCTGGGAGACGCTCAACCTCGTCGTGACCGTCGGCGCCTTCGTGTTCGCGGCCGGGGTGGTCGTGACGGCCGTCAACCTCGTGGCCGGACGCCTCCGCGGCGCTCCGGCTCCCGCCGACCCGTGGGGGGCCGACTCGCTCGAGTGGACGACGGCGTCGCCGCCGCCCGACTACAACTTCGCCGCCGTTCCCGTCGTCGAGGGCCGCAACCCACTCTGGGACGCGCCGCGAGGTCGGCTCCGGTGGGTCGAGGTCGTCCGTGACCGCGACCTCGTCGGACCCGACGACGCCGAGCACGAGGCCGTCGCCACGACCGTGCTCGACGGCGACGGCGTCGAGGTGCTGTCCATGCCCGGGCCGAGCGTGTGGCCGGTCGTGCTCGCCTTCGGGGCGACGGTCTTCTTCGTCGGCCTGCTGGTCGAGTCGCTCGCGGTCGGCGTGGCCGGTGCCCTGGTGGCCGCGGCGGTGATCGGGGTGTGGCTGTGGCAGGCGGACGAGGAGCGCCTCGAGCAGACCCGTGAGCACGCCGAGCGGATGAGCGAAGGGGCGGCCGGATGAGCGACGTCGCGGCCACCGAGCAGCTCCGGGCTCGCATCGACTGGCGGCCCGACGCTCGTCCCCTCGGTTGGTGGGGCATGGTCCTCTTCATCGCCACCGAGGCGATGTTCTTCGGGTTGCTGCTCTTCGTGTACCTCTTCCTCCGGGCCCAGGCCACCGAGTGGCCTCCCGTCGGCGTGGCGGAGCCGGAGCTCGCCGTCTCGGGGGTCCGCAGCGTCGTGCTGCTCTCGAGCAGCCTCCCCATGCTCCTCGCGGAGCGCGGCGCGCGCCGCGGCGACCGGCGCCGGCTCGTGTGGGGGTTGGGCGCCACCTTCCTCCTCGCGGCGCTCTTCTTCGTCGGCCACGTCGAGGAGGCCCGCACGCTGTGGGCCGAGGGGGAGCGCCCCGGGCTCAACTCGTACACCTCGGCGTTCTGGACCGTCACCAACGCCCACGCCCTCCACCTGCTCGTGGGGATGGCGATGGTCGCGTTCACGTGGACCCGGGCGGTGCTCGGTCGCTACCGGGCCGGCGAGCACCTCGGCGTGCAGCTCACCGCCATGTACTGGCACTTCGTCGACATCGTCTGGGTCGCCGTGTACGCCACCCTCTACCTGTCGGTGTCGGTGGGATGAGCGAGGCGACGGGTCGTCCCGAGCGCTCCGAGGCCGTCGAGGTGCTGCGCGGGAGGTCCGCGGCACGCCTCGCGTCGCTGTCGGTCGCGATGTGGGGAGGTCTGGTCGCCTGGGGAGCGCACCTGCTCGTCGCCACGGGTCTGGTGGGCGCGGCCTGCTCCCACGGGCTCCTCTGGGCCGTGCACCTCACGACGGCGGTGACGGCGGTCGGCGCGGGAGTGTCGGTGGCGGTCGGCGTGCGAGTGTGGCAGCGGACCGGCGACGCCGACACCGAGGCGTGGGACGTCCCCGGGCGCGAACGGCTCATGGCCGGCGTCGGCGTGCTCCTCAGCTCGCTCGGTCTGGCGCTCATCCTGCTGGAAGGCTTCCCGGCCTTCGTGGTGGACCCGTGCTCGGCGTGAGGGGAGGCCTCGGCATCGTCGTGCTCGTCGCAGCGGGCGTCGCTCCCTTCGAGGGTTCGTTCACCGCCCACATGGTCCAGCACGTGCTGATCTGGGTCGTCGCTCCCGGCCTCGTGGCGTGGTCCCGCCCCTGGCCCCGCCGGTGGCGTCCGGCTGCCGCGCGCCTCGGCCACCGGTTCGGACCGCTGATTGTGGCAGCCAACGCCGGGATGCTGTGGCTCTGGCACTGGCCGGTGCTCTACGAGGCCGGATGGAGCTCCGGAGGCGTCCACCTCCTCGAGCACGCCGGCCTGTTCGGGACCGCCCTCGCGTTCTGGTCGCACGTCGTCGAGGAGCGCTCTCCCGCCGTCGTCGTGGCGGTGTTCGTCACGGCCGTGCAGGCCGGGGCGCTGTCCGCCCTCCTGGTCTTCTCCGGGCGCCCCTGGTACGACGTGCACACCCTGGCCGACCAGCAGGTGGGAGGCGGCGTCATGTGGGTGGCCGGGGGAGCGCTCCTCGTCGGAGCCGGTGTGGCGCTCTTCACCCGTCTCCTGGTGCGCGAGGCGCGCCACTCCCCGGCGCGCGCCCGGGGGCTCGACCGGATCCCGACGCGGTGAGGTCGTCGCCGGCGCTTCCGCTGTCGGCCTCGTCGTGCGGTCCGGGCGGCGGGTCCGCCGACCGCAGGGCACGAGCCCAGCGGTGGGCCACCAGCCCGGCCGCCACCGGCAGGGTGAGCGCGAGGACCCGCAACACCACGGTGACCTCGTCGACCGCCAGGTCGAGGCGCGCGGCGAGCACGTCGTTGGCTCCGGCGACGAACAGCACCAGGTAGAAGGAGAACGTCGCGACGC